>CALPRQ020000012.1:0-86325 GCA_943326015.2 Chitinophaga pinensis | reverse complement strand
GCAGCGCAAGCAGCGCACCGATGGCGCCGCCGGCCGCGTTGAGCAGCAGGTCGAGCCGGGAAGGCACGCGCTGCGGCAGGTAGCTCTGGATGCCTTCGAGCAGCAGGGACAGCAGCGCCGGCGCCAGCAGCCCGAGCGGCCAGGCCAGACGGTCATGGCCGCTGCGCGCCAGCGCCAGCGCGAACAGGAAGCCCAGCGGCAGGTAGCCGACCACATTGATCCAGACGTCAAAGCTGGTCCAGTAGGGCGACCAGGGTGCATCGAGGTAGGCCCAGGGCGAGACGCCTTGCGAGCGCCAGCCGCTGAAGGGATAGAGGCTGGCATGCACGATCAGCACCAGCCAGCACAGGGCCAGCGGGGCAGCGATGGTGCGGCGATAAGCCGGCATGGCGGAGCCCGGTGGCCAGCCGCCTCAGAAGGGCTTGACGACCACCAGGATCACGATCACCAGCATCATGAGCACCGGTGCCTCGTTGAACCAGCGGAACCAGACATGGCTGCGCCGGTTCCTGCCTTGCTCGAAGCCCTTGAGGATGCGCAGGCAGGCATGGTGGTAACCGAGCAGCAGCAAGACGAGCAGCAGCTTGGCGTGCATCCAGCCGCCGCTGATGCCATAACCCAGCCAGAGCCAGAGACCGAGCGCCAGCGCCGGCACGGCCAGTATGGTCATGAAGCGCGCGAGCTTGCGCGCCATCAGCAACAGGCGGTCGCGCTCCGCCAGGCTGCCGGGCTCGACCATCGCGAGATTGACGAAGATGCGCGGCAGGTAGAACAGGCCGGCAAACCAGCTGGCCACGAAAACGATGTGCAGAGACTTGATCCAGAGCATGTTTGCCAGTGTAGCGAAGAGACCCAGGCTGCCGGCAGCCGATCGCTGTCCGCCCTGCGAGGACTGGGGGCTCAGGCCGCTGGCTGCCCGGGACGCACTCAGCCGTGCAGGTCGTCGCGCCGGGCGATCTCGAGCAGCCGCTGCAGCTCGTGCGGGTGGGTGCGCTCGTTGTGAGCGTGCCAGCGCTGGATGCCCCACATCGCCACCGCGACGACCAGGCCGAAGGCAGTGATGGCGCCAAAGGCCGACAGACCGACGCTGGTCGAATAGCTGTAGAGCCCGCCCAGGCACAGGATGCAGGTCTGCTCGTTGAAGTTCTGCACCGCGATCGAGCGGCCGGCCCCCATCAGGTTGTGGCCGCGGTGCTGCAGCAGCGCATTCATCGGCACCACCAGGAAACCGCCCAGGGCACCGAGCAGGATCAGGAAGGGCGCGGCGGCCCAGACGTTGTCGATCACGTTCATCAGCACGACCAGCAGGCCCATCGCGATGCCCAGCGGCATGACGCGGGTAGCCTGGTCCAGCCGCATGCGCATCGAGGCCGCGACCGCGCCGACCGCGGTGCCGATCGCCACCACGCCAACCAGGCTGGAGGCCTGGGTGGTGCCGTAGCCCAGCGCGGCGGCGGCCCAGGCCAGCACGATGTAGCGCAGGTTGCCGCTCACGCCCCAGAACAGCGTGGTGGTCGCGAGCGAGATCTGGCCCAGGCGGTCGCGCCAAAGCCGGCTGTTGCAGGTCCAGAAATCGGGCAGCAGCGCGAGCGGATTGCGCGGCATGTGACGCGGTGCCACACCGGTCAGCGGAATGCGGGTGTTGAACCAGGCCGCCAGCGCATAGATCAGCACCAGGCAGGTGATCGCGGCCTCGGCCGGGGTGTCCACGTCAGTGTCGACGAACGGCAAGTCGAACGCCAGCAGCCAGCCCGAGACGGCAGGGCCGACCATCTGGCCACCGAGCACGACGCCGAGGATGATGGAGGCGATCGTCAATCCCTCGATCCAGCCGTTGGCCTTGACCAGCTGCGAGGGCGGCAGCAGCTCGGTCAGGATGCCGTACTTGGCGGGCGAATAGGACGCCGCCCCCAGGCCGACGATCGAGAACGCCAGCAAGGGGTGCATGGGCGTGAGCATCAGCAGACAGCCGGTCACCTTGATCGCATTGCTGATGAACATGACCCGGCCCTTGGGGCGCGCATCGGCAAAAGCACCAACGAAGGGCGCGAGCACCACGTAGAACAGCGCGAACATCGGCACCAGCGCCGTGCGCTGCCATTCGGGGGCCTGGCTGCTGCGCAGCAGCTCGACGGCAACAACGAACAAGGCGTTGTCGGCCAGCGAGCTGAAGAACTGCGCCGTCATGATGGTGTAGAAGCCGCGCTTCATGTATATAGGTCTGGCTCGGAAGGCAGGAAATGCGGGTCGCGGATCGGGATCTTGCCGGGGCAGATCGGGGGTGGGCCGGGAATTTGTCCCACGGGTGGCGGGTTTATAGCATGACACCTGGCCGGTGCCTTGCACAAGGGTCCCCGCAGGCATCGGCTTCGTTGCTAACATCGGCTCCATGCCGCGCCCGATACTCGCCACCGTCCACCTGCCCGCCCTGCGCCATAACCTGGAGCGCCTGCAACGCGCCGCACCCGACTCACGCCTGTGGGCGGTGGTCAAGGCCAACGCCTACGGTCACGGCATCGAACGGACCTTCCCCGCGCTGCGTGCGGCCGATGGCTTCGCGCTGCTCGACCTGGCCGAGGCCGAGCGGCTGCGCGCGCTGGACTGGCGCGGCCCGATCCTGCTGATCGAAGGCTGTTTCGAGGCACGCGACCTCGAGCTCTGCTCGCGCCTGAACCTCTGGCATGTGGTGCACTGCGAGGAGCAGATCGACTGGCTGGCCGCGCACAAGACGCACCAGCCGCACCGGGTCTTCCTCAAGATGAACTCGGGCATGAACCGGCTCGGCTTCAGGCCTGCCGCCTATCGCTCGGCCTGGGCCCGGCTCAACGCCCTGCCCCAGGTCGACGAGATCTCGCTCATCACGCATTTCAGTGACGCCGACAGCGCACGCTTCGGGGCCGACGGCATCGCGCACCAGCTCGACGCCTTCGCCGCCGCCACGCGCGACCTGCCGGGCGAGCGCAGCCTGTGCAACAGCGCCGCCACGCTGCGCCACGCCGGACGCGAACTGGGTTCCAGCGCACTGGCGGCCGACTGGGTGCGCGGCGGCATCGCGCTCTACGGCAGTGCACCGGATCATCCTGCGCACTGCAGCGCCGACTGGGAGCTGCAGCCGGCGCTGACGCTGGCCAGCCGGCTGATCGCCGTGCAGCAAGTCCAGGCCGGCGAGTCGGTCGGCTACGGCTCGACCTTCGTCGCCCCGCATGCGATGCGCATCGGCGTGGTGGCCTGCGGCTATGCCGACGGCTACCCGCGTCACGCGCCCGGCGGCCCGGACTGCGGCGCGCCGGTGCTGGTGCGGGGCGTGCGGACCCGGCTGGTCGGCCGCGTCAGCATGGACATGCTGGCGGTGGACCTGGGGCCGGCGGAAGCGGATGCCTCGCCCTGCCAGGCGGGCGACGAGGTCGTGCTGTGGGGCCGCAGCCGGCATGGCGCAGTGCTGCCGGTGGACGAGGTCGCGCAGGCCGCCGGCACCCTCTCCTACGAACTGCTGTGCGCCGTGGCGCCGCGGGTGCCGTTTGCGGTCGACGACGGCGACTTCCCGACAGCGATCTGAGGCCTGGCAACCCGCATCGCTGCCCCCAGGGCTGATGGTGCCCGGTATCCGGGTAAATCCCTATGCACGGCAGCAGTGCACTTCCCTACAATGCCTCTACTCGCCGATCGGGACAGCTCTGCTGCCGGTCGCATGCGGGAGGACCGAGGAGACAACACAAGTCCAACAACATCAAATCCAGCGTCCAGAGAGATGCGATTGCCTGAGCCGGTGCATTCCCATGCATCGGCTTTTTTGTTGTCACTGGCCCGCTGTACCCGGCACCTCGACACAGAGACCAGGCCGGAAGTCCTGCTGCTCATGCTTGCCCGCATAGCCGAGCGGATTGGCGACCACGCGGCAGCGACCCACGCGATAGTCGTGCGCGCAATGCAGATGCCCATGCAACCAGAGATCGGCCCGCTCCAGCCAGCCGTCGAGCGCGTTGCAGAAGCCTGCCGTGCCAGGCATCAGGCCGTAGCGCGGGTCGGCACTGCGCAGGCTGGGGGCAAAATGCGTGACCACCACGGTCGGCCCGTCATGCGGTTGCGCCAGCGCCTGATCCAGCCAGTGCTGGCAGACCAGGGCCTGCTCGCGCATGGCAGCGGCATCGAACAGCGCACCATCGCGCCGGGTGGCCATCTTCTCGAGGTAGAAATTGGCGGCACGGAAGGCCTTGCCGCGCTGCTGCAGCGCGCGGGACGGCTCGGCCCTGAGCGCCAGCGCGTCGTAGTCGGACCAGAGCGTGGTGCCGACGAAGCGCACGCCATCGATCAACAGTTGCTCGCGCTCAAGCCAGCGGATGCCCAGGCGGTCGCAGGCAGCGCGCAAGCCGGCGTGGGCCTGGTCGAAGTCGAGCGCGTCATATTCATGATTGCCAGGCACATAGACCACCGGCACCGGCCAGCCGGCGTACTGGGGCAGCGGCGAGAAGCGCTGCAGGCCCCAGTCGGGCTCGGCCATGGCACCGGCAGTGCGCGCCTGGTAGGAACCCACGTCACCCGCGAGCACCAGCAGGTCGGCGCCGACCGCTGGCTCGGCCACGAACTGCGGGTTGGCTTCGAGGTGCAGATCGCTGAGCAGCTGCAGCTTCATGGCTGGCCTCGCTGGCCGACCGCACGGAACACCGCTTCGCGCAGCCAGCGGTGCGCACTCTGGCCCTGCTGCTGGCGCCGCCACAGCGCATCGACATGCACCTGCGGCAGGTCCAGCGGCAACTCGCAGTGGGTCAGCTCGGCCTCCATGCCGGTGGCACCGAGGAAATGCAGCGGCAGCACCGTCAGCAGGTCGGAGGTCGAGACCACGCGGCCGGCGGTGAAGAACTGGTTGACCGTCAGCACGACGCGCCGGCCCAGGCCCTGCGCCGCCAGCGCCTCGTCGACGAAGCCGAAGGGCCGGCCGGAAAAGCTCACCAGCAGGTGGCGCGCCGCACAGAAATCAGCCAGCGTGATAGGCCGGCCCGCCAGCGGATGGCCGCGCCGCATCACGACCACATAGCGGCCCTCGTAGAGCCGCTGATAGAGGAAGCGGGTCGCATTCTCCTGCAGATGACTGGCAGCCAGTTCGGTCAGCACGCCAGGGAAATAGCCGACCGCGAGGTCGACCTCGCCCTGTTCGAGCAGCGGGCGCGGGTCGCGCGTGGTCAAGGGCAGCAAGCGCAGCGTGACCCCGGGCGCCTCTTGCGCCAGGATCTCGACCAGGCCGGGCGCGAGCTTGGTGGCGGTCGAGTCGGCCATCGCGAGCACGAAATGGTTCTGCGCCTGCGCCGGATCGAAGGCACCCGGCGCGAGCGAGTCGCGCAACTGGCGCAGCGCGTCGCGCACCGTGGGCCAGAGCGTGAGCGCCAGCGGCGTGGGCTCGACGCCATAGCCCGCGCGCCGCACCAGGTCGTCCCCGAGCAGCTCGCGCAGTCGGCGCAGCGCATTGCTGACCGCGGGCTGGGTGGTCGCGAGATTGTGCGCGGCACGGGTCAGGTTGCGCTCCGACATCACTTCGTCGAAAACGCGCAGCAGGTTGAGGTCCAGGGTACGGAAGTTCAGCTCATTCATATGTAGTGTGAATATATTGCATTACAAAAATAAATTTGCACGCTATGCGGGTTTACCCTAATATGCGCGGCATTCCGTGTTGCAACGCAACACACCACAGATACCGCACGACCATGAACCACACCGCCACCCTCAACTCCCGCGCTTACGACCAGTCGAGCCAGCCCGCCACCCGCCCCGAGAACGCCCGTGGTCTGGCAGCCTTGCTGCTGGCTGCCTCGGTGGCGGCGCTGGCGGTGGTGGCCGACCAGCTGGTCGAGACCTGGATCGACGATCACCTGTTCCTGGCCTGGGTCGCGATGTGGGCGGTGGTCTTTGCCGGCAGCCTGCTGCTGACCGGCACCGTCCGCCGCATGAGCGCACGCACCCTCGCCCGCCTGGACCAGTGGGCCGCCGGTCGCGCCCAGGCCCGCGCCGCGGCCCGCCTGCAAGCCCAGCAAGCCGTCGCCCAGGCCAGCGCATCGCCAGCTGGCTCGCTGCGACTGGCCAAGGCGGCGCGCGCGCTCGACAGCCACCTGTTCTACCTCTGATTCCACGCCAGGCCGAGTGCCTGGCGGCACACTGATGTCAAGCCGCTCCTTTGGAGCGGCTTTTTTTACGCAAAAATCACTTTCAACGATAATTTTGGAACTCAAAGTTCTTATTTAAGTCATATTTTTGTGGTTTGACCTGTCCGTCATCCCCTATTTCACAACCAGAACACCCATGAAGCTCTCGGATCTCAAAATCGGCCTGCGCCTCGGCGCGGGATTCGCGCTGGTGCTGTCGCTGATGGTGGCCGCGATCGTCATCGGCATCCTGCGGCTGAACAGCTTGGGGACGCTGACCGAAAACATCGTCGACGTGGAGTGGCGCAAGGTCGATGCGGCCCATGTCATCAACGAGCGGATGCGCGCCAACGCACGTCGCACGCTCGAACTGTTCCTGCCGCTCGACGCCGCCCAGGTGCAGCAGGTCAAGCAGCATATCGGCGCCAACAAGAAGGCGATCGATGAGGCCATCGCGACGCTCGATCGGCTGGTCTACCTGCCCGAAGCCAAGGTGCTGCTGGACAAGATCAAGACCGAGCGCGCGCGCTATGTGGCCTCGTTCACCCAGGTCACTGCCTTGCTGGCCGCAGGCAAGCGCGAAGAGGCGACCGAACTGGTGCAACGCGAGACGCTGCCCCTGCTCGACAGCGTGCAGCAGCATGTCGAAGCCATGGTCGAGCTGCAGCAGAAACTGGTCGAGAACGGCGCCAGGCAGGCGCGCAGCGATGTCTCGGGCTCGCTGCAGCTGATGATAGGCGGCAGCCTGGCCTCGATCCTGTTGAGCATCGCGCTGGCCTACTGGCTCACGCGCAGCATCACCCAGCCGCTGCAGCAGGCCGTCAGGATCGCGCAGACCGTGGCGGCGGGCGATCTGGGCAGCGAGATCCGCTCCGAGAGCCGCGACGAGACCGGCGAACTGATGGCCGCGCTGGGGCAGATGAACGAGGGGCTGTCGAACATCGTGAGCACGGTGCGCCACGGCACGGACGCGATCGCGACCGCCGCGCGCCAGATCTCGACCGGCAACCTGGACCTGTCGGCGCGCACCGAGGAGCAAGCCAGCGCGCTGGAACAAACCGCCGCCTCGGTGGAGGAGATCACCGGCACCGTCAAGCAGAACGCCGACAACGCGCGTCAGGCCAACCAGCTTGCGCATTCCGCTTCCGAGGTCGCGATCAAGGGCGGCGGCGTGGTCAATCAGGTGGTGCAGACCATGACCGCGATCAATGCCTCGTCGAAGAAGATCGTCGACATCATCGACGTGATCAACGGCATCGCGTTCCAGACCAACATCCTTGCGCTCAACGCGGCGGTGGAAGCCGCACGCGCCGGCGAGCAGGGCCGCGGCTTCGCGGTGGTGGCGAGCGAGGTGCGCAGCCTGGCGCAGCGCTCGGCTGCGGCAGCCAAGGAGATCAAGGAACTGATCGGAGACTCGGTCAACAACGTCAATCTGGGCAGCGAACTGGTCAACACGGCCGGCCAGACCATGACCGAGATCATCGGCAGCATCCAGCGCGTAACCGACATCATGGGCGAGATCTCGGCGGCAAGCCAGGAGCAGACCTCGGGCATCGAGCAGGTCAACTCGGCGATCACGCAGATCGACACCACGACGCAACAAAACGCGGCGCTGGTCGAGGAGGCCGCCGCCGCCGCGGCTTCGCTGCAGGAGCAGAGCGAACAGCTGACGCAGACGGTCGGCTTCTTCCGCCTCGGGCGCGGCTGATCAGGACGGGAACAGGGCCTGGCAGCCTGTCCAGGCGGTCATCGATGCCAGGCTCGGCACATTGCGCACAATAGCGCCATGACCGACCTATCCACCTCCTCCTCTTCCGCCCCCGACCGCCGCGTCAACTCCTGGTGGCGCGCGCTCGCGATCCTGCTCGCGCTGCTGCTGTTCGTCGGCGGCGCCACCGGAATCAGCCTGTTCGAGCAGTTCAAGACCCAGATCAAGCATCTGCAGGGCCGGCTGATCGAGCAGCCGCAACTGCGCCAGCTGGCGGTGCTGCTGGACGAGCAGCAGCACCCGGCCCTGCTCGTGACCATCGACAGCAGCGCACGCGTGCTGCAACTGCAGCGCCTCAACGAGGTGCGCGAAGGCCGCGAGCAAGGGCTGCAGCTGTGGGCCTTGAACGGCGACAAGGCGCCGCGCTCGCTCGGCGTGATCGAGCGCCGGCTGCAGACACCGCAGCTCGCGCTGGACCCGGCGGCGCTGGTTGGCGCGACCGAGCTGGCGATCAGCGTCGAGGGCAAGGACGGTGCTCCCGAAGGCCGTGGCCCCAACCTGCCCTGGCTGTTCCGCGGCCAGCTGATCGACAAGGCGCTCTGACCAGACGCCGGCCCGCGGCAGGCGCATGCCGGCGGGCTGGCCACATCATCCTTGCCAGCTGCAGCAGATTTGCGCGATAATACATTCGCATTGAATGAATATTAAAGAGGCCCACATGAGCACTGCCACCACCTCCGAAGTCATGGACGTTCGCCTGATCCCGCCGCCGCAGCGCCACCTGCGCATCTTCGCGGCCTACGAATCGCTGCCGGTCGGCGGCAGCTTCGAGCTGCAGAACGACCACGATCCGGTGCCGCTGCGCCAGCAGTTCCAGGAACTCTGGCCCGACCTGTTCGGCTGGGACTACCTGGAGCGCGGCCCTGAACTGTTCCGTGTGCGCATCTCGCGCAAGTCGGCGGGCAAGAGCTGCTGCGGCTGCTGCAGCGGCTGAAAAACCGGAGTCACCCCATGAGCGCCATCTTCCTGAAAATCGAGGAACCCAGAGCCCAGGCCGTCCGGGGCTGGGCGCTCTGGGCGCTGGGCTTTCGCCCCTTCTACCTGCTCGCCGCGCTGCAGGCGGCGCTGATCGTGCCGCTGTGGGCGCTGGAGTTTTCCGGCCTGCTGCCGGCGCCGGCGCTGGGCAGTTCGGTGCGGCATGCACACGAGATGGTGTTCGGCTACTGCCTGGCCGTGATCGTGGGCTTTCTGTTCACCGCCGGGCGCAGCTGGTCGGGCCAGCCGACGCCTACGGCCAAGCCGCTGATGGCGCTCGCCGCGCTCTGGCTGCTGGCGCGCGTGCTGGTGCTGACCCCCTGGGTCTGGGCCTCGCTGGCGGCCAACGTCGCGCTGCCCTGGCTGGCGGCCTGGGGGCTGTGGCGCACGCTGCGCGCCGGCCACAACCGGCGCAACTATTTCTTCGTCGGCCTGCTCGCGGCCATGGGCGTGGCGAGCGGCGTCGTTCACCTGAGCCAGCTGGGCCGGCTGCAACTGCCGGGCGGCTTCGGGCTACCGCTGGCCCTGGATATCGTGCTGTTCATGATCGCGGTCATGGCCGGCCGCGTGGTGCCGATGTTCTCGAACAACGGCGTGCCCGGCCTGAAGGCGCGCCGTGATGACAAGACCGAGCAAGCCGCACTCGGCTCGGTGCTGCTGCTGCTCGCGCTCGACGCGCTGGGCCTGACCGGCTGGCCGGCGGCGCTGGCTTGTGGCCTGGCACTGGCCGCGCATGGCCGGCGCTGGTGGCTGTGGCAGCCCTGGGGCACGCTGCGCAAGCCGCTGGTCTGGGTGCTGCACGCGGCCTATTTCTGGTTGCTGATCCATCTGGTCTTGCGCGGTGGCGCCGAACTCGGCTGGCTGCCGGCCGGCCCGGCCACGCACGCGCTCACCGTCGGCACCATCGGCATGATCACGCTGGGCATGATCACCCGCACCGCGCTCGGCCACACCGGCCGGCCGCTGCGCGCCGGCGTCATCGAGACCAGCGCCTATGTGGCCATGCTGCTGGCCGCGCTGGTACGGGTCTTCGTGCCGCTGCTGCTGCCGCAGGCGCTGCTGGCATCGGTGCAGCTCTCGGCATTGCTCTGGAGCCTGGCCTTCTGGCTCTACCTGTGGCGCTATACGCCGATGCTGCTGCGCCCGCACCTGGACGGACAGCCCGGCTGAACGCCAAGACCGGCATGGGACCAGAATAGGGCCCCATGCTGGTCCGTATCGTCTCCATCCTGTTTCCGCTGTTCGCGATCACCGCGCTGGGCTATTTCGTGGCCCGGCGCATGAAGCCGGACCTGTCGCACGCCAACCGCCTCAACCTTGAAGTCTTCGTGCCGGCGCTGGTGTTCGGCGCGATGGCGGGCAAGGACTTCCGGCTTGCCGACTATCTGCCGCTGCTGCTGGCCGGCTTCGGCGTGATCGTGGCATCGGGACTGATAGGCTGGCTGGCAGCGCGCGCGCTCGGCATCGCAACGCGCACGCTGGTGCCGCCGATGATGTTCAACAACTGCGGCAACCTCGGGCTGCCGCTGGCGGTACTGGCCTTCGGCGACGCCGCACTGGCCCCCGCGGTGGTGCTGTTCGTGGTCTCGAACCTGCTGCATTTCTCCTTCGGCGCCTGGCTGCTCGATCCGCACAGCAGCTGGCTCAAGGCCTGGCAGTCGCCGCCGGTGCTGGCGACTTTTGCCGGGCTGGCGGTCGGTCTGGCCGGGGTCGAGGTCTGGCCGCCGTTGCTGACCTCGATCAAGATGGTCGGCGACATCTCGATCCCGCTGATGCTGTTCGCGCTCGGCGTGCGGCTGGCCGAATCGCGCATCAATGCGGTGGGCTTCGGCCTGTTCGGCGCGGTGCTGCGCCCGCTGGCCGGCATGGCGGCGGCCTGGGCCTTGATGCGGGTGATCGAACTGCCCGAACGCGAGCAGGCGCTGCTGCTGGTCTTCGGCGCGCTGCCACCCGCCGTGCTCAACTTCATGTTCGCCGAACGCTACGGCCAGGAGCCCGACAAGGTCGCGTCGATGGTGCTGATCGGCAACCTGGCTGCGGTGGTGTTCCTGCCGGTCGCGCTGGCGCTGGTGTTGCGCTGACGCTCCGGGACGCGTCGGTACAACCGGATCAGGCAGCGGGCAACAAGAACGGTTTCAGCAGCATCCAGGCAGCGGTGGAAAAGATCATCCAGGCGAACGCTGCGCGCATGCGCTGCTCTGGCAGGCGGCAAGCCACGGCCACGCCTGCCGAAACGGTGAACAGGCCACCCAGCGCCAGGGGCAAGCCGATGGACCAATCGACCCGTTGTGCACTGCCATAGGTGAGCAACGCAATGATGGAGCTGGGTGCAACCAGTGCCAGGGACAGGCTTTGCGCCACCGTCTGTCGCTGGCCGAAACAGCCATTGAAGATGGGAGTGGCCAGCAGCCCGCCCCCCACGCCCAGCAGCCCCATGACGCCGCCCCCCAGCATGCCCACCAGAGGCATCAGTCGCGGACTGAGCGGATCGCGCGGCCGGGTCGACTCATCGTTTCGACGTCGCCACAACATCCGGACCGACAAGAGCAGCAGAAAGACGCTGAAAGCCATCCTCATGAAGTCGGGCGCCAGCCGGGTCGCCAGCTGCGCCACCCACCAGGTCGTCAGACAAGCCAGCAAGCCGATGGGCAACGCCGTGGACAGCGCAACCGGTTGCCGCTGGCTGTACCGGAACCAGGACAGCAGCAGATTGGGCACCATCATCACCAGTGCCGTGCCCTGCGCCACCGCCTGATCCATGCCGAAGCCCAGCACCAGCAGCGGAATGACGATGATCCCGCCTCCGATGCCAAACAGTCCCCCGAGAAAGCCCAGCGCGGCCCCCAGGCTCAGCAGCATGAAAAGTTCGGGCAGGACAAAAGACGGCATCGGACGGGCGAGGAATGAGGTGGCGAAGAGGGTATGCTAGAAACCTCACGAGGATTCATCAATGGCATGAAAATCAATTCATTCGTTAATATTGCACACGAATGAAAGACACACCCGATCTCAACTTCTTCACCCTGCTGGCGCGGCAACCCAGTCTGGCGGCGGCCTCCGTGGAACTGGGCGTCACGCCGCCTGCGGTGAGCCGCCGGCTGGCCATGCTGGAACGGCGGCTGGGGGTGCGACTGCTCAATCGCACCACCCGTCGCCTGAGCCTGACCCCGGAAGGCGAACGCTACCTCGAAGAAGGAGGACGCATCCTGCGCGAGATCGAGGGCCTGGAGCGATCGCTGGCCGCCGGCGCCGAGCTACCGCATGGCCTGCTGCGCATCAACGCGACGTTCGGCTTTGGCCGACGCTATCTGTCGCCGGTGATTTCCGAGTTCCGGCAGCGCTATCCGGCCGTGGAAATCGTGCTTCAGCTGACGGACCGGGCGCTGGACCTGACCGCCGATGCCATCGATATCGGTATCCGCTTCGGCGAACCGCCTGACCGGCGCGTGCTGGCGCGCAAGATCGCCTCCAATCGTCGCTTCCTCTGTGCCGCGCCCAGTTATCTGCAGCAGCAGGCAGAGCCCAGGACCCCGCGCGATCTGCAATCGCATCAATGCATCGTGATCCGCGAGAACAGCAAGGCCTTCAACAACTGGCAGCTGTCGGACGGCCAGCGCCAGGAGCTGGTCAAGGTCCATGGCGGGCTCAGCACCAACTTCGGGGAAATCGCGGTCGAATGGGCCTTGGCCGGACATGGCATCGTGCTGCGATCGGAGTGGGATCTGGCCCCCTACCTGCGCTCGGGCCAGTTGCGCCGGACGCTGGCCCCCTGGCAGGGCGCGTCCTCGGACATCTATGCCATCTATCCGCAGCGCCACCACATGTCATCCAAGGTGCGGGTGTTCCTGGACTTCCTGGCGGCAAGATTCACGGATCAGAGATCCCTGGCTGACACCGACCCGAGCCGCTGGTGACGCGCGCAAGACGGCAAAAAGCCCGCTGCAACGACGACGCTGCAGCGGGCTTGTCGGTTCGGCTTCAGCAGCCGGAAGGCAGGGAAGACTCCCCGCCTCGGATCATCACTGACCCAGGATGCGCGCTTCCATGCGGGCCTTGGCCTCGACCAGGGCGGCCGGCAGGTGGTAGGCCAGCTTCTCGAAATGCTCGTCGTGCAGGGCCAGTTCCTTCTTCCAGTCTTCGGCGTTCATGTCGGTGACCGAGGCGAACTGCTCGCGGCTGAAGTCCAGGCCTTCCCAGGTGATCTCGTCATAGGTTGGGCTGATGCCGAAGGCGTGGTCTTCGCCCTGGGCCTGGCCTTCGATGCGGTCGATCATCCACTTCATGACGCGCATGTTGTCACCGTAGCCCGGCCAGACGAACTTGCCGTCGGCGCCCTTGCGGAACCAGTTGACGCAGAAGATCTTGGGCAGGGTGTGACCGGTCGCTTCGAGCTTCTGCTCCATGTCCAGCCAGTGCTGGAAGTAGTCGCTCATGTTGTAGCCGCAGAACGGCAGCATCGCGAACGGGTCGCGGCGCACCACGCCCTGGGCGCCGAAGGCGGCAGCGGTGGTCTCGGAGCCCATGGTCGCAGCCATGTAGACGCCTTCGATCCAGGTGCGGGCTTCGGTCGCCAGCGGCACGGTGTTGGAACGGCGGCCGCCGAAGATGAAGGCGTCGATCGCCACACCACTGGCGTCATCCCACTGCGCGTCGAGCGCCGGGTTGTTGGTCGCGGCGACGGTGAAACGCGAGTTCGGGTGCGCGGCCTTGGCGCCGGTCTGCTTGGCGATTTCCGGCGTCCAGTCCTTGCCCTGCCAGTCGATCAGGTGCGCGGGCACCGAACCGGTGTCCTTCTCCATGCCTTCCCACCAGACATCGCCGTCATCGGTCAACGCGACGTTGGTGAAAATGACGTCCTTGTGCAGCGACAGCATGCAGTTCGGGTTGGTCTGCATGTTGGTGCCCGGAGCGACGCCGAAGTAGCCGGCTTCCGGGTTGATCGCGTACATCTTGCCGTCGGCATTCGGCTTGATCCAGGCGATGTCGTCGCCGATGGTGGTGACTTTCCAGCCAGCGAAGCCGGCTTCCGGCGGCACCAGCATCGAGAAGTTGGTCTTGCCGCAGGCGCTCGGGAAGGCGGCAGCGATGTGGTACTTCTTGCCTTCGGGGTTGGTCACGCCCAGGATCAGCATGTGCTCGGCCAGCCAGCCCTGGTCGCGGCCCATGGTCGAGGCGATGCGCAGTGCCAGGCATTTCTTGCCCAGCAGCGCGTTGCCGCCGTAGCCGGAGCCGTAGGACCAGATTTCGCGCGTCTCGGGGTAATGGACGATGTACTTGACGGTCGGGTTGCAGGGCCAGCTGGTCTGGTCCGTTTCGCCTTCGGCCAGCGGCGCACCGACGGTGTGCATGCAGGGAACGAAGTCGCCATCGGTGCCCAGCACGTCATAAACGGCCTTGCCCATGCGGGTCATCAGCTTCTGGTTGACGGCCACGTAGGCGCTGTCGGTCAGCTCGACGCCGATGTGGGCGATGTGCGAGCCCAGCGGACCCATCGAGAACGGCACCACGTACATGGTGCGGCCAGCCATGCAGCCATCGAACAGCGGGTTCAGGGTGGCGCGCATCTCGGCCGGGGCCATCCAGTTGTTGGTCGGGCCGGCGTCTTCCTTCTTGTCGGAGCAGATGTAGGTGCGGTCCTCGACACGGGCCACGTCGGACGGATCGGAGCAGGCCAGGAAGCTGCCCGGGCGCTTGGCCGGGTTCAGCTTCTTGAAGGTGCCGGCGTCGACCAGTTGCTGGCAAAGGCGGTCGTACTCTTCCTGCGAGCCGTCGCACCAGTGGATGCTGTCGGGCTTGCACAGGGCGGCCATCTCGGCGACCCAGGCGATCAGCTTGGCATGTTTGACGTAGACGGGGGCGTTGATGCCCTGCAGCACGGGTGCGTTCATGGGAAAGGCTCCAGAGAATAAAAAAAAGCGATATGGGAAGCCGTCTGGTCATGACGTCTTTCCATATCCCTTTTTCCGGCAAGAAACCGCTTCTCGGTCGGCGCCCGGGTTTGCATTCCACCGCGTGTCGGCCAAGGCATCGAATTTTACGTAACCCTGATGAAACTGCCTAGCGGCATTTCATGCAAAAAATGCATAGCCTCATGCCGACCCAAAACCGGCCAAGTTTTCAGCGCAGCGCCGCCTCGAAACCCGCCGCCTGCAGGGCGCACAGCACCTCGCGCACATGCTCGGGGCCACGCGTCTGCAACACCAGCTCGATCTCGACATTCTGTGCCGCCAGCAGGCTGAAGGCGCGCTGGTGCCGCACCTCGTTGACATTGGCGCCCGCCTCGGCCAGCAACGCAGTGATGCGCGCCAACTGGCCCGGCAGGTCGCGCGCGTTGACGCAGATGCGTGCCAGCCGGCCAGCGCGCACCAGGCCGCGCTCGATGATCGACGCCAGCAGCAGCGGGTCGAGGTTGCCGCCGCACAGGATCAGCCCGACCTTGCGGCCACGGAAGCGCTCGGGATGCCGCAGCAGCGCGGCCAGGCCGGCGGCGCCCGCACCCTCGACCAGGGTCTTCTCGATCTCAAGCAGCAGCACGATCGCCTGTTCCAGATCGCCCTCGTCGACCAGCAGCCAGTCGTGCACGCGCGGTCGCAATATCTGCAGCGGCAGCAGGCCCGGCGTCGGCACCGCGATGCCCTCGGCGATCGTGTAGTGGCCCTGCGGCCAGTGACTGCCGGTCAGCGCGTTGACCATGGCCGGAAAGCGCTGCGCCTGCACGCCGACCACCTCGATGCCGGGCTGGAGCGCCTGCGCGGCCAGCGTCACGCCGGCGATCAGGCCGCCGCCGCCGGTCGCGACCACCAGCGTCTCCAGGTCGGGCTGCTGACGCAGCATCTCGAGCCCGACCGTGCCCTGGCCGGCGACGATGTCGGGGTCATCGTAGGGGTGGACCAGGGTCAGGCCTTCTGATGCGGCCAGCGCCAGCGCATGGGCGCGCGCCTCGTCGAGCGTGTCGCCGTGCAGCACGACCTCGGCGCCGAAGCCGCGTGTGCGCTCGACCTTGATGCCGGGCGTGAAGCGCGGCATCACGATCACCGCGCGCAGGCCCAGGCGCTGGGCATGGAAGGCGACGCCCTGCGCGTGGTTGCCAGCTGACATCGCGACCACGCCGCGCGCGCGCTCATCCGGCCCGAGCTGTACCAGCTTGTTGCAGGCGCCGCGCTCCTTGAAGGAGGCGGTGTACTGCAGGTTCTCGAACTTCAGGAAGACCTGGGCGCCGGTCAGCTGCGACAGCGTGCGCGACTCGACACAGGGCGTCTCGAGCACCTGGCCCTGCAAGCGGGCGACAGCCTGTTCGATGTCGTGCAGCGTGACCATGGGCTCATGGTAGGCGGCAGCGGACGGCGTGGGAAGCCCGGTTCAGCAAGTCCATATTGGCACCGCTGGCGAAATCCCTGGGTCTGTCGAGGCTGGATGCGGCCTCGGATCACAGCGCCGCCTGATGCGCTTGGTTTCTTGAACATAATCAGACCTATCCGGACACCTCACCGGCCACGTCCGCGTCACGCCCCTGCTTGCCGAGTCTCCACATTCCGAAGGAAGCCCCTGACCATGCGCCTGCTGCATTACCTGGAAATCGAGAACTTCAAGCGCTTCGGCGAGCGGCAGCGCATTGAGCTCGATCACCCGGCCGTGCTCATCGGTCCCAACAACTGCGGCAAGACCAGCGCCATCCAGGCCCTGGCGCTATGGGCGCAAGCGGTGCAAACCTGGTACGACGCCCGCCAGGGCTCAACGGCCAGCAGCCGCCAGCTGGCCTTGCAAAGCCCTGGCCATCGCCTGCTCTGCCTCGGCTCGTACCTCGGAGCTCAGCGCTTTCAGCACCGCGCGCAGCACTCGCTCGGCCTGGCGCGACAAGGCCGGTCCGGTGCTCAGGTGGCGGTCGAGCCAGTCCAGCAGCAGCGCGGCGGCGGATCGGTTGCCGGCGATCCGGGTCAGCTCCCCCAGCAGGGCTAGCAGTGCCAGGTCGGTGATCCGAACGGACAGCTGATCCAGATGGCGCTGCGCGCCTTCCGGGGTGGCGGCCTCCCGCTCGAATGCGGCCAGCATGAGCTTGTGGTTCGACTCCACCTGCTGCCGTTCGTCCAGGGTCGCCAGGCCGGGTTTGTCCGGCACCGTATCGAGACAGGCGAGCAGCTTGGCTGCCGCAGTCCCCAGGATGCCTAGGACGCGGCCAAACCCGCCATGCCCGGCAGGCACCCTGTGAACATCAGGCCCACGGACCACGGGACCTGGGCGACAGCGGCAGAGAATCCCTACACCCCTCACTCTAATTGCCCCATAGCGCCATGAAGATCGATGACCACCCCATACCCAAGTCCGTCGTGCAGGCCTGGTGCGAGGCGCTGGCCCGGCTGCCAGATGCGCAGGTGCGCGGTCTGGTGACCGAGCAAAAGCTTGATGCGGGCTTTCGTCCCAACAAGATGCCGCCCGATCTCGCCCGGACCCGGCTCCGATCCGCCCTGGAGAGCTACGCCGAGTTGCCGGACAAGGTCCGGCTGGCCTTGCGGCAGGCAAGCCAAGCCAGCGCGCTGATGGTGCCGCTGTCCGACGAATGGGTGGTGGAGCAGTCCGCCCTGCTGGCCAGGAGCCTGGGCTTTGCCGAGACCGTGGCCGCCCTGCTGCTCGACGGCCGGTCCTCGCTGCGCCAGCAGGCCTTGGAGATGCTGACGAGCTGGGATGGGACGGAACCCGACGAGGACGCGCAGCGCAAGGCCAAGACAGAACTGCTGACCGGCCTGCAAAGCCTGGCCCAGGCCCTGCAGACCTTGCAGCCGCCGGGTGGGGCCGGATCGCCAGCCGGGCCGGCCGATGCTGCGGCAGACCCCAAGTTGACGGCACGGGCACCCCGGCAACAGTCCGAACGCCAGCTCGTGATCGGGCTGCGCGACAAGCGCCGCGAGGCGAGCCAGCTCGCGCGCGACCTCGCCGCCTCCCGTCATGAATCAGAACGCCTGAGCGCAGAACTGAACCGGATCAGGCCGGCGCTGGAACTGGCCAGGCAGCGTGCGGAGCGGACCGAGGCCGAACTGGCCGATCTGAGCCGGGACTTCGACTCGCTGCTGCAGCAGCGGCTGCAAGCCCTGCTCGACGAGCGCCTGCTGCCCTGGCTCGCCCCGGCGCAGGCGCTGGCCCAGGCAGCCGATGATCGGCGCGGCCAGCACCTGCTCGAACAGGCCGAGCGGCTGCTGCAGGAGCAGGCCGCCATCGACCGCCGCTACGGCCTGCGTCGCAGCCTGCAAGCCGAGCTGGAGCAGTGCCGCCAGATGCTGGCCCGCCTGACCGAGGCCCGGTCCGAATCGCTGCGTCCGCTGCCGCAGCTCATTCCCCTCCAGCGCGAGATCAGCCTGAGGATGCAGGCCCTGCAGCAGCAACTCGGCGCCCCCGTCGACGCGGCCCCAGCATCCGGCTCCAACCTGGAGCGACTGCAGCAGGCGATGGTCCAGGCGGACAGCCTTGAGCAGCTCAGCGCGATCCGCCAGGCGCTGAATGCCGCCGAGCCGCTGGGCTTGCTCAATGGCGACGAGCGTGCCCGGGCATTCGGGCTGCTGGCCGACCTGGCCTCGCGCATCTATGCCCGCCAAGGCATCTGCCGGACCACCGCACAGGACCGGGAGGGACTCAACAATCTGCCGCTCTATGCCATGCAGTCCACGCTGGCACTGGGACAGCGAGCCACGCTGGTGCTGGACGGGCACAACATACTGTTCACCTTGTCGGCACTGTTCCGGCCTTTCTTCGAAGGTGGCATCCCCGGTGGCCGGGCACGCCACGAACTCGAACAGCGGCTGGCCGCGCTGGCCCGGCGCCAGCCCCGCCTGAGCCTGGAGCTCTGGTTCGATGGCGACTCCGTCAGCGAGCGCGCCGTGAGCGACAACCTGCGGGTCCGCTTCTCGGGCGGCCGCGGCAGCAACCGGGCCGACCGGCAGATCCTGGCCTTCCTACATCACCTCGGGACTGCCAGCCCCGGACTCGCCCGCGCCGTCGTCACGGCCGACCGGGATGAAGCGCGCGCGGCAGAACGCAGCGGGGCCATGGTGATGGCGCCCGAGGAACTCGCGCTGTGGCTGGGTGAGCAGCCGCTCGCCTGAGCGCGCCAACCCGGGCTGACGCGGTTTCACGAACTGCGCCAGAATCGCGCCACTTCTTGCTGAAACTGCGCCATGACCGACACGCCAGACCTTCACGCCTCCTGCCGATGGCCTGGCACAACGTTTACAGCATCAACGCATCAGGGTCGGCGCGCATCAGGCGCTTGTTCATCTTGCCGATGCTGGTCCTGACCAGGGTTTTCACGAACCGTACCTGAAGCAGGATGCCATAGCGGGAGATGCCGGCGGCTTCGATCGCGTGGGCGGCGTGATTGCGCAGCGCGTGCTCCGTGATCTGGCCGACAAACTCCGGCTTGAGCAGGACCAGCGCCAGCGGCCGTTCGCCCCATTTGACATCGGCAACGCCGATGACCGCCACCTCGCTGACCGCCTCGTGTTTCATGATCACGTCCTCGATCTCCAGCGAGGAGGTCCACTCGCCACCCGTCTTGATCACGTCCTTGATCCGGTCGGTGATCTTCAGGTAGCCAGCCGGATCGATATTGCCGATATCCGACGTGTGCAGGTAACCCCCGGCCCAGAGGGCTTCCGAGGCTTCCGGTGCGGCCAGATAGCCCTGGGTCAGCCACGGGGCACGCACAACCACCTCGCCGGTAGCCTTGCCGTCATGCTTCACGTCCCGGAATTCCTCGTCGACGATGCGCAAATCCACCAGCGGCAGCGGTCGTCCGGTCTTGCTGCGGATCACGGCCTGCGCTTCCGGCGTCAGCGCCTGCTGCGCGCTGCTGAGATGGGCGATGGTCAGCACCGGGCAGGTTTCAGACATGCCGTAGCCGGTAAACAGGTCAATGCCGCGCTGGTACGCCATCGCGGCCATGGCTTCAGGCATGGCCGAGCCGCCAATGAGAATCTTCCAGCCGCTGAAGTCGACGTCGCGCGCATCCGGATGGCCGAGCACCATGTGCAGGATGGTCGGGACACAATGGGAAAAGGTGACCCGCTCGATCTGCACCAGACGGCAGATCACGTCCGGCTGGTAGCGGCCCGGATAGACCTGCTTGACCCCCAGCAGGGTAGACAGATACGGGAAGCCCCAGGCATGGACGTGAAACATCGGCGTCAGCGGCATGTACACGTCCTCGCGGTGGACATGGCCCTGGCCCTTGGCACCGCCCAGAGCCGCCGCGCAGCCGAGGGTGTGCAACACCAGTTGCCGGTGGCTGAAATACACGCCCTTCGGGTCGCCCGTGGTGCCTGTGGTGTAGAAGGTCGTGGCCTGGGCATTTTCGTCGAAATCCGGGAAATCGTAGTGCGTGTCCGCGGCGGCCAGCAGTGCCTCGTATTCGCCGGCAGCACTGAACGGCGGCGCCGGGATTTCCGTTTCATCGCTGATCAGGATGAAGGTCTTGACAGTCTCAAGCCTGGGCGCGATTTCAGCGAGCATGGGGAAGAACTCGCTGTTGACGATAAGTAGGTCGGCGCCTGCATGGTTCAAGGTGTACAGGATCTGCTCGGGACTCAGACGGACATTCACCGTCTGCAGAACCGCACCCATCATTGGCACGGCGAAGAAGCATTCAAGGTAGCGATGGCTGTCCCAGTCCATCATCGCAACCGTCTGTCCCGCCTCCATGCCGAGGCTGGCCAGCGCGTTGGCCAGACGGCCGATACGCTCCCGCAAGGTGCGGTAGGTGTAGCGTTGCCGATCCCGGTAGACGATTTCCTGCTCAGGCGCCGTGGCCAGTGGCGTCAACAGCAGCTGCTTGATGAGCAGCGGATAAGCATAGGCCGACGGCGTGGATTGAACGAGTTTTACTGGCATCTCTTACCCCAGGTTGTTGCTGTTGTCTTGGTGAAGGGCTGAACCAGCCGTGCTGACGCAGCAACTGAGGTCATCCATGGCGGGATCCTACAGGTCGAGCGCCTGCCGGAACTCCGGATGTTGCGGACCGGCCAGGGCGAACAGCGTCATGCAGGAGCGGAACTTGGAATCGTCGGGCGAGTCGAAGATCGCGTGCGCGGTCAGGTCGCCATGCGCCAGCACCGCGCGGGTGCATTCCAGCAGACGCAACCCCAGCACCGGGTGCGCGAGGTAGCGGCGCGCAGCCCGGCCAGCACGCGATCGATGACGGGGGACTGGGCGGTGAGGAAGCGGGTGAAGTCGGGGTGGGCGGTCATAGCCTCAAGCCTTCACCACCCGCAACACCTCCGCCCCATAGGCCTGCAGCTTCTTCTGCCCCAGGCCGGATATGCCCTCCAGCTCGGCCAGGCGCTGCGGCTGCAGCTCGGCGATCGCGCGCAGCGTCGCATCGTGGAAGATCATGAAAGGCGGCAGGTTGTGCTCGCGCGCGACCTGGGCACGCCAGGCCTTGAGCGCCGCCAGCGTCTCGCGCGCGGCCAGCGTCAGCGTGGCTTCGGCCGCGACCACGCGCTGACGCGCTGCGGTCCGGCCACGCCCGCCCGGCTGCGCGGTCTGCACGCGCACGAAGACCTGGTCCTCACCCTTCAGGATCGGGCGCGCGGCCTCGCCGAGGCGCAGCGTGTTGAAATGCTCGGCATCAACCCGGATCGCCTCGCGCGCGATCAGCTGGCGCGCGATGCTGCGCCATTCGCTTTCGCCCAGGTCGGCACCGATGCCGAAGGTGCTCAAGCCCTCGTGGCCATGCTGCTCGACCTTCTCGGTGCGCTTGCCGCGCAGGATGTCGATCAGGTGGCCGGCGCCGAAAGCCGCGCCGCCGGCCTGCTGCACGCGGTAGATGCAGGACAGCAGCTTGCGCGCGGCCTCGGTCGCGTTCCAGGTCTGCGGCGGATGCAGGCAGTTGTCGCAGTTGCCGCAGGGCTGGGACTTCTCGCCGAAATAGGCCAGCAGGCGCACGCGGCGGCAGTCGGTCGCCTCGGCCAGCGCCAGCAGCGCTTCCAGCTTGCCGCGCAGCACCTGCTTGAATTCCTCCGCCGCCGGGCTCTCGTCGATCATGCGGCGCTGGTTGACGACATCCTGCAGGCCATAGGCCATCCAGGCATCGGCCGGCTCGCCGTCGCGGCCGGCGCGGCCCGTCTCCTGGTAGTAGCCCTCGATGTTCTTGGGCATGTCGACATGGGCCACGAAGCGCACGTCGGGCTTGTCGATGCCCATGCCGAAGGCCACCGTCGCGACCATGATGATGCCCTCCTCGCGCAGGAAGCGGTCCTGGTGCCGCTGGCGCGTGGCCGGGTCGAGGCCGGCGTGATAGGGCAAGGCATTGAGGCCGGCGGCCGCGAGCTGGGCCGCGACATCCTCGACCTTGCGGCGCGACTGGCAGTAGACCACGCCGGCGTCATGGCCGGTGGCGCCCATGTGCTCGTTGCGGATGAAGCGCTGCAGCTGCTGCAGGCTGTCCTTCTTCTCGACGATGGTGTAACGGATATTGGGCCGGTCGAAGCTGCTGACGAAGTGGCGCGCGTCCTCTAGCCGCAGGTGATGCACGATGTCCGCGCGCGTCAGCGCGTCGGCGGTCGCGGTCAGTGCGACGCGCGGCACGTCGGGGAAGCGCTCGTGCAACGTGGCCAGGCCGCGGTAGTCGGGCCGGAAATCGTGGCCCCACTGGCTCACGCAATGCGCCTCGTCGATCGCGAACAGGCTCAGCAGGCCGCGCTCGTGCAGCGCCTGCAGCTGCGCCATGAAGCGTGCGGTCGTCAGGCGTTCGGGCGCGGCGTAGAGCAGCGTGATCTCGCCGCGCTGCAGCTGGCGCTCGATCTCGGCGGCCTGCTCCATCGACAGACTCGAATTGAGATAGGCCGCGCTGACGCCGGCCTCCAGCAGCGCGCCGACCTGGTCGTGCATCAGCGCGATCAGCGGCGACACGACGATGGCTACGCCCTGCCCCGCGCGCTGGCGCAGGATCGCTGGCACCTGGTAGCAGAGCGACTTGCCGCCGCCGGTGGGCATCAGCACCAGCGCGTCGCCGCCGGCGGCCACCTGCTCGACGATGTCGGCCTGCGGGCCGCGGAAAGCCGGGTAGCCGAAGACTTCGCGCAGAACGTCCCGCGCGGCCTGGGCGATGTCAGTGTTCAAGTACGGTGCTCCAGGAAGCGCTTGCGCCAGAAATAGAAACCCAGTCCCAGGGCGATCACCACCATCGCGGCCATCGCCCACCAGAACCCTGCCTGCCGGTGCAGCAGCGGGATGAAATCGAAATTCATGCCGAAGATGCCCGCGATCAGGTTCAGCGGCAGGAAGATGGCGGTCAGCACCGTCAGGATGCGCATGATCTCGTTGGTGCGGTGGCCCTGGGCGTTGAAATGCATCTGCACCGCGACCTCGGCACTCTGCTCAAGCCGGCGCACATGGTGGACCACGCGCTCGATATGCTCGAGCACATCGCGGCTGCGCACCCTGAGCAGGTCGAGCTCGCGCTGGCCGCCGCTATTGGGCTGCCAGCTGTTGAGCGCCTCGATCCAATCCTGGATCGCGCTGCGCTGGTCCTCGCAGATCTCATCGAGCTGGTGCAGCGCCAGCCGTGCCTCCAGCAGGCTGCTCCAGTTGTTGAAGCGGGAGTTCGGACTCAGCAGTTCGGCCTGCCAGTGGTCGAGCTGGCGCGTCAGCTCGCGCCGCAGTTCGAGGTAGCCGTCGACCATCTGGTTGACCAGACGCAGCATCAGGTCGCCGCTGCTGGTGGGCATGAAACGCATGGCTGCGCTGCGTCCCGGCTCGGCGACCTCGGCCTGGCCACTGGCGGTCAGGGCCAGCAGGCGGGCGGCATAGCCGTCGCGCACGGCGCAATCGGCCGGATGCACGGTCAGCAGCAGATGGTCGAACAGCGCGAAACCGACCGGGCTGGTGTCGATGCGGCGCAGCACCGGCGGGCCGCCACGGCGCGGCACGCGTCCAGGCGGCTGGCTGGAGGGCTCGGCCTCGATGTCGCCGCGGCCCTGCGCCAGCCGGCGGAACACCAGCAGGTCGTACTGCGTGGTGTAGTCGTAATGCGAGGGCAGCTGGTTGTTGAGCAGGTCGGACAGGTGCAGGTCGACCAGCGAGGTACCGCACAGCTGCTGCAGGCAGGCCTGGACCTCGGCCTGCATCGACTCGAATTCGCGCCGCCCAAGCGCGATCCAGACAAAACCTTGCTCCGGCAGTGCCGTCGGCAGGACGGCGGATTCACGGATGCTGAGCTCGGCGAGGTGGAAGACGCGCATGCGGCGGGACGGCCGGGTCAGCCCTGCTGGCGCAGCAGGCGGGCGGCGTCGCGGGCGAAATAGGTCAGCACGCCATCGGCGCCGGCGCGCTTGAACGCGAGCAGCGATTCCATCATGACGGCGTCGTGGTCGAGCCAGCCGTTCTGCGCCGCCGCCTTGAGCATCGCGTACTCGCCGCTGACCTGGTAGGCGAAGGTCGGCGCCTTGAACTCTTCCTTGACGCGGCGCACGATGTCGAGATAAGGCATGCCGGGCTTGACCATCACCATGTCGGCGCCCTCGGCCAGGTCGAGCGCGACCTCGCGCAGCGCCTCATCGGTGTTGCCCGGGTCCATCTGATAGACCTTCTTGTCGGCCTTGCCGAGGTTGGCGGCCGAGCCGACCGCGTCGCGGAACGGACCATAGAAGGCCGAGGCGTACTTGGCGCTGTAGGCCATGATGCGGGTATGCACGTGACCGCGTGCTTCCAGCGCCTGGCGGATCGCACCGATGCGGCCGTCCATCATGTCGGACGGCGCGACGATGTCGACGCCGGCGGCGGCCTGGGTCAGCGCCTGACGCACCAGCACCTCGACCGTGGCGTCGTTGATGATGTAGTTCTGCTCATCGAGCAGGCCGTCCTGGCCGTGGCTGGTGTAGGGGTCGAGCGCGACGTCGGTCATGATGCCGAGGTTGGGCACGCGCGACTTGAGCTCGTGCACGACGTTCGGGATCAGGCCGTTGGGGTTCCAGGCCTCGCGGCCGTCGGGGGTCTTGAGCGCCGGGTCGATCACCGGGAACAGCGCCATCACCGGGATGCCGAGTTCGACGCATTCATGCGCCACCGGCAGCAGCAGGTCCAGGCTCAGGCGCTCGACGCCCGGCATGGAAGCGACCGCCTCGCGCCGGCCCTCGCCCTCCAGCACGAACACCGGATAGATCAGATCGTGCACCGTCAGGTGGTGTTCGCGCACCAGGTTGCGGGTGAAGACGTCGCGACGCAGCCGGCGCGGACGGGACAGGGGATAGGGGGCGGTGGGGGAGGTCATGACGGGTATTGTGGCAAAGATGGATTGGGAGTGACCGGGGGCTCAAACCGGATCGACATGGGTCAGCACATTGAGCACCGGATGGCACGCCATCACGCGCGCATGCACTTGGTCGGCGATCGCGTGGCCCTCGCGCACGCTCAGGGCGCCGTCGATCTCGAGGTGGACGTCGACCAGAATCATGTCGCCGGTCTTGCGCGTGCGCAGATCATGCACCCCCAGCACGCCGGACACCGCGCGGATCTCCTGCTCGATCGCGCGGGTCTCTTCCTCGGAAGCCGCGCGGTCGGTCAGATCGTGCAGCGCGTCCCAGACGAAGTCCCAGCCCATCTTGACCACCATCAGGCCGACGACCAGCGCCGCGATCGGGTCGAGCAGGCCGAAACCCAGCAGGTTGCCACCGATGCCGACCGCCACCACCAGCGAGGAGGCGGCATCCGAGCGCGCATGCCAGGCGTTGGCAACCAGCAGACTGGAGCGCACGCGCTGCGCGACCGCCAGCATGTAGCGGAACAGGCCCTCCTTGGCAGCCAGCGTGAACAGCGCCACCCCGAGCGCGATCGGGTTGACGGGGGCAATCGAAGCGGGCGCCATCAGCTTGGCACCAGCCGACCACAGCATGCCGACGCCGACGGCCAGCAGCAGCGCGCCCACGACCAGCGAGGCGGCATTCTCGTAGCGCTGGTGTCCGTAGGGATGATCGGCGTCAGGCGCCTTGCGGCTGTGCTTGAGCGCCAGCAGCACGACGAAATCGGCCGCCAGGTCGGACAGCGAGTGGATGCCGTCGGCCACCAGCGCCTGCGAGGCCGCCAGCACGCCGACCACCACCTGCGCCACGGTCAGCACCAGGTTGACCGCGACGCTGACCCAGGTGCTGCGCTTGGCCGCGCGCTCGCGCTCCGGGTGCTGCTGGTCCTCATCAAATTCGCGCAAATCCTTCACTTCCATACGACAGCCCATTTTTTGTTATGCATGACCACGCCTATCTTAAGTGGCTCATGTTGCGGCAGCGCAATCATCGCCCCGGCGCTACACTGCCCGGGCGAACGCAACAGGCCGGAGTCCCGAGATGCCAGACGATCTTTCAACGCCATCCACCGACCCGGCCCAGTCTGCGCCAGAGCGCTGGCGCATGGCCGAACACTGGCCCGAACTCGTCAGCGCCCTGACCGAGCAATCGATCGACTCGGTGACGCTGCTGCTGCGCGGGCTGGACCTGCTGGAGCACAAGGGCCGGCTGACGCCGGCCGAGCACAAGGTGCTGGCGCTGCCGGCCGAGCGGCTCAGGCATGTCGGCATGAGCGCGCAGCAGATCGTGCGCTTTCAAAGCGGGCGCGTGCGCCAATCGCACGAGAAGATCGACCTCGCCTACCTGCTCGAATGCGTGCTGCAGGAGCGGCGCAACGAACTGGCGCTGCTGGGCCTGGCCGTCTGGCGCAAGTTCCAGCCGGTCGACGTGCTGATCGACCCGACGCTGGGCTTCAGTCTGGCGCAGGCCATGCTGGACTGGAGCATGCGCTTTGGCCACCGCATCGACCTCAGGCTGGATCTGGCTCCGGGCGAACCGCCGCGCGCGCGCCTGCGCATGAAGACCCAGAGCGAAAACCCGCCGCTGGAGGGCCAGGTGTTCGAGGACGGCATCCACTGGCTGCTGCTGCGCCAGATCGCTGCCACCGACGGCGCGGTCGAGCTCGAACGCTCCGTTGCCGAGCAGAGCGTGCTGCTGAGCGCGACTTTCGCTCGCACGCTGCCAACGCCTGCCGCGCACCCTGACGAGCCCGCGGCCGAAGAGGCCCTTATCGACCACGACTCCCTATTCGTGGCAGCAGTCACTCGGCTCGACCCTGATGTTCAGGCTGACGTACGTGAGGTGATCGGCCAGCTCGACCCCTCGTTGCACCAGCCTCCTGCTTCATGACATCGATGCAAGACCGCTGCCTCGTCGCCTTGATTCATATCATTACGTAATTTTTTTACGTGAATAATTTATTAAAGTTCATACTGAGCCGCAGCAAAGACAGGAAACAGCTGCCGAAACGCTGTTTTCTTGTTGCTGAAAACAGCCTGTCAGGCCCTCTGATCCGGGCCAGAAAACCCCAGCAAGCCCTGCAGATCGGCCAGACCCGTCCGGCAGCGGGTCGCGAGGCTTTCGGCCTGCTGCTGCAGGACATGGGTATCGGCCGACAACGCCTGCCGCAGGGCCTGAGCCAGCCCGGCGGGATCAACACAGAGCGGCAACCCGGGCAACTCCCAGCTCTGTAGATAGGCAGCCAGCTTGGCGGACTGCGCGCTGCCGACAGGCGGGACCAGGCTCAGGCGCGGCAGGCCGCAGGCGGTGGCGACGATGCGGCCGTGCAGGCTGCCGCCGACATAGCCCCGGCTGCACGCAATCAGCGCGCAGATGTCCCACAAGTGGGCCGAGGCCATGATCCGTACCGAAGCGGCTGGCAGCCGCGCCGCCAGCCGCTGCAGCAGGCCGAGATCGTCGTGCCAAGGCGCGAGACCGGCCCGGAACAGCACCAGGCCCAGACCGGCAGCGGACAACACGGCCTGTAGCGCTGCCGCCAGCGCAGCCAGGCAGGCGTCATCGGCGAATTCGGCGCCGATCTGCAAGGCCAGATAGCCCTGCGGAAAATTCCTGCGCAACTCGGCCAGCTCGCCCGTCCCGGCCTGGCGTCGGATCCGGTCGCCGAACAGCCGGACCACCAGGGCGGCCGGATCGGGCAGCAGTCGGGCCGGGATGCCGGCATCGAGCAGGGTCGCCAGCGTGATGCGGTCGCGCACCGAGACGAAGGCCGCCGTGCGCAAGGCCGCCAGCACCTCGGCGCGCAGGGCCGGCGGCGCATGGCCCAGCCCGACACCCCCCACGCCGGCAAAGAAGGTACGGTGCAGCGCGGGCAGGTGCGCGCAGGAGGCGACATAGGGCGCGAGCGCCTGGCCGCCGGTGACCCGCTCCACCCAGGCGGCCCGCTCGGCCGGACGCGGCTCCAGATAGGCGATCGTGGCCTGCGCCTGATCCGGCGGCAGCAGCATCACCGCCGCCTGCCAGGCGCTGCAGTCGAGGATCTCGCCGCCGACATGCAGCAGATCGGGCCGGCGCGGTGCGAGCTCGGCCAGCAGTTCGGGCAAGGCCCGCACGGCAAAGCCGTCCCAGCGGCGCAAGTCACGATCCGCAAGGCCTGCGAAGTGAAGCTCGCGCCCTGGCAGCCACGCTGCGGCGACCTGCGCCAGCAGCAGGTCGCCGAAGTTGTGGCGGTCGAAGGCGCCGAACAGGATCAGGGGCCGTTCCATGACCGGATTCTGGGCGCCATGACGGAATTTGGGGCTATCCCCGGGCAGCCGCACCCGCAAAAACGGCGCCCGCAGGCGCCGTCGTTCGCTTCAGGACCGAGCCGGAATCAGACGCCGGCCTTGACCTTCAGGCGCCAGGCGTGCAGCAGCGGCTCGGTGTAGCCGCTCGGCTGCTCCTTGCCCTTGAACACCAGCTCCAGCGCCGCCTGGTAGGCCGCGCCTTCGGGGTTGGCGACCAGGCTCTGGTAGGCCGGATCGCCCGCATTCTGCTGGTCAACCTTGGCGGCCATGCGGGCGAAGGTCTCGCGCACCTGGGCTTCGGTCACCACGCCATGCTGCAGCCAGTTGCAGATATGCTGGCTGGAGATGCGCAGCGTGGCACGGTCTTCCATCAGGCCGATGTCGTTGATGTCAGGCACCTTGGAGCAGCCCACGCCCTGATCCACCCAGCGCACCACATAGCCCAGGATGCCCTGCGCGTTGTTGTCGATCTCCTGCTGGCGCTCCTCGGCGCTCCACCCGGCCTCGGCGACCACGGGGATGGTCAGCAGATCAGTCATCAGCTGCTCGGCGAGCTCGGCGTTGTCGGTGTCGCCGCTGGCCTCGATCTGCTGCTGCACCTCGGCCACGCTGACCTGGTGGTAGTGCAGCGCATGCAGGGTGGCGCCGGTCGGGCTCGGCACCCAGGCGGTGTTGGCACCGGCCTTGGGGTGGCCGATCTTCTGCTTGAGCATCTCGGCCATCAGGTCCGGCATGGCCCACATGCCCTTGCCGATCTGTGCCTTGCCGCGCAGGCCGCATTGCAGGCCGATCAGCACGTTGCGGCGCTCGTAGGCAGCGATCCAGGCGCTGGACTTGATCTCGCCCTTGCGCATCATCGGGCCGGCCAGCATGGCGGTGTGCATCTCGTCGCCGGTGCGATCCAGGAAGCCGGTGTTGATGAAGGCAACGCGGCTGGCAGCGGCAGCGATACAGGCCTTGAGGTTGACGCTGGTGCGGCGCTCCTCGTCCATGATGCCGAGCTTGACGGTGGAATCAGGCAGGCCGAGCAGCTGCTCGACGCGGCCGAACAGTTCGGCGGCAAAGCCGACCTCGACCGGGCCGTGCATCTTGGGCTTGACGATGTAGACGCTGCCGGTGCGGCTGTTGCGGATGCCGTTCTGGCCATGGCCTTGCAGGTCATGCAGCGCGATCGTGGTCGTGACCACCGCGTCCATGATGCCTTCCGGGATCTCGCGCACGGTGCCGTCGGCATCGGTCCAGAGGATGGCCGGGTTGGTCATCAGGTGGCCGACGTTGCGCACGAACATCAGGCTGCGGCCGTGCAGGCGCACCTCGCCGCCGTTCGGCGCGGTGTAGAGACGGTCCGGATTCAGGCCGCGGGTCAGCATCTGGCCACCCTTCTCGAAGGACTCGGTCAGCGTGCCCTTCAGGATGCCGAGCCAGTTGTGGTAGCCCAGCACCTTGTCCTCGGCGTCAACCGCGGCCACCGAATCTTCCAGATCGAGGATGGTCGAGAGCGCGGCTTCCATCACCAGGTCGCTGACGCCAGCGGCGTCGCTGGAGCCGATCGGCGTGCTGCGGTCGATGATCAGGTCGAAATGGTTGCCGTTGTGCTTGAACAGGATGGACTTCGGCGCGGCGGCATCGCCCTGATAGCCAGCCAGCTGGGCCGCGTCCTTCAGGCCGCTGACGCTGCCGTCCTTGAGCGTGACCTGCAGCGCGCCATTGACGACGGCGTAGCCGGTCGAGTCATGGTGCGAGCCCGCTGCCAGCGGTGCGGACTGGTCGAGGAAATTGCGTGCGAAGGCGATCACCTTGGCACCGCGCACCGGGTTGTAGCCCCGACCCTTTTCGGCACCGTCGGCCTCGGGGATCGCATCAGTGCCGTAGAGCGCGTCGTACAGGCTGCCCCAGCGCGCGTTGGCGGCGTTGAGTGCGTAGCGCGCGTTCGTGATCGGCACCACCAGCTGCGGGCCGGCCTGAGTCGCCAGCTCGGCATCGACGTTGGCGGTCGTGACCTGGGCGGCCTCGGGCTGCGGCACCAGGTAGCCGATCTGCTGCAGGAAGGCGCGGTAGGCCGGCATGTCGGCGATCGGACCCGGGTGGGCGCGGTGCCAGGAGTCGAGTTCGGCCTGCAGGCGGTCGCGCTCGGCCAGCAGGGCGATGTTCCTGGGCGCCAGGTCGGCGACGATGGCGTCGAAGCCGGCCCAGAAGCGGGCGGACTCGATGCCGGTGCCGGGCAGCACCTGATCTTCGATGAACTGGTGCAGTTCCTGGGCCACTTGCAGGCGGTGGATGGCGATGCGTGCGTTGGTGTTCGAGCGTGCGTTCATTTTCAGGTTCTCAAGAAGGTTTCGGCCGGCAAACCGGCAGCTTGCTTGCCGGCTTGTCCACAGCCCCACTGTATGCGAATGGAAGGCCCCAATTCGAGTGCAGTTTGCCATTTCACTCGTGACTTTTTATTACATAATCAACAAAATTATCCACAGACTCGCTGATAAAAATTAGCTAAGCTCCCGGCGTCAATGGACAAGCTCAAGGCCATGGAAACCTTCGTCGCGGTCGCGCTGCGCGGCAGCCTGGCCGCGGCCGCACGCGCCGAGGAGGTGGTGCCAGCCGTGATCGGCCGTCGGCTCGACTTGCTGGAGGAAAAGCTGGGCGTCAAGCTGATGCTGCGCACGACGCGACGCATCACGCTGACGCACGAAGGCAGCGCCTATCTGGAGGATTGCCAGCGCCTGCTGGCCGAAATCGCCAACGCCGAGGCCAGCGTGAGCGCGGGCGGTGCGCGCGCCAGCGGCCGGCTGCGGCTGACGGCACCGGCGGGCTTCGGGCGGCGTCATGTCGCGCCGCTGGTCCCGCTGTTCCGTGAGCTGCACCCTGAGCTCACGATCTCGCTCAACCTGGCCGATCGCGTGATCGACCTCGCCGCCGAGGGCTACGACTGCGCCGTGCGCGTCGGCGACCTGCCCGACTCGTCGCTGGTCAGCGTGCGGCTGGCCGACAACCGGCGGCTCTGCGTGGCGGCACCGCGCTACCTGCAGCGCCACGGCCGGCCACTGCACCCGCAGGACCTGGCGCGCTTCGACTGTCTGGTGCTGTCATCGGACGCCTCGCAGACGCGCGGCTGGGCCTTCGAACTGCCCGGACGCGACGGCAAGCCGCGCGAGCTGATTCATTTGCGGCCGGGCGGGCCGCTGGACTGCAGCGACGGCCAGGTGCTGCACGCCTGGTGCCTGGCCGGCCACGGCATCGCCTGGCGCAGCCTCTGGGAGGTCGAATCCGACATCGCGGAGGGGCGACTGCTCACCCTGCTCGACGACTACGCGGCCGCGCCGAACGGCATCTATGCGGTGTTCCCACAACGCAAGCACCTGCCGCTGCGCGTGCGGCTGTGGGTGGACTTCCTCAAGGCGCAGTACGGCCGGCCGGGCTTCTGGCAACGGCGCAGCGGCTGAAGCCGCTCAGCGCAAGCCCTTGGGCAGGGAATGGTGCATGGGAAGCCAGACCAGCCAGCCCAGTCCCAGTCCGATACCGTCGGCCAGCCAGTCGGCCCATTCGCCGCTGCGCCAGCCGGATGCCGCCTGCAGCAGTTCGATCGCGCCACCAAAGGCCAGCAGGATCAGCCACAGTCGCAAGGGCCGCTTGGGCCAGACCAGCAAGGCCAGCCAGGCCAGGACCGCGAAGGCCAGGCCATGCTCGGCCTTGTCCCAGAAAGTGAATGCCGACACCGGCTTGAGATAAGCGACCGGCGCCAGGGTCATCAGCAGCACGACCCCCAGATAGACCCAGAACACCCAGCCAGCCGCGCGATGCCAGGTCCTGGGCGATAGCGGAGAAAATCTCATGTGGCGCCATCCTGCTGCTGCACCCGCTCGCTCTTCCAGTAGACGTCGTCGCCGCCGTTCATGCGGTTGAGCACGCGCGCGAGCACGAACATCAGGTCGCTCAGGCGGTTGAGGTACTGGCGCGGCGCCTCGTTGATCGCCTCCTCGTTACCGAGCGCGACCACCTGGCGCTCGGCCCGGCGCGCCACGGTGCGGCAGACATGGGCCTGGGCGGCGGCGCGGTTGCCAGCCGGCAGGATGAACTCGACCAGCCGCGGCAGCTGCTCGTTGTAGCGCGCCAGCGCCTCGTCAAGCGCGAGCACGGCCTCGGCCTTGAGCAACTCGTAGCCCGGGATGCTGAGCTCGCCGCCGAGGTTGAACAGCTGGTGCTGGATCTCGACCAGCAGCACACGCAGGTCGGCCGGCATCTCCTCGCACAGCAGCAGGCCGATCTGCGAGTTGAGCTCGTCGACATCGCCCATCGCGTGCACGCGCAGGCTGTTCTTGCTGACGCGCCGGTTGTCACCGAGCCCGGTGGTGCCGGCATCGCCGGTGCGGGTAGCTATCTGGGTGAGTCGATTGCCCATGGCTGTGCCTTGTGTCTGGAGGTTTCGAGGTAAGGGGCATTATCCCCGCGCGGCCCGCAGCGTAGGCCGACGGCATTCAATTGCGGTGCTTGGCCGGGGCTTTGGCCGAAACCTTGGAACCCGACTTGCCTGCCGGCTTGGCGCTGCCCTTGCGGGCCTTGACCGACTTGGATTTGGACTTGCCCACCGCCTTGACGCCCGCCTTGGTACCAGACCTGGCGGCCTTGGCCGGCTGGCAGTTCGCAGCAGCCTTGGTCTTGGCTTTGGCCTTGGCAGCCTTACCCCCCTTGCTGGATTTGGCAGCCTTGACCGGCCGACAGACCACTGGGACAACTTCCGGTGCCGCGGCGGGAATCGGTCGCCGCACCAGTGCCTGCTCAAGCTCGGCGCTGTCCTGGTTGGCGCTGGACTGCAGGCGCAGCAGTTCGGTCTCGCCGCTGCGCAGCAGCAGACCGCGGTCCCAGCGGAAGTTGTCGACCATCATCAGCGCCGAATTCAGCAAGGCCTCGGCACGCGAGGGTTCCTCGCAGCCTCCATGCGTGCCGCCATACTTGGAGACGCGGAACAGGCCCTGGGCATCGCGCTCGACCCGGCCCGAGAAGTGGTTGCAGCCCCCATCGACCATCAGGCCGCCCTGCGGCCGCAACACCACCCGAGGGGGACGCAGGCCGCCAGCCAGCATGGGCTGGCCCATCAGCTCGACCACGTCCCAGGCCTGCTCGAAGCGCAGCGGCGATGCCTCGCCTGCGGCAGGCAGACGCGCGGAGGCGGGTGCAGCGGCTGGCCGCTGTGCCGCGGCAGCCAGCACGGCCACCGGCCGGGATGATCTGGGCTGGTCCAGCCGGCTCGCGCTGGCCGTCGGCGACAAATCGACAACAGGGTTCTGCGCACAGGCTTGCAGCAGCAGGCCCAGCATCAATCCGGAGAGTCCCCGGGCGGCAGTCGGAAAACATGTCATGTCAGTCTCGTCCGTTGCGCCACCACGGCCATGGGTCCGGGCAGCAGGCTGGTCATCCGGTAGCGGGCTTCAGTCGCGGTCGCCGCGCAGGCGCTCGATCAGGCCGTTGAGCTCATCGAGCGAACCGAACTGGATCGCGAGTTCGCCCATCTGCTCGACCTGGCCGTGGCGCTTGACGCTTTTCCTGATCCGGACCTCGACGGCAGCCGTCAGCAGGTCGGACAGCTCCTCCTCGACGCGGAGCACGTCGCGCGACTTGACCGGCTTGGCCTTGGCCGCCGACACCTCGGCAGCGCCGAGCAGCTTGCGGGCCAGGCCCTCGGCTTCGCGCACCGAGAGGTCGCGCGCGACGATCTGCTGGGCGGTCGTGATCTGGACCGCACGGTCCAGGCCGAGCAGCGCGCGCGCATGTCCCATGTCGAGATCGCCCGCCATCAGCATGGTCTGGACCGGCTCGGCCAGGTTCAGCAGACGCAGCAGGTTGCTGGCGGCACTGCGCGAGCGGCCGACGGCCTGCGCGGCCTGCTCATGCGTCAGGCCGAACTCGTTGACCAGGCGCAACAGGCCCTGCGCCTCTTCGAGCGGATTGAGGTCCTCGCGCTGGATGTTCTCGATCAGTGCCATCGCGGCGGCAGCCTCGTCGGGCACATCGCGCACCAGCACCGGCACGCTTTCCAGCCCGGCCAGGCGCGAGGCACGGAAACGCCGCTCGCCCGCGATGATCTCGTAGACTGGGCGTGTTCCACGTGGAACAGCGGGCTGACCCTGCTGCGTCAGCCAGGCGGTCAGGCGGCGCTCGCCGTCTTCCGCTGCGAGCTGGCGCACCAGGATCGGCTGCATGATGCCCTGCGCCTTGATGCTCTCGGCCAGCTCGTAGAGCGCGCCCTCGTCCATGCGGGTGCGTGGCTGGTAGCAGCCCGGCACCAGATCGGTCAGCGGCAGCTGGCTCGGCAGGTCACCGCCAGCAGCATCCAGGCTGGTGCTGTCATCGAGCTTGGGACCGAGCAGCGCCTCCAGGCCGCGGCCGAGTCCCTTGAATTTCTTTGTCGCCATGAGGTCTGTCTTGTTTCAGGCGCCGCCGGTCAGCCAGGGCTGCAGCAGCGCGTGGCCTTCGGGCCAATCGCCCAGGCCGGAATCGGCATTGAGGTGGCCGCGCGCACCGGCATCGAGCAGGCGGCTGCCCCAGGCTTGCGCGAGCTGCTCGGCACGCTCGAAGCGGCAACAGGGATCATCCCGGCTCGCGACCAGCAGGCTCGGAAAGGGCAGCGGATCGCGCAGGATCGGCGCCCAGCCCGGTAGCGCCGGTGCCAGGTCGGGCTGCTCGACATCGCCCGGCGCGACCAGCAGCGCGCCGCGCACCTTGTGGCTGTGACGCGAGAACCTGGCCCAGGCCGCGACCAGGATGCAGCCCAGGCTGTGCGCGACCAGCAGCACCGGCCGCTCGCTGTCGATCACGGTCTCGTCCAGCCGCGCCAGCCAGTCGCCGCGGCGCGGCTGCTGCCAGTCATGCTGCTCGACACGGGCATAGCTGTGCAGCGCCTCCCAGCGGCTCTGCCAGTGCGCGGGACCGCTGCCCTGCCAGCCCGGCAGGATCAGCACCCGCGGTGCGGCTTCAGCATTGGCATGTTTCACGTGGAACCTCGCTCAGATGGCCTGGATGCGCTCGACCATCTCGCGCGCGAACTCGACGAAGGCCTTGCTGCCCTTGGCGGACGGGTCGAACACCACGCCCGGCAGGCCGTAGCTCGGCGCCTCGGCCAGACGCACGTTGCGCGGAATCACGGTCTGGAACACCTCGTCGCCGAAATGCTCGAACAGCTGGTCGCTGACCTGCTTCTGCAGCATGGTGCGGGCATCGAACATGACGCGCAGCAGGCCGATGACCTTGAGCTCGCGGTTCAGGTTGGCACGCACCTGCTTGATGGTGTTGACCAGGTCGGACACGCCTTCGAGCGCGAAATACTCGCACTGCATCGGCACGATCACCCCGTTGGCGGCGCACAGGCCGTTGAGCGTCAGCAGGCTCAAGGAGGGCGGGCAGTCGATCAGCACGAAGTCGTAGTCGGCGGCCACGGCTGCCAGCGCCTGCTTGAGGCGCTGCTCGCGCTGGTCCAGTCCGACCAGTTCGATCTCGGCGCCGGCGAGCTCGCGGTTGGCGCCCAGCACGTGGTAGCCGCAAGCCTCGGCCTGGACCGCTGCCTCGGCGACGGTCGCCTCGCCAAGCAGCACGTCATAGACGCTCAGCACCAGGGCACGCTTGTCGACCCCCGAGCCCATGGTCGCATTGCCCTGGGGATCGAGATCGACCAGCAGCACGCGCTGACCGATCCTGGCCAGTCCGGCGGCCAGGTTGACGCAGGTAGTGGTCTTGCCAACGCCACCCTTCTGGTTGGCAATGCAAAAGATCTTGGCCATGGTGGGGTTAGCAAAAAACGGGGAATTGCAGAGAAGGACCCCGCGCAGAACTGCTGGCGCGGACCTGATGTTGAGACCGAGTTTAAGGGCTTTCCCGGCCAGCGCCTGTGACAAGACTTGGCCGGCTGGCGCTCAGGAGGTCCGGGATCACCCTGGACTCAGGCCGCCCTGGGCCGCATCCAGACAATGCAGCGCTCGGCGTCCAGCCCCGGCACCCGCAGTTGTTCCACGTGGAACAACTCGATGTCAGGTGCCAGCGCAGCAATCTCGTCGGCCGGATGCCTGCCCTTCATCGCCAGCCAGATGCCCTGCTCTGCCAGCGCCTGGCGCGACCAGTTGGTGAAGTCGATCAGCGAGGCGAAGGCGCGCGAGCTCACCACATCCCAATGCTGCTTGAGGTTTTCCACCCGGGCATGCAGGCCGTGCAGGTTGGGCAGGCGCAAGGCGGCGGCGATCTGCTGGATGAACAGCGCCTTCTTGGCCACGGTGTCAACGCAGCTGACATCGAGCTCGGGGCAGACGATGGCGAACACCGCGCCCGGCAGGCCGGCGCCGGAACCGACGTCGAGCAGGCGCGGCTTTTCCAGTCCCATGACCGCGAGCTGACGACGCAGCGGCGCCACCGCCGCCAGGCTGTCGAGCAGGTGATGGGTCAGCATCTCCTGCGGGTCGCGCAAGGCGGTCAGGTTGTAGACCTTGTTCCACTTGGCGACCCAGTCCAGGTAGGACAGCAGCTTGGCCACCTGCTCGTCTTTGAGTTCCAGGCCCAGGGCCTCGATGCCGGCGCGCAGGCCGGTTTCCAACGGATGCGCGCTCATGCCTGCACCTCGCCTTTCTCCGCTGCGTCAGCGGGCAGTTCGGCGAAGCCCTTGAACTTGCCGCGTTTGAGATGGATCAGCAACAACGAGATGCTGGCCGGCGTGATGCCCGAAATCCGGGAGGCCTGGCCCAGCGTCTCGGGCCGGTGCTTGGCGAGCTTCTGCCGTGCCTCGATGCTGAGCGCGGCAACCTGCAGGTAGTCGAGCTCGGCCGGCAGCTTGAGGTGCTCGTAATGGGCGGCGCGCTCGACCTCGCCCTTCTGGCGCTCGATATAGCCCGAGTACTTGGCCGCGATCTCGACCTGCTCGACCACCGCCTCGTACTGCTCGGCCAATGTTTCACGTGAAACAGGGGCTGGCGCGCCGTCCTTGCCCTTGGCGGCGAAGCGGCCGCCTTCCATCGCGGTCAGCTCGGTGTAGCTCACGCCGGGGCGGCGCAGCAGGTCGAACAGCTTGTACTCGTGGTCGATCGCCTTGCCGAGCACCCGCTCGGCCTCGGCCGCCGACAGCGTGGCCGGGTTGGCCCAGGTCGACTTCAGGCGCTCTGTTTCACGTGAAACAGCGTCCCGCTTGCGGTTGAAGGCATCCCAGCGCGCGTCATCGACCAGGCCCAGGCGGCGGCCGGTCTCGGTCAGGCGCATGTCGGCGTTGTCCTCGCGCAGCTGCAGACGGAACTCGGCCCGGCTGGTGAACATGCGGTAGGGTTCGGTCACGCCCTTGGTGATCAGGTCGTCGACCAGCACGCCGAGGTAGGCCTCGTCGCGCTGCGGACACCAGGCGCCCTCGCCGCGCACCTGCAGCGCCGCGTTCAGTCCGGCGAACAGGCCCTGCGCCGCGGCTTCCTCGTAGCCGGTGGTGCCGTTGATCTGGCCGGCGAAGAACAGCCCGTTGATCTGCCTGGTCTCGAAGCTGGACTTGAGCTCGCGCGGGTCGAAGTAGTCGTACTCGATCGCGTAGCCCGGGCGCAGGATGTTGCAGTGCTCCAGCCCCTTGATGGATCGCACCAGCGCCAGCTGGATGTCGAACGGCAGGCTGGTGCTGATGCCGTTGGGGTAGAACTCGTGGGTCGTCAATCCTTCGGGTTCGAGGAAGATCTGGTGGCTGTCCTTGTCGGCGAAGCGGTTGATCTTGTCCTCCACGCTCGGGCAGTAGCGCGGGCCCACGCCCTCGATCTTGCCGGTGAACATCGGGCTGCGGTCGAAGCCACTGCGGATGATCTCGTGCGTGCGTTCGTTGGTGTGCGTGATCCAGCAGGGCAGCTGGCGCGGATGCATCGCGGCATGGCCCATGAAGCTGAACACCGGCACTGGTTGCTCGGCCGTGCCCGAGCCCGGCATGCCGTCACCGGGCTGCTCGGTGCACTGGCTGAAGTCGATGGTGCGACCGTCCAGGCGCGGCGGCGTGCCGGTCTTGAGCCGGCCCTGCGGCAGCTTCAATTCCTTCAGCCGCGCCGACAGGCTGACCGAAGGCGGGTCGCCCGCGCGGCCACCAGAGTGGTTCTCGAGCCCGACATGGATCTTGCCATCGAGGAAGGTACCCGCCGTCAGCACCACGCTGCGGGCGCGGAAACGGATGCCGATCTGCGTCACCGCGCCGACCACGCGATCGCCCTCGACCATCAGGTCGTCGACCGCCTGCTGGAACAGCGTCAGATTCGGCTGGTTTTCCAGCAGGCGGCGGATCGCGGCCTTGTACAGGATGCGGTCCGCCTGGGCCCGGGTCGCGCGCACCGCCGGTCCCTTGGAACCGTTGAGGATGCGGAACTGGATGCCGCTCTCGTCGGTCGCCAGTGCCATCGCGCCGCCAAGCGCATCGACTTCCTTGACCAGATGGCCCTTGCCGATGCCGCCGATCGAGGGGTTGCAGCTCATGGCCCCCAGCGTCTCGATGTTGTGGGTCAGCAGCAGGGTCTGGCAGCCCATGCGCGCGGCGGCGAGCGCGGCCTCGGTGCCGGCATGGCCGCCGCCGACGACGATGACATCGAATTCCTGGGGATAGAGCATGGGGGTCCTGAACGGGAAGCCTAGAATCAAAGACCGGATTTTCCCACTTTTGCCTGTTTGACGCCCCGATGAGACTCGAACTGCCCGCCGACAAGAAGCTGATCCACAGCACCACGATCGCCATCCGCTGGGGCGACATGGACGCCTACGGCCATGTGAACAACACGGTCTACTTCCGCTACATGGAAACGGCGCGCATCGAACTGCTCGAACACCTGGGCTGCGGACTGTCCGGCCAAGGCGGCAGTGGCGGCAATCCGGTCGTCGCGAACGCGTTCTGCAACTTCCTGCGCCAGCTCGACTATCCGGGCCAGGTACTGGTCAGGACCTATGTCGGCGCGGTCGGGCGCTCCTCGATCGACACCTACCACGAGATGCTGCGCGCGGGTGGGGACGAGACCGTCCATGCCAACGGCGGCGCGACCATCGTCTGGGCCGACCTGGCGGCGCAACGCTCGATGCCATTGCCCGATGCGCTCAGGGCCAGGCTTGCAGGCAAGCCATAGCCTTGCATGAACCCGTCCCCGAAGCTGCGCGCCATGCCATGGTCCATGGCGGCAAGCATTTCGACCTTGAGGAAACCGTGATGAACGAACACCACATCGTGGCCTGCAGCTTCGAGCGCCACGCGGACGCCATGCTGGCGATCTTCAACGAGGCGATCCGGAACTCGACCGCGCTGTACGACTACCAGCCCCGGACCATGCAGAACATGGTCGCCTGGTTCGAGGCCAAGCACAACGGCCACTTCCCTGTCATCGGACTGGAGGACGGCCAGGGGAAGCTGCTCGCCTTCGGCAGCTATGGCAGCTTCCGGGCCTTCCCGGCCTACAAGTACAGCGTCGAGCATTCGGTCTATGTGCAGCAGGACCATAGAGGCCAGGGACTGGGCAAGACGATCCTGCAACAGCTGATCGCCGCCGCGCGCCGCGACGAACTGCACGCCCTGATCGGCGCGATCGACGCGAGCAACGCCGGCAGCATCGCGCTGCACGAGCGCATGGGATTCCGGCATGTCGGCACGCTGCCGCAGGTGGGCTTCAAGTTCGGCCGCTGGCTCGACCTGGCGTTCTACCAGCTGCTGCTCGACACGCCCGCGCATCCGGTGGATGGCTGAGCCGGGACTCAAGCCCTGATCATCTCGACAATCTTGCCGCCTCAGTCGCCACATGCCCGGCCAGACTGGCAATGAAATTCTTCAAATTCGTCATGTCGGACTGCTGTCCATAGGCGCCTGTTTCACCCGCCTCTCGCGTGACCGTCATCACCGTGGCAGCGCTGTAGAGCTGCTCCTGCATCATGCGCTGGCACAGCAGGTCGTAGCGCTTGAGGTAGGACGCGCCTTCGAAAGCCTTGAACACCGGAAAATGAGGCGAGCGATCGCGCACCGGATTGCGCGAGCCTTCGGCGTCCTCGACCAGCATCAGCCAGCCCACGAACGGCCGTGGTTGTTTGCCAAACGCCCCTTCCCGATAGGCCGTCCACAGGTCATGCGCGGTCCCAATGGCCTCTTCCGTCCGGTTGTTGAAGTTGTTCCCGAACGAAGGGCCGACCTGGCTCTTGAGCTCGATCGCGGCGACCAATTGCCCCTTGTGGATCACCAGCAGGTCCCACAGCTTGGTGGGCCGGAAATAGCCGGGCAAAGTCAGGGCTGCGCGCTGCTGATGAACCTCTGCAGCAGCCAGACCATTCGCTTTCACCACCTCGATGATCAGGTCGATGAAGGCATCCATGTTTTTTCCGGCGGTCACGCTGGCTCGTCCGCCGGCATCGACCTTGCCTGAATCCAGCTGCCGTTGCCGCGCACTATCCCGGTTGTCCCAGAAGACCTTCACCGCAGCGGCGGCTTTCTTTTCGTAATTGCAAAGCTTGAGTACCATATCAGAAATCATTATCACCCAGAGATGATCGCTCGCCTGCCGTGAGTCCATAAAGCTCGAAAGCTGCCCGGTTGCAGGCGGTGAGATCCAAGGTCTCGGCGGCTAGCTGGAGATCCCTACGCAACTTATCGGGGACATCTTTCCAGTAGGGCAAGCGGATACGGCGCAAGTACTGCGCCTGGAAGCGCAGGAAGCCTCCGCGCATCTTGGTCGAGTAACTGGTCACGAACAGGCGTGCGATGTCCGACAGCAGGACGGCTTGCAAGGCACGCAAATCCCACTCCTCGGCGGTCACGAAATAAAGGTTGTGATGCGGATAGAACCGACCCTCGTCGTAGACGATCTGGGCCTCCCCCTTGATATCGGGGATCAGCAGCTTGGGCCGCCTGGTCAGCGACGAGGTGATGCGATCTATCGTGCGATACCAGTTGGCCGGTGACTTCTGAGCGCAATGCCGACGCGCGATCACCTCCTTGCGATCCTCAAGGTAGCGCTTGAGTCGTGGATAGTCTTCTAGTGCGACCAGGCCAGACCCAGGACCGTCGTTGAACGGGTTGACGACGCCCTGACCACGCCAGACGACATGGCCACTCGCGATGTCACGGGTCATGACCAGCGGCAGCTTGCGGTCGTCCTCGACATCGAGCGCCTCGTATGAGCCGATGAAAGCCTTGTCGGCGCCGGTGGCCACCCCGATCCCGACCTTGCAGCCCGCGTCTTCCAGCACTGGAAATTCGCGCTCCAGCCGGCGTAGCAAGTTCATCTGATCCGTGCTGTCCAGAATCCAGGGCTCCGTCCCATCAGTGACGCTGGCCATCTCGCGTACCAGATGGCAATCTTCCGCCAGATTGGGCTCGGTCAGGTGTCTGGCCAGCTCTTTCAGGGCCTGTGCTTCTATGGCCGGACGATGCGCGACGCGCGTGATCATGCCGCGCTCGCGTGCCACCACGGTAATGGCCGGATAGGCGATCACATCCACATGAAATGCGGGGGTGTCGGTCATGTCGACATAAGCGCGGAGATGGTATTCAGCAGCCACCAAGGCACGCAGCTTCGTACCATATCGGTTTTTCATCCAGCGGTCGGCACAGATGAATCCCAGCACTCCGCCAGCAGCCAACAGCCTCAGACTTCGCTCAATGAACGGTACATAGAGGTCTGCCCGGTCGTAAATCGTTGTGTAACGCTGTCGGTACTCGACCATCAGCACGGGGGGAATCAGTTCCTGCCGGACATAAGGCGGATTGCCAACCACCCAGTCGAAGCCAGTAGGCAAATCAGCCAACAGGAAGTCGCCATGGATCAGCCAGACATCGGCCAGCTCGTCAGCCTTGTCGACAGCAATACCGATATGGGTCAGTCGCGTCACGATGCCTGCTCGGGTCCGCTGAAACGTGGGCCGATGCAACTCGACGCCTCGGATGCAGTGGCCCAGTTCCTGGATGGGATCGCCAGTTGCCCCGCCCCTGCTCCAAACCTCCAACAATCTGTCAATCGCTGGCAGCAGGAAGTCCCCGTCTCCAAAAGAGGGCTCCAGCAGACTGTACCGATGAAGCGGCTTGTCCGTGGTGTAGCCACAGAGATCCAGAATGAAGTCCACCACCTCGCGGCGGGTAAAGATGGCACCGCGTTCATCAACCCCCCCCGCACTCGCCAGCGATTCGACGGCTGCGGTAATCGGACACAGGTCGGGCAGGAACGGCTGGCTGACGAGCAACTTGGCGGTAGACATCTATGGTTGGATAGCGGAAAGTCTTGGGCATGGACAAGTGCCTGCTAGGACAGCCGTCGCCATGGATTGAGGCGATTGTCTTGCACAATCCCGCCCATGACCATTTCCTGCCGCCCCGGCTGCGCCGCCTGCTGCATCGCGCCCTCGATCAGCAGCCCCCTGCCCGGACTGCCCAAGGGCAAGCCTGCCGGCCTCCCCTGCCCTCATCTGGACGAAGACCTGCGCTGCCGCCTGTTCGGCCGGCCCGAGCGCCCGGCGGTCTGCGGTTCGCTGCCACCCAGCCGCGAGATGTGCGGCGAGACGCGCGCGCAGGCGATGACCTATCTGGAAATGCTGGAACAAGCGACGGCGCCAGACTGAATCACTCGGCTGGGCTGTTTCACGTGAAACCACGTGCACCAGCGGTACCCCTTGACCTTGCGCCTGAATGCCCAGGACATCAAGACCGCGCTGACACTAGCGCGACAACTGCAAGGAGCCCAGACATGAGCCTCAAACTACGCAAATGGGACGTCGTTGAACACCTCAAGACCGAAGAGGATATGGCGTTGTACCTGCAAGCCTGTCTCGACGAGGCCCCCGACGACGCGGCCTTCATCGCAGCAGCGCTAGGTGACATTGCCAAGGCACGCGGCATGAGCCAGCTCGCACGCGACACCGGCCTAGGCCGAGAGAGCCTGTACAAGGCCCTTTCGGGTGAAGGAAACCCGAGCTTCGGCACCATCCTCAAGGTGATTCATGCGCTTGGACTGCGGCTGGAAGCGCATACCGTGGCGCACGCCTGAACTCTGCATTGCCAGAATGTTCCAAACTCACACCCACGCAGCGGAAAAGTCTGGGAGCTTGGCTGTCCAGCGTCGAGCAGGCCGACAACTGCCTGAGTTGACCGGTCAGGACTGGCGCCATGCCTTGATCCGGACCAGAATCGGGCGTGATAAAGCACAGGGAGGACAGAATGGCAACAGACCAGAACATGGCACCGAGCCGGGCCTTGATCGAGCTGCTCAAGCAGGTCGAATCGCTCAGGCTCAAGCCCTATGACGACCAGACCGAGCATGAGATCAGCGCCTGGGTGCCAGGCGCCACGGTGGGCTATGGCCACCTGATATCGCAGGCCGAATGGCCCGCGCTCAAGCAAGGCGTCAACGCAGCGCAGGCCGACGCGCTGTTCGAACGAGACCTGGCCCCCTTCGTCGCCACCATACACAAGGGACTGCAGCGCGCCGTGCTGCAGCAGGAATTCGATGCCATGGTCATGCTGGCGTTCAACATCGGCAGCGGAGCTTTCTCGGGCTCGCGCGTGCTGCGGCTCATCAATGCCGGCCAGGGCGCGGACAGCCGCGAGCTCGAAACAGCGTGGAAATCCTGGAACCGCTCCCAAGGCAAGATGATGCAAGGGCTGGTGCATCGTCGGCAGTGCGAATGGGACATCTTTTCCAAAGGCATCTATGTACGATGGTGAGAGGCTGATTCGGACGCAGAGGCATGGGTCCAAGGTCCGGGCGCTGCTGCTGGCCGGCGCCCTGCTGACCTCGACCCTGGCCTGTGCTCTCGACAACCCGGACGCACCCGACCTGATGCAAGCCTTCGAGTCCGGAGCCGAGCAGCACCTGCAGGCGATCGCCGCGTCCGGACCTGCCGATGCCGACATGCTGCGCGCCTACGCCTCCTACCAGGCCTATCTGGAGCAGGAGCTGGACCGGCATTACCGCGGCCTGCTGGCCCGGCTCGACGCCCGCTCGACGCGGGCACTGCGCGAATCTCAGCAGCGCTGGCTGGGCTGGCGCGAAGCGGAACAGCGCTTCATCGACGGCAACTGGACGCCCGCGAACTTCGGCAGCTCGGGACGGATCACGCGCGCGGCCTCGCACACCTTGCTGCTACGGCACCGCGTCATCGAACTGCTCCACTACCGGCAGCACTATGCCGGCGCGCCCGACGGGGCTGACCAGCCTGACAGGCAAGCGCCACCGGTTTCACGCGAAAGAGGACGGTAGTCCTACCGTGCCGGAACTCAGCCAGCCACCTTGCCGCGCCCGGCCTTGATCGCCGACCGGTGCCGCAGGCCTTCCAGTCGGCGCTGCACCAAGGCCAGGCCTGACATCAGGTTGTTCCACGTGAAACAATCCCGTTCCGTCAGCCCTCATCCCGTCTGACCGCTTCCCCACCCAGCCCCCGCCGTGCCACACTGCGAGCCTGTTCGACATGACAGGGAGCACGGCATGGAAAACCCGCCGGAAACCGATCCCGCCGCCTGGTGGCTGGAGCCTGACAGAGACGCCGCCAACCAGGACGGCCTGACGCAGGCCGAGGCGCAGACGCGGCTGGAGCAATACGGTCCGAACCGCTTCCGGGACCACCATGCCCCGCCGGCCTGGCGCCAGCTGCTGGAGCATTTCCGCAATCCGCTGGTACTGATCCTGCTGCTCGCCAGCGGCATCTCGGCGCTCAGCGGCGAGGTGACCAACTTCATCATCATCGCTGCGATCGTGCTGCTCAGCGTCACGCTCGACTTCGTGCAGGAACGCCGCGCCAGCGCCGCCGCCGACCGGCTGCGTGAGTCGGTTTCGGTGCGCGCCAGCGTGCTGCGCGAGGGCCAGCGGCAGGAACTGGCGGTCGAGCAGATCGTGCCGGGCGACCTCGTGCTGCTCGCGGCCGGCGACCTGGTGCCGGCCGACGCGCGCGTATTGCAAGCGCGCGATCTCTTCGTCAACCAGGCGCTACTGACCGGCGAGTCGTATCCGGTCGAGAAAACCGCTCTCCCGCCCGGCTCGCAGGCGACCGACCTGCTCGCGGCCGGCAACGCCGTCTTCATGGGCAGCTCGGTCGTCAGCGGCAGCGCGACGGTGCGCGTGGTCCGCACCGGCGCCGCGTCGGCGATGGGCGACATCGCGCAGAGCCTGGAGCGCACGCCGGCGCCGACCGCGTTCGAGCTCGGCACGCGCCAGTTCGGCCTGCTGATCATGCGGCTCACGCTGCTGATGGTCGCCTTCGTGCTGCTGGTCAACCTGCTGTCGCACAAGCCCTGGCTCGAATCCTTCCTGTTCGCGGTCGCGCTCGCGGTCGGCCTGACGCCCGAGCTGCTGCCGATGGTGGTGTCGGTCACGCTCGCGCGCGGCGCGCTGCGCCTGGCGCAGCGGCAGATCATCGTCAAGCGCCAGAGCGCGATCCAGGACCTCGGCGCGATGGACATGCTGTGCACCGACAAGACCGGCACGCTGACCGAGGCGCATATCCGCATGGAGCGCCATGTCGATCCGCTCGGGCAGCAGAGCGCGCGCGTGCTGCAGCTGGCCTACCTCAACAGCTGGTTCGAGAGCGGCCTGCGCAGCCCGCTCGACGACGCCATCCTCGAGCACGGCCAGATCGACGTCGGCGGCTGGCGCAAGATCGACGAGGTGCCGTTCGACTTCGAGCGCCGCCGCGTCTCGGTGCTGATCGAGCGCGACGGCGAGCGCTGGCTGGTCGTCAAGGGCGCGCCCGACGACCTGCTCGGCCTGTGCCGGCATTACGAGACCGCGCAGGTCGCCGACGGCGAGCCGCCGGCCGGACTCGACGAGACCGCGACCGACCAGGCGCGCGCGAGCTGCCACGCGCTCGAGGACGAGGGCTTCCGCGTGCTCGCCATCGCCTGGCGCCGCGTCGCGGCCGACCATCCGCACGCGGTGGTCGATGACGAGTCCGAGCTGGTGCTGGCCGGCTTCGCCGCCTTTCTCGATCCGCCCAAGACCAGTGCCGGACCGGCGCTGGAAGCGCTGCAGCGCGCCGGCGTCGCGATCAAGGTCGTCACCGGCGACAGCGAGCGCGTGACGCAGCATGTCTGCCGCGAGCTCGGCCTCAAGGTGCAGGGCGTGCTGACCGGGCGCGAGGTCGACGCGCTCGACGACCATGGCCTGCAAGCGGCGGCGAGCCGGGTCAACCTGTTCTGCCGCGTCAATCCGACGCAGAAGAACCGCGTGATCCAGGCGGTCCGCGCCAGCGGCCATGTGGTCGGCTACCTCGGCGACGGCGTCAACGACGCGCCCTCGCTGCATTCGGCCGACGTCGGCATCTCGGTCGATACCGCGGTCGATGTCGCCAAGGCGGCGGCCGACATGATCCTGCTGCGCCACGAGCTCGACCTGCTGCGCGACGCGGTGGTCGAGGGCCGGCGCACGCACGGCAACATCATGAAGTACATCCTGATGGGCACGAGCTCGAACTTCGGCAACATGTTCAGCATGGCGGCAGCCGCGCTGTTCCTGCCCTTTTTGCCGATGCTGCCGGTACAGATCCTGCTCAACAACATCCTGTACGACCTGTCCGAGGTCACGATTCCGTTCGACCGCGTCGATCCGGCCGAGACGCGCCGCCCGCACCGGCTCGACATGAAGCTGATCAGCCGTTTCATGTGGACCATCGGGCCGGTCAGCTCGCTGTTCGACCTGCTGACCTTCTACCTGATGCTGACCTTGTTCCAGGCCGACGAGCGGCTGTTCCAGACCGGCTGGTTCGTCGAGTCGATGTGCACCCAGGTGCTGGTGATCTTCGTGATCCGCACGCGCGGCAACGCCTGGCACAGCCGGCCGCACCCACTGCTGGCGGCGACCTCGATCGGCGTGGTGGCGCTCGCGCTGCTGCTGCCGCACACGGCGCTGGGCGCCTTCTTCGGCTTCACGCCACCGCCCGCCATGTTCTACCCGGTGCTGATCCTGACCGTGACCGCCTACCTGCTGCTGGTCGAGCGGATCAAGCGGCACTTCTTCGCGCACTGGCGGTCGAGGCTGGTCAGACAGACCCGCCCCATGTAGGATGCAGTCTCGATCAAACAAGCGGGTGGTCGATGGCACAATCCGTACAGTCGGAACTCGCGCCGCCGCCAATCTTCGCGCGACGATTCCGGTTCGCCAGAAAGCAAGATGCCCATCAGGTTCATCCCCATGACGGTCCCCCGGCGCGGCCTGCTTGCGCTGGCTCTTTGCGGGGCCGGCCTGTTCGTTCACGCCGCGCCGCAGCCCGCCGGGGCACAAAACGCCGTTGCAGGCAGGACCGGCCCGCTCCGCGTCATCACCGACGACAACTACCCGCCCTACCTGTTCCGCGACACCGACGGCCGGGTCCATGGCTACCTGGTCGACTACTGGAAGCGGTGGGAACAGAAGACCGGCGTCGCGGTCAGGCTCAGCGCGACGCAATGGGCCGAGGCACAGCGCCTGCTACTGCAGGGCGAAGCCGACGTGATCGACATGATCTACCGCACGGCAGCGCGCGAACCGCTGTACGACTTCTCGTCGCCCTACGCCCGGCTGCCGGTCAACATCTACAGCCATGCCTCGATTGGCGGCATCAGCAACGTGCAGACGCTCAAGGGCTTCCAGGTCGGCGTGCAGAAGGGCGACGCCTGCATCGACCAGCTCGCCAAGCACGGCATCACCTCGCTGCTGCCCTACAACAACTACGAGGCCCTGATCGCTGCCGCCAGGCGCGCCGAGGTCAAGATCTTCTGCGCCGACGAGGCCCCGGCCAACTTCTACCTCAACCGGCTCGGCGTCGAGGACAGCTTCCGCAAGGCCTTCGAGCTCTATTCCGGCGAGTTCCATCGCGCGGTGCGCAAGGGCGACGCCAACACGTTGGCGCTGGTCATGCGCGGCATGCAGGCCATCACGCCGGAGGAGGACGAGGCGCTGCGCCGCAAGTGGTTCGGCACCCCGCTCGACCCGCAGAACACCGCCATGCTGCGCTACCTGACGCTGGCCAGTGACATCGTTTTCGGCATCGCACTGCTGCTGGGAACCTGGGCCTGGAGCACCCAGCGGGCCGTCAGGCGCAAGACGGCTGAACTGGTCGAGTACCGGGATGGGCTGGAACACCAGGTCGCCGAGCGCACCGCCGAGCTGGCCGCGACGACCGACCGGCTGCGCAAGGCCAATGCCCAGATGCACGCCATCCTCGAGTCCGCCAGCTCAGGGATAGTGCTGCTCCAGGACCGGATCGCGACGCACTGCAACCGCCGCATGCACGAGATGCTGGGCTGGCCCGACGGCACGCTGGTGGGCCAGCCGACCCGGCTCTGGTATGTGGACGAAGAGACCAACCAGCTCGCGAGCGCAGAGGCCTACGCCGACATCTGGCAGGGCCGCACGCACCGCCGCGAACAACTGATGCAGCGCCACGACGGCAGCCAGGTCTGGACGCGCATGACCGGCCATGCGATCGACATCAACGATCCCGCGCGCGGCTCGGTCTGGATCATCGACGACATCAGCGCCGAACGGGCGGCGGCGCAGGCCTTGAGCCAAGCCAAGGAAGCGGCCGAGGACGCGGCGCGCGCCAAGTCGGACTTCCTGGCCAACATGTCGCACGAGATCCGCACGCCGATGAACGCGGTGATCGGCATGACGCAGCTCGCGCTCAAGGCCGATCCGCCGCTCCGGGTACGCGACTACCTGCGCAAGATCCAGTCATCGAGCCAGCTGCTGCTCGGCGTCATCAACGACATCCTGGACTTCAGCAAGATCGAAGCCAGCAAGATGCGGCTCGACCACATCGGTTTCGCCATCGACAAGCTGCTCGACGATGTCGCCGCGCTGGTCTCCGAGAAAGCCGCCGGCAAGGGGCTCGAGCTGATCATCTCCACGGCCGCCGACTTGCCGACCGGACTGGTCGGCGACCCGCTGCGCCTGCAACAGGTGCTGCTCAACCTCGTCAACAACGCGGTCAAGTTCACCGAGCATGGCGAGGTCGAGATCCGGGTCAGGCTGCAGCAGCCACTGGCCGACGGCGTCGAGCTGCGCTTCGAGGTACGCGACACCGGCATCGGCATCTCGCCCGAGCAGCGCGAACAGCTGTTCCAGAGCTTCCAGCAGGCCGACAACTCGACCACGCGCCGCTACGGCGGCACCGGGCTGGGACTGGCGATCGCCAAGCGGCTGGTCGAGCTGATGGGCGGCCAGATCGGCGTGGAAAGCCGGCCCGGCCAGGGTTCGACCTTCTGGTTCACGGCCCGGCTCGGGCTGGATGCCAGGCAGCCGGAACATCCGCGCCGCGACACCATCGCAGGCGGTCTGCGCGTGCTGCTGGTCGACGACAACGAGCAGGCGCGCGAGGTCGTCTCGGAGCTGGTCACCAGCCAGGGCTTCACGCTGGCCGCAACCGCGTCCGGCATCGACGCGCTGGCCGAGATCGAGCGCTCCGAGGCCGCCGGCCAGCCCTTCGACGTCGTGCTGCTGGACTGGAAGATGCCCGGCATGGACGGCATCGCGCTGGCGCGCGAGATCCGGCACCGCGCGCCCGGGCAGACACCGCTGCTGCTGATGGTCACGGCCTACGATCGCGACGAGGCCTTGTCACAGGCCAGGGAAGCCGGCATCAGCGAAGTGCTGACCAAGCCCGTCAGCCCTTCCACGCTGCTCGATGCCTTGATGAGGCTGACCGGAGGGCAGGACGGTCCCGCCAGTTCGACGCCACCCGATGCGCTGTACGAATCCGCCAAACTGGCCGGCGCGCGGGCACTGCTGGTCGAGGACAACGAGCTCAACCAGGAAGTGGCGACCGAATTCCTGCGCACGCTGGGACTGGAGGTGGACCTCGCCGCCGACGGCGCCATCGCGCTGCAGAAGGTGCAGCAGCAGAGCTACGACGTCGTGCTGATGGACATGCAGATGCCGGTGATGGACGGACTGAGCGCAACGCGTGCGATCCGCCAGCTACCGGGACTGCGGGAGCTGCCCATCCTCGCGATGACCGCCAACGCGATGGCGGAAGACCGCGAGCGCTGCCTGCAGGCCGGCATGAACGACCATGTCGCCAAGCCCATCAACGTGCAGGAGCTGGTCGACAAGCTGCAGCGCTGGGTCAGGCCAGCACCAGGCCGCAGCCTGTCCACGGTATCGGCCGATCCGACCCGAACGCGCAGCGCCGAGCTTGGCTGGATCAGCGCCATGGCTGGTATCGCCGGGCTGGACGCCAGGCTGGGCCTGTCCCAGTTGCTGGGACGCGAGGCGCTCTACCGCGAGATCCTGGGCCGCTTCGTCGCCAGCCAGCGCGACCAGGCCGAGCGCATCGCGCAGGCGCTGGAAGCCGGCCAACGGGACGAGGCGCAACGGCTCGCGCACACGCTCAAGGGGCTGGCGGCCCAGGTCGGCGCGCTGCCGCTGCGCGAGCAGGCCGCACGGCTGGAGGCCGCGCTGCGCGACGGCGCACCGGACCCGGCGCCACTGCTGGCCGAAATTGCCAGCGAACTGCCCAGACTGGCCGATGCAATCGCGGCCCGTCTGCCGCCTGCCTCGGCGCCGCAGGCCGTCACCACCTTCGACCTGGCGCAATGGCAAGGGCTGCGCGCACACTTGCTCGACCTGCTGCGGCAGGACGACACGGCCTGCGTGGCATTGCTTGAGGAGCAGCAGGCACTGGCGCGTGCCGCACTTGGGCCGTGCTTCAGGGCATTCTCGGATGCCGTCACGGGCTTCGACTTCGCGGCGGCGCTGGCGCTGCTCGAAGCCGAGGCCAAGCCCTGACCAGGAGCGCCTGTTCCACATGAAACAGTCCCGGCTATTCACCTGCGGGCGATCTGGCCTGATACTACGCAGGCCATGAAGTTCACCTATCCGCTCCTCGCTGCCACGCTGGCAGCCGCCGCCACAGCCGCTGCACCGGCGCTGGCCGCCGGTACCGACTGCCCCCAGCACTTCGCCAGCGGCCAGCCGCCGCAGCTCGTCAAACCAAAGTTCAAGGAACGCACACAGGCGCTCTGCTTCGAGACCTTCGCCGTGCTGCACTCGGGCGTCAGCCGCACGCCGCTCTACGCCGCCGAACACCTGACGCGCAAGAATCTGCAGGCCGCCAAGGAGCTGTCGCGCAAGGACAGCTTCCACGCCGAGGACCGGCTGCCCGAGCGCGACCGCGCCGAGCTGTCGGACTACGCGCGATCGGGCTACGACCGCGGCCACCTGGCACCCAACGCCGACATGCCGACGCGCAAGGCGCAGGGCGACTCGTTCTCGCTCGCCAACATGGTGCCGCAGATACACGAGAACAACGCCGGTGTCTGGGCCGGCATCGAAGCGGCGGCGCGCCAGCTCGCGAGCGACGAGGGCGAGCTCTACGTCGTCAGCGGCCCAGCCTTCATCGGCCAGAAGATCGATTCGATCGGCCGCGGCGTGCTGGTACCGACCCATATGTGGAAAGTGCTGTACAGCCCGAAGCAGCAGCGCGCCGGTGCCTATCTGGTCACCAATGACCAGACCAAGGACTACAAGGTGCTGAGCATCGCCGAGCTGCAAAAGCTCGCCGGCATCGACCCGCTGCCGGCGCTGCCGCAGCAGGCGCGCGACAAGGCCATGGAGCTGCCCAAGCCGCAAGGCAATCGCGGTGGCGGCGACAAGAAAGTCGACAGCCAGGCACCGGAAGAAGGATCGATGCTGGCCGGCGTGCTGCGCTTGCTGCTCGAACTGCTCAAGGGCATCATGGGCCGCTGAAGGGAACCGAGATGGAGAATGAATTCCAGCCTTTTGCCAACGAGAGCGACGTGATCCGCATCGGCAATCTCGAGATCGAGAACCGGGTCGACCGGCTCACGCTGACCGGCGACCTGGTGCTGAGCCGCGACCGCGCCGGCCTGGCGCTGGCGCGCGAGCTGCACGCGCTGCTCGGGCATGCGATCGCGACGATGGAGTCCGACCCCGGACTGCCGGAGCGGATCGAGATCCTGCCAGCCCGCTCGGTACCGAATCCCTTTGCCTGAGCCCTGAGCCAGCCGGCCAGGTGCCAAAGCCGCTGGCCAACGGCGTTCAGCCCACTCGATGAGGTAGGCTGAGAATCGTGCTGGGGGGAAATCTGTCTGACGTCGATCCAGTGACACCCGAAGGGTGTCCGGCCTGGACCGAGGAATATTGGTTGCGCGGGCAAGATTTGAACTTGCGACCTTTGGGTTATGAGCCCAACGAGCTACCAGGCTGCTCCACCGCGCGTCAAGAGGGTCTACTATAGCACCAATCTTGAGCTTGCGGCGAGCACGATCAAACAAATTCGGACTCAGGCCTTCTTGATGAACTCGGACTTGAGCTGCATCGGACCGAAACCCTCGATCTTGCAGTCGATGTCGTGGTCACCCTCGATCAGGCGAATGTTCTTGACCTTGGTGCCGACCTTGATCACGGTCGAAGAGCCCTTGACCTTGAGGTCCTTGACCAGGGTCACGGTGTCGCCGTCCTGCAGCAGGTTGCCGTTGGCGTCCTTCCAGACCTTGGCGGCTTCCTCGGCCGGCGCGGCATCGGCTGCGCTCCACTCATGGCCGCATTCCGGGCAGATCAGCTGGCTACCGTCCTCGTAGGTGTATTCGGACTGGCATTTCGGGCAGGGGGGCAATGAGCTCATGGGATTTCCTTTTCGGTGGAGCCTGAACTGACGCTGGCAGTCCAGGCTGATTGGACAGCTGGTTAACATACCAGAACCTCGCCCCCGCCCGCAGCACCTGACCGCCCCTAGATGCCGATCCAGTACGCCCGAAAATTGACCGGAAGCCGGCGCAGCGCGCGGGCCAACCACCAGCTCGGCCTGGTACTGGCCTTCGTCGCGGGCGCGGCCAACGCGGGTGGCTTCCTGGCCGTGCACCAGTACACCTCGCACATGACGGGCATCGTCTCGGCCATGGCCGACAACCTCGCGCTGGGACGCTGGCACGACTACCTGGCCGGCTTCGGTGCCCTGCTGTCCTTCATCGCCGGGGCGGCCTGCAGCGCCATCCTGGTCAACTTCGCGCGCCGCCGGCACCTGCACAGCGAGTTCGCGCTGCCGCTGATGGCGGAAGCCTTGCTGCTGCTCGGCTTTGGCGCGCTGGGCGAACGGCTGTCCCATGTTGCCGGCCTGTTCGTGCCGCTGACGGTAATGCTGCTGAGCTTCATCATGGGGCTGCAGAACGCGCTGATCACCAAGCTCTCGCATGCCGAGATCCGCACCACCCATATCACCGGCCTGGTGACCGACCTCGGCATCGAGCTCGGCAAGATGGCGTACTGGAACTCGGCCGATCCCAGCCTGCCGCCGGTACGCGCCAACCCGGTCCGGCTACGAATCCTGCTGCGGCTCGCGGTCTGCTTTTTCGTCGGCGGCGTCAGCGGAGCGCTGGGCTTCAAGCTGATCGGCTACCTCGCCACCCTGCCGCTGGCCCTGCTGCTGGTGGCGCTGGCCGGCGTACCCGCGCTCGACGATCTGAGTCGGCTCTGGCGCGGGCGCCAGGGCTGACCGCGGCAGGCGCCGGAAGCCGACCAAGCCAGGCCTGGGGTGATGCCAAAGCCGGTATGATTCGGGCTTCGGGTGCATCGCCTCAGCATGCTGAGCGACGTTGAACGGGAAGACGGTGAAGCTGCTGCTTGCAGCCATTCCGGCGCAGCCCCCGCTGCTGTGAACCTGACGACTCCGCCTGGATGCCACTGTGGGAAACCATGGGAAGGCGCGGAGAAGGATGAAGGCAAGCCAGAATACCGGCCCGGAAAAACAGCCAGCACCATTCGACGGGAGGATTCGAATGCACATCGTTGATCACCACCGCGTGCCCGGGCCAGCGCCCGGGCGGCACCCCAGCGCAGCAGCCCCGAAGGCCTGCTGCCCGACCCTATCGCGGACGGCCCCCTAGCCGACCGCCCATCGCCATTTCCGACCGACCGCTCCGGCTGCTGCCGGCGGGCGGCCTGTCCCCTATTTTTTCTGCATCATCTCCATGGACGTCATCAAGCGCGACGGCTCGCGCGAAGCTTTCGACTTCGCCAAGATCGAGCGACTCAACGAATTTGCCACCCAGGGCCTGAATGTCGACCTGGGCCTGTTGCGCAGCCAGATCAAGCTGCTGGTCTACGATGGCATGCACACGAGCGAGATCTTCCAGGCCCAGAACAAGGCCGCCGCCGGCCTGATCTCGACCGACAACCCGGACTTCACCTTCGTCGCGGCGCGCTACCTGCTGGCCGAGACCATGAAGATCGCGACCGGCTCGGCACGCTACCCGGCGCTGGCCGAGACCATCGCGCGCGGCGTCGCGGCTGGCCGCTACACCCAGCGCATGGCCGAGGCCTTCGACCTCGCCGCACTCGAAGCCGCGATCAAGCCCGAGCGCGACTACCAGTTCGACTACTACGGCCTGCAGAACCTGGTCGACCGCTACCTGATGCGCGACACCCAGCAAAAGCTGATCGAGCTGCCGCAGCATTTCTTCATGCGGGTGGCGATGGGCGTTTCGCTGCTCGAAGACCAGCCGACCGCGCGCGCGGTCGAGTTCTACGACCTGCTGTCGAGCTTCGACTACATGGCCTCGACGCCGACGCTGTTCAACTCGGGCACCGTCCACTCGCAGCTGTCGAGCTGCTACCTCAACACGGTCAACGACCAGATCAGCGCCGACATCGATGAGGGCGAGCACCGCTTCGCCTCGATCTTCGGCACCATCGAGGAGTCGGCCCGCCTGAGCAAGTATGCCGGCGGCATCGGCACCGACTGGACCCGCGTGCGCGCGGCTGGCTCGCATATCCAGTCGACCAACGGCAAGAGCTCGGGCGTCATCCCCTACCTCAAGATCTACAACGACACCGCGGTCGGCGTGAACCAGGGCGGCCGGCGCAAGGGCAGCTTCGCGCCCTACCTGGAGGTCTGGCACCCGGATTTCTGGGACTACTGCGAGATCAAGAAGGAGTTCGGCGACGACCGCCTGCGCGCGCACGATATCTTCCCGGCGGCCTGGATCGCCGACCTGTTCATGGAACGGGTCGAGAGCAACGGCATCTGGAGCGAATTCCAGCCCGAGCGCTTCCCCGAGCTGCACGAGCTCTACGGCGACGCCTTCAAGGCCCGCTACGAGCAGCTTGAACGCGAGGGCAAGGCCTACAAGCAGCGCCCGGCGATCGAGGTCTGGAAGCGCATCCTGACCAATCTGTTCGAGACCGGCCACCCCTGGATCACCTTCAAGGACGAGTGCAACCGCCGTAGTCCGCAGGACCATGTCGGCGTGGTGCATTCGAGTAATCTCTGTACGGAGATAACCTTGAACACCAGCGACACCGAGACCGCGGTCTGCAACCTGGGCTCGGTCAACCTGGCGCGCCATGTCAAGGATGGCCAGCTTGATGCCGACAAGCTGGCGCGCACGGTCAAGACCGCGCTGCGCATGCTCGACAACGTGATCGACCTGAACTTCTACCCGTCGGACCGCGCACGCAACTCGAACCTGCGCCATCGGCCGGTCGGCCTGGGCCTGATGGGCGAGACCGAGGCCAAGGTCGCCTGCGGCGTCGACTTCGCGAGCGCGGCCGGCGTGGCCTTCTCTGACCGTGCCATGGAGCTGATCAGCTTCCACGCGATCCAGGCTTCGAGCGCGCTGGCCCAGGAGCGCGGCGCCTACGAGACCTTCGCGGGCTCCAAGTGGAGCCGGGGCCTGCTGCCGATCGACACCGCGCGCCGCCACGAGACCCAATTGGGCGAAGCGGCCTGGGCAGGCCTGCGCGCCCAGGTCCAGCGCAACGGCATGCGCAACAGCAACGTGATGGCGATCGCGCCGACCGCGACGATCTCGATCATCACCGGCACTACGCCCTGCATCGAGCCGATCTTCGAGATCGAGCGCTCGGAAAAGAACATGAGCGGCCAGTTCAAGGTGGTCGACCCCTGCGTCAAGTACGGCCGACCGGACCTGCTCAAGACGGTGTGGGAGATCGATCCGGGCTGGATCCTGCAGAGCGCCGCCGCGCGCCAGAAATGGATCGACCAGTCGCAGAGCGTCAACATCTTCGTCAAGCAGGGCACCAAGGGCCGCGACCTGGCCGAGATCTACCTGAGCGCCTGGAAGCTCGGACTCAAGACCACCTATTACCTGCGCGGCCAGACCAAGACCAAGGAAGTGGCCAAGCCGGCGCTGGCCAACGCCGCGCTGCCGGCCACCGACGTGGCGGAGGCCGAACTGCCAACCAACTTCTGCTCGATCGACAACCCGAACTGCGAGGCCTGCCAGTAAATATCCAGATCGCCCAGCCCCTCACGAGCCTGGGCGCACCCATCGAAAGTAGCCACTGTGTTGATCTATCTGCTGCATTGCCGCACGACTGGTAAGTCTTACGTTGGGCAAACCAACAAAAGTTCTGCCGAAGAACGGTTTCGCAGCCATGTCAAGGCGGCACGTGGCGGAAAGCCACAAGCGATCTGTCATGCAATCCGCAAGTACGGTGAAGACAACTTCACAATGACGGAACTCCAGCGTTACTCGACGCAGGAAGAACTTGATGCAGCAGAGGAGCAGTGGATTGCCCGACTGAATACCCTCGTACCTCACGGCTATAACATCGCCACGGGTGGTTATGGACTAGGTTCACTGAGCCCAGAGAGTCGGGAAAAGATCGCTGCCAGCAAACGCGGCGTGCCTCGCTCCGCAGAGGTAAGAGCAAAGATGTCCGCATCGCATCGCGGGAAGAAGCTGAGCGCAGAACACCGCGAGCGCATTGGAGCGGCCCATCGGGGCCGGCTCAAAGGGCCACTTGCCCCAGCAATTGCCAAGAAGATATCGGGCGAAAAAGCACCGAACGCTGTCCTCACATGGCAACGCGTGCACGAGATTCGCCGACTTCACGCAGAGGGTGCAACGCAACGTGCGCTTGCAGCGCTGTTCGAAGTTAGTCAAATGACCATCAATTTGGTCGTTAACAAGAAAACCTGGAAAGAAGAATATGAAGAACGTCCGTAGCATCACCAACGACCGTCGTATCGCCTTTGGACCAAAAGACGAGCTCATGTGCATGGCGACGATCAAGTACAAGTGGGCGACCGAGATCTACGACCGCATGGAAGCCAACACCTGGTTCCCGAAGTCGATCCCGCTGGTGGCCGACCGCGAAACCTACCGCAGCGGCGCACTCAACGCGCGCGAGCGCAATGCCTATGACAAGGCGCTGGCCTTCGTGTCCAACCTGGACGGCATCCAGTTCAACAACCTGATCCACAACATCGGCCAGCACATCACGGCGCCCGAGGTCAGTCTGGCGATCGCGCGCCAGGCCTCGGAGGAAGGCGTGCATGTGCGCAGCTACCAGTTCCTGATCGAGGCGGTCTCGCTCGATCCGGAATCGGTCTACATGATGTTCGAGCATGACGGCATGCTGGCCAGGAAGAACGAATTCATCATGCGCAGCTCCGCGGTGCTGAAGGATGACCCGACGCCGGCCAACTTCGCGCGCGCCATCGTCGGCAACGTGATCCTGGAAGGCATCTACTTCTATTCGGCCTTCCTGGTGTTCTACACGCTGGCGCGCAACGGCAAGATGCTGGGCAGCGCGGACATGATCAAGTACATCAACCGCGACGAGGGCGAGACCCATCTCGATCTGTTCACCAACCTGCATCACGCCTTCCAGGCCGAGAACCCGGAGCTCTACGACGAGCAGTTCCGCCTCGATGCGATCCAGCTGATCAAGGACGCGGTCGAGCTGGAGGTGGCCTGGGGCCAGTACATCATCCAGGGCGGCATCCTGGGCCTGACCGACGAGGTGGTGGAGAACTTCGTCAAGGGCCTGGCCAACAAGCGCGCGATGGCGCTGAACCTGGGCGTGATCTACCCGGGCGTGGTCAACGCCGTGCCCTGGTTCGACGACTTCAGCAAGCCCAACGGCACGCGCAGCAACTTCTTCGAGAGCAAGCCCACCGACTACGCCACCGACGGACTGGAGTGGTGAGCTAGGCCATGGCCTACGGCATCACCGACCTCGCGACCTTCATCCTCGGCACGATCTTCATCGTGCTGCTGCCGGGCCCGAACTCGCTCTACGTGATGGCGCTGGCCTCGCGCCACGGCGTGGCGGCGGGCTACCGGGGGGCTGCGGGCATCTTTGCCGGCGACACGGTGCTGATGCTGCTGTCGACGGCTGGCGCGGCCTCGCTGCTGCGCAGCACGCCGCTGGCCTTCATGGTGGTCAAGTACGCCGGGGCGGCCTACCTGGCCTGGCTCGGGCTGGGGCTGGTGCGCGCGGCGCTCGCGACCTGGCTCCAGCGCGCAGGCAACACACCCGGATTGGTCGACACCGAAGCCGCAGCGCCCGACAAGCCGATGCGCACGGCCTTTGTCATCAGCCTGATGAACCCCAAGGCGATCCTGTTCTTCGTCTCCTTCTTCATCCAGTTCGTCGATCCGGGCTACCCCTACCCGGCGCTGTCATTTCTGCTGCTCGGGCTGATCGTGCAGATCTGCAGTGCGCTCTATCTGAGCGCGCTGATCTTCGGCGGCGTGCGTCTGACGCGACAGTTCGGCCGCCACCGGCGCCTGTCGGCGGCGGGCATGGGGGCGATGGGCACGCTGTTCATCGGCTTCGGCTTGCGGCTGGCGAGCGCTTCGCTGGCCTGAAGCCAGTCCGGGTGGCGGCGTCCGGTCGCGTGGTGGAACAGCAGCGCCAGCAGCATCATGAAGGCGGAATTGATCCCCACCGGCCAGAGTGCAAAGCCGTAGCCCAGCTGCTGGATGGCCGGGCCGCCCAGCACCGCGGTCAACGCCACCGCGCCGCCCGGCGGATGCAGGCAGCGCAGTACGCGCATGGCCAGCGCCGCCATGGTCCCTGCCAGCGCGGCGACCTCGATACCATTGCCCAGGCACTGCGCGCAGCTGACGCCGATCACGGCCGAAACCAGGTTGCCGCCGAGGATGGACCAGGGCTGCCCCATGGGACCGGCCGGCAACAGGAACAGCAAGATGGCCGAGGCGCCCATGGGGGCAATGAACCAGGGGTTCAGATCGCCCAATGTCAGGCGGCTGAGCCAGCCGGTCAGCCACACCCCCAGTCCCAGCCCCAGGCTTCCAAAGCCGAACTCCCGCCACCCCATCGCGAGGGTAGCGGGATGGAGGGCGCGCCACCACACCCGGAGTGGGTTCACGGCTTGGCGCTCCCGGTCGATGTCAGTTCAACGCGGCAGCCGGTCCGAAGAACTCGAAGCGGGTTTGCGTCTCCGGCACGCCAAGCGCCTTCAGGTGGCGCTTGACCAGGGCCATGAAGGGCTTGGGACCCAGGAAATACGCATCCAGGTCGCGACTGGCCGGCAGCCATTGCGCCAGCTGCTCCTGATCCAGCAAACCGACCGCGTCCACGCCATCGGCCTCGGTCGCCTCGTCATAGCAATAGAAGCGCTTGAGCTGGGGGTGGCTGGTCGAGAGGGCATCGATGGCGTCGCGGAAGGCATGCACCGCCCGGTTGCGCGCGCAGTGGATGAAGTGGACCGGGCGCTCGGTCTTGAGGGCCTCGTGCAACATCGCCAGCGTCGGGGTGATGCCCACGCCGCCGCTGATCAGCACCAGCGGCTTGTCGCCCGGCTGCAGGGTGAACGCGCCAGCAGGCGGAAACAGCTGCAGCACATCGCCCGGGACGACCTGATCATGCAGGTGACTGGAGACCACGCCGCCAGTCTCGCGCTTGACGCTGATGCGCAGTTCGCTGCCATTGGCAGCGGCCGACAGGGAGTAGTTGCGGCGCTGTTCCTGGCCGTCGATGATCAGCTTCAGGCCGATGTACTGACCCGGCTGGTGGGCGACCACGGGGCCGCCATCGACCGGGCTGAGGTAGAAGGAGGTGATTTCGCTGCTCTCGGCTTCCTTGCGCGCGACGCGGAAGGAACGCTCGCCGCGCCAGCCGCCGGCTGCTGCCTGGGTGGTGGCATAGACCTGCTCTTCGGCGCCGATCAGGATGTCGGCCAGCTGCTGGTAGGCGGCGCCCCAGGCAGCGAGCACTTCGTCGGTCGCGATCTCGGCGCCCAGCACTTCACGGATGGCACGCAGCAGGCAGGCGCCGACGATCGGGTAATGCTCGGGCAGCACCTGCAGCGACACATGCTTGTGCACGATCTGCGCCGGCAGGTCGCCCAGGCCTTCGAGGCGGTCGATATGCTTGGCATACATCAGGACGCTGTTGGCCAGCGCGCGCGGCTGGTCGCCGCTGGCCTGGTGCGCCTGGTTGAACAGGATGCGAACCTCGGGGAACTCCCCCAGCATGATCTTGTAGAAATGCTTGGTCAGGGTTTCGCCACCGGTTTCAAGCAACGGTACGGTCGATTTCACAATGGCACGCTGGGCATCGGTCAACATGGGGAGTCCTCGTCGGTGGGTTCAGGAAGGCAAAGCTGCCTGCCTCATTAACGCAACAGGCATGCCAGATCGACGATCCATACCGATCAATGGCTTGCACGCTACCATGTCGAATAGACTCCATCTTTTTAGAGTCGAATTGACCTTTCTGGTGTAAAAATGACTCCATCCGAATGGCTCAACGCCGTGGTCCCGCTGGTCGCCAATCTGCCCCGCAAGATGTCCGAATCCGAGCGCTACCGCAGCCTGCTGGAAGCCGTCCGCACCCTGTTCCCCTGCGATGCAGCGGCCCTGCTGCGGCTGGAGCAGGGTTGCCTGCTGCCGCTGGCCATCGACGGCCTGAGCCGGGACACCCTGGGCCGGCGCTTTCGGGTCGCCGATCACCCCAGGCTGCAGACCTTGCTCGAAGCGGAGCAGGCGATCCGCTTCCCGCCCGGCAGTCCACTGCCCGACCCCTATGACGGTCTGGTCGAGGGCTTGCAAGGGCAGCTGGAAGTGCATGACTGCATGGGGGTGGCCCTGCACATGGAGGGCACGCCCTGGGGCCTGCTGACGCTGGATTCACTCAGTCCGGGCCGCTTCACCGCGGAGCACCTCCGGAACCTGGACGCTTTCGGCAATCTGGCGGCGGCGACCGTGGCAGCGGCTACCCGCATCAAGCGGCTGGAGGAGCTGGCGCAACGCGAGCATCTGCAGGCCGAGCGCTACCGACGCGCCGGCGGACAGCCCAACCGCCAGCTGCTGGGGCACAGCCCGGCCTTCAGGCAGCTGGTCAAGGAAGTGGACCTGGTGGCAGCGAGCGAGCTGACGGTCCTGATCACCGGCGAGACCGGCGTCGGCAAGGAGCTGGTGGCGCAGGCCCTGCATGAGCGTTCCGGCCGCCGCGACCGCCCCTTCGTGAGCCTGAACTGCGCGGCCCTGCCCGAGACCCTGGTCGAAAGCGAACTGTTCGGCCATGTCAGGGGTGCCTTCACCGGCGCGGTCACCGAACGGCAGGGCAAGTTCGAGCTGGCCGATGGCGGCACGCTGTTTCTGGACGAGGTCGGCGAGTTGTCGCTGACGGTGCAGGCCAAGCTGTTGCGCGTGCTCCAGAGCGGGCAGTTGCAGCGGCTCGGCTCCGACCGCGAGCATCGCGTCGACGTGCGCCTGATCGTGGCCACCAACCGCGACCTGGCCGCCGAGGTGCGAGCCGGCCGGATGCGGGCTGACATCTACCACCGCCTCAGCGTCTACCCGCTGCCGGTGCCGCCCTTGCGCGAGCGTGGCCGCGACGTGCTGCTGCTAAGCGGCTTCTTCCTGGAAGAGAACCGCAGCCGTCTGGGCGTGGGCAGCCTGCGCCTCGAACAGGACGCGCAAGAGGCCCTGATGGCCTATGACTGGCCCGGCAATGTGCGCGAACTGGAGCACCTGATCGGACGCAGCGTGCTCAAGGCACTGGGGCGGCAGCACCCGAGGCCGCGCATCCTGAGCCTGACCGCCCAGGATCTGGGCTTGCCCAGCCCCGGCCAGACCTCCATCCACTGGGATGACGAGTCGACTTCACTCGGAGCCCCCGCGCCCACAGGCGTGACCTTGTCAGCCCTCGGCCTGCGCCAGACGGTCGAGTCGATCGAGCGCCGGCTGATCGAGCAATGCCTGCTCAAGCACCACCACAACTGGACTGCCGCCGCCCGGGAACTGCAGATGGACCGGGCCAACCTGAGCCGGCTCGCCAAACGACTGGGAGTGGCGCCGCCATTGCAAGCTGTTGTTCCACGTGGAACAGGCGCAGCTTGACTGGGTCAGCCGGCCGTCACACCCGCCAGACCGGCATGCGCCAGTCGAACCTCAGCGCCAACAGCCGCAGTCCGGCGGTGAAGACGACGGTGGCGCTCAGCACCAGCCATTCGGGCAGCGCCAGCACCTCCAGCCCGAGGTAGAGCCAGCCGCCGAGGAAGGCACAGAAGGCGTAGGGCCGGTGATCGATGAAGGCGTCCGGTATCCGGTTGCAGACCAGGTCGCGCAGCACGCCGCCGAAGACGGGCGTGATCACGCCCATGAGCACCGCCACCAGCATGGGCATGTCATGCGCGCGGGCCACGTCCACCCCGATCGCCGCGAACAGCCCGAGGCCGATCGCGTCGGGCAGCTGGATGGCGCGCTCGGTCAGCTCGAAATGATGTTGCCGCATGAAGATCATGGCCAGCACGGCCAGCGTGAGCAGGCCCCAGAGGTACTCGACATGGCTGACCCAGAAGAAGGGGCGGATATCGAGCAGGATGTCGCGCAGCGTGCCGCCGCCAAAGGCGGTCAGGAACATCACCGCACAGACGCCGACGCCGTCGAGGCGACTGCGCGCCGCCGTCATCGCGCCAGACAGGGCGAAAGCCACGGTCGCTGCCAGCTCCAGCCCGTGCCGCAGCCAAACCCCCCAATCCGACAATCCCGTCATGCTGACTCCTTGCCACCGGCGCGGCGCGTTCGCGTGACAGCGCGCGCTTGTCTGGCTCAAAGGCCGCATCATAAGAGTGCATCGGATAACCTGGCCCTCCGCGCCGGTTTGCACCAAGGCACTAGACTGCTGACTTTTTACCTGTCGCCCCGATGAACCCCGCTTTTCGACTTGGCGCCCGCGAAGGCCTGCGCACGGTGCTGCCGTTCTCGGTCGGCACCCTGCCCTGGGCCATCGTGACCGGGCTGGCGATGCGCTCGACCGGCCTGTCCGAGCTCGAATCCATGGGCATGAGCCTGCTGGTGTTCGCCGCCACCGCCCAGCTCGGCGCGCTGCCGCTGATCGCCTCGGGCGCACCGCTGTGGCTGATCTTCCTGACCGGGCTGGTGCTGAATCTGCGCTTCGTGATCTTCAGCGCCAGCGTGGCACCGGTCTTCCACGACCGGCCCTGGGCCCAGCGCCTCGCCAGCAGCTACCTGCTGACCGACAGCGCCTTCACGCTGCTGTCGCCGCGCCTGCTCGGCGCGCAGGACCCGCATTGGCGTTGGGGCTATTACCTGGCGCCGGCGCTCTACGGCTGGCTGCTCTGGCAGGCCGGCGTGCTGATCGGCGTGTTTGGCGCCGACATCCTGCCGCGCGACTGGTCACTCGAATTCATGGCAACGATCGCGCTGATGGTGATGCTGGTGCCGATGGCTCGCACTCGGCCCATGCTGCTGGCGGCACTCGCGGGCGGCCTCTCGGCCGTGCTGCTGCGCGGACTGCCGCTGCGGCTGGGACTGTTCGCGGGCATCGCGATCGGCATCACCACTGGCTTCGCAGCCGAACACTGGCAGACCCGAGGAGAACAGAAATGATCGAGGGCTTCTGGCTCTGGCTGGCCTTCGGGCTGCTGTCGGCCACCACCTTCCTGACCCGTGGCAGCTTCATCATGGCCGGAGAAAAAGGCCGGCTGCCGACCCTGCTGCAGCGCGCGCTGCGCTACGCACCGGCCGCCGCGCTGGCGGCGCTGGTCGCGCCCGACCTGCTGCTGGTGCAGGACAAGCTCCAGCCCTTCAACCCCAAGCTGCTGGCCGGCATCGTCGTGACCCTGGTGGCGCTGCGCACGCGCAAGCCCTGGCTGCCCTTCCTGCTCGGCATGGCGGTGCTGATCGGTCTGCGCAAGGGCCTGGGCTGGTGAGGCCTAGGCGTTAAATTCTGCCCATGAACCAAGACCAGCAAGCTATCGGCGCCGCAGCGGCGCCAGCCAGGACCCGGGTGTTCGGCATCGCCGGCCATTCGGGCATGGGCAAGACCACGCTGCTCGAACGGCTGCTGCCCGAGCTGCGCTCGCGCGGCCTGAGCGTCTCGCTGATCAAGCACAGCCACAAGGACATCGAGATCGACCGCCCCGGCAAGGACTCGTTCCGGCTGCGCGAGGCCGGCTGCCACGAGGTGCTGCTGCTCGGCAACCAGCGCTGGGCACTGATGCACGAGCTGCGCGGCGCCGACGAGCCGCCGCTGGACTACCTGCTCGACCGGCTGCAAGCCTGCGACCTGGTGCTGGTCGAGGGCTTCAAGGGCGGCGACTTCCCCAAGCTCGAGATCTGGCGCGCCGAGCCTGGCCGCGCACCGCTGGCGGGCGACTGGCCGGGCATCGTCGGCATCGCGAGCGACGGCCCGCTGCCCGATGCCGTCCCGCCAGGGTTGGAGCGGCTGGACCTGGCCGACACCGGGCGAATAGCCGACTTCGCGCTCGCGCACGCCGCACGGCGCTGAAGCCGGCGACATGGGCGGCACAAGGGCCGGCCACCCTGCCCGGACGCTCAGCGCGGCTTGTAGCCGGCGTTATTCACCATTGCGCTCCAGGATTTCCGGGTCGCCTGGACGCGCGCGCGCAGCTCGGCGGAGGTGCTGGCAGCCGGAATGACGCCGAGCGCCGAGAGCTTGGCGCCGAATTCGGCCGACTTGACGACCCTGGCGATCGCGGCGCTGTAATCCTGCAGCTGCGGCGCGGGCATGCCGGCGGGTGCGAACACGGCGGTGAAGATGACCTCCTCGTAGCCCTTGATGCCCTGCTCGGCATAGGTCGGCACATCGGGCAGCTGCGACAGACGCTTGCTGCCGTTGACCGCGACGATGCGCACCTTGCCGGCCTTGGCCTGCGGCAGCATGGCGGCCACCGAGCCGATGCCGGCGGCGATCTGGCCCGACACCAGATCCTGCACGACCGGGCCATCGCCGCGGTAAGGGGCCGAAACCAGATCGACACCCAGCGCGCGCCCGACCAGGCCGACCGCGAAGTCCGGCGCGCTGGCCGGCGCCGGCACGCCGACGTTGGCCTTGGCCGGGTTGGCCCGGGCCCATTGGGCAAAGACGCGCAGGCCGCTGCCGGTCGTGCCCAGCAGCGCGGTGCTGACCGCCATCACGTCAGGGTTGATGGCGACCAGTCCGACCGGCGCGAAATCCTTCGCCGTGTCGAAGCCGGGGTTCTGCAGCGTCAGCGGAATCATCGCCACGGTGTGGCTGTTGGACAGGAACAGCGTGCTGCCGTCGGGGCGCGCGGCCTTGAGCGCCTGCGCGGCGATCTGGCCGCCGGCACCCGGCTTGTTCTCGACCACCACGTTGCGGCCGAGCTCCTGCTGCAGCCCCTGCGCCAGATGACGCGCGATCGCATCGGTACTGCCGCCGGCCGGGAAGCCGACCAGCAACTTGATCGGCTGTTGACTGTCAGCCAGCGCAGCGGTCGGGCTCAACAGCGCCGCAATGGCGATCGCACCAGCGGCCGCCACGGGATTCAGGGTCTGGAAGGTGAAGCGGGATTTCATGGACTGTGCTTGCTGATGGGGATGACAACTCGGGCCGGCGGTCTTCAGGGCGAACCGGGGTAGCTGCCCGGCAGCAGGATGTCGCGGCCGACCTGGTCAATCCGGGTCTGGCCGCACAACGCCATGGTGACATCGAGCTCCTTGTGCAGGATCTCCAGGCAGCGGGTGACGCCGGCCTCGCCCAGCGCACCCAGGCCGTAGAGGAAGGGCCGACCGATGTAGCAGCCGCGCGCGCCGAGCGCCCGCGCGCGCAGCAGGTCCTGGCCGCTGCGCACGCCACCGTCCAGATGGACCTCGATCCGGTCGCGCACCGCCTCGACGATGGCCGGCAGCGCGCGGATGCTGGACTCGGCGCCGTCGAGCTGCCTGCCGCCATGGTTGCTCACGATCAGCGCGTCGGCACCGACATCGAGTGCCAGCCTGGCGTCCTCGGGGTCGAGGATGCCCTTGAGGATCAGCTTGCCGTCCCAGAGCCGGCGAATCCAGCGCACCGCGTCCCAGTCGAGCGTGGGGTCGAACTGGCTGGCGGTCCATTCGGACAGCGAGCCCATGTCCTCCACCCCGCTGACATGGCCGACGATGTTGCCGAACTGGCGCCGCTTCGTGCCCAGCATGCCGAGCGCCCAGCGCGGCTTGGTCGCGATGTCGAGCAGATTCGTCAGCGTGAGCCGGGGCGGGGTCGACAGGCCGTTCTTGATGTCCTTGTGGCGCTGGCCCAGGATCTGCAGGTCCAGCGTCAGCACCAGCGCGCTGCAGCCGGCGGCCTTGGCGCGCGCGATCAGGCGCTCGATGAAGGCGCGGTCGCGCATCACGTAGAGCTGGAACCAGAAGCCCGGGCCGACCTGCTCGGCCACGTCCTCGATCGAGCAGATGCTCATGGTCGAGAGCGTGAACGGCACGCCGAAGTTCCGGGCCGCGCGCGCCGCCAGGATCTCGCCGTCGGCATGCTGCATGCCGGTCAGGCCGGTGGGAGCCAGCGCCACGGGCATGGCCACTTCCTGCCCGATCATTGTGGTGCGCGTGCTGCGCCCCTCCATGTTCACCGCCACGCGCTGGCGGAACTTGATCGCCTGGAAATCGGTCTCGTTGGCGCGGTAGGTGCTCTCGGTCCAGCTGCCGGAGTCGGCGTAGTCGTAGAACATGCGCGGCACGCGCTTGCGGGCGAGCCGGCGCAGGTCATCAATGTTGGTGATTGGGGTCATGCTCCAAGCTTAAACCAGCCGACAGCTACCTCGGTCGCCGCTCAATCGTCGTCGCGATCCCGCCGGTTGGCGCCCCAGATCGACAGGATCAGCCACAGGCTGCCGAGCAGCGCGATCAGGAGCCCTATCAATAAATAATGACCTAGTCGAGAAAAAATTGGTCAGCAAGCATCCTTTTCCACATAGTTGGACTTCCAATCCGATTCATGAACTATAGGAACAAGTGGCTGCATCGTTCCCACTTGATTCGCAGTATCAAGGTGCAACTGACTTAAGCCATAAGCTACAGAGAGGCGGTCAAAATCTATGCGGCTAACGCCATCTGCACGCAGGATGCTGGGCAGCGTCAACTCTCTATAAAGTGCACTTAGCCAAGAACAACCAGGCTGCTGCTTCATCTCTGTTTTCAGTTGCTGATAGAAGCCGTATCGGGCACCACCGCCGCACAAAAAGAAAGGCATACCCTTAATGCTCTGCGAATCAAGTAGATTTTGCTTCTTTGCCCCGAACAAAACCTTGCCTGCAACCTGATTACGGATAAGTTGGAAGAACTCTTGATCTGGGCACCTAGCGCCACCTTCTAGCATCACCGTCACATCGTCAATATAGTCTCGGTAGGACTCGGGCAGCGTCCCCCTGTACTCTGTGGGCAGACGTATTTTTTCCAAATCATCAATGATTTCATCATATCCACCTTTGGCATTGAGTTGATCCTGCCACCAACCAACCCTGTGACGATGAAGATTCATAGCACCATAGGCTTCGACGGCATTCGTAAAGAAATCGAAAGATGTCTTGCCCCCTGTAGTCTTTTTTACCTTGAATACACTAGCATCAACCGTGCCAGCCCCTACATCGACCAGCAAGTAAATATTAGGATGTTTGGGGTCGAACTCAGTGGAGCTGACGAACCCATGGATTTGGGCTGCCAATTCTGGCATGACAAGAATTTCGATATCACCAGAATCAATCGCACCGCCGTCAAAGTTACTCCAAGTCTCGAAGCATAGCCGAGGTGTCAAGGGCGCGTGATGACTGGCTAGGAACCATGCTACTTCACCTAGCTTTTTGAACAAGGCCTGACTTTGCTGCGAGGTCGCTTGGTCGACCGGCTGACCAAGCGCTATAGACCATAGCAAGTCCGCCGCAAGGTATTTATCCTTCAATTTAGAAAATATCCAAGCTCTGGCAGCACGGATGACAAGCGCCAGATAAGCAGATACACGAGCGCATGAGCCCACATCCGTGGGATCGCTCAGCATAGAAAGTTTCAAGTCGTTATGGACAACGCCTTCGGACTTCAAACTGTAGATGCCATTTTTCTCACCTAAGTGAGTGGGGAGCAAATAGGCTGACACCCCGACCATTTGTGTGAACGGTACAGCATAGGCAGCCCTCATAGCAGGGTCTCCGAGCACGACTTTGGTACATGAGGTACCAAAATCAATACCCAGCACAACTTCCCTGTCTACTGGACGCTGGACTTGCGAAATGTTGATTTTTCTACCAAGTTGATCATCAAAGTCATCAAGCAGATTTTCTGCGTAGCCAACCGGATTCCACGCAATCTTGGGCTCGTCTTTGAAATTTAATCGTACAACTGGATTTGATTCAGATTTCGTGACAGGCCTCGGGGGGCGATTATCATGAGACCTATTATATCGTGGCGGACCATTAGAAATCGGTCTGAGTGCAACATTATTTGATTCAAAAATTTTACTCGACGAAGCAACATTATCGCCTGATATTTGCCTGATTTTTTTATTCCCAACTTTGGCAGCTCCATCATTTTTTTTAGAACCGATCAATAGTAGCTGTGCTGCCTGTTTTTCAATTTTGGTCGTCGCTTGAACCAGTAAATCGAGCGCTATTTGTAGCGGACCGTGTACATCTAGATAGTGACTAACAAACCTCTGCCTGCTTGGCAGCACTTCTCGGCAAAGTGGGCACTCAATAGGCTTTTGAGTAGTAGTAGCTACGATACCATGGACAACTCTGCTGTGCTTTTCAAGTCCACTACGACCTCTGTACATCTTCCCACAGATATTACACTTCGTGTCGCGCATACAGTCAAATCACCCGAATGATTCCAGATGACACGTCCTTATCCCGAGGGTCTATAGATTCTTTCTTGCCGAGTGCGTGCTTTTTTTCTTCGTACTTCTGCACGAGCTTCTTAAGCTTGCCTAATTCCATGGTCGCAACCCGATTCTGGCGGGGATTCTCAGAGGCCTCATACTTCGCGATGCGCTGCTCAATGGCTTCGCGACGACGTTGTAAATCTTGATCCAGCGAGCCAATCATTGCGCGTATACGATCTCGGTTCTCACGTAGTTGCAAAGCCTTGGACCCCATGAAGTTATCCTCGATGGTAGCTCGGCATTCGTCCTGCAAACTTGCGGCTCGGTCATGGTCAACCACGTTCTTGGCTGCTGCATGCCAATCGGCACCGTTGAGTGCGGCCGCATTGACCATGGCTTCAGCTTGGTCCGCTTCGAGCGCGGCCCCGGTTTCATAATCACGCGCCTCGTATACAAGCCGCTCTACATCCCTCGGGCCAGAAAACGTCCATCGCATGATGGTGTAGACGTACAGGCCGGGCGGCACCCCATTGGCCTTCGACGCTGGCAGTTCGACCGCTGACGTAGGAAAATACAATGCATCCTTTTCTGCTGCCTTTTGTCGTTCGGACACGAAGCGTATTAGCGGATGATCTTGAGTGATTTTTTCTACTCCCCGAGGTGTGTTACCGGCCTGGTTGTCAAACCATAGCGTGTGGGGCGGGTGAGACAGGATAGTCGTGCGTCCAAGCAGCTTGCTTTCTGTCAGGAACTGATGAAAAGCGACACGGCCATCTATTGACAACTCCAGCGTACCTTTACGAACTGACTCGTCGGAAACTATCAGTCGGGTACCGGGGAACTCAGTTTCAAGATAGTCTTTGACGTAATGGTAGAGATCGTCTCCACGTATATAACGCCCTAAATCAAATGCAGCCTTTGCTTTATTCTGAATGAAGTCACCATGCCCTAAAAGTTGAGTCGCGCGCGAATCCAGTTCTTCCTGTGTGATGCGAAGATTCTCGATCGCTACCGCCGTCTGCTCGATGCGACAGAGTTCGCCCTCAGGCGTCAGATTATGCGACAGCAGATCGCTGGTCAGACGCCTCACTTCAGCGCCTAGTATCTCCTCCATACTCCCGAGGGCAGTCTTGAAAATATTTAGCCTGTTGAGGAGACGCTCATGCACCCGCTCGTCCAAGGTGTCTGCGTAGACCAAGTTCCAGATGAGAATTTTTTGCGCCTCTTGCCCGATACGGTCGATACGACCGATACGCTGCTCAACCTTTGCCGGATTCCAGGGCAGGTCATAGTTCACCAGCAGACTGGAGAACTGCAGGTCTACGCCCTCAGAGGCTACTTCCGATGACAGCAAGATGGATGGTCCCTCCGGCGCTTCAAAGCGCCTGAGAACGTCTTGCTTGTCCATCCCCCCATGTAGAACGACAGATGTTATTCCTGCTTCGGCAAAGCGCTTGGCAAGGTAGTACAGTGTGTTGCGATAAAACGCGAACAAGACTACTTTCTTGCCGGGGTTCTGCCGCCAGTACACCTTGAGGTTACGGAGAAGTTCGGAGAACTTCGAGTCGTTGGCGGATAAACTCGAATAGTCACCCGACTCCCTAGCGATGGCTGCCAGTGTCGCCAAGAGCTCGCCTGCGCTGCTGCCCTGCGCAGGGGTGGCTGGGTCGTTGTCACTTGCTGCAGGGTTCTCATCGAGTAGTTCGATGACAGTATCCTGGTCGTCATCAGGTGCTTCATTCTTCTGCCTACTGGTCCAACCTTGACAGGCTGCGGCCATGCAACTCGACATCTGTCTCTGAGGAATGGTCAGCAGGAAGCCCTCCGAGGCTTGTTTGCTCTCGCAGTAGTTCCGTACGGCATCAGTCACTCGGTCGTAGAAATTCCTCTCGGTATTCCCCATCTGGACACGAAGCGTCACAGGCTCGCGCTGGACGCGCAGCTCATTCACATCACGCTTGAGGGTACGTGTGACTACCTTGGCACGTGGGTTAACACGGTCCAACAGGTCGGCGTACTCAGCACGACCGCGGGTCGTGCTCAACTGTTCGTCGCTGGGGAGATTTTGCAGCAGATGGCGAATCTGTTCACTGCCATCAAGCCACCTGAGTGAAACAGACTCTTCAAGAGCAGCCTTGAACTCATCCTGAGTCACCACGGTACGCTGGAGGCGGTCGCGCAGAGCCACGATAGGAGCGTTAGCGCGCACCGAAAGGTCATAGATCCACTCCACAGGAAAGGCATCCTCGTCGAGTAAATGGAGCAGGTTGAACAAGTCGGTACTGCGCATCTGGATCGGCGTGGCTGACAGCATCACCAGACCATCAGTAACGGGGCGCAGCAGTGCGGCGAACTTGTGCGTTTGGGTTTCCCTATTCCGCAGATAGTGGGCTTCGTCAACCACGACCAGGTCCAGCAAGGGATCGTCTTCTGCAGCCTCCTGCAAAAAACGTGCAAGCTTGGCCGCTGCAGAGTTCGAGGGCGATTTGCTGTCGTTCCAGCCCCTAGGCGGTCTGGTGCCTTGCATGCTGACCACCAGGGCGAGTTCTTCCATGGGGTTGTCACGAGCTTTCTGAAGGCGATATGCTAACTCTCCCGCGTCGACCATCTCAGCCTTGACACCAAAACGATTGTAAAGTTCGTCGCACCATTTTTCCCTCAGCATGGCAGGACATACCACCAACAAGCGGCGAGCGTCCTGGCGAGCCCGGAGTTCGGTCCAGATCAGTCCGGCTTCGATGGTCTTACCCAAGCCGACTTCATCGGCAATCACGATACCGCGACTGGGGGAGTCCAAGAACTGGAGGACAGGCTTGAACTGGTACGGGAGAAACTTGGTATTCGTCGTGTTCAGGCTGTAGATGAGGTTAGCTAGGCGACCGCTGAGACGATAATAGGTGATGGCTCCCCTCAGATGAGAAGCTCCACCATAGCGGCCGCTCTTCATCAACAGATAGGGGTCTCTCGTCTCGACCTCGACTTTTTCCAGCGACGACATCAATACTGGTTCGATTCCGTCTGTGAACGAAACAACCAGACGCTTACGCCTTCCCTCTCCCACAGGCAGGTCGCTAGTCAGAGTCCCCACCCTGCTTGGATTGTCAATTACGCGTACGCGGTCACCTGGCTGCAAGACAACTTACCTCAATGTAATACACACACAAAATTTAATTTTTTACCTGATTATTATTTTATATCATTAATGCTGTTGACCAGAAATAAAATTTGGCAACGAAACCCTTCTCCTTAGGGATGGAGAATTGATCAACCCCGCTCAATCATCATCCCGGTCGCGCCGGTTGGCGCCCCAGATCGACAGGATCAGCCACAGGCTGCCGAGCAGCGCGATCAGGAAACCCAGCGTGCCCAGCCACCGTGGCCCCTCCGGCACGGTCAGCACGATGGACGAGCCGATGATCAGCGCCGCGATCACGAGGCCGATCACCAGCCGGTTGAGCGCGCGGTCGAGCTGGTTGCCGACCCGCTTGAGGTGCAGCACGTCGATATGGATGTCGAGCCGGCCCTTGCGCGCCGCGCGCAGCAGCCGCGACAGGTCCTGCGGCAGCCCGGTGAGCAGGCCGAGCAGCTCGCCGGCCGCACGCCAGCCGCGTCCGAGCAGGGCCTGGGGCTCGTAGCGCGCCTGCAGCAGCTCGCGCAGCAGCGGCAGCGCCTCGCCCGCCATGTCGAAATCCGGATCGAGTTCGCGCCCCATGCCTTCGAGCGTGACGAAGGCCTTGATCAGCAGGCTCAGGTCGGCCGGCAGCGTCACATGGTGGTGGCGCAGGATCGCGACCAGATCGGACAGCAGCGAGCCGAGCTTGAGCTGCTTGAGCGGCACGCCGCGGTACTGCTCGACGAAGGCCTCGATCTCGCCGACCAGGGCCTCGTGATCGAGCGCACCGTTGCCGCTCCAGTCGCTCAGCACATCGGCGACGCGCGCCGGCTCCTGCTGCACCAGGCCCAGCAGCAGCGCGATCAGCTGTTCGCGCCGCTGCTCGGACAGACGCCCGACCATGCCGAAATCGATGAAGGCGAGCCGGTTGCCCGGCAGGTAGAAGACATTGCCCGGGTGCGGGTCGGCATGGAAGAAGCCGTCCTGCACGATCATCTTGAGCACCGCGCGCGCGCCCCGGCGTGCCAGCACCTTGCGCTCCAGACCGGCGGCATCGACCTCGGCCAGCTTGCGGCCCGGTATGCCGGCGATGTAGTCCTGCACGCAGCAGCGCTCGCCGCTCCACTGCCAGTGCACGCGCGGCACCACGATCAGCGGTGCGGCCTGCAGCAACTCGCCACCACCCGGCCGGGGCTGGACTGCATCGGCGTCGGTATAGCCCTCGAACTGGCGCGCGATACGGGTCGCGTTGCGGCATTCGACCGCGAAGTCGAGCTCGTTGCGCAGCGACTGACCGAACTGGCGCACCACCCGCTGCGGGCTGAAGGTACGCAGCTCGGAGCTCTCGGACTCGGCCAGCTGCGCCAGCCGCAGCAGCCAGCGCAGGTCGGCCTCGACCACCGGCTTGATGCCGGGCCGGCGCACCTTGACCACCACCTCGGTGCCGTCGGCCAGCCTGGCCCGGTGCACCTGCGCGATCGAGGCCGCCGCCAGCGGCTCGGTATCGAACGCGGCAAAAACCTGTTCGGGCGGACCGCCCAGGTCCTCGACCAGCTGTGGCAGCAGCTGCGCGTAGGGCACGGGCGGCGCGCTGTCCTGCAGCTTGCCGAACTCGGCGATCCACTCGGGTTCGAACAGGTCGACCCGGGTCGACAGCACCTGGCCCAGCTTGACGAAGGTCGGCCCCAGCTCCTCCAGCACGCGCCGCGCGCGCTGCGGTGGCGTCAGGTGAGTCAGCTCGTGGGTATCGCCCCAGTGCAACGCGCGGCCGGCGTTGTCGAGCGCATCGGCCAGCCCCATGCGGCGCACAAAGCCGCCGAAGCCGTGGCGGATCAGGACGGAGGCAATGTCATGCAGGCGGCCCAGGTCGCGGACCGAGGCGAGCGCCTGCCAGAGCATCAGGCCGCCTTGCCACGCAGTTGAGCCCCGGGCACGGGCCGAACGACCGGCGCCGCAGCGGCTTCCCTGCTGTACTGCTCTGCGCTCATGGCTGTTCTCCTCCTGGTCTATGGCTGCGATGGTCCGCTGCAAGTCTCCCGCATGGCCATGGCTCTGGCAAGCTGCGGCGGTCGACAGCGAACCGACATCCTAGCAGCCGGCAGTGCCGCTCAGGCAGCCGCCAGGCGGTAGCCCACGCCGACCTCGGTCAGCAGATGCCTGGGCTCGGCCGGATCGCGCTCGATCTTGGCGCGCAGCTGGCCCATGTAGAGACGCAGGTAATGCGTGTGGCCACAGAACTCATCGCCCCAGACATCGGCCAGCAGCTGCCGGTGCGTGACGACCCGGCCCGCGCTGCGCACCAGCCGTGCGAGCAGCCTGAACTCGGTCGGCGTCAGATGAACGGGCTCGCCTTGGCGCAGCACCTCGCGCGCGGCCAGGTCGACGCGCAGGTCGTCGAGCTCGTGCAGCGTGACGGCAGGCTCGAGCGCCGTGCCGCGATGGCGCAGCGCGACGCGCAAGCGCGCGAGCAGCTCGCCGATGCTGAAGGGCTTGGTCAGGTAGTCATCCGCACCCGCATCGAGCAGCCTGATCTTCTGCGCCTCCTGGTCGCGCGCCGAAACGACGATGACGGGCAGGTTGGAGCGCTGGCGCAGCTCGCGCACGAGGTCGGCGCCATCGCCGTCGGGCAGGCCGAGGTCGAGCAGGACCAGGTCGGGTGGATCGTGTCGCAGGATGGCGCTGGCCTCGCTGAGCGATACCGCCGTCACGACGTCGAAGCCCTCGACGGCGAGCGCGGACTGCATGAAGGTCCTGATCTCGCGGTCATCCTCGACCACCAGCACGCGCAGCGTCATGACGGCTCCTCGACAGGCTGGTGCGGCTCGACCGGCAGGCTCAGACGCAGACGGCAGCCGCCGCCCTCGCGCGTCTCGACCGCGAGCGTGCCGCCATGCGCGAGCGCGATCGCACGGCAGACCGCCAGCCCCAGGCCGGCGCCGCGCTGCCCTGAACGGTCGCCGCGCGAATAGGGACGAAAGACGGATTCGCGCTGCGCGGCGGGAATGCCGAGGCCACGGTCCGAGACGCAGAGGTCCACCCCACCCGGCACGGGAGCGGCGTGGATCTCGATCCCGCCCTCGCTGTACTTGAGCGCGTTGTCGAGCAGGTTGACCAACAGCTGGCCGAGCAGCACCGGATCGACACGCAGCAGCGGCAGGCCGGCCGGCACCCTGGAGCCGATCCGGCGCCCGGGGTCCTGCGGCCGCACGCGCGCCAGTGCGGCACCGACGATCTCCTCGACCGACTCCCAGTCCCGGTGCAACTCGACCATGGGATCGGACAGGCGCGCGAGCTGCAGCGTGTTCTCGGTCAGCGCGGTCAGGTAGCGCGCCTCGGTCTCTATGCTGGCGAGCATGCTCGACTGCTGCTCGGGCGAGAGCCGGTCGCGCTGCGCCTGCAGGGACGACGCCGCGCCGAGTATGGTCGCGAGCGGCGTGCGCAGGTCATGCGAGATCGACGCCAGAAAGGTGCTGATCAGCTCCTGGCGCTGCGCCTCGCTGCGGGCGGCGAGCGCCAGGCTTTCGCTCAGGCGCGCCGCGCGCGCCTCGCGCTGCAGGCCGGCCGCCAGCCGGCTGGTCATGAAGGCGACGAGTAGCATGACGGCGAGTGCGATCAGGTGCTCGCGCTGGTCGACCGCGAAGGTCCAGCGCGGCGGCACGAAGAAGAAGTTCAGCGCGGCCACCGAACCGACCGCGCAGATCGCCGCCTCCAGGCGCCCGAGCCGGTAGGAGGCGACTTCGACCGCGAGCACGTAGAGCATGGCCTGGCTGGTCAGCGAGACATAGGGGTCGATCAACAGCCCGACCGCAGTCGCCGCAGCGAGCAGCAGCAGGACAAGCGCCCAGCGCACGGGATGCAGATCGAGGGTCGAGGACAAGGATGGCGGTGCAGAAAAGCTCAGCTTGCAGTATGGCAGCGCGCGCATAAGGAAAGCATAAGTGGCGGTCGCAGCGCCGCGCCATCGGGCCGCCCGCGGCACCAAAATCCGCACATCTCAACCATGGACGGCCGCCAGCGCAGCCGAACTGACAATTGTCTGCACCCAAATCCTCGCTGGGCGCCCTGACCCTCGGGGCCATAGGCGTCGTCTACGGCGACATCGGCACCAGCGTGCTCTACTCGGTCAAGGAAGTGTTCAGCTCGGGCCACCTCGAGCCGAGCGCGGCCAATGTCTACGGCGTGATGTCGCTGTTCTTCTGGACGCTGACGCTGGTCGTCACGCTCAAGTACGTCACGCTCGTGATGCGCGCCGACAACCATGGCGAGGGCGGCCTGGTGGCACTGCTCGCGCTGGCGATGGAGGCGGTCAGCGACAGGCCGCGCCTGTGCCACTTGCTGCTGCTGCTCGGCGTCTTCGGCGCCGGGTTGTTCTACGGCGACGGCGTAATCACGCCAGCGATCTCGGTGCTGTCGGCGGTCGAGGGACTGGAGATCATTTCGCCCGCCTTCACGCAGGCGGTGATCCCGCTGACGCTGCTGGTGCTGCTCGCGCTGTTCGCCGGCCAGAAGCACGGCACGGCCGGAATCGGCAAGCTGTTCGGACCGGTCATGGTACTCTGGTTCCTCGTGATCGGCGCGACGGGTGCGGCGCAGCTGATCGAACGGCCCGAGATCCTGTGGGCGATCAGCCCGCACCACGCACTCGGCTTTGCCTGGCGGCACCCGGAGCTGACCTTCGTGCTGCTCGGCGCCGTGGTGCTCTGCGTCACGGGCGGCGAGGCGCTCTACGCCGACATGGGGCATTTCGGCCGCCAGCCGATCCGGCTCGCCTGGTTCGGCCTCGCGATGCCGGCGCTCGCGCTCAACTACTTCGGCCAGGGCGCATTGCTGCTCGCACATCCCGACGCGGTCGAGAATCCCTTCTTCCTGATGACGCCGCAGTGGGGCATGCTGACCATGGTCGGGCTCGCGACGGTCGCGACCGTGATCGCTTCGCAGGCGCTGATCTCGGGCGCGTACAGCGTAACCAAGCAGGTCATACAGCTGGGCTACCTGCCGCGACTGCAGATCCAGCACACCAGCGCCGAAGAGAGCGGCCAGATCTACCTGCCCTTCGTGAACTGGGGCCTGTTCGTCTGCATCGTGCTCGCAGTCGGAATGTTCAAGACCTCAAGCAATTTGGCGGCCGCATACGGCATCGCGGTCACGCTCGTGATGCTGATCACGACCGTGATGACCTTCTTCGTCGTGCACTACCGCTGGGGCTACCCGCTCTGGCTCAGCGCTGGCGCGACCAGCTTCTTCTTCCTGATCGACCTCGCGTTCTTCAGCTCCAACCTGCTCAAGCTCACCGAGGGCGGCTGGTTCCCGCTCGCGATCGGCGCGGTCGTGTTCCTGCTGATGACGACCTGGCACGAAGGGCGCCTGCTGCTGGGCGAGTCGATCCGCAACCACGCGCTCGACCTCGGCGCCTTCCTCGACTCGGTCTTCATCAACCCGCCAGTGCGCGCCGACGGCACCGCGGTCTTCCTGTCCGCTCAGCCGGGCACGGTGCCCAACGCGCTGCTGCACAACCTCAAGCACAACAAGGTGCTGCACGGGCAGAACCTGTTCGTGACGGTGCACAACCACGGCGTGCCCTGGATAGCGCCAGCGCAGCGCCTGGAGACCGAAGCGCTCGGACGCGGCTGCTGGAAGGTGATCGTCAACCTCGGCTTCATGGACGACACCGACCTGCCGCGTGCGCTGGCGCAGCTCGAGAGCCGCGGCGTCAAGCTCGACCCGATGCGGACGAGCTATTTCCTGTCGCGCGACATCGTCGTCCCTGCGATGGGCGGACGCATGGTGCAGTGGCGCGAGAAGCTGTTCGCGCAGATGCACCACAACGCGAGCTCGGCGGCCGAGTTCCTGAAGCTGCCGAGCAACGCAGTCGTCGAGCTCGGCAGCAAGATCGAGATCTGAGGCAAAACCGCCCGGCGCCGCACGCGCGGCGACCCGGCAGGCGGCGTTCAGGCCTGCTTGCCGGCCTGATCGGCCTTGGACGCAGGCTTGACCTGCTCGGCCAGGCCGCCGAGCACGCCGGCGGCGATCTGGCGCAGCAGGTCGCCGCCGGCGTGCGCGAGCTTGAGCCCGGCGTCGAGTTGGACCTTGCCGACCTCGCCGAACTGCTGCACCGTCGTCAGCCAGCCTTGCTGCAGCTGGGCACCCACGGCCGAGCCCTTCAGGCGGGAATGCGCAGCCAGCTCGGACAGGATCACGCCAGCCGCGTCGCGGGTGCGGCTGGCGGTGGACTGCAGCGTGTCGAGGAACATCTGCTCGAGCTGCGCGAAATCGGCGCGGGCACTCTTGAGGTCGGTGGCCGAGAAAGCCTGCGCCTTGCCAGCCGCTTCCTGCAGCGCGAGGCTGGCGGTCTGCGCCAGCTGCGCCAGCGCGGCGTCCAGCCCCGCGACGACCTGCTGCAGCTGCTCCTTGGCCTGGCTGGTCTGCGCCAGCGCCGGCTGCAGCAGCGGCTGCGCACCGGCCAGCGCGCCATTGAGCACGGCCTGGCTCAGCTCGCGCAGCGCGGCCAGATCGAACGGGCCCGAACTGATCTGCTGCAGCGTCAGCTGGCGCACGCGCTCCTGCAGGTCGAGTCCCTGCTCGACCGCGCGCTTGACATCGGCCTCCAGTTGGGCGGCGGAATGCTGGTGTTCTGTCGTCATGTCTTCCCTCCTGAGCTGGTTTGTGAATTGTGCACCTGATCACAGTCTCGCCCAGAGCGATGACGCTGACAAGGCTGTGGCTGCCACTTTCGCGCAGGCAGCAAAAAACCCGCCGGGCGACAGGCCGGGCGGGTTGTTCGGGGTGCTGGGCAGGCTTACTGCTTGACGGCTTCGACCTGCAGCACGATGCGGACGTTCTTCGGAAAGCCCCAGTCGATGCCATAGTTGACGCCGAAGGCGGCGCGGTCGATGGTGGCTTCGAAGTCGCCGCCGCAGACTTCGCGCTTGAGCATCGGGCTCTGGTAGCAATTGAACTGGTTGGCCTTGAAATTCACCGGCTGGGTCTTGCCGAGCAGCGTCAGCTGGCCCTGGACTTCGGTCACCTTGTCGCCGTCGAAGACGAACTTGTCGGACACGAAGCGTGCCTTCGGGAACTGGGCGACGTTGAAGATGTCGGCGCTCTGCAGGTGCTTGTCGAAGGCGGCGGTGCCCGAGTTGACCGAAGTCATGTCCAGGCTGATGTCGACCTTGCCGGTCTTGGCAGCGCGGTCGAACTGCACAGTGCCTTCCTTCTTGTCGAAGCGGGCGCGGTTGACCGAGGCGCCAAAGTGGCTGATCTCGAAGGTCGCGAAGGTGTGGGTCGGGTCAACGCTGTAGTCAGCGGCCTGGGCAGCGCCGGCGGACAGCAAGGCAGCGGCGATCAGGGTCAGGGATTTGCGCATGATGAAGCTCCAGTAAGAGGAAAAGTGAAAGGGGAAGAAAGGCTTACAGCTTGGCCACGCCGGTCAGGGCGAGCTTGAACTTGACCTGCACCTCGTCGGCAACCATCGAGGTATCGGCCCATTCGTTCTCGCCGATCTTGAACGCCAGGCGCTTGATCGGGAAGGTGCCAGTGGCGGTGGTGGTGGCGCCCGACTGGGTCAGCGTCACGGGCACGACGACGTCGCTGCTGACGCCCTTGATCGCGAGCTTGCCGACGATCTCGAACTTGCCGCCGCCCAGTGCCTTGACGGCACCGGACTGGAAGGTCGCCTTCGGGAACTTGGCGCTGTTGAACCAGACCGGCTTGGGCAGCTCGGCGTCGGCTTCCTTGCTGATCGAGACGCTGGCCAGATCGACGCTGAAGGCGATCTTGGTGGCAGCCGGCTTGGCCGGCTCGAAGGCGATCTGGCCGTCGAACTGGCGGAAACGGCCTTCGACCGGCACGCCCATCTGCTTGCTGACGAAGGTGATCTCGCTTTGCGCCGGCACCAGCTTCTGCTCTGCATGGGCCGGGACGAGGACGGTGGCAGCGGCCAGGCCGAGGACGGCGGTAAGGATTCGGTGTTTCACGTGAAACGCTCCTGAAGATTCGGGATGAAGGTCGGGACTTTATTTGCCAAACGGGCTCATGCGCTGCAGCAGGCCGTCGCGGTCGATCAGCGCATGCTTGAGCGCCCCGGCCACATGCAGCAGCACCAGCGCCGCCATCGCGAAGGCCGAGATCTCGTGCCAGGGCTTGATCAGCTCGGCCAGCGCCTTGTCGACCGGAACGAAATCCGGCAGCGGCAGCAGGCCGAACAGCACAACGGGGAAGCCGGCCGCCGAGCTGTAGGCCCAGCCGATCAGCGGCACGGCGAAGAACAGCAGGTAGAGCCCGTGGTGGGTGGCGTGGTGGGCGACGGCCTGCCAGCGCGGCATGGCCTGCTCGATCTCGACCGGCAGCGCCGGCGGACGGTGCGTCAGGCGCCAGAGCAGGCGCAGCACGGACAGGATCAGGATCACCATGCCGGCCCACTTGTGCCAGCTGTAGAGCTTGAGCCGCTGCGGCGAGAACGGCAGATCGGCCATGTAGACGCCGAGTGCGAAGACGGCGATCAGCGCGGCGCCGAGCACCCAGTGCAACAGGATGGCAACGCCGTGGTAGCGGGATTCGGAGGAGTGATGGCTCGACATGGCCTCAAGTGTAGAAAAGCCTCCCGTGTCTTGCACGCAAGCGGCTTGAAGCCTTCGTTCGAAAATTTCGAATCAAAACCCCCTGAAAACCCGGCCGGAAAACCGGCATGGGTCAGCCCGACGGTCCGGATGCCAGTCAGCGCCGATAGAGCTTGTCCTGGCCTTCGGGCCGGGTCTTGAAGCGCCGATGCAGCCAGTGGTACTGGCCCGGCATGGTGCGGATGTAGGACTCGAGCTGCTGGTTCATGAAGCGCGCGTCGGCCAGGTCATCGCCGCTCGGATAGCCGTCCCAGGCCGCCATGACCTCGACCCGGTAGCCGCCCGGCACGATGCGGCAGACCCAGGGCAGGATCGGCACGCCGGCGGCCTTGGCCAGCCGCGGCAGCGAGGTCACGGTGGCGGCGTCCTGGCCGAAGAACTTGACGAACACCGAGTCACGCGCGCCGAGGTCCATGTCGGGCAGCAGGCAGATCGCCGCGCCGTCGCGCAGGCCCTTGAGCAGCGGGCGCACACCCTCCTGGCGCGACACCAGCCTGGGCGCGGCATAGCGCTGCCGGCCCTCGCGCACCCAGTGGTCGATGGCCGGGCTGCTCTGGGGTGAATAAAAGGTCCACCAGTTGCGGTCTATCGCCTGGGTCAGGCGGGTCCAGCCGGCGTCCATGCCGTAGAAATGCGGCACGAAGCACAGCACCGCCTCCTGGCGCTGCAGCAGATCGACGCGGCCGGTCAGCGCGACCCGGCGCTCGACCAGCCGTGGGTCGCCATGCCAGAGCCAGACCCGGTCGACGAAGGTCTGGCCGAAGCTGACAAAGGTCTCGCGCGTCCAGCGCGCGCGTTGCGCAGCGCCGGCCTCGGGAAAGCAGAGCTCCAGGTTGCGCTCGACGACATGGCGCCGCCGGCGTGCGAAGGCCCACAGGGACAGCCCGAACACCGCCCCGGCCGCGCGGAACACCGGCAGCGGCAGCCTGGCCAGCCAGCACAGGGCAGTATCGGAGAAGGAATGGGCGGACGCAGTCAAGGCGGCGAGGAAACGGTGGCAAAGCCGCCATTATCCCGAATGAGCTCGCCGGCGCCACGGGTAAGACCCAGGGCTGGCACTTGAAGCCGGCGGCTCAGGCCCAAACTAGTCAGCTCCTTCTCATCAGACACAGCGACATGAGCAACACCCTTTTCGATCCCGTCCAGGTCGGCGCCTGGCAGCTGCCCAATCGCGTCGTGATGGCGCCGCTGACGCGCAACCGCGCGCCGGGCCAGATCCCGACCGCCATCATGGCGACCTACTACGGCCAGCGCGCCCACCCGGTCAGCGGCGCCGGCCTGATCGTCAGCGAAGGCACGCCGGTCTGCGCCGAAGGCCATGGCTACTCCGACACCCCGGGCCTGCACCGGCCCGAGCAGGTCGAGGCCTGGAAGCCGGTGACTGCTGCCGTGCACGCCCAGGGCGGCCATATCGTGGCCCAGCTCTGGCATGTGGGCCGCATCTCGCATGTGGAGCTGCAGCCGGACGGCCAGGCCCCGGTGGCACCGTCGGCCGTGCGTGCCAATGCCAAGTGCTACCTGATCAAGGACGAGAACGGCCAGCGCAGCGGCGGCTTCGTCGACTGCTCGGAGCCGCGCGCGCTATCCATCGACGAAATCGCCGGCGTGGTCGAGAGCTTTGCCCAAGGCGCGCGCAACGCGATCGCGGCCGGCTTCGACGGGGTCGAGATCCACGGCGCCAACGGCTACCTGCTGGACCAGTTCCTGCGCGAGGAATCGAACCGGCGCGACGACGGCTACGGCGGCTCGATCGCGAACCGCTGCCGCATCGTGATCGAGGTGGTGCGTGCCTGCTGCGACGCGATTGGCACCGACCGCGTCGGCCTGCGCCTGTCGCCGGTGATGGAAGGCAATGGCGCGGTCTGCGACCCGCAGGCCCAGGCGATCCACGAGCATCTGCTGCGCGAGCTCGCGCCCCTGGGTCTGGCCTATCTGCACCTGATCGAAGGTCAGACCGGTGGCGCGCGCGACCACAAGCCGTTCGACTACGCCGCGCTGCGCGCCGCCTATCGCAACGCGGGCGGACGCGGTGCCTGGATGGTCAACAACGGCTACGACCTGGCGCTGGCCCGGCAATCGCTGGCCGAGGGCGCCGACCTGATCGCCTTTGGCAAGGCCTTCATCGCCAACCCCGACCTGACCGCGCGCCTGCGCCAGGGCGGCCCGTTCAACGAACCCGACCGCGCCACCTTCTACGGCGGCGGCGAAGCAGCCAGGGGCTACACCGACTACCCCGCGCTGACCTGAGCGAACGCCGGCTGTTGCTGCTCGTGAGCCTCCGGCGCCGGCTGTGCCCAATCGGACGGGAGACGGCCGGCCTCGGCATAGGCCTCGAAGGCGGCGAGTTCCAGCGGGGCCGAGAACCAGTAGCCCTGGAACAGCCGGCAACCCAGGCCTGACAGCAACTGCCACTGCTCGGCGTTCTCGACGCCCTCGGCGATCACCTGCAGGCCCAGGCTGCGGCCGAGCACGAGCACGGTGCCGACGATCGCGCTGTCACAGTCCTGGCGGCCGAGGTCGGCGACGAAGCTCTGGTCGATCTTGATCTGCTCGAGCGGCAGCCGCCTGAGGTACTGCAGCGAGGAATAGCCGGTACCGAAATCGTCCAGCGCAAAAGCGATACCGGCTGAGCGCAGCTGGTGCATCTTGGCGCTGACCTGGTCGAACTCCTGCAGCAGCACGCCCTCGGTCAGCTCGAGCTTGAGCCGACCTGGTGCCACGCCGTGGTACTCGACCAGGCCGAGCACGCTGGCGACGAAACCGGCCTGCTGCATCTGCAGCGCACTGACGTTGACCGCCAGCGACCAGCCCGCCTTGCCGGGATCGCGCGACCATTGCACCAGCTGGTGGCAGGCCTGTTCGAGCACGATCTGGCCCAACGGCAGGATCAGGCCGGTGCGCTCGGCCAGCGGGATGAACTCGCCTGGCGCGACCCAGCCACGCTCCGGGTGGCGCCAGCGCACCAGCGCCTCGGCACCGATCAGCCGGCCCTTGCCGTCATGCTGGGGCTGGTAGAACAGCTCGAACTGGCCGAGCGTGATGCCATCGCGCAACTCGACTTCCTGGGTCGAAGTCTCGGAGAGATCGGACTGCAGCAGATGCAGCAGGATCAGCAGGGTGCCGATCGCCGTGATCGAGGTGATCCACGATCCGGGTACACGCAGGCTGTCGGGCAGCACATAGGCACTGGACAGGCCGAACTGGGTCGCACTCAGCAGCACGAACAGCGTCAGGAACAGCAAGGGCAGGCCCTGGCGCAGGCGCGGATCGTCATGACGAAAGACGACGATCGAGAAGATCGCCATCGGCAGCAGGTAGAGGTGGGTGGTGCGCGGCGCGGCTGCGGTCGGCAAGTCGAGGCAGAGCGCATGGCCCAGCACCACCAGCAGCAGGCCCGGCAACAGGGTCCGTGCGGCACGCTGCAGTTGTCCCTGCTGGGCCAGACGACCGCCGTGGATGGCGAGCAGGCACAGGAAGGCGTCGGACGCGACGATCGGCCAGTCGCCGCGCCAGGCGAAGAACAGGCCCCAGCCCAGCGACATCAGCAGGGTCATCAAGCTGGAGACCTGCAGCATGCGGCGCACGCGCCGCTGGTGCAGTCCGCTGCCCGGATCGAGGCTATCCGATGAGTGGCGAGACATGCTGGCTTCAGAGCGGGCTGTCGATCCGGATCCAGGTCGTCTTGAGCTCGGTGTACTTGTCGAAGGCGTGCAGCGACTTGTCGCGCCCGATGCCACTCTGGCGGAAACCGCCAAACGGCACGGTGATGTCGTCGTCGTTGTACTGGTTGACATGCACGGTGCCGGCGCGCAGCGCGCGCGCCACGCCATGCGCCTTGTTCAGGTCGCGGGTCCAGACCGCCGCCTGCAGGCCATAGAGGCTGTCATTGGCCTGGCGCACGGCCTCGGCCGCGTCGCTGAAGGACAGCACGCTCAGCACCGGGCCGAAGATCTCCTCGCGTGCGATGCGCATGTCGTTCGTGACGCCGTCGAAGATGGTCGGCTGCACATAGCAGCCGCCGGCCACCGGCTCGACCGCCGCGCCGCCAGTCAGCAGGCGTGCGCCCTGCTCGCGGCCGGATTCGATATGGCCCAGCACGGTATCGAGCTGGATGCGGTCCACCACCGCGCCCATCAGGGTGCCGGGGGCCAGCGGGTCGCCCGGCTGGTACTTGGGCACCAGGGCCAGCGCCTTTTCCAGCAAGGCGTCCTTGATCGAGTCCTCGACGAACAGGCGCGAGGGCGCGTTGCAGCTCTCGCCCTGGTTGAAGAAGACGTTGTTGACGGCCGCCTCGACCGCGCGGTCGAGGTCGGGGCAGTCGGCGAACACGATGTTGGGCGACTTGCCGCCGAGCTCGGTCCAGGCCCGCTTGAGGTTGCTCTGGCCGGCCATGACATGGATCTGCTTGCCGACCCGGGTCGAGCCGGTGAAGGCGATGCCATCGACATCCATGTGCAGCGCGAGCGGGCTGCCGGCCTCGGGGCCATGGCCCGGCACCACGCTGAAGACGCCGGGCGGGATGCCGGCCTCCAGCGCGAGCTCGGCCAGCCGCAGGGCGGTCAGCGGCGACTTCTCGCTCGGTTTCAACACCACCGAGTTGCCGGCCGCCAGCGCCGGCGCGATCTTCCAGGCCGCCATCAGCAGCGGGTAATTCCAGGGCACGATGACGCCGACCACGCCGAGCGGCTCACGCGTGATCAGCGCCAGCGAGTCGGCCGGCGTCGGCGCGATCTCGCCATAGACCTTGTCGATAGCCTCGCCATACCAGCGGATGCAATTGGCGGCGCCCGCGACATCGACGCTGCGCGCGAAACGCAGCGGCTTGCCCATGTCCAGGCATTCGGTCAGCGCGAGTTCGTCGCGGTGCGCCAGCAGCAGCTCGGCCAGCTTGATCAGCACGCGCTTGCGCTGCGCCGGCGGCTGGGCCGCCCAGCGCCGGCTCTCGAAGGCAGCCCGCGCTGCCGCCACCGCGACATCGATGTCAGCCGCCCCGCAGCGCGCGACCTGGGCAATCACGCGGCCATCGACCGGCGAGATGCAGTCGAAGGTCTGGCCGTCCAGCGCGGCGACACGCTGGCCGCCGATCAATGCGCGGCCGTCGAACTGGGGGGTGCGGTTTTCCTGGGTCATGGCATCGAGAGTCTCGCGAATTCAGTTGCGCGTCAGCTTAACCCGAACTCGACACAACAGACTGACGGCAAGCCATATCCATTCTTTGACATCCTCCCCGCCCTAAAGGACGGAGATTCCTCCTGCGAGACGGCCATGTCCGGCCGCGAGAATGTTCCGCGCCGCGTTGACGTCCCGATCGTGGACCGTGGCGCAGACGCTGCAAGCCCATTCTCTTATTCCAAGGCCTGCTCT
>CALPRQ020000011.1 GCA_943326015.2 Chitinophaga pinensis | reverse complement strand
TGGGGCTGGGCAGGCGGATAATCTCTCTCATGGCTTTGATCACTCTCAATCAGGTGTCTCTGGCGTTCGGGCATGTGCCCTTGCTGGATCACCAAGACTTCTCCCTCGAAACGCAGGAGCGCGTCGGTCTCGTGGGTCGCAACGGCACCGGCAAGTCGTCGCTGCTCAAGATATTGGCGGGTCTCGAAAGACCCGACGATGGCCTGGTCCAGACGCAGAACGGCTTGCGCCAGGCTTATGTGCCGCAGGAGCCGCTGCTGGATGGCGAGGCGAGCGTGTTCGATGTCACCAGCGAGGGACTGGCGCGCGCCAAACTGGTACGCGAGCAGTATCTGGAGCATGCGCCGGGTGTCGACCTCGACGCGCTGCAAAACGAGATCGAGGCGCTCGATGCCTGGAACTGGGAGCAGCGGGTCGAACAGACGCTGGACAAGCTGCAGCTCGATGGCTCAACCCGGGTCAGCGAGCTGTCAGGCGGACTCAAGAAACGGGTGGCCTTGGCACGCGGCCTGGTCAGCCAGCCCGATGTGCTGCTGCTCGACGAGCCGACCAACCACCTCGACCTCGACGCGATCGGGTGGCTGGAGGAGCTGCTGCTGGGCTTCAAGGGCAGCGTGGTGGTGATCAGCCACGACCGCGCCTTCCTGGACCGGGTCACGACGCGGACCGTCGAACTCGACCGCGGCCGGCTGATGAGCTATGCGGGCAACTTCAGTCAGTATCAGGTGCTGAAGGAAGAGCAGCTCGCGCAGGAGGCGGTGATCAACGCCAAGGCCGACAAGCTGCTGGCCCAGGAAGAGATCTGGATCCGCAAGGGGGTCGAGGCGCGGCGCACGCGGGCGCAGGCGCGCATCGAGCGGCTGTCGGTGCTGCGCTCGCAGCGCTCGCAGCGGCGCGAGGCCGTGGGCCGGGTGCGGATGGAGGTCAGCAGCGGCGCGCCGAGCGGCAAGCTGGTGGCCGAGCTGGAGAACGCCAGCAAGTGGTTCGGCGACGGCGACTCGCGCAAGACCATCGTCAAGAATTTCACCGCCACCATCCTGCGTGGCGACAAGGTCGGCCTGATCGGCCCGAACGGTGCCGGCAAGACCACGCTGCTGAAATTGATCCTGGGTCAGCTGGAGCCCGACGAGGGAACGGTCAAGCGCGGCACGCAGATGCAGGTGGCCTATTTCGACCAGATGCGGGACCAGCTCGACCTGGACGCGACGCTGGAAGACTTCATCAGCCCGGGCAGCGAGTGGGTCGAGATCAATGGCCGCCGCACCCATGTCAAGAGCTATCTGAGTGACTTCCTGTTCTCGCCGGCGCGGGCGCATGCGCCGGTCAGGACGCTGTCGGGTGGCGAGCGCAACCGGCTGCTGCTGGCGCGCCTGTTCGCGCGCCCGGCCAATGTGCTGGTGCTCGACGAGCCGACCAACGACCTCGACATCGACACGCTGGAGCTGCTCGAAGGCTTGCTGGCCGAGTACGAGGGCACGGTGTTCCTGGTCAGCCACGACCGGCGCTTCCTCGACAACGTGGTCACGAGCACCATCGTCTTCGAGGGCGATGGCCTGTGGCGCGAGTACGAGGGCAGCGTGCAGGACTGGCTGACACAGGCGGCACGGGCGCAGGGCGCGGTGGCCGGATCGCCCTGGGGCGCCAAGACCTCTTCAGGCAAGCTGGGCGACAAGACGCTGGCGGCCAAGGGACAGCAGACGGCCACAGCGCCTGCGGCTGTGCCGTCGCCCAGCGTCGCGCAGCCGGCCAAGCGCAAGCTGAGCTACAAGGAGCAGCGCGAGCTGGAGGCGCTGCCGGCACAGATGGAGGCGCTGGAGCAGGAACAGCAACAGATCGACCAGGCACTGGCCGACGGTCACCTGTATGCGAACGAGCCGGCACGAGCCGCCTTGCTGTCGGCGCGTCATGGCGAGATCGAGGAGGCGCTGATGACGGCGCTGGAGCGCTGGGAGCAGCTCGGCGGCGTCTGAGGGCTCAGCTCAGGTCGGGCTGATCCACCAGCGTGGAAAGCGGCAGCTGGCTGAGCTCCTGCAGCAACTGGGCCAGCGAGCGCCCGGCGGCGTCGACCAGCGCTCGGCCCATCGCGGCATCGGCCAGCGCGGCGTTGCCGACCGCGCCCTGCGGGTGATAGTCCTGCATCTGCCAGGCCAGCTTGGCGCTGCGACCATTGCCCAGGATCGGGTATTGCGCGGCGCGCTGTTGCGAGGTGGACGCAAAGTCGCGTGCCTGCTCCATGCGAACCAGATCGGGCTTGAGCGCCAGCATCATCGAGGTTTCGACCTGGCCGGCATGGATGCCGAAGCGGTGCTCGGCGGCGCTGAAGCGGGTGTTGAGGTCATTGCCCTGCGCGTCGAGCAAGGGCAGGTTGAACCAGCTGGCACTGTAGACCAGCAGGTCGAGGCGGGTGCGCAGGTCGCGCGCGACCAGGTCCATGATGCCGGCATGGCCGCCGTGGCTGTTGAAGATCAGCAGCTTGCGCACGCCGGCGCGTGCCACCGATTCACCGATGTCGGTCCACAGCCGCAACACGGTCTCAGTCCGCAGCGTGAGGGTACCGGGAAAACGCTGATGCTCGGGGCTCAGTCCGACCGACTGGGTCGGCAGCCGATAGGCCGGACAAGCCGCCGGCAGGTGCGGTCCGGCTGCCGCCAATATTCCCTCAACCAGATCGGCATCGACCGACAGTGGCAGGTGCGGGCCATGCTGCTCGATCGCGGCGACGGGCAGCACGGCGACGGTGCGCGCAGGGTCAAGTCCGGGGAAATCGGTGGTGCAGAGATCGGCCCAGCGGCGCAGGGCAGGAAGGGAATCGGGCATGGCGAGATCTTAAGCCCGGCAGGGTCTGGGCCCCTCCTGCACAATGCAGGACCGGGGTTGTGACAGACCCCGATCGGATACCACCTTACTGCCTCGATGATGCGTCACTGGATTACCCTTCTGATATCTGCCTGGCTGGCCGCGACGGCCTTGCCCTCGCTGGCCCTGGACCTGACGGGGGGCGGTGCCGTCAAGACCGCACAGGTGCGGGCCGAGTTGCTGGTCCATGCACCCGAGGGCGTGGCAGCGGGCAAGCCGCTCTGGCTGGGGCTGCAACTGCAGCACGCGCCCGGATGGCACAGCTACTGGAAGAACGCGGGCGACTCGGGGCTGCCGACCGAGCTGCGCTGGACCCTGACGACCGGCGCCAACGCGGGCGAGGTCGCCTGGCCGACACCGCACAAGTTCCCGCTCGGCGAACTGGCCAACTACGGCTATGACGGCACCGTGTTGCTGCCGGTGCCGGTGACCGTGACGCCCGAATTCCGGGGCAGCGAGCTGGAGGTGGCGCTGCATGCGAGCTGGCTGGTCTGCCGCCAGGAATGCATCCCCGAGGAAGGCCGCTTCCAGGTCCGGATTCCCGTCCAGGGCTCGACGGCCCAGCATGCAAGCAGCTTCCAGCAAGCCTGGGATGCGGCTCCGCGCGCCCAGCCAGCCCATGGCAGCCGGCTGCATCCGGATGAAAAAACCCTGCAGGTCAGCCTGGACGGATTGCCTTCGGCCTGGCGCGGCAAGCCGCTGGAGATCTTCCCCGAAACCGCGGGACTGATCACACCGGGTGCGCCCTGGACCCAGGCCTGGGAGGGCGCACGCTGGCGTGCCAGCCTGCCCTTGTCGCCAGACCGCGGCGAAGGACCGACCCAGGTGCCGCTCGTGGTCGCGCTGGCAGACAAGGACAATCGTCCTGCGGGCGTGCGCCTGAAGGTGCCGGTGGAGGGAATCTGGCCGGCCGCCGCGCAACGCAGCGAGGTGCCGGAAGCGCTGAAGCAGGCGCTGGCGCAAACTCCGACAGCTACGGCAACCCAGGGAGTCCCCGATGCCGGAGCTGCCGGCGGAATCGGGCTCTGGGCTGCCCTGCTCGGCGCACTGGCGGGCGGACTGATCCTGAACCTGATGCCCTGCGTGTTCCCGGTGCTGGCGATCAAGGTCATGGCCTTTGCGCGCCATGCCGATGACCGGCGCGCGCACCGCCGGACTGGCCTGGCCTACACGGCGGGCGTGCTGCTGTCCTTCCTGGCGCTGGGCGGACTGCTGCTCGCGCTGCGAGCAGCGGGTGAGCAGCTGGGCTGGGGCTTCCAGCTGCAGAACCCGGCGGTGGTGGCGGGCCTGGCCTTGCTGTTTACCGCGATCGGCCTGAACCTGGCGGGGCTGTTCGAGTTCGGCCGCGTGCTGCCCGCCTCGCTGGCCGGGCTGCAGTTGCGTCACCCGCTGGCAGATGCCTTCCTGACCGGCGTGCTGGCGGTGGCGGTGGCATCGCCCTGCACGGCGCCCTTCATGGGGGCCTCGCTGGGTCTGGCGATCGGGCTGCCGACCGCACAAGCGCTGGCGGTCTTCGTCGCCATCGGCATCGGCATGGCGCTGCCCTACCTCGCGGCCAGCTGCTCGCCCTGGATCGCCCATGCGCTGCCCCGGCCAGGTGCCTGGATGGAGACGCTGCGCCAGTTCATGGCGTTTCCGATGCTCGCGACCGTGGTCTGGCTGCTCTGGGTGCTGGGTCAGCAGACCGGCATCGACGGCGCAGCGACGCTGTTGCTGGCCTTGTTGCTGCTGGCCTGGCTGGCCTGGTCACTGAGCCGGCGTGGCAAGACGCGAACCCTGCTGGCTCCGCTGGTGCTGGCAGGACTGGTATCGCTGCTCTGGCAAGGTGGCGACCGGATCTGGAAGCCGCAGCCTCAGACCCAGTCCATGATGGGGACCACTGCAGTCCTGCCGACGGCTGATCGGAAGTGGCACGCCTGGACGCCCGAGCGCATGGCGCAGCTGCAGGCGGCTGGAAAGCCGGTGTTCGTGGACTACACGGCGGCCTGGTGCGTCACCTGCCAGTACAACAAGGGCACGGTGCTGTCGGACCCCGGACTGCTGGACCGCTTCGCGGCCGACGGCGTGGTGCTGCTGCGTGCCGACTGGACCCGGCGCGACCCGGCCGTGACCCAGGCACTGGCAGCGGTGGGCCGCAATGGCGTGCCGACCTACGTGCTGTACCGGACCGGCAGCGCACCCCGGCTGCTGTCGGAACTGCCCAGCATCGCTGAAGTGATGCAGGCGCTGGGCGCACCCTGAGCGGTTTGCGATCGGTCAAGACCAGAACGATCTCCAGCGCCGACCTGGGGTAGCCTGACGCGGCTCCTGCGACAATGGGGGGATGAGCACGAACGCGACCCCCAGCAGCTTTGCCCCGCTGCAAAACGACAGCTTCCTGCGCGCCTGCCTGCGCCAGGCCACCGATCACACCCCCATCTGGCTGATGCGCCAGGCAGGGCGCTATCTGCCTGAATACCGCGCCACGCGCGCACAAGCCGGCAGCTTCATGGGCCTGGCCACCAACGTGGACTACGCCACCGAGGTCACGCTGCAACCGCTGGAGCGCTACGACCTGGACGCGGCCATCCTGTTCAGCGACATCCTGACCGTGCCCGACGCGATGGGCCTGGGCCTGAGCTTTGCGCTGGGCGAAGGCCCCAAGTTCGCCAGGACGGTACGCACCGAGGCCGATGTCGCTGCGCTGGCCGTGCCCGACATGGACAAGTTGCGCTATGTGTTCGATGCGGTGACCTCGATCCGCCGGGCATTGAATGGCCGGGTGCCGCTGATCGGCTTCTCGGGCAGCCCCTGGACGCTGGCCTGCTACATGGTCGAAGGTGGCGGCTCGGACGACTACCGTATGGTCAAGACGCTGATGTACCAGCGCCCCGACCTGATGAAGCGCGTGCTCGAGATCAATGCCGACGCGGTCGCGCTCTACCTGCGCACCCAGATCGAAGCCGGCGCGCAAGCCGTGATGATCTTCGACAGCTGGGGTGGCGTGCTGGCCGACGGCAACTTCCAGCAGTTCAGCCTGGCGTACACCAAGCGCGTGCTGGACCAGCTGCCCAAGGAGTTCAACGGCCAGCGCATTCCGCGCATCGTCTTCACCAAGGGCGGTGGCCTGTGGCTGGACGACATGAACACCCTGGACTGCGATGTGCTGGGGCTGGACTGGACCGTCAACCTGGCCAAGGCGCGTGCGCGGGTTGGTGGCCATGTCGGCGGCCCGGGCAAGGCGCTGCAGGGCAATCTGGACCCGAACGTGCTGTTCGCCAACCCCGAGCAGGTGGCGGCAGAGGCGGTACGGGTGCTGGAGAGCTTTGGCACGCCGCACACCGATCGCGACCAGACCGGTCCGACGCATGTCTTCAACCTCGGTCACGGCATCAGCCAGCACACGCCACCCGAGATCGTGAAGGTGCTGGTCGACACGGTGCATGCGCATTCGCGCCTGATGCGCTCACGCGCCTGAAGCGATTGGCCGGACCTGCAGGTGCCGGCTTTTGCACAGTTTGGTCGCAGCACAAGAGGGCAAGTCACGCTGCGACCAAAAGCCGGAATCCGGGTCAGATAAAAATACAATTCCTTGTTTTTATTGAATTTTTTATCGACCCTCAATTGCAGGAAGAAATCCGGCATATCGTCAAGACAGCCGCTTTGACGCTCGGCCCGTGCCGGTTGCCAACAAAGTTATCCACAGAAAATGTGTGCAACTTCAAGGGTCTGCGGGCAGCAGCAAGACCCCCTTTCGCCCCCGATGAATGACTGAGCCTGCCGACTCGACTGAGCACCTGATTCCACTGGCCGTGGTCGTGACCACGCCGGCCTACAGCGGCCTGGGGCCAGCGCTGACCTATGTGCATGATCGCGCGCTGGAACCGGGCACGCTGGTGCGGGTGCCACTGGGCAAGCGCGAGCTGCTGGGTCTGGTCTGGGATGCACCCGGATTGAGTCTGGAGGGGCTGGAGCCCGGACAGGCACGCCCGGTGCTGCAGGTACTCGATGCGATACCGCCACTCAACGCTGCCTGGCGCGGGCTCGCCAGCTTTGCCGCGCGCTACTACCAGCGCAGCCTGGGTGAGGTCGCGCTGGCCGCGCTGCCGCCGCAGTTGCGCGATTTGCAAGCGGAACAGCTCGCACGCAAGCTCAAACGCCTGGCCAAGGCGGCGGACGGCGGCCCGAAGGCCCAGGGTCGGCGGATGAAAGAGGCCGCGGGCGCCGACAACCTGGCGCCTGCATCCTTGTCCTTGGGCGACGCCACGACGGCTCCAGCGCTCAGTCCCGAACAGGCCGAGTCGCTGCAGCGCTTCCAGCAGACCGATCGACCGGCACTGCTGTTCGGCACCACCGGCAGCGGCAAGACCGAGGTCTACCTGCGCGCGGTGCAGGATCTGCTCGGGCAGGACCCGCAGGCCCAGGCCCTGATCATGGTGCCGGAGATCAACCTGACGCCGCAGCTCGAAGCCCGCTTCAGGGAGCGCTTCGCGTGCTGGGGCGTGGTCTCGCTGCACAGCGGGCTGACGCCGGCGCAGCGGCTGGACAGCTGGCTGCAGGCACACCAAGGCCAGGCCCGCATCGTGCTCGGCACCCGCATGGCGATCTTTGCCAGCCTGCCCCGGTTGCGGCTGATCGTGGTCGACGAGGAGCACGACCCGAGCTACAAGAGCCAGGAAGGGGCGCGCTACTCGGCGCGCGATCTCGCGATCTACCGCGCCCAGCTCGAAAGCCGTGGCCAGGCACCCGGCCACTGCCGCGTGCTGCTGGGGTCCGCCACGCCCTCGCTGGAGAGCTGGCGCGCGGCCGAAACCGGGCGCTACCTCAGGCTGGACATGCCGCAGCGCATCGGCGGCGGCGCACTGCCCAGGCTGCGGCTGGTCAACATGAATCACCAGCCCAGGCAATGCGTGATCGCGCCACCGTTGGTAGAGGCAATCGCCGAACGCGCCGTGCGCGGCGAGCAGAGCATGATCCTGCTGAACCGGCGCGGCTATGCGCCGGTGCTGGCCTGCCACGCCTGCGGCTGGAAAAGCGACTGCCCGCACTGCAGCGCGCACGCGGTATTCCACAAGATCGACCGCACGCTGCGCTGCCACCACTGCGGCCACAGCTCGCGTGTGCCCTACGCCTGCCCGGACTGCGGCAACCTCGACATCGCGCCGGTCGGGCGCGGCACCGAACAACTCGAAGAGCAGCTCGCCGGTCTGCTGGCCGATGCCAGACGGGCCGATGGCGGGCCAATCCGCGTGCTGCGCCTGGACGCCGACAGCACGCGCGCCAAAGGCAGTCTGGAGCAGCAGCTCGGCCAGATGCACGAGGGCGAGTTCGACCTGCTGGTCGGTACCCAGATGATTGCCAAGGGCCACGATTTCCGCCGCATCACGCTGGTCGCCGCCGTCAACCCGGACGGCGGCCTGTTCGCGAGCGACTACCGCGCGCCCGAGCGCCTGTTCGCGCTGCTGCTGCAGGCAGCCGGGCGCGCCGGGCGCGACGCCGAATTCGTCGCTGCGCAGGGCACTGCGGTCGAGCTCTGGGTGCAGACCTGGTACCCCGAGCATCCGCTGTTTGCGGCCCTGGCCCAGCAGGACTATCCAGCCTTCGCGGCGCAGCAGCTCCAGGAGCGCGAGGCTGCGCTGATGCCACCCTACTCCTTCCAGGCGCTGGTGCGTGCCGAGGCCCGCACCCAGGAGGCGGCCCAAGCCTTGCTGAACCTGGCGGCGCAGGCCGGCGAGCCTCTGCCCGGGCGCCAGCACCTGACGCTCTACCCCGCGGTGCCGATGGCAATCCAGCGCGTGGCCAACGTCGAACGCGCGCAGATGCTGATCGAGAGCGACTCGCGACCGGCGCTGCAGGCCTTCCTGACAGCCTGGCAGGAGCAGCTGCATCTGGCAAGGTCCCAGCCCGAGGCCAAGGGCGTGCTGCGCTGGGCCATCGACGTCGACCCGCTGGCGATCTGAGGCAGGGCCCCCCTGCTGAACAGGCAGGCCTCGGAACTTGGGCCTGCAGCCGCCAGCGAAAAAACCGCCAGGCCCTTATCATCGAAAGCTTTTTCATGCGCACCACCCCATGTCAGCTGGTCTGAACATCGCCCAACTCGATGCCGTGAATCACCTCGGTGGCCCCTGCCTGGTGCTGGCGGGCGCCGGCTCGGGCAAGACGCGGGTCATCACGCACAAGATCGGTCGCCTGATCCAGGCCGGGCTGGCCGCCAACCGGATCGCCGCCATCACCTTCACCAACAAGGCGGCGGCCGAAATGCGCGAGCGCGCGCGCCAGCTGGTCGGCAAGGCCGCCAAGGACGTGCTGATCTGCACCTTCCACTCGCTGGGGGTGCGGCTGCTGCGCGAGGACGGCAAGGCGCTCGGACTCAAGAGCCAGTTCTCCATCCTCGACACCGATGACATCACCGGCATCCTGAAGGACTGCGGCGGTACCACCGACAGCGCGACCGCGCGCCAGTGGCAGTGGATCATCAGCAGCTGGAAGGGTGCCGGACTGAACTCGGAGCAGGCACTGGCCCAGGCCAAGGACGAGACCGAACGGGTGATCGCGCTCGTGATGGCGCGCTACCAGGAAAGGCTGGCCGCCTACCAGAGCGTGGACTTCGACGACCTGATCGCGCTGCCGCTGAAACTGCTGCGTGACTTCCCCGAAGTGCGCGAAAAATGGCAGAAGAAGCTCGGCCATGTGCTGGTCGACGAGTACCAGGACACCAACGCGACCCAGTACGAGCTGCTCAAGCTGCTGGTCGGCGAGCGTGGCCGCTTCACCGCGGTGGGCGACGACGACCAGTCGATCTACGGCTGGCGCGGTGCGACGCTGGACAACCTGAAGAAACTGCCGCAGGACTATCCCGAGCTGCGCGTCATCAAGCTGGAGCAGAACTACCGCTCGACCAGCGCCATCCTGCGCGCGGCCAACAACGTGATCGGCCCGAACCCGAAACTGTTCCCGAAGACGCTCTGGAGCGAGCTCGGCGAGGGCGAGCCGGTGCGCGTGACCGCCTGCGACCAGGAAGACCACGAGGCCGAGCGCGCCGTCGCCCGCATCCAGAGCCTGCGCGCCAATCACAAGCACAAGGCCTTCAAGGACTTCGCGATCCTGTACCGCGCCAACCACCAGGCCCGCGCGCTGGAAAAGGCACTGCGCCGGGCGCAGATCCCGTACAAGGTCTCTGGGGGCCAGAGCTTCTTCGACCGAGCCGAGATCAAGGACCTGTGCGCCTGGCTGCGGCTGCTGGTCAACAACAACGACGACCCGGCCTTCCTGCGCACGATCACGACCCCGAAGCGCGGCATCGGCCACCAGACGCTGGCCCAGCTCGGCGCCTTCGCGACCCAGTACAAGCTCAGCCTGTTCGAGTCGCTGTTCTCGCATTCGCTGGCGGCGGCGGTCAACGCGCGCGCGCTCGCCGGACTGCACGAGTTCGGCCGCTACCTCAACGACCTGGAGCACCGCGCCAAGCAGACCCACGGCGCCGAAGCCGCCAAGGCCTTCCTGAGCGACTGGCTGAAAGACATCGGCTACGAGCAATACCTCTACGACAGCGAGGACAGCGAGAAGGCCGCCGCCGCGCGCTGGAGCAACGTGATCGACTTCTGCGACTGGGTGGCACAGCGCTGCGGCGGCCAGATCGACGACAGCGGCGGCATCACGACCGAGCGCGAGGTCAAGTCGATGCTGGAGGTCGCGCAGACCATCGCGCTGATCGCCACCCTCTCGGAACGCGAGCAGGAGGCCGACCAGGTCACGCTGTCGACGCTGCACGCCTCCAAGGGCCTGGAATGGCCGCATGTGATCCTGGCCGGCGTCAACGAGGGCCTGCTGCCCTTCAAGCCCGACGACGATGGCGACGGTGCCGCGCTCGCGCTGCGCATCCAGGAAGAGCGGCGCCTGATGTACGTCGGCATCACGCGCGCGCAGCAGACGCTGGTGGTGAGCTGGCTCAAGCGGCGCAAGAAGGGCCGCGAGATGGTGCCGGGCCAGCCGAGCCGCTTCATCGAGGAAATGGCACTCGATCAGGCCACGGTCAAGGAAGACCCGCGCGAGAAACTGCGCGCGCTGCGGGCCGAGTTCGCCGCGCGCGCGGCACAGGCACAGCCTGCCAACCACAACTGAACTGCTCCCCCAAGCTTGTACTTGAAAATGAGGAAAAAGACATGAATGGCGAAACAACCATGAAAAGCGTATCCCTGCGTCGTGCCTGCGTCGGCACCATCCTGTGCGCAGCTGCAACGCTGCTCGTGCCGCTGGCCACCCAGGCCCAGGCCCAGGCCAAGCCCGACCGGACCGCCAAGCCCCTGCTGACCATCAGCGGCAAGATAGGTGCTCCCGACAGGGACAGTCGCGCCATTTTCGACCTGGCCCGGCTCGAAGCACTGCCACAGAAAACTTTCACGACCCAGACCCCCTGGTACGAAAAACCGGTCCAGTTCAGCGGACCGCTGCTGCGCGATGTGCTCGCTGCGGTCCAGGCCAGGGGTAGCCAGCTCAAGGCCATCGCGCTCAACGACTACAAGATCACCATACCGGTCGCCGACAGCCAGAAATTCGACATGATGGTCGCGCTGCGCATGAACGGAGAACCGATGTCAATGCGTGACAAGGGGCCGCTGTTCGTGGTCTATCCCTTCGACAGTGCGCCCGAACTCCACGGCAACACCTACTACAGCCGCTCGATCTGGCAGCTCAAGGCGATCGAGGTCGAATAAGCCCATGCAGCTCCCCCCGCCAAGCCAGCGCCGCTTCCTGCTCTGGCTGTCACTGACGGCAGCACTGCTAGCGCTGGGCTTCGCAATCATGCTCGCAGTGCTGCTGCGACAGGCGCGCTCGGTCGAGGAGACCACCCGCCAGCAGAGCGATGCAGTCACCGGACTGACCTTCCAGTTCGAGCGTGAATTCCTGCGCCTGCGCACCGACATCGAGCTGGCGCTGCACGGACGCGCCCGGCCCGACTGGGAGCAGGTGACGCAGCGCTACGACCTTTTTCTGAGCCGACTCGACCTGCTGCGCAACAGCACGAGCGCGATCAAGCTGCGCAGCCAACCGGAATATCTCGAGGTGATGCCCTTGATCGACGCCATGATCAAGACTGCCATGCCGCTGATGGACGACCCGCAACAGCATGTCGCCGAGCTCGAACGACTGCTGACCGACCTCAACGAAATGGGACCCGCCATGCAGGCGCTCTCGATCGCGGCGGTCCAGATGATTTCACGCCTGGGCGAGGAACAAGTCGCCGTCGTTCGCAGCCAGAGCGTCCAGATCCGCTGGCTGCTCGGCGCGCAGGTGCTGATCCTGCTGCTGGCCGCCACCGGGATGCTGCTGCGCCAGCGCCGCCAGGAACGCGAGCAGACCGAACTGCGCGCGCTCAACGCCGAGCTTGAGCTGGCGAAGGAGCAAGCCGAGGCCGCCAACCACAGCAAGAGCCTGTTCCTGGCCAACATGAGCCACGAGATTCGCACGCCGATGAACGCGATCATCGGCCTGTCCGACCTGCTGCTTGACACCGACATGACGCAGGCACAGCGCGACTACATCCAGAGCGTACATGGTGCGAGCACCGCACTGCTGGGCGTACTCAACGACATCCTCGACTACTCCAAGATCGAGGCTGGCGAGCTGAAGATCGAAGCGGTGCCGCTACAGATCGGCGAGCTGCTCGACAAGTGCCGCAACCTGTTCTCGATCCAGGCCGAGACCCGGCAGCTGTCACTGAGTTTCGAGCTGGCCCCGGATGTCCCGAACCGGCTGATCGGCGACCCCCTGCGCCTGCTCCAGTTGCTCAACAATCTCGTGAGCAATGCATTGAAATTCACCGCCCAAGGCGGTGTCTCGGTGCGCATCGAGACGGCAGAGCGCAGCGGGCCGACGCTGCTGCTCAAGGTCTCCGTGCGCGACACCGGCATCGGCCTGAAGCCCGAGCAGATCGAGCACCTGTTCACCGCCTTCCAGCAGGCCGACATGAGCACGACGCGCCGATACGGTGGTACCGGACTCGGACTCTCGATCAGCAAGCACCTGGCCGAGATGATGGGTGGCGCAATCGGCGTCGAGAGCCTGGCCGGGGCAGGCTGCCGGTTCTGGTTCGTCGTGCGCATGCGGCTGGCGGACGAGGCACCCCATCGCGCCACGGCGCCGGTCACCGGCACGGCGCCCCCCGCGCCGGACGCCGCCCTGCTCCAGGCCCTGCGCGGCGCGCGCGTGCTGCTGGTCGACGACGTACCGACCAATCTACTCGTGGCCGCGCATTACCTGTCGCGACTCGGGCTGGAGGTCGAAACGGCGGACTCCGGCCGGGCTGCGGTCCAAAAGGCGACGACGAGCCACTTCGATGCGATCCTGATGGACCTGCAGATGCCCGAGATGGACGGCTTCGAGGCAGCACAAGCGATACGCATGCACGAGGCCGGACACGCGCAACAGCGGGCTGTGCCCATCATCGCGCTGTCGGCTGCGGCGATGGCGACCGACCTGAGGGCAGCACGCGAAGCCGGCATGAACGACCATGTCGCCAAGCCGATCGACCCGCGGCTCCTGGAACGCTCCCTGCTGAAGTGGATCACGCCCAGTTTGAGGCAGACGCCGGCAGCCTCCCTGGAAGCTCCCCGACTTCAGGACTGAGCATGTTCCAGCCTGGCGCCCGCTTCCAGCGCGACGCCGCGCAGGAAATCCGCTGCCGCCAGCCGCTTGCCGCCTGCGCGCTGCAGCTCGGTCAGACGCAGCACGCCGGCGCCCGTCTGCACCCGCACGCCGTCGGCATCGGCCGAGCGCACATGGCCGGCAGGCAAGTCAACGCTGGCGGCCTCGTCGCCCTCGGCGCAAGCCGTCCAGACCTTGAGCGACTCGCCCTGCCAGCTGGTGACCGCACCGGGGAAGGGATTGAAGGCACGCACGCGGCGCGCCAGCGTCGCGGCATCGAGCGACCAGTCGATGAGCGCCTCGGCCTTCTCGATCTTGTGCGCATAGTTGACGCCTTCGGCCGGCTGCGGCTGGCGCGTCAGGGCACCGGCTTGCGCCTGCTGCAGCGCCGCCACGATCATGGTCCCGCCCAACTCGGCCAGCTGGTCGTGCAGGCTGGCGGTGGTGTCGGTATCAGAGATAGCCAGCTTCTCCACCAGCAGCATGTCGCCGGTATCGAGTCCCTGGTCCATCTGCATGATGGTGATGCCGGTCTCCAGGTCGCCGGCCTCGATCGCGCGGTGGATCGGCGCCGCGCCACGCCAGCGTGGCAACAGCGAGGCGTGAATGTTCAGGCAACCGAGACGCGGCAGCTCCAGTGTCCACTGCGGCAGGATCAGGCCGTAGGCGGCCACCACCATCACGTCGGCACCGGCCTCCAGCAGCGCCGCGCGCGCGGCGGCGGCATCATCCGGATACTTGCCGTCGAGCTTCAGGCTCATCGGTTGCGACACCGCAATGCCGTGCTGCAGCGCCAGCTGCTTGACCGGCGAGGCCTGCAGCTTCATGCCACGCCCGGCCGGACGGTCGGGCTGGGTCAGCACCAGTGGCACCTCGTAGCCGGCGGCCAGCAGCGCCTGCAGCGCGACGGCGGCGAACTCGGGCGTACCCGCGAAGACGACCTTCAGGCCCGCCATCTCAGCGCTTCGCCTCGCGTTCGGCCTTGACCAGCTTGGCCTTGATGCGGTCGCGCTTGAGCTGCGACAGGTGCTGCACGAAGACCTTGCCGTTGAGATGGTCGATCTCGTGCTGGATGCAGACCGCCAGCATGCCCTCGGCCTCGATCAGGCGACTTTCACCCTTTTCATCGAGCGCGCGCACCTTGACCGCGATCGAACGCTCGACGCCGTCGTAGATGCCGGGCACCGACAGGCAGCCCTCCTCGCCGCGACGCTTGGTCGGGCTGGCCCACTCGATCTCGGGGTTGATCAGCACCAGGGGCTGGTTGCGCTCCTCGCTGGTGTCGATCACGACCAGGCGCTGGTGGAAGTCGACCTGGGTCGCAGCCAGGCCGATGCCCTGCGCGGCATACATGGTCGCGAGCATGCGCTCGATCATGGCGCGGATGACGTCGTCCACCGCCGCCACGGGCTTGGCGACGGTGTGCAGGCGCGGGTCGGGATAACGCAGGATGGTCAGCAGTTCGGTATCGGACATGGGGGGAAAAATCGTATGGGGACGCGCAACCGCCGCCGCGGACAGTGCACAAAGAATGTCGGTATTTTCGCGACTTTTACGGGCCTTGGCTGGACAGGCGGGTTTTGCGCTTGTTATAAGGAGGAAAGACGATGCCAGATCAAGACATCCACACCATCCGAAGGGGAAAGCGATGGCAGCCATGAGCCAGACCGGTCAAGCCAAGGGGGCCGATGCGCGCGAAGACGAGAGCGGACGCCGCAATCTGCTGACCCGCACTGCCGGTTTGACCCTGTTGTGGGCAACGAGTTCCGCCTGGTCTTTTCCGGACTACCCCATCACGCCCGGTCAGCGCCGCGACGCGCAGCGGGTGGCGCAGGCCGGCGTGCCGCTGTCCGAGCTCAGCCCCGACGCGCCGGACCGCTACACCGTCAAGCGCGGCGACACCCTGTGGGACATCTCGGGACTCTTTCTCAGGCGCCCCTGGCGCTGGCCCGAACTCTGGGGCATGAACCTGCAGCAGATCCGCAACCCGCACCTGATCTTTCCGGGCCAGCGGCTGCTGCTCAACAAGGCCAACGGCCGCGCCTGGCTCAGCCTGGATCAGGGCATGCTGCCCACGGTCAGGCTGTCGCCGCGCATCCGGTCCGAAAATCTGGCCGAGACGGCCATCCCACCGATTCCGCTCAGCGTGATCGCACCGTTCCTGAACGAGGCGCTGATCGTCGACGAGAACAGCCTGGCCGGAGCCGCCCGCATCGTCGCAGCGCCGGAAAACCGCGTGCTGCTCAGCCTGGGCGACCGCGCCTATGCCCGCGGCCAGTACGGCGAGGCCGGCAGCCAGTCCGGCCAGCCACTGCGGCTCGAACAGGGCTCGCCCAAGCTGTTCCGTGTCTTTCGCAACGCGGTCCCGCTCAAGGACCCGAGCAGCGGCGAGATCCTGGGCTACGAGGCCCAATATGTCGGCCGGGCCGAACTCGAACGCGGTGAAGGCGTGCTGACAGGCGCCGGGACCGAGGATCAAGGCGCGCCCCAGATCGTGCCGGCGACCATAGACATCACGCAGGCCAAGGAGGAGATCCGCGTCGGCGACCGGCTGCTGCCCGAGCCGCCGCGCGAGCTGCCGGTGTTCATCCCGCACGAACCCGAACAGGCGCAGCAAGGTCAGGTGGTGTCGGTCTACGGCAATGCCGTGCGTTTCGCCGGCCAGAACCAGGTGGTGTCGATCAACCGCGGGGCGCGCGACGGCGTCGAGCGCGGCCATGTGCTGGCGCTGCTCAAGGAGAGCGGCATGCTGCGCGACAAGACCGACGAGGCCGGCCCCGATTTGCGCCTGCCGGGCGAGCGCAATGGCCTGATGATCGTGTTCCAGGCCTTCGAACGCGTGTCCTACGCCCTGGTGCTGCAGATCAGCGATGGCGTCAAGGTCGGCGACCGTTTCATCAACCCCTGAACCCGCCGGCCGCGCGATGCAGGACGCCGAACGGGACGCCTGGCTGCGCCTCAAGCTCACGCCCGGCGTGGGCGATGCGACCGCGCGCAAGCTGCTGGCCGCCTTCGGGCTGCCGATCGACCTGTTCGCCAAGCCGCGAGCGGCGCTGGCAGCCGTGACCGGCAGCAAGCTGGCCGAACGGCTGCGGGTCGAGCCCGAAGGCTGGCGCGAACTGTGCGAACGCACCCGGGCCTGGCTGGCAGGCGACGCCAGCCGCCACCTGCTCACGCTGGGGGATGCCGACTACCCGGCCGAGCTGCTGCAGATCGAGGACCCGCCGCTGCTGCTATACCTCGAAGGTGAGCTGAATGCGCTGCGCCACCCGCTACGGCTGGCCATGGTCGGCAGCCGCAATCCGACGCCACAGGGCACCGATCACGCGCGCCAGTTCGCCCGTACGCTGGTCGAGGCCGGGGCCTGCATCGTCTCGGGGCTGGCGCTCGGCATCGACGGCGCCGCGCACGAGGGCGCACTGGAAGCCGGCGGCTGCACGCTGGCGGTGGTCGGCACCGGACTGGACCAGGTCTATCCCAAGAAGCACCAGGCGCTGGCGCGGCGCATCGCCGAGCAGGGCCTGCTGATCAGCGAATACCCGCTGGGTACACCGCCGCTGGCGCCGAATTTCCCCCGGCGCAACCGCATCATCTCGGGCCTGAGCCAGGGCGTGCTGGTGGTGGAGGCCGCGCTGCAGTCGGGTTCGCTCATCACCGCCAGGCAGGCCGCCGAACAGGGGCGCGAGGTATTCGCGATCCCCGGCTCGATCCATGCGCCGCAGTCGCGCGGCTGCCACGCCTTGATACGCCAGGGCGCCAAGCTGGTCGAGTCGGCGCAGGACATCCTGGAGGAACTGCAAGCCAGCCCGGGCGGCCTGCCCGCAGGCGCTGACCGCGAGGCGGCCGCGGCCGACAACCAGCCAACAGATGACCCGCTGCTGCAGGCGCTGGGCTACGAGCCCAGCGGACTGGACGCGCTGCAGGCCCGCTGCGGCCTGGACACGGCAACGCTGCAGGCCCGACTGCTCGAACTCGAGTTCGATGGCCGGGTCGCGCGCCTGGCCGGCGGCCTCTACCAGCGCCGCGCCAGCGGCTGAAACATCCGCCCGTTCAGGCCAGCAGGCGCTCGGGGTTGGCGTCGAGCTTGTCGAGTGCGTCGCGGGTCGCGCGCGCGGTCAGGCCCTCGGACACCTGCGGCCGCAACAGGCCGGACTGCAGGCAGGCCGCGACCCGGCCCTGCTGCATCAGGTAGGCATGCCGGCCCGCCGCGACGAAGAGACAGAGCTGGCCGCGCTCGCTGCGCCAGGCCAGCTGGACCCGGTCGAGCTGGCCATTGTGCTCAAGCTCGCACCAGGCGCCCAGCTCGAGCGCGGCGGCCCGGGCCTGCGCCTCGGGCTGCAGGGGCACACCGGTATTGGGCAGCACGGTGATGTCGGTCGCATCGACGCCAGTGATCAGCTCGACATGGTCGCGATCGAGCGTGATGTCGGCCACCTCGTCTTCGGGCAGGTAATCCTCCAGTGCCGCCAGCTGGCGCGTGAGCTCTTCCAGCCATTGCGGATCGACGGCTTCGGCGCGCGACATGAACGCCTCGGCCAGCAGATCGCTGATGGTCTTGAGCTCGGCCTGCTGGCGCTCGGGCGTGAAGCCGAGCAGCGTCATGCCCTCGCGCAGGCGCGCCAGCAGCGCCGGCACGCTGGCGATGACCTTGGCCCGCTCCTGCCGGCTGGCCTTGGCACTGACGGCCCAGAGCAGTTCGGCCGCGGCCCGGCGCAGCTGCAAGGCGCGCTCGTCATGGGCACCGTAGAGCACGGCCGCCTGCGCCATGACCTCGGTCCAGATCTGGAACAGGAAGTCACGCACGGCATCGCGCACGGCGACGCTGCCCAGCAGCTTGCGCAGTTCGATCGTGTACTGGACCGTCAGCGTCTCGCGCTGCTCCAGCTGCTGGGCGGCGCTGGCGAGTTGCTCGACCCCGCCCTGCGCCCGCAGGTACTGCGCCATGAAGAGCTGGAACTCCTGCAGCATGAGCTCGAACACGCGCCGACCGGTCTCGGGATACTGCTCGATCACCTGGACGATGCGCCGGATCTCCTGCTCGAGCGGCTCGATCGACTGCGAGGCGTCATAGCCCAGCACGCAGGCACCCATGCGGTCCATGAGCTGGCGCGCGGGATGCTGCTCGGAAGCGATGAAGCCGGGGTCGGCGACCGCCAGCCTCAGCACCGGCATCTGCAGCCGGGCAAACCAGACCCGGATGCTGGTCGGGATGCGCTCCTCGGCCAGGATGCTGTCGAAGATCAGCGCGACCACCTCGATCACCGCCTTTTCCTGGTCGCTGCCGGCGCTGCTCTTGAGCGCGCGCGCCTGGGCGCGGACGGCGGCCAGGGCCTGCTCCAGGCTGTGCCAGTCGATCGGGGCCAGAGGGACAGGTTCGGTAGCACCGGCTGGCGGAGCCGGAGCGACGGCCGGCGGCAAGGCGTCCAGCTGCGGCTGACTGGCGGCAGACTGAAGGCCCTGCAGCCAGGCCGCCGATTGCGGCAGCTGCTCGACCAGGAAGCGCACGAGCCGGGCCGGCGCAGCGTCGGCAGCGTCGGAATGGGCTGGCTGGTCGCCACTGACGGTCATTCCTGCAACGGAACTTGGCAGGACGGCCGCAGCGGCCTCTGCCGTGGCGACATCGGCGACGGCCGCCACGTTGGAACCGGGTGGCACGGGCGCGCGCCTGACCAGGCCGCGCAGGTCGATCTCGGGCAACACGCCCTGCCCGAGCAGGAAGTCACTGGCAGCCTGATAGCCGCTGGCCAGCGCCTGGGCCAGCAGCGGCTGCAGCGCGGTCTGGCACAGCAGCCAGTGCTCGCGCGTGAACCCGGCCTCGATCCAGGCACGCACCAGGGCCTGCATCACGAACAGCGCGTTGATCGGGTCGGCCTGGGCAATTTCGTCGGTGCGCTCGAGGTGCTGCAGTCGCAGCCGCAGCTCGTTGAAGGCGCTGCCGCCCTTGTCGAGCGCTGCCAGCGCGGCCCGTGCGGCCAGGATCTGCGTCTCGACCGCCTCCTCGCCGACCAGCGTCAGCTCGACCGGCTCATCCGGGGCGGAGGAATCGGCGTTATCGGCGGGGATGGATGGCGCGGGGGCCGCGAAGCGCTTGAACTGTCGGCTCAGCTCGGCGCGGGCCAGCACCAGCCACTGCGGTCGCTGGCGCTGGAACAGCAGCCAGGCGTCGCGCCGGTCCTGCGCCTGCTGCAGCGTGGCGGGCCGGTCCAGCCATTCGAGCAGCAGGGCTGCCACGCCCTCGGCCACGGCCGGCAGCGCATCGGCCAGCTGCCGCAGGCAGAGGGCCCTGGCCTGCAAGGCCAGTCCGGAAGGGGGCTGGGAGGGATTGGTCACGCTCCCCAGTATGCCAGCGCCGAGATAGGGCCGGGGATCAGACCACCGCGCCGGAGTGCGGATCGTCCGGGTCGCCCTTCTTGCTCGGCGGCTTGACCAGGTCCTCGCGCTTGATGCCCAGCCACATCGCGATGGCCGCGGCAACAAACACCGAGGAGTAGATGCCGAAGCAGATGCCGATGGTCAGCGCCAGCGCGAAATGGTGCAGCGTCTGGCCGCCGAACAGCAGCATCGACAGCACCATGATCTGGGTCGAGCCGTGGGTGATGATGGTGCGGCTGATGGTCGAGGTGATGGCATGGTCGATCACCTGCACCGAGTCCATCTTGCGCTGGCGCCGGAAAGTCTCGCGGATGCGATCGAAGATCACCACCGACTCGTTGACCGAGTAGCCCAGCACCGCCAGCACCGCCGCCAGCACCGCCAGCGAGAACTCCCACTGGAAGAAGGCGAAGAAGCCCAGGATGATGACGATGTCGTGCAGGTTGGCGATGATGCCCGAGACCGCGTACTTCCACTCGAAGCGGATCGCGAGGTAGAGCATGATGCCGGCGATCACGAAGGCCAGCGCCTTGAGGCCGTCGGCCAGCAGCTCCTTGCCGACCTGCGGGCCGACAAACTCGGTGCGGCGCAACGAGACCGCCGGGTTCTGCGCCTTGAGCGCCGCCATCATGGCCTCGCTCTGCTGGCCCGAACTCTGGCCCTGCAGCACCGGCAGCCGCATCAGCACATCGCGCGAGGTGCCGAAGTTCTGCACCGGCACGTCGGCATAGCCGAGCTGGGTCACCACCTTGCGCACCGACTCGAGGTCGGCCGGCTGCTCGTAGGCGACCTCCATCACGGTGCCGCCGGTGAACTCGACCGAGAAGTTGAGTCCGCGCGAGAACAGGAAGAAGACCGCCGCCAGGAAGGTGATCAACGACACCGCGTTGAGCACCAGCGCGTGGCGCATGAAGGGGATGTCCCTCTTGATTCGAAACAGTTCCATGTCGTTTTCCTGTCAGTCGGCCTGGGCCGGGGTGCCGGCCGGCTTCCACACCGTGCCGATCGACACGGACTTGAGCTTCTTCTGGCGGCCGTACCAGAGGTTGACCAGGCCGCGCGAGAAGAACACGGCCGAGAACATGCTGGTCAGGATGCCGATGCAATGCACCACCGCGAAGCCGCGCACCGGGCCGGTACCGAAGGCCAGCAGCGCCACGCCCGCGATCAGCGTCGTGATGTTGGAGTCCAGGATGGTGTCCCAGGCGTGGTCATAGCCGGCGGCGATCGCGGATTGCGGTGCCGCGCCGTTGCGCAGTTCCTCGCGGATGCGCTCGTTGATCAGCACGTTGGAGTCGATCGCCATGCCGAGCGCCAGCGCCATCGCGGCGATGCCGGGCAGCGTCAGCGTGGCCTGCAGCATCGACAGCACGGCGACCAGCAGCAGCAGGTTGACCGACAGCGCGATGCTCGAAAACACGCCGAACAGCATGTAGTAGATGCACATGAAGATGGCGATCACGATGAAGCCACCGATCACGCTGTTGAAGCCCTTGGCGATGTTCTCGGCGCCCAGGCTCGGGCCGATGGTGCGCTCCTCGATGATCTCCATCGGCGCGGCCAGGCTGCCGGCGCGCATCAGCAGCGCGAGGTCGGTCGCCTCCTGCGGGCTGTTCATGCCGGTGATCTGGAAGCGGTTGCTGAGCTCGGACTGGATGGTCGGCGCGGTCAGCACCTCGGGCCGGCCCTTCTCGATCAGCACCACCGCCATGCGGCGCTTGATGCCGTCGCGGGTCACGGCGCGCATCGCGGCGCCGCCCTTGCCGTCGAGCGTCACGCTGACGACCGAGCTCGAGTGCTGCTGGTCGATCGAGGCGTCGGCGCCGGTCAGGTTCTCGCCGCTGAAGACCACCTCGCGCGACAGCAGCAGCGGCTCCTTGCGACCGTCTCGGGTCGAATAGATCAGCTCGGTGCCGGGCGGCACCAGGCCCTGTTCGGCCTCCTGCAGGCGGGCCGGGTTGTAGTCGCGTGCGCCCGGCTGGCCATGGGCCTCGACCATGCGGATCTCCAGCGTCGCGGTGCGACCCAGGATGTCCTTGGCCTTGGCCGTGTCCTGCACGCCCGGCAGCTGGACCACGATCCGGTCCTGGCCCTGCTGCTGGATCACCGGCTCGGCCACGCCGAGCTCGTTGATGCGGTTGTTGAGCGTGTTGATGTTCTGCTTGAGCGCCTGCTGCTGGATCGCGCGCGCGCCCTCGGGCTTGAGGCGGGCCATGAGCCGGAACTCGCCCTCGGTCGCGGATTCGGTGAAGACCCAGTCATTGAACTGGTTAGACAGCAGCTGGGAGGCGGCCGCCAGCGACTCGGCGTCGCGCAGCCGGATGTCGAGCGCCTGGCCCTCGCGCCGCACGATGGCGCGCAGGTTCTTCTCGCGCAGGGCGCTGCGGGCATCGCCGGCCAGCGCCTCGGCACGCTTGACCAGCGCGCCCGGCATGTCGACCTGCAGCATGAAGTGCACGCCGCCGCGCAGGTCCAGCCCCAGGTACATCGGTGCCGCATGCAGCGACTGCAGCCAGGCCGGGGTGCGTGGCAGCAGGTTCAGCGCCACGATATGACCAGGGTTGGCCGGATCGGTGTTGAGCGCATGGTCGATGGCATCGCGCGCCTTGAGCTGCAGGTCGGTGCTGGCGAAGCGCGCCTTGACCGAGTTGCCATCGAACTGGATCGCATCGAGCGTCAGGCCCTGCTGCGCCAGCACCTGTTCGACGCGCGCCACCATGGCGTGGTCGACCTTGACGGTCGCTTTGCCCGAGGAGACCTGGACGGCAGGCGCCTCGCCGAAGAAGTTGGGCAGGGTATAGAGAGTGGCGATCAGCAACGCGACCAGGATGGTCACGTATTTCCACAGGGGATATCGGTTCATGAGCCTGGCGCTCCGTTCAAAAAGCCGAACGGCCGGACCCGGGCCCGGCCGCGCTCTGTCGCATGGAAATTACTTGAGGCTGCCTTTAGGCAGCACCTGCACCACGGCGGTGCGCTGCAGCTGGATTTCCACGCCGTTGGCGATCTCGACGCCAATGCTGGTCTCGCCGAGCTTGCTGACCTTGCCGAGCAGGCCGCCGGCGGTCACGATCTCGTCACCCTTGGCCAGCGCCTCGACCATGGCCTTGTGCTCCTTCTGCTTGCGCATCTGCGGGCGGATCATGACGAAGTACAGCACCACGAACATCAGCACCAGCGGCAGCATGTTCATCAGGGTGGATTGGGTGTCGCCGCCAGCAGCGGCCTGGGCGAAAGCGGAAGAAATGAACACTTGAAAAATCCTGTCTCGGAAAAAATCACTTGCAGCCAGACCGATGGGGCTGGCCTGCGGCCATTCTAATCGGCGCCCAGATCGAAGCGTTCGCGCAGGGCTTGAGCGAAACCCGGGGTGCCGCCCAGGGTCAGCGTCAGCGTGTAGCGCGGCATGCCGTCGGCCAGCGCATGGCTGACCAGCCGACGCGCGGCGGGGTCGTAGTCCAGCTCCAGCGTGGCCACGGTCTCAAGGCTGGCATGCAGGTCGTAGTCCCAGTCGCCATCGTCGTCGAGCGGGCCGCGCACGCCAGCAAAGCCGTGGTGCGCCCAGTCCAGCACGGTAGCGACCTCGGCCTGCAGCGCCGGCCACTGCGCGGCACCGACGCTGGCCATGGCTTCGAAGCTGGCAAGGCCGGCGCTGTCTTCGCTGCAGTCGAAATGGAGGAAACGCAAGCTCTGGCTCATGGGGAAATTCCTTTTTCAGATGAGTCCGATTGTGCGGCGACTGCACGCGGCTTGAGCAACCTCAGGTCCGGTCCCCCGTCGGGGGCTGCGCGCGCCACTGCGCCAGCAGCTGGCTCCAGCGTTCGCGCGCCGCCGCCAGGTGATGCGCCTTGACATGGCCGAAGCCCTTGATCTGGCCCGGGACATGCGCCAGCTGCAGCGCCAGCGCGTGGCTGTCCGGCGTCAGCGTGGGCAGCAGCTCGTCGAGCAGTTCCAGGTATTCGGCTATCAGCGCGCGTTCGGTACGGCGCTCGGCGCTGCGCCCGAAGGGGTCGAAGGCGGTGCCGCGCAGGAACTTCAGCCGCGCCAACCCGCGCATCAGCTGCAACATCCAGGGACCGTAGGCCTTCTTCCTGAGCTCGCCGCGCGCATCGCGGTCGGCCCGGAACGGTGGCGCGAGGTGGAAGCGCAGCCGGTAGTCGCCCTCGAAGCGCTCCGCCACCTCGCGTTCGAAGCGGCCATCAGTGTAGAGGCGCGCGACCTCGTACTCGTCCTTGTACGCCATCAGCTCGTACAAATGGCGCGCCATCGCCTCGGCCAGCGTGCTCTTGCCGGGCACTTGGGCGGCCTCGGCCTGCTGCACGCGGCGCACCGCCTCTTCGTAGCGGCGCGCGTAGGCCGCATCCTGGTAGGCGGTCAGCCGTTCGACGCGGTCCCGCAGCAGCCCGTCCAGCCCCGGCCTGGGCTGGAAATGGACCGGCTGCCCGACCGGCGCCAGCAAGGCCTGCACGCGCGCACCGTCGTGGGCCGCCAGCCGACCCCATTCGAAGGCGGCCAGGTTCTGCTCCACCGCCGTGGCGTTGAGCTCGATCGCGCGCTGCAGCGACTCGCGCCGCACCGGCACCCAGCCGCGCTGCCAGGCATAGCCCAGCAGCACCGGGTTGGCGTAGATCGCGTCGCCGACCAGCTGGCGCGCGATGGCCTCGGCGTCGAGCACGGCCAGCGCCTGCGCGCCGACTGCCTGCCCGAGCAGGTCCTGGCATTGCGCGCCCGGACTCTTCCAGCCACCTTGGTGCACGAAGGCCGCCGTCGGCGCGACATGCGAGTTGAGCGCCACCCGGCTGCGGCCGGCGCGCAGGCGTGACACCGACTCGGCTTGCGCGGCGACGATGGGGTCGCAACCCAGCAGCAGGTCGGCCTCGGCCAGGCTCACGCGCGTGGTCAGGATGTCGGGCTGCCGGTCGGCGATCTGCACATGGCTCCAGGTCGCACCGCCCTTCTGCGCCAGACCGGCGGCGTCCTGCGTCACGACGCCGCGCCCGTCCAGGAAGGCGGCCTCGCCGATCAGCTGGCCCAGCGTGATGACGCCAGTGCCGCCCACCCCGGCGATCAGGATGCCGTAGGGGTGGCTGGTCGCTGGCAGATCGGGCTCGGGCAGCTCGCCCAGGCTGGCCGGATCGGGCAGGCCTTTTGCTGCCGTACGCCGCAGCCGTCCACCCTCGACCGTCACGAAGCTGGGACAGAAGCCGTCCAGGCAGGAGTAGTCGAGGTTGCAGCTGCCCTGGTTGATCTGGCGCTTGCGACCGAGCTCGGTTTCGAGCGGCTCGACGCTCAGGCAGTTGCTTTTCTCGCCGCAGTCGCCGCAGCCTTCGCAGACGGCGGCGTTGATATAGACGCGCCGCGCCGGCTCGACCAGCTGGCCGCGCTTGCGCCGACGCCGCTTCTCGGTCGCGCAGGTCTGGTCGTAGATGATGGCGGTGGTGCCCGCCACCGCGCGGAACTCGCGCTGCAGGCGGTCGAGCTCGTCGCGATGCTCGACTGGCACCTCGGGCGGCAGGCGCAATGTGACACCGCCGGGCAGGCACTGCTCCGCATTCACATACTTGAGCGGCTCGTCGGTCACGATCACGATCCGGCGCACGCCCTCGGCGCGCAGGCTGTGCACGATCTGCAGCACCGAACAGCCCTCGGGCCGCTCGCCCACCGGCTGGCCGCCGGTCATCGCGACCGCATCGTTGTAGAGGATCTTGTAGGTGATGTTGACGCCGGCCGCGATCGTCTGGCGGATCGCCAGCAGCCCGCTGTGGAAATAAGTGCCATCGCCCAGGTTGGCGAACAGGTGGGTCTCGCGGCTGAAGGGCTGCTGGCCGACCCAGGGCACACCCTCGCCGCCCATCTGGGTGAAGCCCTGGGTGTTGCGATTCATCCAGGTCACCATGTAATGGCAACCGATGCCGGCGATGGCGCGCGAGCCCTCGGGCACGACGGTCGAGCGGTTGTGCGGACAGCCCGAGCAGTACCAGGGCGGTCGCTCCGGCGCGCTGCCGCCCGCATAGAGCTGCTGCAGCGATTGCTCGCGCGCGTCGAGCAGCGCCAGCCGGGCCTCGATCCGCTGCGCGATCGCGCTGCCCGACGGCAGCAGGCCGCGCCGCTGCAGCCGGCGTCCGATCGCGCGCGCGATCAAGGCCGGCGTCAGGTCGGCGGTCGCGCGCAGCAGCGTCTGGCCGCTCGGGTCGGGCAGGCTCCACTCGCCGCCGCTGTGGTCGGCGCCCTGCTCGTCGAACTTGCCCAGCACGTCGGGGCGCACATCGGGGCGCCAGTTGTAGAGTTCCTCCTTGAGCTGATACTCGATGACCTGGCGCTTCTCCTCCACCACCAGGATCTCCTGCAGGCCGGTGGCGAACTCGCGCACCGTCTGTGCTTCCAGCGGCCAGACCAGCGCGACCTTGTGCAACCGGATGCCGAGCGCGCGACAGGCGGCCTGGTCCAGCCCGAGGTCGGCCAGCGCCTGCAAGGTGTCGCCCCAGGCCTTGCCGCTGGCGATGATGCCGTAGCGGTCATCCGGCCCCGACCAGACATCGTGGTTGAGCCGGTTGGCCCGCACATAGGCCAGCGCGGCGTACCACTTGTGGTTCATGAGCCGGTCTTCCTGCGCCAGCGGGGTGTCGGGCCAGCGGATATGCAGCCCGCCCTCTGGCATGGGGAAGTCGGGCAGCACGATCTGCACCCGCTCCGGATCGACCTCGACCCCGGCGCCCGACTCGACCACCTCCTGGATCGTCTTCATGCCGGCCCACAGCCCCGCGTAGCGGCTCATGGCGAAGGCGTGGATGCCCAGATCGAGGATCTCCTGCACGCTGGACGGGAAGAACACCGGCAGGCCACAGGCCTTGAACACATGGTCGCTCTGGTGCGGCGCGCTCGAGCTCTTGGCCGCATGGTCGTCGCCCGCGACCGCGATCACGCCGCCCCAGGGCGTGGTGCCGGCCAGGTTGGCATGCTTGAAGACGTCCGAGCAGCGGTCCACCCCCGGTCCCTTGCCATACCAGAGACCGAACACGCCATCAAACTTCTGGCTGCCCGGCGGCGCATAGCCCAGCATCTGCGTGCCCCAGAGCGCGGTCGCCGCAAGCTCCTCGTTGACGCCGGGCTGGAACACGATCTGGTGCGCGTCCAGATGCGGCCTCGCCTTCCAGAGCGCCAGGTCGTAGCCGCCCAGCGGCGAGCCGCGGTAGCCGCTGACCAGGCCGGCGGTGTGGCGGCCGGCCTGCGCGTCGCGCTGCTGCTGCAGCATCGGCAGCCGCACCAGCGCCTGGATGCCGCTCATGAAGACATGGCCGCGCGCCAGCGCGTATTTGTCGTCGAGCGAAACGGTGCCCAGCGCCGCCCGCACGGAATCTGACCAGGGAGCGTTCATGTTGGCCTCCTGCCGCATCACGCTGCCATGATACGAAGCGCAGTGCCGGATGAACAGGCTTGCCGAGCTTCCACCGGCGCGACGTCACCAAGATGACTCAAGGGCGCCATGAAAATGAAACAATTGCCCGCAAAGATCAGGCTTTAGCTGTTTTACCGGAGTCACCCGCATGTCGCACCCCAGCCCCAAGGACGAATTCAACGACGGCGAGAACGTCAACTTCTCCGACAACGCCCACATCGATGAACTGCTGGCCGCGCGCCTGAGCCGCCGTCTCGCGCTGCAGGGCGGCATCGGCGTGACCACCGGCCTGCTGCTGGGCGGCTCGGCAATGGCGGCACAGGGCAAGGCGAACGGTGCAACGCAGGCGAAGCAGGCCGTGCTCAAGCTGGGTTTCGGCTCGGTGGCCAAGCACCGCGACGACCAGGTCACGCTGCCGGCCGGCTACCAGATGAGCATCCTGCACGCCCTGGGCGACCCGATGCACTGGGGCGACGAATCCTGGAAGGGCGACGGCAGCGAGAGCGCCGACTCCTACAACCGCCGCATCGGCGACGGTCATGACGGCATGTACTTCTTCGGCCTGGGCGAATCCGGCCGCTTCGACGCCCGCCGCTCGGATCGCGGCCTGCTGTGCGTCAACCACGAATACGTGGTGGCCCCCTTCGCGCTGCACCCGAACGGCAGGACCGCCGGCGCCAGCCGCGTCGCCAGCGAGGTCGAGAAGGAAATCCATGCCCACGGCGTCAGCGTGGTCGAGGTCAAGCGCGACGCCCAGGGCGCCGGCATGAGCCTGGTGCGTGGCTCGCGCTACAACCGCCGCATCACCTCGGCCACCCCGATCGACTTCGGCGGCCCGGTCAAGGGCAGCGAGCTGGTCAGGACCAAGTTCTCGCCCGATGGCATGAAGACGCGCGGCACCAACAACAACTGCGCCAACGGCTACACCCCCTGGGGCACCTACCTGACCTGCGAGGAAAACTACACCAACGTCATCAGCCGCCATGTCAACGGCTCTGCTGGCGATGACGCCAGGCGCAGCGCCAAGGAGATCGCCGGCCTCAAGCGCTACGGCATGAGCGACGGCCGCAAGAGCCCCTACGGCTGGGACAGCGCCGGCAGCGACGACCTGTTCGCGCGCTGGAACAGCGTCGTCAGCGGCGCCAGCGCCGGCGACGACTACCGCAACAGCTGCAACACCTTCGGCTGGGTGGTCGAGATCGACCCCTTCCGCCCCGACAGCACCCCGGTCAAGCGCAGCGCGCTGGGCCGCTTCAACCACGAGGGCGCCTGGCCGGTACCGGCGCGCAAGGGCCAGCCGATCGTGATCTACAGCGGCGACGATTCGCGCAACGAATACATCTACAAGTTCGTCTCGAAGGCGCTGTGGGACGAGGCCGATGTCAACGGTGGCTTGGCCGCAGGCGCCAAGTACCTCGACGAAGGCCAGCTCTATGTCGCCAGGTTCAACGCCGACGGCAGCGGCGAATGGCTCGAACTGACCCATGGCAAAAACGGGCTGGACGCCAGCCACAAGCTCTATCCCTTCGCCGACCAGGCCGACGTACTGATCCACGCGCGCCTGGCCGCCGACTCGCTCGGCGCGACCAAGATGGACCGTCCGGAATGGGGTGCGGTGAATCCGCTCAACCACGAGGTCTACATGACCTTGACCAACAACAGCAACCGTGTCGCCCACGACGCCAGCCCGACTGGCAGCCAGCTCAAGCCCGACGCGGCCAACCCGCGCTATTACAGCGATACCTTCAACGCCGACGGCAAGACCAAGGTCAACCAAGGCAACCCGAACGGTCACATCATCCGCTGGAAGGAACTCGGTGGCCAGGCTTCGACCCGCTTCAGCTGGGACATCTACCTGTTCGGCGCCCAGGACGATGCCGCCGCCGACGTCAACCTGTCGGGCCTGACCGCGGTCAACGACTTCTCGAGCCCGGACGGCCTGTACTTCGACCCGCGCGGCCTGCTCTGGATCCAGACCGACGACAACGCCTACACCGACGAGACCAACTGCATGATGCTGGCCGCCGTGCCCGGCCAGGTCGGCGACGGCGGCCAGGCTGTGGCTGCCGGTGGCACCGAGACCCGGGTCGGCGCCAGGGCCACGCCCGACAGCGTGCGCCGCTTCCTGGTCGGCCCGAAGGACTGCGAGATCACCGGCATCGCGATCACGCCGGACGGCCGCACCATGTTCTGCAACATCCAGCACCCGGGCGAAGAGAGCCGGCTCGACGCGCTGTCCAGCCACTGGCCGGACAGCCAGACCAACCCGGGCTCGACCAGGCGCCCGCGCTCGGCCACGATGGTGATCACCCGCACCGACGGCGGGCCGATCGGCCTCTGACGCTGCGGGGCCTCCAGGCCCATGCAACAGCGCAAAACCCCTGCCGTCGGAAGACGCTCAGGGGGTTTTTCATGTCAATGCGCCAGCAACCGGCGCCAGAGGTCAACCTGGAAATCAGCCGAGCTGTCGGGCAAGGAAAGCCAGCGTGCGCTCGCGCGCCAGCGCGGCCGAAGGCGGGTGCGAGGCACCGCGCTGGTCGCAGTTGAAGCCGTGGTGGGCGTCATAGCTGTGCACCTCGACGCCGGGCTGGGCGGTGCGGAAGGTCTCGACCGTATCCATCGGAATCCAGTTGTCCTGCTCGGCGAAATGCGCCAGCACCGGGCATTTCGGGCTGCGCGCGACCTCGTCGGGGGTGGTCATGCCGCCGCCGTAGTAGGGCACGGCTGCCGCCAGGCCCTGCAGCTCGCAGGCGCTGCGCCAGGTCAGCAGGCCGCCCCAGCAATAGCCGACGACGCCGACCTTGCCGCCGCTGCGGCGGGCCGCTTCGTCGATGGCGGCCTGGATGTCGGCCAGCACGCCGGGCGCCGGCAGCGCCTCGACCGCCAGCTTGAGCGCGAAGCCGGCCTGCATGTCGGCGTCGGTGTAGCCGAGCTCGACGCCGGACTTGACGCGCTCGAAGGTCGAAGGCGCGAGCGCGAGGTAGCCTTGCGCCGCATAGCCGTCTGCCACGGCGCGGACATGCGAGTTGACGCCGAAGATCTCCTGCAGCACCACGACGGCGCCACGCGGCTGGCCGACTGGCTCGGCCAGGTAGGCAGAACAAGTGAAGCCGTCGGCGGCAACGATATCGATGAACTGGCCCATGAAAAACATCCTTCTGTAGTACGGAACCTGCAAGATTAGCGGAATCCGGCGCCCCTCACATGCACAATGCGGCGATGGACTTCAAGCCGCTGATCACCCTGCTGGCCATCGTCAACCCACTGGCGATCGTGCCCTTCTTCATCCACTACACGCAAGGGTTTTCCGAGGCGCAGCGCCGCCGCACGGTGCTGATCGCCTCGTGCAGCGCCTTCGCCGTGATCGCGGGCTGCGCGCTGCTGGGCCTGCAGATCCTGGACTTCTTCGGCATCTCGCTGGCGAGCTTCCAGGTCGGCGGCGGCATGCTGCTCCTGACCTCGGCGCTGTCGATGCTCAACGCCCAGCCGGCCGAGGCGCGCACCACGCCCGACGAGGTCGACGATGCCTCCGCGCGGGCCTCGATCGCGGTGGTGCCGCTGACCATCCCGCTGCTGACCGGCCCGGCCACGATGTCGACCGTCGTGATCTACGCCGACCAGGCCAGGACGCTGCTGCAGCACGCCGCGCTGGTGGGCTACGGCGTGGTGATCGGGCTGGCCACCGCGATCTGTTTCACGCTGGCCGAACCGATCGAGCGCATCCTGGGCAAGACCGGCATCAACGTGATGACGCGGATCATGGGCCTGATCCTGGCGGCGATCTCGGTCGAGGTGATGGCGGCCGGACTGGTCAAGATCTTCCCGGTGCTCAGCGGCTGAGACCGGGCGGCTGGCCGGACCTCAGTCCGCGTCGGCCACGAGGTCCTCGTCGTCGCCCGAATCGGCTTCCTGCTCGGGTTCGGGCCGGGCCTTGACGAAGGTCACCGGCACCGGTGCCTGCTCGAGCATGGCGCGCGAGACCGAGCCCAGCGCGCTGCGCACCAGGCCCATGCCGTGGCTGCCCATGACAATCGCCTCGCAGCCCTCCTCCTCCAGCAGTTCAAGCAGCGCAGGCACCACGTCGCCGACCACCACGGTCTCGGCATAAGGCAGGCCAGCGACGTCGGCGAGCTGCACCGCGGGCGCCATCAGATCGCGACCAGCTCCGACTGCCACCTCGGCCAGCGCCTCGGGATCGTGCAGCGTCAGCAGTTCATAGGTCGATGCCGGCTCCTGCACGTTGGCGAGCACCAGCTCGACCGCCAGCCCGGCGCGCGCCAGGTCAATCGCATGCTGCAGCGCCTGCAGCGCCAGTTCGGAACCATCGATCGGGACGAGCAATTTCATGATATCCAGCCTTCTGTACGGCCGCCCGGACGGCGACCCTCCTGCGGACATCATAGGCCAGGGCCGCCCCGGGTGGCCGGGCCGACAGCAGGGTTTACCCTCAAGCGGCGGCCAGGCGGGCCGGCAGGAGCGATAATTCCACCCCTTTTTCCGTTACAAGTTGTTCTGCCTCTTGATTTCGGCCGCACTGACACGATATAGTTAGCAACATGCAAACGAGCACCCACCATTCACAGGCCTATCTGAAGTTCCTCAATCTGGTCAAGGCCATCCGTGACCTGCCGACCTTCCCGATGCTGGACGCGGTCGAGCAGTCGCTGCTGGACAGCTTCGCCGCCGTCTGGCACACCGGCAAGCAGATCACCGTGCTGGAAGCCATGCACATGTCCAAGGAGATTTCGCCCAGCACCGTGCACCGCCGCCTCAAGACGCTGCGCGCCAAGGGCATGATCATGCTGATCAACGACACCATCGACAGCCGTACCAAGTACGTGATGCCGACCCCGCTGGCCGACCAGTGCTTCGACCAGCTCGGTCAGTGCATGGACGCTGCGCGTCAGGCCTGATCGCCCACCTTCATTTCAGACCCAAGGCTTGGCCGCCCAGCTCGCAGGAGCTTGGCGGCTTTTTTACGCGCGCAGCCAGCCGGACTCGGACGAACTGGCAGCCCTTCAACTTTATGTATGATCCATTCGACTATTGGAAATGGTTGGATACATTTTGATCACGTAAGCGCTTGAAAACGCCAGCGCAAGATCCGCTGGCAACTGGACCTGAGCCATCAAGGCCACCGTGCCGCCTTCATACCCCCCAGACATGTTTAACATAAAGAATACTTCCGTTTCCACAAGATTAATAACCCTGATCATCAGCGCCTTGCTGGGCATTGCCGCGCTGACGGCAGTCTTCCTGTTCACGGAACACCAACTGTTGCTGAAAGAACGGGAACGCAACGTGCAGCAGACGGTGGAAACGGCCATCGGCATCGCGACCTACTTCGAATCGCTCGAACGCCAAGGCAGCCTGTCGCGCGAGCTGGCCCAGCAACAGGCCATGGCCGCGATCAAGGACCTGCGCTATGGGCAGGGCGAGTACTTCTGGGTCCAGGACATGCAGGGCAAGATGCTGATGCACCCCATACAGGCCAAGCTCAACGGCGTCAACATGAAAGCCGCCAAGGACCCGGACGGCAAGCTCTTCTTCCAGGAGATGATCGATGACGTCAGGCAGCATGGCGAGGGCTTCGTCAGCTACCAGTGGCCCAAGCCCGGCAGCGAGACACCGCAGCCCAAGATCTCGTATGTCAAGGGCTTGAGCAGCTGGAGCTGGATCATCGGTTCGGGCATCTACGTGGACAGCGTGAACGCCACGCTGATGCAGCGCGCCACCGGCCTGGTGGCGGGGGTGCTGGTGCTGATGCTGGCGGTGCTGGCCCTGAGCCTGCTGATCTCGCGCAGCATCCTGCAGCAACTCGGCGGCGAGCCCCGCTACGCGGCCGAAATCACGCGACGCATCGCGGCCGGCGACCTGGGCACCAGGATCGACATCAAATACCCAGACTCCGACAACCTGCTGACGGCGCTCCAGTCCATGCGCGAGCAGCTGGCGAAGATGGTGCGTCAGGTGCACCGGAGCTCCGAAAACCTGGCCAGCGCCAGCGAGCAGATCGCCCAGGGCAATATGGAGTTGTCTGGCCGGACCGAGAACCAGGCCAGCGCGCTGGAGGAAACCTCGGCCTCGATGGAGCGGCTGGGCTCGACCGTGCGGCAGAACTCGGACAACGCGCGCCAGGCCAACCAGCTGGCCCAGAGCGCCAGCGAGATCGCGGTCAAGGGCGGCGAGATGGTGGCCCAGGTGGTCGACACGATGAAGGGCATCAACGACAGCTCGCGCCGCATTGCCGACATCATCGGCGTCATCGACGGCATCGCCTTCCAGACCAACATCCTGGCCTTGAACGCCTCGGTGGAGGCGGCGCGAGCCGGCGAGCAGGGGCGCGGTTTTGCCGTGGTGGCGGCCGAAGTGCGCAGCCTGGCGGTGCGCAGCGCCGAGGCGGCCAAGGAGATCAAGGGTCTGATCACGACCAGCGTCGATCGCGTCGAGCAGGGCTCGGTGCAGGTGGACCAGGCCGGCGCGACCATGAACGAGGTGGTGGCGGGCATCCGGCGCGTGACCGACATCATGGGCGAGATCAGCGCGGCCAGCGTCGAGCAAAGCGCGGGCGTGGGGCAGGTCGGCGAAGCCGTGATGCAGATGGACCAGGCCACGCAGCAGAACGCCACGCTGGTCGAGGAGATGGCCGCCGCCGCGACCAGCCTGCACGAGCAGGCACAGGAACTGGTACAGACCGTCTCGGTCTTCAAACTAAACTGAATCTATGAAATTCCCCAGGCAAACCGAACTCGAACAACTCGTCCGCAAGATCCAGCAGCAGCAGGCGCTGAGCGCCGAAGAACTGCGGACATTCACACAGCTCAACGCCGAGCTATCGAGCTGGAAGACCGATTGCGTCAAGGTGATCGACGACATCGTCAAGCAGATCGTGACTTATGGCATCACGCTGGACCAGCTGAGCTCTCGTGCTGAACTGAGCCACTGGACTGCACCTGCCGCCGCCCCTGTCACCCGGGCGGAGGTCGAGGAAAACCGCAAGGAGCGCCGCCAGCGCACGCCGAACCCCGAGCTGGTCATCTTCCGCATTCAACCGCCCGGTGCCAAGGGCGCGGCGACGCTGATCCACCGCAACGAGCTGCCGCAGAAGCTCGGCGCCAAGCTGCTGTGGCTGCTGCAACAGCAAGGCGAGCTCAAGGACAAGCTGCTGGCCTGCGTCGACTCGAAGGAAGCCGAGGCCTATCTGGTCAACGAGGAAGGCCAACTGTTCCTGGACAAGCTGGTGAACTGGATCAGGGCGCAGGCGGTTTGAGGCTGCTGATCAAACGCTGACGAAACTCCCCGACTTGCCGCCATGCTTCTCCAGCAGCCGGATGTCGGAGATCACCATGCCGCGGTCGGCGGCCTTGCACATGTCGTAGATCGTCAGCAGGGCGCAGTTGACGGCGGTCAGCGCTTCCATCTCGACGCCGGTCGGGCCGACGGTCTCGGCGCTGACGCGGCAGACAACGGCATGCTCGGCTTCGAGCAGCTCGAACTCGACCGCCACCCGCGTGAGCGCGATCGGGTGGCAGAGCGGGATCAGGTCGGCGGTGCGCTTGGCACCCATGATGCCGGCCAGCCGCGCCACGCCCAGCACATCGCCCTTCTTGGGGCTGCCGTGCACGACCAGCTCGAAGGTCGCGGGCTGCATGCTGATGCGGCCCTGCGCCAGCGCGATCCGGTGCGTCTGCGCCTTGGCGCCGACATCGACCATGTGCGCCTGGCCGCTGGCATCGAAATGGGTGAGTGGGGAGTCGCTCATCTGGGTCGCCTGCTGTGATCGGGTTCTGAAACAGGCATGATACGGCGATGCGCGCTCCCTTCCGTTCCCGCTGGCGGCCTTGGCTGGCCGCAGTCCTGCTGGCAGGTCTGCCGGCGACCTGGCTGCAGGCCCAGGCCCCCGCGACCGAGGCTGCCCGTCCCGGCCTGGCGCTGCCCAGCCTGGGCGACAGCGGCGAGATGACGCTGGGCGATGAGCGCCGCATCGGCGACCAGATCGCACGCACCATCTACCGCGACCCCGACTATCTGGATGACCCGCTGCTCGACGGCTACCTGCAGGACCTCTGGCGGCCGCTGCTGGCTTCGGCGCAGGCGCGCGGCGAGCTGCCGCCCGACGCCGACCAGCGCTACGCCTGGCGCCTGCTGCTGCTGCGCGACCCCTCGGTCAACGCCTTTGCGCTGCCGGGCGGCTACCTCGGCGTGCACACCGGGCTGCTGGCGACCGTGACCAGCGCGGACGAGCTGGCGTCGGTGCTGGCGCACGAGCTCAGCCATGTGTCGCAGCGCCATATCGCACGGCTGCTGACCCAGCAGAGCCGACAGGCGCCCTGGATGCTGGCGGCCATGGTGCTGGGTGCCGTCGCGGCCAGCAAGGCGAAGAATGCCGACATCGGCAGCGCGGCCATCGTCGGCGGCCAGGCGCTGGCGCTGCAGAACCAGCTCAATTTCTCGCGCGACATGGAGCGCGAGGCCGACCGGATCGGCTTCGGCGTCATGACCGAGGCCGGCTTCGACGGCGCCGGCTTTGCAACCCTGTTCGACAAGCTGCAGCAGGCCGCGCGGCTGAACGACGACGGGTCCTTCCCCTACCTGCGCAGCCACCCGTTGAGCACCGAGCGCATCGCCGAGATGCGCGCGCGGCTGGCGCTGGCCGCGCCCAATGCCGGCGGCCATGCTGGCGCCACGCCTGCGCTGCACGCGCTGATGGCGGCGCGGGCGCGGGTGCTGGGCGAATCCCGGATCGAGCGGCTGCAGGCGCTGGCGCAGGCCGGACGGCAGCACGCCGCGCCGCTGCGCGACCCGGCCACGCTGGGCCTGCGCTATGGCGCCACGCTGGCGGCTGCCAAGCTGCGCGACCCGCGCACGGCGCAGGAGCAGCTCGGCCGCCTGCTGGCAGCGCTGCCCGACGAGGCAGCAGTGCGCCAGGCGGTGGAGCTGCTCGCGCTCGAAGCCATGCAGCTGACCCAGACCGATCGCCTGGCCGGCCTGGAACGGACGACGCTGCGCGAGCAGGCGCTGGCTGCGCCCGGGCGCGCCGCCTTGCTGCTGGGCGCGCAGGCTGCCGCGTCAGCGCCGGACGCGCGGGCGCTCGATGCCGCCAGCCAGCGGCTGCAGACCTGGCTGGCGCTGCACCCCGACGATGCGCCAGCCTGGCAGGCGCTGGCCACGGTGGCACAGCAACAGGGCCAGCCGGTGCGGGCCGCGCGCGCAGGCGCCGAAGCCCAGCGCGCCCGACTCGACCTCAACGGCGCGCTCGACCGCATGAAGTCGGCCCAGGCACTGGCGCGCCAGGATCGCAGCAGCGACCACGCCGAGCTGTCCATCATCGATGCGCGCCGGCGCGAGCTCGAACGGCTGGTGCGCGAGCAGTATTGCGAGGAACGCGAACGACGCGATCCGGTCTGTCGCCAACCCGATTGAAACGCCGTTTCTTGCGGCTGCCGGAGGTGCCCAGATAAAATCCCGGGTTTAGATTTTTGAGGCTTCCCATGACCGTCGCCAAGACCCCCTCCCCAGCCTCCGCCGTCAACGCGCAAACCATGGCCAACGCCATCCGCGCCCTGGCGATGGATGCCGTGCAGCAAGCCAACTCCGGCCACCCGGGCGCGCCCATGGGCATGGCCGACATGGCCGTCGCGCTGTGGGGTCGCCACCTCAAACACAATCCGGTCAACCCGGCCTGGTTCGACCGCGACCGCTTCGTGCTGTCGAACGGCCACGCCTCGATGCTGATCTACGCGCTGCTGCACCTGAGCGGCTACAAGCTGCCGATGAGCGAGCTGAAGAACTTCCGCCAGCTCGGCTCCAAGACCGCCGGCCACCCGGAAGTCGGTCACACCCCGGGCGTCGAGACCACCACCGGCCCGCTGGGTCAGGGCATCACCAACGCGGTCGGCTTCGCGCTGGCCGAGAAGCTGCTGGCGGCCGAGTTCAACCGTGACGGCCATGAGATCGTCGATCACCGCACCTATGTCTTCCTAGGCGACGGCTGCCTGATGGAAGGCATCAGCCACGAGGCCATCGCACTGGCCGGCGCCTGGAAGCTGGGCAAGCTGATCGCGCTCTACGACGACAACGGCATCTCGATCGACGGCCAGGTCACGCCCTGGTTCATCGACGACACGCCCAAGCGCTTCGAGGCCTGCGGCTGGAACGTGATCCGCGCCGTCGACGGCCATGACGCCGACGCGGTCGATGCTGCCATCGCTCAGGCCAAGCTCGACGCGACCAAGCCGACCCTGATCTGCTGCAAGACCCATATCGGCAAGGGCAGCCCGAACCGCGCCAACACCTCGAAGGCGCACGGCGAGCCGCTCGGCGCCGAGGAAATCAAGCTCACGCGCGAAACGCTGGGCTGGACTTGCGGCCCGTTCGAGATCCCGAAAGAGGTCTACTCTGCCTGGGATGCCAAGGATGCCGGCAAGGCCGCCGAGAAGGCCTGGAAGGAGCGCTTTGCCGCCTACAAGAAGGCCTTCCCGAGCGAAGCCAGGGAATTCGAGCGCCGCATGAAGGGCGAGCTGCCGAAGCACTTCGAGCAGATCGCTGCCGACACGCTGGCCGCCGCCCACGACAAGGCCGAGACCGTGGCCAGCCGCAAGGCCAGCCAGCTGGCACTGGAAGCCTTCACCGCCGCGCTGCCCGAGCTGCTGGGCGGCTCGGCCGACCTGACCGGCTCCAACCTGACCAACACCAAGTCCACGCCCAACCTGCGCTTCGACGCCGCCGGCGCCGTGGTCAAGAACGAGGCTGGCCAGGGCGGTCGCCACATCAACTACGGCGTGCGCGAGTTCGGCATGGCCGCGATCATGAACGGCCTCGCGCTGCATGGTGGCTACATTCCCTACGGCGGCACCTTCCTGACCTTCAGCGACTACAGCCGCAACGCGATCCGCATGGCCGCGCTGATGAAGCAGCGCGTGGTGCATGTGTTCACCCATGACTCGATCGGCTTGGGCGAGGACGGCCCGACCCACCAGTCGATCGAACACGCCGCCAGCCTGCGCCTGATCCCGAACCTGGACGTCTGGCGCCCGGGCGACACGGCCGAGACCGCCGTCGCCTGGACGGTTGCGCTGCGCAACACCGACCGGCCGACCGCGCTGCTGCTGAGCCGCCAGAACCTGCCCTACGCGCCCAAGGCCTCGCTGGACAACATCGCCAAGGGCGCCTACGTGCTGAGCGAGCCGGTCGATGTCGGCTTCAAGAAGAACAAGAAGGCCAAGGCCGTGATCATCGCCACCGGCTCCGAAGTGCAGCTGGCTGTCAAGGCGCAGGAAATGCTGGCGGCGCAGGACATCGCGGTGCGCGTGGTCTCGATGCCGAGCACCACCACCTTCGACCGCCAGGACGGCGACTACAAGACCAGCGTGCTGCCGGCCGGCCTGCCGCGCATCGCGGTCGAGATGGGTTCGACCGACGGCTGGTGGAAGTACCGCTGCGACGCCGTGGTCGGCATCGACCGCTACGGCGAGTCGGCTCCGGCGCCGGTGCTGTTCAAGCATTTCGGCTTCACCCCCGAGAACGTCGCCGCCACCGTGCTGGCCGTCGTCGGCGAAAAGAACTGAGACTGATCCGGGCGGCGGGCCGGTCCCGCTGCCATCTCGACCGACAGGGTGCCGTCAGCGCCCCGGTCCATGCTTCGGGTACGTAACGATTTTGTAACTTCCGGGAAAGACAACATCATGACCATCAAACTGGGTATCAACGGCTTCGGCCGTATCGGCCGTCTGGCGCTGCGCGCCGCCGTCGCACGCTTCGACGACATCGAGATCGTCGGCATCAACGACCCCAAGCCGGCCGACTACCTGGCCTACATGCTGAAGTACGACAGCGTGCATGGCCGCTTCCAGGGTGAAGTCAGCTTCGACGGCAACGAGGCATTGATCGTCAACGGCAAGCGCATCGCGCTGAGCCACGAGCGCGACAACCCGCAGCTGAAGTGGGCCGAGATGGGCGTCGATGTGGTGCTCGAATGCACCGGCCAGTTCCTGACCGCCGAGAGCAACCAGATCCACCTGAACGCCGGCGCCAAGAAGGTCGTGATCTCGGCCCCGTCCAAGGACGACGTGCCGATGTTCGTCTACGGCGTCAACCACGAGAAGTACGCCGGCGAGGCCGTGATCTCCAACGCATCCTGCACCACCAACGCGCTGGCCCCGGTCGCCAAGGTGCTGAACGACAAATGGGGCATCAAGCGTGGCCTGATGACCACCGTGCACGCGGCCACCGCGAGCCAGAAGACCGTCGATGGCACCTCGCGCAAGGACTGGCGCGGCGGTCGCGGCATCCTGGAAAACATCATCCCGTCGAGCACGGGCGCCGCCAAGGCCGTCGGCAAGGTGATCCCCGAGCTCAACAAGAAGCTGACCGGCATGAGCTTCCGCGTCCCGACCTCGGACGTGTCGGTGGTCGACCTGACGGTCGAACTCGACGCCGAAGCCAGCTACGAGGAAATCTGTGCCGAGATGAAGGCGCAGTCCGAGGGCCAGCTCAAGGGCGTGCTCGGCTACACCAACGAGAAGGTGGTCTCGACCGATTTCCGCGGCGAATACTGCACCAGCGTGTTCGACTCCGAGGCTGGCCTGGCGCTCGACAAGAGCTTCGTCAAGATCGTGGCCTGGTACGACAACGAATGGGGCTACGCGGCCAAGTGCCTCGAAATGGTGCGCGTGGTGTCCAAGTAAGGCCTTGAGGCGCGCCAGCCGGTCACGGCTGGCGCGGCAGGGTCAGGCGGGCCAGCAGCCCGCCTTGCGGGAGGTTGCTCAAGCTCAAGTGGCCCCCGTGCTTGCGGGCGACATCGCGCGCGATCGCCAGCCCCAGGCCGACCCCGCCGTGATCGCGGTGGCGTGACGCCTCCACCCGGTAGAACGGCTCCATCACCTTGTCGAGTTCCTCGGCCGGCAGGCCCGGGCCCCGGTCGCGCACCGTGATCGTCAGCGCCCGCGGCGCATCGCTGAGTTCGATCCGGGCCTCGCTGCCATAGCGGATCGCATTGCCGACCAGATTGTCCAGACAACGCCGCAAGGCACGCGGCTGCCCGCTCAACGGTCGGGCCTGGCCGCTCAGGCTGACGCGGTGTCCGCAGTCCAGCTCGTCATCCAGCAGGCTGTTGACCAGGGCCTCCATGTCCACGACGACAAACGGTTCGGGCGCCGCCGTGCCACTCAGATAATCCAGCGTGGCACCGACCAGGGCTTCCATCTCCGCGACATCCCGGCACCAGCCTTCACGCAAGGTGGCCTCTTGCACCGACTCGGCGCGCAGGCGCAAACGGGTCAGCGGCGTGCGCAGGTCGTGCGAGACGGCCGCCACGAAATGCTCGCGCTCGGCGATTTGCTGGCGGATGCGCTGCTGCATCTGGTTGAACACGCGGGTGGCCTCGCGGCATTCGGCGGTGCCGGTTTCGGGCAAGGGCGCGCGGTCGATGTTCTCGCCCAGCTCCTGCGCTGCATGCGCCAGTTGCCGGATGGGTGCCGACAGCCAGCGCGCCCCGACCCAGGCCGCCAGCATCAAAACCCCCAGACGCACGCCGATATCGAGCAACAAGCCCGGATGCAGCAGTGGCCGCTCGTGGTGCGCGTGCGGCTCCGGTGGCGCCGTCACGCCAGGCCCGGCCACGGCCCGCGGCCCGGCATGCGGTGGCGGGCGCAACTCGAACAGCAGGGTCAGCGCCAGCACATGACTGGCCAGCACCGCCGCGAACAGCAAGGCGGCCAGGCGCCCGAACAGCGTCGAGGGCAGGTAGCGCCTCATCGGGATTCCTGGCCCTGCAACTTGCGGATGGCTTGCGCCTGGAACATGTACCCCAGACCGCGCACGGTCTTGATGAAGCCGGTCGGCCCATCGCCCTGATCGAGCTTGTGGCGCAGGCGCGAAACCAGCAGATCGATGCTCCGATCGAAGGCCTCCATGTTGCGGCCGCGCGCCTCGTCCATCAGCTGTTCGCGGCTCAGCAGTTGACGCGGATGGTTCAGGAAAGTGCCCAGCAGGCGGAACTCGGCGTTCGACAGCGGCAGCACGACGCCGGAGGGCGCGCTCAGATGCCGCTCCATGCGGTGCAGGCGCCAGCCGTCGAACTCGATCACCTCGGCCATCATGGCCACGGGCGACGGGGCGCGAGCCTGGACGCGCCGCAGCACCGCCTGAATCCGGGCCACCAGCTCGCGCGGTTCGAACGGTTTGCTCATGTAGTCGTCGGCACCGTTTTCCAGACTGAGCACGCAATCGAAAGCCCCGGCCCGGGCCGTCAGCATGATGATGGGCAGCAGGCAGGCCCGTAGGCGCAGTTCCCGGGCCAGGGCCAGGCCATCGGTGCCGGGCAGCATCCAGTCGAGCACGACCAGGTCCACGGCCTCGCGTGCCATCACCTCCCGCATCGAGGCGGCATCATGGGCGCAAACGGTCGAGAAATGGTAACGCTGGAGGTAGTCGGCCAGCAGGGTGGTGATTTCGTGGTCATCATCCACCAGCAAGATGCGGGGCATGGGCATGTGAGGAAACGGAGAAGCGGAACCGGATCGCATTGTTTCGCACCGGCCCGGCTGTTTTATGTCAAGCCCGATACAAACCGGACACAAGCGGCTTACACGGCATTCGTAGACTGGATGCAGTGAAATCAGGTGCTCACGCACCGCGCGTGGAAAAGGAAGCAAATCATGTCATCGATCGGCAGCGTCAGCAGCAGCAATTGGAGCAACACACAGGCCCTGCAAGGCAACCGCCAGGCCAGGATGCAGGAGCGCATGTTCCAGAAGGCCGATGCCGATGGCAGCGGCGGTGTGGACGCGACCGAACTGCAGACCCTGCTCGACAAGGCCGCCAAGAAGACCGGCACCAGCAGCGACAGCAGCACGACCGAACTGCTGAGCAAGTCCGACGGCAACAAGGACGGCTCCTTGAGCTCCGCCGAGCTCGACAGCGTGATGAAAAGCATGTTCCCGCCGCCGAGCTCGACCCAGGACTTCCTGCGGACCCGCGGCTCGGGCTCGGCCAGCAGCAGCCAGTCCACCGATGACCTGTTCGGCAAGATCGACAGCGACAGCAGCGGCGGCATCAGCAAGAGCGAATTGCAGTCCTTCACAGACAAGATCAAGCAGGATCAGGGAAGTTCGAGCACCAGCGATGCGTCGGTTGACGACATGATCACCCAGCTCGACAGCGACAGCAGTGGCGAGCTGAGCCAGACCGAACTGCAGGCCGGCAGTTCCTCGGGCAAGGCCCATGGCCATGGCGGCATGCCCCCGCCCCCGCCTCCTGCGGGTGGCGTGAACGCGGCCGGCAGCGCCATCCAGTCCGGCAGCTCGGCCAACCTCGACCCGCTCGATACCAACGAGGACGGCGTGGTATCCGCCGCCGAGCGCGCCGCCGCCAGCTCCGCCAGCACGGCGATCCAGGACCTGTTGAAGGCGGCGGACGGCGACGCCAATGGCTCGCTGAACGCGACCGAGATCGGCAAGCTCGCCCAGCAACTGACCGAACAGTACGCCAAGATCGCCAGCGGCGACTTTGGTCCCGGCACCGGCTCGACGATCAACGTCACGGCCTGAGGCATGAGCCGCGGACATCCCGCTTGAGAATCGACCCCGGCCACCCGCTCAGGTGGCCCGTCACCCCGAATCCGCCCGCGTGGCGGGTTTTTTCATGGACGGACCAGCGGCCTCCCCGAAACAGGGGATGTTCAAATCTGCACCGGCTGCGAAAATCCAAATTTGACCCTAGCCAGCCACCACCAGCGCCTAGCCAGACAAACACTGACAGGACGGCATTGCCTCCCGAGACGTCCGCGCACATGCCCCCCTCCCCCGATACCGCCCTGACATCCCGCCCGCCGCTGACAGCACCCGACCTTGGCTTGATCGCACTGAGCTTCACGCTCTACTGGCTGGCCTACGAGTGCAACGAATGGCTCGATTCCTATGCACTGTACGCACAGGGTGTGAGCCTGATCTTCCTGCCGGCCGGCATCAAGCTGGTCATGCTCATGATCGCGGACTGGCGTGGTGCACTGGGCTGTGGCCTGGCATTGTTCAGCCTGTTACCCCGCTTCTGGCCGGGGCTGGAGCTGCCCTGGCAGCTGGGCTACGCGACGCTGTCGGTCTGCATGACCTGGCTCGTGGTCAGCTGGATGCTCAGGCGCAAGGCGCTGGGTTCTGCGCTCGAAGGCCTGAGCTTCTGGGATATCGTGCAGATCGATGCGTTCAACACCATGCTGCACGGCGTCGTGATGAACAGCTTGTTCTGGTCGCTGGGCCTGCGCAGCAGCGAGGCGCTCTGGTCTTCCGCGCTGGCGATGGCGCTGGGCGACTTCCTGGGCACGGGCGTGGTGATGCTGCTGGTGCTGGCAGCCGCCCGCTTCCTGGTGCCGACGACGCGATGATGCCATGCCCCGCGGCGGGATAGCTGAAACGGCGGGCCGGATGCCCGCAGGACCCGCCAGCACGGCTTAAAACTGCCGGTCGGCAAGGTGCAAATCAGCTGGCGCCGGAAATCTCAAGCAGAATCGAGTGTTTGACCTATGCCGGCAGCAGGCGGCGGCCGGTCATCCCATTTCACGCTGATGGTTGATCTATGATTCTGAGAGGCTCCTCTCGCCCTGAGCTGCTTCGTGACGAAGTGCTCGCCGACCTGTTCGAGGCCACGGCGGCCCGCCAGCCGGACCAGACCGCGCTGCTCTGCGGCTCGCTGCGCCTGAGCTACCGCGAACTCGACCAACGCGCCAGCCTGATGGCGCACCACCTGCTGCGCCAGGGCGTGCGGCCCGGCCAGATCGTCGGCCTGTGGCTGCCGCGCGGCATCGACCTGCTGGCGAGCCAGCTCGCGATCGCCAAGACCGGCGCCGCCTGGCTGCCCTTCGACGCCGACACGCCAGCCGAGCGCGTGATGGTCTGTCTGGAGGACGCGCAGGCGGTCGGCATCGTCACGGGCCACGGACTGCAGCAAGGGCTGGACGCGATCGCCTGCCCGGTCTGGGAGCAGCCGGAGCTGCTGCAGCAGGCAGAAGGCGAGCTGCAGCGCCGCAACGGCGCCGGACCGCAGCACCCGGCCTACGTGATCTACACCTCGGGCTCGACCGGCAAGCCCAAGGGGGTGCCGATCAACCAGGGCGCGATCTGCCATTTCCTGCGCAGCGAGAACGAGCGGCTCGGCGTGCGCGCCGACGACCGGGTCTACCAGGGCTTCTCGGTCGCGTTCGACATGTCGTTCGAGGAGATCTGGATCTCGTATCTGGTCGGCGCGACGCTGTGGATCGCGCCGCGCGAGATCACCGCCGACCCCGACGCGCTGCCGCAGGCACTGGCGCAGCAGGGCATCACGGTGCTGCATGCGGTGCCGACGCTGGTCGCGCTGTTCGGCCGCGACGTGCCGAGCCTGCGCCTGATCAACCTCGGCGGCGAGATCTGCCCGGCAGCGCTGGTCGAGCGCTGGGCGACGCCAACGCGCCGCCTGTTCAACAGCTACGGGCCGACCGAGGCCACGGTCTCGGCCAGCATGGCCGAGCTGCGCCCGGGCGACCCGGTCACGATCGGCCAGCCGCTGCCCAACTACGGCCTGCTGGTGGTCGACGCCGAGCTGAAACTGCTGCCCGCCGGCGAAACCGGCGAGCTCTGCATCATCGGCCCGGGCGTCGCCGAGGGCTACCTGGGCCGGCCCGAACTGACGGCCGAGAAGTTCCTGCCCAACCCCTGGGCCACGCACGAGCGCGAGCAGCGCCTCTACCGCACCGGCGACCTCGCGCGCATCGACGAGCAGGGCCAGATCCACTGCCTGGGACGCGCCGACGACCAGGTCAAGGTACGCGGCTTCCGGGTCGAGCTCGGCGAGATCGAGGCCGGACTGAGCCGGCAGCTGCCCAACGGCACCGCCGCGGTGGTGCTCAAGCCGGTCGATGGCATCGACCAGCTGGTGGCCTACATCGTCCCGGGCGCTGGCCAGCCGGTCCAGATCGCGCAGCTGCGCGCGCAACTGCGCGAGATACTGCCGCCCTACATGGTGCCGAGCCGCTTCGAGCAGGTCGAGTCCATCCCGCGCCTGACCTCGGGCAAGATCGACCGCAAGGCGCTGCGTGCGCTGCCCATGGGTGCACTGTCCGCGGCGGACAGCAGCGAATCGGACCTGCCCGAGACCGAGACCGAGACCGCGCTGTTCGCGGCGCTGGCGCGCTTCTTCCCCGGCCTGCCGATCCGGCGCCAGGGCGACTTCTTCGACGACCTCGGCGGCCATTCGCTGCTGGCGGCGCGGCTGGTGTCGGCGCTGCGCGAGGACAGCCGCTACGCCGGCATGACGGTCAACGATGTCTACTGCCAGCGCCGCGTCGAGGCGATCGCCGCCGCGATGGACGCCGGCCGCGTGCAGGCAAGCCAGGCTGAAGCCGCCCCCTTCGCCGAGGTGCCGCGCACGCGCCGCTGGCTCTGCGGACTGGCGCAGGCGCTGACGCTGCCGGCGCTGATCGCGCTGCACATCATGAACTGGCTGGCACCGTTCTTCACCTACCACTACTACACCGGCGAGCCCGACGACAGCGTCGCGTTCGCAGTGCTGGCGTCGGTGCTGGTGTTCCTGGCCAGCCATCTGCTGAGCCTGGGCATCGCCGTGACCGGCAGCCGCCTGCTGCTGAGCGGGCTGCGGGCCGGCCGCTACCCGCTCTGGGGCGGCCACTATTTCCGCTGGTGGCTGGCCGACCGCCTGCACCAGGTCGCGCCAGCCTACCTGCTGTCGGGCAGCTCGCTCTACAACGGCTACCTGCGCGCGATGGGGGCTCGCATCGGCGCCGACGTGGTGATCGGCTCGGTGACGGTGCGCCAGCCGCACCTGCTGCACATCGGCGACGGCGCCAGCATCGGCTCCAACGTCAACCTCGAGAACGTGCGCGTCGAGCGCGGCGAGCTGGTGGTCGGCGCGATCGAGATCGGCCGCGAGGCCTATGTCGGCTCCTACGCCGTGATGGAAGGCGACAGCGCGATCGCCGACTGCGGCCGGCTCGAAGGGCTGGCGGCACTGGCCAGAGGCGGGCGCATCGGCAGCTGCGAGGTCTGGGATGGTGCGCCGGCACAGCGGCAGGGGCGGTGGTCGCCTGAGCAGCGCAGGCCGCGCCCGGACGTCACGCGGCTGCGACGGACCGGTGAAGCGCTGTTCTTCTCGCTCGGCGCCGCGCTGACCTCGGTGCTGTTCTTCCTGCCGATCTTCCCGGCCTTCGTGCTGATCGACGCGATCGAGGCCCGGGTGCAGGAGCCCTCGATCGAGGCCTATGGCAAGCTGGTCGCCGTGCTCCAGTACGCGCTCTATGCGCTGCCGGCCAGCGCGCTGCTGATCGTCGGCACCGCGCTGATCGCCGCCGCGATCCGCTGGGCCGTGCTGCCGCGCCTCCACCCCGGCAGCTGGCCGGTGCACAGCAATATGTACTGCCGCAAATGGCTGGCCAACCAGATCCAGGTCGCCAGCCTGCATGTGCTGCACGGTGTCTATGCCACCGTCTATGCGCCGTTCTGGTACCGGCTGCTGGGCGCCAAGATCGGCCGCAACGCCGAGATCTCGACCGCCATGGGCCTGATCCCCGACATGCTGACGCTGGGCGACGACTGCTTCATCGCCGATGCCGTCATGCTGGGCGACGAGGAGGTCGACGGCGGCTGGATGTCGGTCGATTACACGGTGATCGGACCGCGCAGCTTCGTCGGCAACGGCGCCTATGTGCCCGACGGCACCCAGCTGCCGCACGACGTGCTGATCGGCGTGCAGTCGAAGGCCCCGGCGACCGAACAGATGCAGCCCGGCCAGACCTGGGTCGGCTCGCCCGCGCTCGAACTGCCCGCGCGCGAGACGCTGCACGGCTTCCCCGACGCGCTGACCTTCAGGCCCTCGCGCTGGCGCCGCCTGGGCCGGGCGCTGGTCGAGGCCGCGCGCATCGTGCTGCCGCTGTCGCTCGTGATCGGCGCCGGCTACGTGATCGTGGGCAGCGAGATGCCGGTCGCCGCCGAAGGCAAGTGGCTGCAGCTGGCGCTCGAGCTCGGACTCGACGGCATGGCCTATGGCGCCGGCTGCTTCCTGTTCGTGGTCTTGCTCAAGTGGCTCACGATCGGCCGCTACCGGCCGCACGCCGCGCCGATGTGGACGCCCTTCGTCTGGATCAGCGAGGCCGTCACCAGCATCTACGAATCGATCGCGGTGCCCAACTGCCTCGAATACCTGCGCGGCACGCCGATGCTGCCGGTGGCGCTGCGCCTGCTCGGCGTGAAGATCGGACGCGGCGTCTACCTCGACACCACCGACTTCACCGAATTCGACTGCGTCAGCCTGGGCGACGAATGCGAGCTCAACGCCTGGTCCGGCCCGCAGACCCACCTGTTCGAGGACCGGATCATGAAGATAGGCCGAATCCGGATCGGCAACCGGGTCACGCTGGGCACGCGCAGCACGGTGCTCTACGACACCGTGCTGGGCGAGCAGGTCCAGCTCGGACCGCTGTCGCTGGTCATGAAGGGCGAGGCGTTGCCCGCGCGCAGCGCCTGGACCGGCTCGCCGGCGCGCGCCTGGCGGGCCTGACCCGATGGTGCGGCGGCTGCTGAGGCCCGACGAGCGGCCCGCGCTCGCGCCTGTCCAGCCGCTGGTCTGGCGCTGCCAGGCTGGTCAGGAAAACGGACGGGCCGGAGCGCGGCAGCAGGCCCGGCTGCTGCTGTCCGGACTGCTGTCGCACTATCTCGGAGCGCCCGCGGACGAGCTGGGGCTGGTGTTCGAGGCCGGTCAACCGCCGCGGCTGGCCGCGGACTGGCAAGGCCTGCCGCTTTCGCTGAGCATCAGCTACTGCGGTGCACAGGCGATCGTCGGGATCTGTCCGGGCGCCTGCATCGGCATCGACCTGGCAGCCGTCACGCCGCTGCCAGACTGGGACGGCGTCGCACGGCTCTACCTCGGTCCGCAGGCCACAGCCAGGCTGGCCAGGCTGGAGGCCGGCGCTCGCGCGCGACAGTTCGCACAGGACTGGGCTGGCATGGAGGCCGCCAGCAAATGCCTGGGCTCAGGCCTGGAGGAATGGTCACCCGCGCGGCAGCAGCACCTGCAGGCCTGCCAGCTGTCGGCCGGCCTGGCCGGCTGGCCCGATGTGCCGGACGGCACCCAGTTCGCCTGGGCCTTGGCCCGAAGGCCCGGCGCGGACTGCTGACGACGACCGCGAATCAGGCGGTTTTCCGGACTTCGTGCTCACCCAGCTTGAACACCGCCACCGACTGGATCAATTCCTGCGCCTGATCCTTCAGGCTGGTCGCGGCGGCAGCCATCTGCTCGACCAGCGCGGCGTTCTGCTGCGTGGCCTGGTCCATCTGCATCACGGCTTCGCCGACCTGCCCCACGCCCGCGCTTTGCTCGACGCTGGCCGCGCTGATCTCGCCCATGATGTCGGTCACGCGCCGGATGCCCGCCACCACCTCGTTCATGGTCACGCCGGCCTGGTCCACCTGCACCGAGCCCTGCTCGACGCGATCGACGCTGGTCGTGATCAGACCCTTGATCTCCTTGGCCGCCTCGGCGCTGCGCACCGCCAGACTGCGCACTTCGGCCGCCACCACGGCAAAGCCGCGCCCCTGCTCGCCGGCCCGCGCGGCCTCCACCGAGGCGTTCAAGGCCAGGATGTTGGTCTGGAAGGCGATGCCATCGATGACGCCGATGATGTCGGCAATGCGGCGCGAGCTGTCGTTGATGCCCTTCATGGTGTCGACCACCTGGGCCACCATCTCGCCGCCCTTGACCGCGATCTCGCTGGCGCTCTGGGCCAGCTGGTTGGCCTGGCGCGCGTTGTCCGAGTTCTGCCGCACGGTCGAGCCCAGCTGCTCCATCGAGGCCGAGGTTTCCTCCAGCGCGCTGGCCTGGTGCTCGGTGCGGGACGACAGGTCCAGGTTGCCCTGCGCGATCTGGGTGCTGGCCGAGGCCACGCCATCGGCACTGGAAAGAACCGCCTGGACCGTCTTGACCAGGCCGCTCTGCATGCGGTCGAGCGAGCGCAGCAACTGGCCGGTCTCGTCGCGGGAAGCCACTTCGATCCGGTTGCCCAGATCACCGCCGGCAATGCAGTCGGCCACCGCGACGGCCCGGCCCAGCGGGGTGGTGATGCTGCGCGCGACCAGCCAGCCCGCCAACAGGGCAGCGCCGATGGCGACCAGAGAGACGGCGATCAGCTTGATCTTCTGCGCCAGATAAGCATCTTCGGCCTCCTGCTTCAACTCGGCAGTGCGGGCTTCGGTCACATCCTCATAGGCACGGCTGGCCTTGAGCAGCTCGGCCAGCAGCGGGCGGCACTCATCGTTCATCTTGGCGATGGCCTCGGCATGCCTGCCCTGCAGCGCCAGCTCGACGATGGACTGCGCCACCGGACCATAGCGCTGCTCGATGCGATCGATGTCGGCGACCAGTTGACGGGCCTGTGCGGCGGTATGGGTGGCACTGACCATCATCTGCGTGAGCTTGGCCAGACTGGACTGGACCTCCTCGTGCGCCTTCTTGACATTGGCAGTCTCAATCGCCAGATCTTCCGGCTTGCTGACCAGCACGAGGTTGCGGGCGGCAATGGCCCGGCGATTGACGGCGTCCTGGACATGACTCGCCAGCGTGGAACGCGCATTGAGTCCGTCGATATAGTCCATGAAGCGCTGGTTGGCAGCGTTGAGCGCCATCAGCGACAGCACGGAAACCAACAACGCCAAGGCCGCAATACCGCCAAAGGCCAAGGTCAGCCTGAGCCGGACCGGCATGTCACGCAAGTTCATCATCGTCATCTCTTCTTCGGGCACTACCAGGCCCGCGTGGGATTGCCCCCGGACCGAGCATTCCATCGAATGTTCGATGAAGGATTTAGCAAATCACTACCATCAGAAATTCTAATTTTAGTGAAACCGCCAAATCGGTCAAGAAAAATCCAGCAATTTCCCAGGGCATTCCAGACTTGACTTCCGATTTGAAATCATGCAAGGAATACCCCAGCCACCCGACTCAGTGCTGGTGGCCGTGCGCGCCATGCGCGTGGCCGTGCGCGACTTCCTCGGCCGACGCGGCCTGCACCGCCTCGACCTTGAGGCTGAAGCGCAGCGTCTTGCCGGCGTGCGGGTGGTTGCCGTCCAGGATCACCTGCTGGCCCTTGATCTTGACCACGGTGAAGATGCGCTCGCCACCGTCATCGGCCACGCCGCGCAGGGTGCCGCCGACCTTGACGCCGGGCGGGAAATCGGCCTTGGAGATGGTCTGCACCAGGCTCTCGTCGCGCTCGCCGAAAGCATCGGAGGGTTCCAGCACCACGGTGGTCGCGAAACCGGCCTGCTGGCCTTCCAGCGCGGCCTCGATCTTCTCGAAGGTGTTGCCGTAGCCGCCGTGCAGGTAGGCCATCGGCTCGGGGCTGGTTTCGAGCAGCTTGCCCTGGGCGTCGGTGACCTGGTAGCTGATCGTGACGACGGTGTCTTTGGTGATTTGCATGGGGACTTTCGAGGCGGGATGGAAAAGAAAACCGTGATTGTGCCGGCTTGGCACCGGCAGCACCGAGCGCCCGGGCAGGCGCCGTCAGCGCGGGCGCACGCTGACTTCGGCGCTCGTGATGTCGACCAGGCCGGCGGCGGTGCGCAGCCGCAGCGCACCGTCCGGCCCGACGCCCGCAGCCTGCCCCTGCTGGCCGTCGGACAGGCGCAGCTCCAGGCCGGCCAGGGCATCGCGGGCGGCAAAACGGGCGGCGAAGGCAGCAAAGCCCGCGCGCTCGAAGGCCTGCAGGTTCTGCACCAGCGCCGGCACCACCGCGGCCAGCCAGTGGCCGGCGTCGCGGCCGGGGTCCAGTTCCTGCAGCGCGGCGGGCGGCACCGGCGGCAGGGCCAGGGCGGCGGCCTCATCGACCAGGCCGGAGTCCGGTCGCAGCTCGGGCAACTCGACGTTCAGGCCGACACCGATCACCGCGTAGCGCTGCTGGCCCGAGATCGCGGCCTCGATCAGGATGCCGCCCAGCTTGCGGCCACGCCACCAGAGGTCGTTGGGCCACTTGAGCCTGAGCTCGGGGTGCAGGCTTTCGGCCAGGCTGACGCCGACCGCCAGCGACAGGCCGGACCAGTCCGCCGGTTGGTAGGGCAGCCCGAGCGAGAAGGTCAGCGAGCCGCCAGGCCGGCTGTGCCACTGCTTGCCGCGCCGGCCACGCCCGGCGCTCTGCTCCAGCGCGACCAGCAGCGTGGGCGAACGATCACCGGCGCGCGCGCGCCGCATCAGCTCGGTGTTGGTCGAGTCGATGCTCGGCAGCACCTCGACCGAGAAGTCGGGCCAGCTCGGCTGGACCGCCTGCCACAGACCCTCGGCCTGACGGGTGAGCGCGCGCAGCGCGGCGCCGCCCAGGTCAACGGAATCAAGGCTCATCAGACGCTGGCTTTCGGTTTGGTCTGACGCAAGGCCGGCGCCGCGCGCGGCCGCTTGGGCGCCAGCATGGTGCCGCGACACTGTGCGCTGCCGCAATGGCAAGCGTACTCGGCCTTGAGCTTGGCCGTGTAGCGCTCGTCGACCACCAGGCCGTAGTCGAAGAACAGCTCCTCGCCGGCCGCGATGTCGCGCAGCGCATGGATGAAGACCCGCTTGCGCTGGTCCTCCTCGGCCTCGCAGTTGGGCTCGCAGCTGTGGTTGATCCAGCGCGAGGAATTGCCGCCCTGGCCGCCGTCGATCACATGACCGTCGTCGATATGGAAGTAGAAGGTGTGGTTGGGCTGGGCCGGGTCATGCGGGTGACGGCGCAGCGCCTCGTCCCAGCTGATGACCTCGCCGGTATATTCGATCAGGACCTCGCCCGCCGCCAGATCGACGACGGCGAACACGCCCTTGCCATGCACGCCCGAGCGGCGCACCTGCAGCCGGCGGCGCGGCCTGGCGGCACCTGCGGAGGAAGAAAGTTCAGGAGCGTCGGCCATGCGCCAAAATTTGGTAAGGTGAATTCATGCAGGTGCGCGTGTGCGCACACATACAGGCGCGCGTCATGCGCGCGCACGGGAGCTATTCTAGAGATGAAAACCGCTGGTCTTACCAAAACACTGGTCATTGCCGAGAAACCTTCGGTCGCCCAGGACATCGTCCGTGCACTCACGCCCTTGGCGGGCAAGTTCGAGAAGCACGAGGACCATTTCGAGAACGACCACTATGTGGTGAGCTCGGCCGTCGGCCACCTGGTCGAGATCGCCGCGCCCGAGGCCTACGACGTCAAGCGCGGCAAGTGGAGCTTCGCCCATCTGCCGGTGATCCCGCCGCATTTCGACCTGAAGCCGATCGACAAGAGCAAGTCGCGCCTGGCGGCGGTGGTCAGGCTGGCCAAGCGCAAGGACGTGACGGCGCTGATCAATGCCTGCGACGCCGGGCGCGAGGGCGAGCTGATCTTCCGCCTGATCGAGCAGTACGCCGGCGGCGTCAAGGGCCTGAACAAGCCGGTGCAGCGCCTCTGGCTGCAGTCGATGACGCCGCAGGCGATCCGCGACGGCTTCCAGCAACTGCGCAGCGACGAGCAGATGCGTCCGCTGGCCGACGCCGCGCGCAGCCGCTCCGAGGCCGACTGGCTGGTCGGCATCAACGGCACCCGTGCCATGACGGCGTTCAACTCGCGCGACGGCGGCTTCTTCCTGACCACCGTCGGCCGGGTCCAGACGCCGACGCTGGCGGTGGTGGTCGAGCGCGAGGAAAAGATCCGCGCCTTCCGCAGCCGCGACTACTGGGAAATCCACGCCACCTTTGGCGCCCAGGCCGGCGACTACCCGGGCAAGTGGTTCGACCCCGCATTCAAGAAGCCCTCGACCAGGAACGGCGACGAAGGCGCCGACCCCGAGCTCAAGGCCGACCGGATCTGGAACGCACAACAGGCGCAGCAGATCGCCGACGCCGTGCGCGGCCAGCCCGCCAGCGTGAGCGAGGAATCCAAGCCGACCACCCAGGCCAGCGGCCTGCTCTACGACCTGACCAGCCTGCAGCGCGAGGCCAACAGCCGCTTCGGCTTCTCGGCCAAGACCACGCTGGCGCTGGCGCAGAGCCTGTACGAGAAACACAAGGCGCTGACCTACCCGCGCACCGACAGCCGCGCGCTGCCCGAGGACTACCTGCCCACGGTCAGGGAGACCTTCGAGATGCTGGCCGCCAGCGAGCTGAACCACCTGGCGCCGCACGCGCGCACCGCGCTGGCGCAGGGCCATGTCAAGCCGAGCAAGCGCGTGTTCGACAACAGCAAGGTCAGCGACCACTTCGCCATCATCCCGACGCTGCAGGCCCCGGGCGGCCTGTCCGAGGCCGAGCAGAAGCTCTACGACCTGGTGGTGCGCCGCTTCCTGGCAGTGTTCTTCCCGGTGGCCGAGTTCATGGTCACGACCCGCATCAGCAAGGTCGAGGCGGCGGGCGCCAGTCACCACTTCAAGACCGAGGGCAAGGTGCTGGTCAAGCCGGGCTGGATGGCGGTCTACGGCAAGGAAGCCGCCGACGAGGTCGAGGGCGCCGCAGCCGGCGACAAGGGCCAGAACCTGGTGCCGGTGCAGCCGGGCGAGACCGTGGCCACGCGCGAAGCAGCACCGAAGCCGCTCAAGACCCGCCCGCCGGCGCGCTACAGCGAAGCCACGCTGCTGGGCGCGATGGAAGGCGCCGGCAAGCTGATCGACGACGACGAGCTGCGCAGCGCGATGCAGGAAAAGGGCCTGGGCACGCCGGCCACGCGCGCCGCCATCATCGAAGGCCTGCTGACCGAGAAATACATGCTGCGCGAAGGCCGCGAGCTGATCCCGACCGCCAAGGCGTTCCAGCTCATGACGCTGCTGCGCGGGCTCGGGGTCGAGGAGCTGTCCAAGCCGGCGCTGACCGGCGAATGGGAGCACAAGCTCGCGCTGATGGAGCATGGCAAGCTCAGCCGCGAGGCCTTCATGCAGGAAATCGCCAGCATGACCGAGCGCATGGTCAGGAAGGCCAAGGAATACGACCGCGACAGCGTGCCGGGCAACTACGCCACGCTGCAGACGCCCTGCCCCCACTGCGGCGGCGTGGTCAAGGAGAACTACCGGCGCTATACCTGCTGCGGTGCCGACGGCAAGTCCGACGGCTGCGGCTTCTCGTTCGGCAAGTCGCCGGCCGGACGCACCTTCGAGATCGAGGAAGCCGATGCCTTCCTGGCGCACAAGCACATCGGCCCGCTGGAAGGCTTCCGCTCCAAGGCTGGCTGGCCCTTCGTCGCCGAGCTGCGGCTGAGCTTCAGCGAGGAGGAGCAGAACTGGAAGCTCGAATTCGACTTCGGCGACGACAAGAAGGACGAGGAAACCGGCGAGCTGGCCGACTTCTCCGGCCGCGAGCCGCTCGGCGCCTGCCCCAAGTGCGGCGGCCCGGTCCATGCGCATGGCAGCAACTATGTCTGCGCACGAGCCGTGCCGACGCTGGAGCAGGCCGTGCCGAGCTGCGACTTCAAGAGCGGCACCACCATCCTGCAGCAGGAGATCGCGCCCGAGCAGATGAGCAAGCTGCTGAGCACCGGCAAGACCGACCTGCTGGAGAAGTTCGTCTCGAACAAGACCAAGCGCGCGTTCAAGGCCTATCTGGCCTGGGACGCCGCGGCCGGCAAGGTCGGCTTCGAGTTCGAGCCGCGCGAGAGCAAGTACCCGCCGCGCAAGACCGCCGCCAAGAAGGCGCCGGCCAGGAAAGCCGCAGCCAAGAAAGCGCCGGCGAAAAAGGCCGCGGCAAAGAAATCGGCCAAGGCCGCCGCAGGCTGAACGGCTGAAGGCGTCTGGCCGCTAGCGGTATTCGGCGGCCGACGCCAGCCGTGGCGGAAAGCGCACCGTGACCTTGAGGCCGCGGCGCGCGCCCTGCTCCGGGTGCGCATCGCCCAGCTCGACCTTGGCGCGGTACTGCTGCGCGACCTCGCTGACGATGGCCAGGCCCAGGCCCGAACCATCGACGTTGCTGCCCAGCACGCGGTAGAAGGGCTGCAGCACCAGCTCGCGCTCGGACTCCGGGATGCCGGGACCGTTGTCCTCGACCTCCAGCTGCTGGGCCCCGCTGTCACCATCCAGCGTCAGGCGCACCGTCACGATGCCGCCGGCCGGCGTGTAATGGATGGCGTTGTCGACCAGGTTGCGCACCAGCTCCTGCAGCAGCGTCGGGTTGCCCTGCAGCAGGCAGGACTCGGGCATGCGGTCCGGCCCCTCGTAGCCGAGGTCGATCCGCTTGTCCTGCGCCAGCGGGAAGGAGTCGGCGATCACCTCGGTCGCCAGGTCGCCGAGGTCCACCGGCTCGCTCGGCAGGGCGCGCCCGGTGGTTTCGGCGCGCGCCAGTGACAGCAGCTGGCTGACGGTGTGGGTGGCGCGCACGCTGGAGCGCGTGATCTGCTGCAGGCAGCGCCGGGTCTCTTCGGGGTCCTGCGCCCGCAACGCCAGGTCGGCCTGCATGCGCAAGCCCGCCAGCGGCGTCTTGAGCTGGTGCGCCGCATCGGCCAGGAAGCGCCGTTGCGTCGTCAGCGAAACCTTGAGCCGTTCCAGCAGGTCATTGATCGACCCGACCAGCGGCGTGACCTCCTGCGGGATCGATTCCTGCTCCAGCGGACTGAGGTCGTCGGGCTGGCGGGCACGGATGCGCTGTTCGAGCTCGTTGAGTGGCCGGATGCCGCGCACCAGCGCCATCCAGACCAGCAGCACGGCCAGCGGCAGCGTGACGAACTGCGGCACCATCACGCCCTTGATGATCTCGGTCGCCAGCCGCGAGCGCTTGCCCAGCGTCTCGGCGACCTGCAGCAGCACCAGCTGCTCGTCGCGCTCGCCGCGCGCGATCCAGGTATAGGCCACGCGCACGTCCTCGCCGCGGATCAGATCGTCGCGCAGGCGCACCGGCCCGGCGTCGGCCAGGACATAGTTGGGCGGAGCCGGGAACTCGGGGTCGCCGCTGATGAACTGGCCGTCGGCCTTGCGCACCACGTAGAAGACCTGATCGGTGTCGTCGGCGCGCAGCAGATCGCGCGCCTGCGGGGTGAGGTTGAACTGCGGCTGCGCGCCGCGCAGCACGACGAACTGCGTCAGCGCCTGCAGGTTGAATTCGAGCGCCCGGTCGAAGGGCTTGTTGGCGATGCCCTGGGCCACGAACCAGGTCAGCGCCAGCGACAGCGGCCACAGCAGCAGCAAGGGCGTCAGCATCCAATCCAGGATCTCGCCGAACAGGCTGCGCTGCTCGCGCTGGAACAGGCCGAACGCGGTCGTGCCGCGCTGGCGGGCCGGCCGGTGGGAGTCAGCCGGGGATTTTTTCAAGGCAGTAACCCAGGCCGCGCACGGTCGCGATGCGGATCGGTCCTTTCTCGATCTTCTTGCGCAGGCGGTGGATATAGACCTCGATCGCGTTGTTGCTGACCTCCTCGCCCCATTCGCACAGGCGCTCGACCAGCTGGTCCTTGCTGACCAGGCGGCCGGCACGCTGCAGCAGCACCTCGAGCAGGCCAAGCTCGCGCGCCGACAGGTCGATCATCTTGCCGTCTATGCTCGCGACCCGGCCGGCCTGGTCATAGACCAGGGGGCCATGCTTGATCTGGCTGGTGGCGCCGCCCAGGCCGCGGCGCGTCAGCGCGCGCACGCGCGCTTCCAGCTCCTGCAGCGCGAAGGGCTTGGCCATGTAGTCGTCGGCGCCGTAGTCCAGGCCCTTGACGCGGTCCTCGACGCTGTCGGCCGCCGTCAGGATCAGCACCGGCAGCGTGGAGCCGCGCGAACGCAGGCGCTTGAGCACCTCGAGCCCGTGCATCTTCGGCAATCCCAGGTCTAGGATCAGCAGGTCGAACTCGTGGTTGGTCATCAGCGCCGCGTCGGCCTCGCTGCCGCTGGCGACATGGTCGACCGCAGCGCCGGCCGCACGCAGGATGCGCAACAGACCGTCGGCCAGGACCTGGTCGTCTTCTGCAATCAGGATGCGCATGGAATCTCCTCTTGTGGCGTTCCGACGGCACGCCCGGCTGCCGCGTCAGGACGACAGCACCAGCAGCGATGCCGCGTGTAAGTATTTAGACATATTTTAGGCCCCCGCCCTTGGCCGACCGGACTGCGCGCGGCGGCCGGCGTCGTAGCCGCCCGCATAGGCCTCGAGTCCGAGCGCGATCACGGTCGCCACGTCGGCGCCGACCTGGTCGCGGAACTCGGCCTCGGCCTGCCGCACCGCCTGGCGGAAGGCTCGCAACCATTCGAGCCCGGCCGGCGTGAAGCAGACGCGGCGCGCACGCGCGTCGAGCGGGTCGGGCTCGCGCCGCACCAGGCCCCAGGCCTCGCACTGGTCGACCAGGTCGGCCATCGCCTGCTTGCTCATGCCCGCGCTGCGCGCGAGCGTGGTCAGGCGTGCGCCGGCCAGCGGCAGGTGGCGCGTGATATGCACATGCGCGGCACCGACCTGACCGCGCGCCGCCAGGTTGGACAGCGCCAGTGGTGCTTCGGCGGCATGCGCCATCAGTTCGAGCACGCGTTCATCGAAACGGCGCAGCGCATGGCCGAGCAGCCGCCCCATGTGCGTCAGGCGCCAGGCCTCGTCGCGGGCATCGAAAACCGGTATTCCATCCATCCGCAAATGGTAAGGCAAACTGACGAAAAAAATGGATTATTGTTTTTCATTCACCGCTACACTGCATCCCAAGCACCCGTCCTGATCACGATACAGCAGGCCGGACATGCTGCAACCCATTGTTTTTCAAGGAGGCCATCATGAGCGCACCCACCAAGACCCTGAACACTGAAAAGGCCAAGGCCCTGCAGGCCGCACTGGCGCAGATCGAGAAGCAATTCGGCAAGGGCGCGATCATGCGTCTGGGCGAAGGCGAGGTGATCGAGGACATCCAGGTCGTCTCGACCGGCTCGCTCGGCCTTGATGTGGCACTGGGCGTCGGCGGCCTGCCGCGCGGCCGGGTGATCGAGATCTACGGCCCGGAATCCTCGGGCAAGACCACGCTGACGCTGCAGGTCATCGCCGAGATGCAGAAGATCGGCGGCCAGTGCGCCTTCGTCGATGCCGAGCATGCGCTCGACGTCCAGTACGCGCAGAAGCTCGGCGTCAACCCGCACGACCTGCTGATCAGCCAGCCCGACACCGGCGAACAGGCGCTCGAGATCGTCGATTCGCTGGTGCGCTCCGGCGCGGTCGACCTGATCGTGATCGACTCGGTCGCCGCGCTGACACCCAAGGCCGAGATCGAGGGCGACATGGGCGACAGCCTGCCCGGCCTGCAGGCCCGCCTGATGAGCCAGGCCTTGCGCAAGCTGACCGCGACGATCAAGAAGACCAACTGCATGGTCATCTTCATCAACCAGATCCGCATGAAGATCGGCGTCATGTTCGGCAGCCCCGAAACCACCACCGGCGGCAATGCGCTCAAGTTCTATGCCTCGGTGCGGATCGACATCCGCCGCATCGGTGCGATCAAGAAGGGCGAGGAAGTCGTCGGCAGCGAGACCAAGGTCAAGGTGGTCAAGAACAAGGTCGCGCCGCCCTTCAAGACCGCCGAGTTCGACATCCTCTACGGCGAAGGCATCAGCCGCGAGGGCGAGATCATCGACCTCGGCGTGGCGCAGAAGGTGGTCGACAAGTCGGGCGCCTGGTACGCCTACCAGGGCGAGAAGATCGGCCAGGGTCGCGAGAACTCGCGCGAATTCCTGCGCGAGAACGCGCTGCTCGCGCACGAGATCGAGAACAAGATCCGCGCCGCGCTCGGTGTGCCGGCACTGCCCGCCTTCGACCCGGCCAGCATCAAGTCCGGCGCCACCGCCGACGAGATCGACCCGGCCAACGCCGCATGAGCAACTGGCGGCCCGAGCCCTCGCTGAAAGGCCGGGCGCTGCGGCTGCTGTCGATGCGGGAGCATTCGCGGCTTGAACTCGAACGCAAGCTGCGCGAACACGAGACGCGCGAGGGCGAGCTGGCCGAGGCGCTCGACGCGCTGGCCGCGCGCGGCTTCATCAGCGATGAGCGCGTGGCCGACAGCGTGCTGCACCGCCGGGCGGGCAAGCTCGGCGCCAGCCGGGTCAAGGCCGAGCTGCAGGCCAAGGGCCTGGACGCGGCGGTGGTGCGCGAGGCGGTCGAATCGCTGCGCGGCACCGAAGTCGAGCGCGCGCGCGAGGTCTGGCGCCGGAAGTTCGGCCAGCCGCCGGCCGACGCCGCCGAGCGCGCCCGGCAGATGCGCTTCCTGGCCGCACGCGGCTTCTCGGGCGAAACGGTCAGGAAGGCGATCGAGGGCGCGGACGAGTTCGACGAAGGCTGAATCGTGGCACTGCGAGCCCCCAGACCCGCCGCGCTCACTTGCCGATGCAGAACGACGAGAAAATCACCCCGAGCAGGTCGTCCGAGCTGAAGGCGCCGGTGATCTCGTTGAGCGCGTTCTGCGCCAGCCGCAGCTCCTCGGCCAGCAGATCCAGCGCCTGCGCCTGCTGCGCGATATGCAGCGCCGCGACTTCCAGATGTTCACCGACCTGGCGCAGCGCCTGCACATGGCGCTCGCGCGCGATGTAGAGCCCTTCGCCGCCGCCCTGCCAGCCGGCCAGTTCGAGCAGTCGTTTTCTGAGCGCGTCGAGCCCGGCGCCGGTCTTCGCCGACAGGCGCAGCTGCTCGTGCGGCGCATGGTCGCCAGCCGGTGCCAGTCCGGCTGATGCCGTCTGATCGGGCACCAGGCCGGCGTCGGCCTTGTTCCAGACCTCGATCACCGGCACCCGCGCCGGCAGCCGGGATTCGAGCGTGGCAGCGATCTCGCGCTCGGCGGCGTCGTAGTCGGCCTGTCCCACGCGGGTCAGATCATGCAGCAGCAGCACCGCGTCGGCGGCCTCGATCTGGCCCCAGGCACGCGCGATGCCGATGCGCTCGACCTCGTCGATACCCTCGCCCTCGCGCAGGCCGGCGGTATCGATCACATGCAGTGGCACGCCCTCGATCTGGATCGTCTGCTGCACCACGTCGCGCGTGGTGCCGGCGATCGGCGTCACGATCGCCAGCTCGGCGCCGGCCAGCGCGTTGAGCAGCGAACTCTTGCCCGCATTGGGCTGACCCGCGATCACCACCTTGATGCCCTCGCGCAGCAGCGCGCCCTGGCGCGTGCGCTGCATCACCTGGCCCAGCCGCAGCTGCAACCGGTCGAGCTGACCCTGGGCGTCGGCCTTCTGCAGGAAGTCGATCTCCTCCTCGGGGAAGTCGAGCGTGGCCTCGACCAGCATGCGCAGGTGCACCAGCGCCTCGCGCAGCTCGCTGACCTCGCGCGAGAACTCGCCCGCGAGCGATCGGCTCGCGCTGCGCGCCGCCGCCTCGGTGCTGGCGTCGATCAGGTCGGCGATCGCCTCGGCCTGCGCCAGGTCGATCTTGTCGTTGAGGAAGGCGCGCTCGGTGAACTCGCCCGGTTGCGCCAACCGCAGGCCCGGCAGGCGCAGCTTGCCGGTTTCAGGATCGGTCTCGGCCGCAGCGGCCAGGCAGCGCGCCAGCAGCAGTTGCAGCACCACCGGCCCGCCATGCGCCTGCAGTTCAAGCACATCCTCGCCGGTATAGGAATGCGGCGCCGGGAAATGCAGCGCCAGGCCATGGTCGATGGCCGACCCGTCAGCGTCGCGCAGCGGACCGTAGGTCGCCTCGCGCGGCCTCAAGGCCTTGCCGCAGAGCGCCTGCACCAGGCAATCGATGCCGCGGCCCGAGACGCGGACGATGCCGACCGCGCCGCGGCCCGGTGCGGTGGCGATGGCAACGATAGGGTCTTGATGGCGCGGCAGCATGTTCGGAACCTCGGACAGGAACGGGGACTGGAAACGAAACCGGCGCAGGCACCGGCAGCGGAAGCGGCGACAGCGCCACCTCATGAAAAAAAGGGCCGCTTGCGCGGCCCTTCGGGGAGTCGGCTTACTTCGCCTGCTTGAACAGCTGGGTCGGCAGCGTGATCTTCAGCGGCACGCCCATGCGGTGGTTGATGTGCGCCTGCTGCAGGATGGTCAGCGTGTTGTTGGTGATCCAGTACAGCACCAAGCCGGCCGGGAAGCTGAAGAACATGACCGAGAACACCAACGGCATGATCCACATCATCTTGGCCTGCATCGGGTCCGGCGGCAGCGGGTTGAGCGCGGTCTGGATGACAGTGGTCAGCGTCAGCACCACCGGCAGCAGGTAGAACGGGTCCTTGGACGACAGGTCGGTGATCCAGCCCAGCCAGGGTGCGTGACGCAGCTCGACACTGGCCGACAGCACGGTGTAAAGCGCGATGAAGACCGGGATCTGGATCAGGATCGGCAGGCAGCCGCCCAGCGGATTGACCTTCTCCTCGCGGTAGATGCGCATCATCTCCTGCTGCATCTGCTGCGGCTTGTCCTTCAGGCGCTCGCGCATCTCCTGGATGCGCGGGTTGATCGCCTTCATCTTGGCCATGCTGCGGTAGGCGTTGGCGTTGAGCCAGTAGAAGGCGGCCTTGATCACCACCACCAGCAGCACGATCGACCAGCCCCAGTTCTTCACCAGGCCGTGGATCTTCTCGAGCAGCCAGTAGAGCGGCTTGGCGACGATGGTGGTCCAGCCGTAGTCCTTGACCAGCTCCAGGCCCGGGGCCAGCTGCTCCAGCAGCTTCTCTTCCTGCGGACCGACGAACAGGCGAGCCTCGAAGGACTTGCTCTGGCCGGGGGCGATCTCGCCCAGCGCAGCCTTCATGCCGGCACGGTACAGGTTGCCGCCCGGCACCTTCTCGGCGTAGTTGTCGCGCGCGATGCCGGCGTCGAGCAGCCAGGCGGTGGCGAAGTAATGCTGCACCATCGCGACATAGCCGTCGTTGGCGCTCTTGCTGAAGTCGGCCTTGCCCTTGTCGATGTCCTCGAACTTGACCTTCTGGAACTTGGCCGCATCGCTGTAGACCGCCGGGCCGGTGAAGGTCGACGCGAAGGGCACGTCGCTGTCCTTGGTCAAACCGTCGCGCACCAGCTGCAGATAGAGCGAGGGCGAGACCGGGGCGGTGCCCTGGTTGATCACCTCATGCCTGACCGCGATGTCATAGCCACCGCGCTTGAGCGTGTAGGTCTTGGCCAGCACCACGCCACCGACCGGGGCCGACTCGAAGCGCAGGCTCAGGCTGTCCTGGCCCTCGGCCAGGTCCTGCGCCTGGCCGATCAGACGCATCGGCTCCTTGTGGTTGGGCAGCGGCGAACTGCCGAGCAGCCCCGTCTGCGCCACGTAGTTGTGCTTGTCGTCCTGGGTCAGCAGGCGGATGGCGGCGTCCTGGCCGGCCGCGCGGTGCTTGAGCAGGTCGGCGCCGATCAGCGAACCACCCTCGCTGTCGAAGCTCAGCTTGAGGACATCGGTGCTGACCACATGGGTCTGGCGCGGGATCGCGGGTGCCGCGGCAGCGCTTGCGTCAGCCACTGGCGCACCCGGCAGGGCGGCGGCGGGCTGGGCGCCCGCAGCGGGTGCCGTCGCGACCGGCTTGTCCTGGGGTCCCGGGAAGAAGGTCTTGGGGCGACCGTTGTGTACCTGCCACGCGTCCCAGAGCAGGATCAGCGAGAAGGCGAATATCACCCAGAGTATGGATCGGCGGATGTCACTCATGACGGGTCTTTTCCGTGGGGTCGGTAATGAGGCGGGAGAACAGGCGCGGGGCCTGCTCGGGCACGGGGTCGCAGCCGCCAGCGCACCAGGGATGGCAGCGGCCCAGTCTCCTGAGCGTCAACCAGGAGCCTGGCAGCGCGCCATGACGCTCGAGCGCCTGCAGGGAATAGGCCGAACAGGTCGGCTCGAAGCGGCAGCCCGAACCGACCCAGGGACTCAGCAGCAGCCGGTAGGCCCTGACCAGGCCGATCAGGCCCAGGCGGGGCAGGTCACGCAGAGCCATCGCCGGCCTCGGACTGCTGGACGTCGGCCGGCGGGCGCTGGCGCCGGGCCAGCTTGTCGCCGAACAGCGACAGCAGTTCGGCCCGCGCCTCGCGCTTGAGCGCGTCCGAAGTCGCGCTGTGGAAATCCTTGCGCGAAAAGCCGCTGCGCAGCCGCACCACCATGGGGAGTTGCGGCAAGCCAGTGGCGAGTTCGCGCGTCACGGCATAGATCTGCCGGCGCAGGGTATTGCGGGTCACGGCATGACGCGCCCAGCGCTTGGGCAGCAGCACGCCCAGCCAGGCACCGCCACCCGGAAACAGATCCGGCGCACCGGCCGCTGCATGGCTTTTGGCCATGTGCAGAGCGAAGTGCGCCGTCTTGGCCACGAGCTGGCCTGACATCACCGCGTCGAACTGAGCGCGCTGACGAATGCGTTGCGTGGACACAGGGGTCGGCAGGACCGACACGTTGCGCCGGGACGCGGGGCTTAGACGCCCAGGCGCTTGCGGCCCTTGGCGCGACGAGCGTTCAGGACGGCGCGGCCACCCTTGGTAGCCATGCGAACCAGGAAGCCGTGGGTACGGGCGCGCTTGATCTTGGACGGTTGGTAGGTGCGTTTCATGATGGTTTCCTGTTCAGGCGCACCGTGGTCAGCACGCCGGGTTGAAATTTGACGGTATACGAAAAACCCATGATTATCACCAAAAACCGCCAGAAAGACAAACCCAGTTTCTTGGCAGCGACCCGCGGGGTCCGGCATGACGTCCATTCCAGCTTGTGGATAACTCACCCAAGGCACTACAATCACTACCCCGGCGACCCGCTCACCGCAGTTTTCCCGTGTTTTTCCACACCCCTCCCCCCTTCCCATGAGCCAACCCAGCCTGTTGCCCGAAGCGTCCGACCTGTGGCAGGTGTGCACCGAGCGGCTGGCGCAGGAGATCCCCGAACAGCAGTTCAACACCTGGATTCGCCCGCTGCAGGCGCGCGTGTCCGAGAGCGGCGACCGGGTCACGCTGGCCGTGGCCAACCGCTTCAAGATGGACTGGATTCGCGCCCAGTACGCTGGCAAGATCAGCGCTGCACTGGAAGCCGCTGCCGCCCGCCCGGTGATGCTCGAGCTCACGCTCGCGCAGCGTGAGCCGATCCCGCGCGCCGTCGTGCCGACGCAACGCAGCACCCACATCTATCAACCGCCGGTGTTCGCCGAACTGCCCGAGCCGGCCGCGCCCGAGCCCAAGGTCGACACGCACAAGCACCGCCTCAACACCGCGCTGACCTTCGCGACCCTGGTCGAGGGCTCAGCCAACCGGATGGCGCGCGCCGCCGCGATGCATGTGGCGCACCACCCGGGTCAGCTCTACAACCCGCTGTTCATCTACGGCGGCGTCGGCCTCGGCAAGACCCACCTGATGCACGCGATCGGCAACCAGCTGCTGGCCGACAAGCCCGGCGCCAAGGTGCTCTACATCCACGCCGAGCAGTTCGTGACCGACGTGGTCAAGTCCTATCAGAAGAAGGCCTTCGACGAGTTCAAGGAACGCTACCACTCGCTCGACCTGCTGCTGATCGACGACGTGCAGTTCTTCGCCAACAAGGAACGCACGCAGGAAGAGTTCTTCAACGCCTTCGAGGCGCTGCTGACCAAGAAGAGCCACATCGTGATGACCAGCGACACCTACCCCAAGGGCCTGGCCGACATCCACGAGCGGCTGGTCTCGCGCTTCGACTCGGGCCTGACGGTCGCGATCGAGCCGCCCGAGCTCGAAATGCGGGTCGCGATCCTGATCAACAAGGCCGAGTCCGAGGGCGCCTCCATGCCCGAGGACGTCGCCTTCTTCGTCGCCAAGAACGTGCGCTCCAACGTGCGCGAGCTCGAAGGCGCGCTGCGCAAGATCCTGGCCTACTCGCGCTTCAACCAGAAGGAAGTCTCGATCCAGCTCGCGCGCGACGCGCTGAAAGACCTGCTGTCGATCCAGAACCGCCAGATCAGCGTCGAGAACATCCAGAAGACGGTCGCCGATTTCTACAAGATCAAGATCGCCGACATGTACTCCAAGAAGCGGCCGGCCAACATCGCACGGCCGCGCCAGATCGCGATGTTCCTGGCCAAGGAACTGACGCAGAAGAGCCTGCCCGAGATCGGCGAGCTGTTCGGCGGCCGCGACCACACCACGGTGCTGCACGCGGTGCGCAAGATCGCCGCCGAGCGCCAGACCGTCAGCGAGCTGAACCAGCAGCTGCACGTGCTCGAACAGACCCTCAAGGGCTAGCCTGGATCGCTTAAGCTAGGCCCCGACCCATACCGGAAATAGAAGAAAGCCTGAACATGATCGTCTTCCAGTCGACCCAGGACAAAGTGCTGGCCGCCCTGCAATCGGTGGCGGGCATCGTCGAACGCCGCCACACCCTGCCGGTGCTGGCCAACGTGCTGATTCGCAAGAACGCCGGCGAGGTACAGCTGACCACCTCCGACCTCGAGATCCAGATCCAGACCCAGGTCGATCTGGGCGGCGACGACGCCGCCTTCGCAACCACGGTCGGCGCGCGCAAGCTGATCGACATCCTGCGCACCCTGCCGTCCGACCAGCTGGTGAGCCTGGAATCGGCGCAGAACAAGCTGATCCTCAAGGGCGGCAAGTCCAAGTTCACGCTGCAGACGCTGCCGGCCGAAGACTTCCCGCTGGTGCAGGAAGCGCCCAGCTTCGGCCCCGCCTTCAGCGTGCCGCAGAAGACGCTCAAGAGCCTGCTGAATCAGGTCAGCTTCTCGATGGCGGTGCACGACATCCGCTACTACCTCAACGGCATCCTGTTCGTGGCCGAAGGCACCAAACTCAGCCTGGTCGCGACCGACGGCCACCGGCTGGCCTTCGCCAGCGCCGAGCTCGATGTCGAGGTGCCAAGGCAGGAAGTCATCCTGCCGCGCAAGACCGTGCTCGAGCTGCAGCGCCTGCTGTCGGACAAGGACGGCGCGATCGAGCTGCAGTTCGCCGCCAACCAGGCGCGCTTCCGCTTCGAGGGCATGGAGTTCGTCACCAAGCTGGTCGAGGGCAAGTTCCCCGACTACAACCGCGTGATCCCGCGCAACCACCCCAACATCCTGATCCTGGGCCGCACCGCGCTGCTGGCCGCGCTGCAGCGCGCCGCCATCATGACCAGCGAGAAGTTCAAGGGCGTGCGCCTGAACCTCGAGCGCGGCAGCCTGCGCGTGGCGGCCAACAACGCCGATCAGGAAGAGGCTGTCGACGAACTCGACATCGAATACGACGGCCCCGCGATCGAGATCGGCTTCAACGTCAGCTACCTGATCGACGCGCTGGCCAACATGAGCCAGGACATGGTCCGGCTGGAACTCAACGACGGCAACAGCTCGGCGCTGCTGACCGTCCCCGACAACGAAGACTTCAAGTACGTCGTGATGCCGATGCGCATCTGAGGCCGGCAGCCCGGCAGACCTGCCACCCGCCCGCCCCCGAACCCGCGCCCCTCGTGCGGGTTCTGCCCTTGAAGCGAGAGAGATTTTTGACCATGACCGACGCCAAGCAGCCCAGTCCAGCCGATGCCACCCCTGAGGCCTTCACCACCGTCCAGCCCCAGATCGACGCCCACCAGGCCGGTGCATCGGAAGGCTACGGCGAAGGCGCGATCCAGATCCTGGAGGGCCTGGAGGCGGTGCGCAAGCGCCCCGGCATGTACATCGGCGACACCAGCGACGGCACCGGCCTGCACCACCTGGTGTTCGAGGTGGTGGACAACTCGATCGACGAGGCGCTGGCGGGTCACTGCGACGACATCGTCGTCACCATCCACGGCGACAACTCGATCTCCGTCACCGACAACGGCCGCGGCATCCCGACCGGCGTCAAGCTGGACGACAAGCACGAGCCCAAGCGCAGCGCGGCCGAGATCGCGCTGACCGAGCTGCACGCCGGCGGCAAGTTCAACCAGAACAGCTACAAGGTCTCGGGCGGCCTGCACGGCGTCGGCGTCTCCTGCGTCAACGCGCTGTCCAAGTGGCTGCGCCTGACCGTGCGCCGCGAAGGCAAGGTGCACCAGATCGACTTCGCGCGCGGCTTCGTGCAGAACCGGCTGATCGAGCAGGTCGGCGGCGTCGAGGTCTCGCCGATGCGCGTGACCGGCAGCAGCGACAAGCGCGGCACCGAAGTCCATTTCCTGCCCGACACCGACATCTTCACGCAGAACCACGATTTCCACTACGAGATCCTGGCCAAGCGCCTGCGCGAACTCAGCTTCCTGAACAACGGCGTGCGCATCCGCCTGAAGGACGAGCGCAGCGGCAAGGAAGACGACTTCTCGGGCGCCGGCGGCGTCAAGGGCTTCGTCGAGTTCATCAACGCCGGCAAGAAGGTGCTGCACCCGACCACCTTCCACGCGCTGGGCGAACGCCCGGCCGACAGCTACGGCGGCATTCCCGGCACCAGCATCGGCGTCGAGGTCTCGATGCAGTGGAACGAGAGCTACAACGAGAACGTGCTCTGCTTCACCAACAACATCCCGCAGCGTGACGGCGGCACCCACCTGACCGGCCTGCGCGCTGCCATGACGCGGGTGATCGGCAAGTACATCGAGCAGAACGAACTGGCCAAGAAGGCCAAGGTCGAGGTCTCGGGCGACGACATGCGCGAAGGCCTGTGCTGCGTGCTGTCGGTCAAGGTGCCGGAGCCCAAGTTCAGCAGCCAGACCAAGGACAAGCTGGTCAGTTCGGAAGTGCGCGCGCCGGTGGAAGACATCGTCGCCAAGGCGCTGACCGAATACCTGGAGGAGCGCCCGCAGGACGCCAAGATCCTGTGCGGCAAGATCGTCGAGGCCGCGCGCGCCCGCGAGGCGGCCCGCAAGGCGCGCGAGATGACGCGCCGCAAGGGCGTGCTCGACGGCATGGGCCTGCCCGGCAAGCTGGCCGACTGCCAGGAGAAGGACCCGGCGCTGTGCGAGATCTACATCGTCGAGGGTGACTCGGCCGGCGGCTCGGCCAAGCAGGGCCGCGACCGCAAGTTCCAGGCCATCCTGCCGCTGCGCGGCAAGATCCTCAACGTCGAGAAGGCGCGCTACGAGAAGCTGCTGGCCAGCAACGAGATCCTGACCCTGATCACCGCCCTGGGTACCGGCATCGGCAAGGCCAGCGCCGACGAATACGCGCCCAAGGGCAAGAGCGGCGCCGATGACTTCAACATCGACAAGCTGCGCTACCACCGCATCATCATCATGACCGACGCGGACGTGGACGGCGCCCACATCCGCACCCTGCTGCTGACCTTCTTCTACCGCCAGATGCCGGAGCTGGTCGAGCGCGGCCATATCTACATCGCGCAGCCGCCGCTCTACAAGGTCAAGAGCGGCAAGGAGGAGCTGTACCTGAAGGACGCCGCCGCGCTCGACAGCTTCCTGCTGCGCATCGCGCTGAAGGACGCCAGCATCCAGACCGGCGGCGAACAGAGCACCTTGCTCAACGGCGAGACGCTGGCCGAGCTGGCGCGCAAGCACCAGATCTCCGAGCATGTGATCGCGCGCCTCTCCAACTTCCTCGACGCCGAGGCGCTGCGCGCCATCGCCGACGGGGTGGCGCTCAACCTCGACACGCTGGAAGCCGCGACCGAATGCGCGCCCGCGCTGCAGGCCAAGCTGCGCGAGCTCAACAGCACCGGCGTGCCGGCCGAAGTGAGCGCCGAACTCGACCCGCGCAGCGACAAGCCGATCCTGCGCATCAGCCGCCGCCACCACGGCAACATCAAGAGCAGCGTGCTGACGCAGGAATTCGTGCACGGCGCCGACTACGCCACGCTGGCCGAGGCCGCACACAGCTTCCGCGGCCTGCTGGGCGAAGGCGCCAAGGCGCTGCGCGGCGAGGGTGAGCGCCAGAAGGAAGAAAAGGTCGGCGACTTCCGCCAGGCCATGGCCTGGCTGATCTCGGAAGCCGAGCGCACCACCGCGCGCCAGCGCTACAAGGGCCTGGGCGAGATGAACCCGGCCCAGCTGTGGGAAACCACGATGGACCCGACCGTGCGCCGCCTGCTGCGGGTGCAGATCGAGGACGCGATCGAGGCCGACAAGGTGTTCACCATGCTGATGGGCGACGAGGTCGAGCCGCGCCGCGACTTCATCGAAACCAATGCGCTGAGGGCGGGGAATATCGACGTTTGAGGCGTGATGTAGGTGAACCCATAAGCTGAGAAATTGAGACCCATAAGTTGAGAAACTTATGGGTTTCTTACTTTAGGAAGTCCCCGTCTATCGGCCTGCTCGCACTGAATCACATTGCTGACAATCGATCAGAACGTCAGCCGAGTCCCGAACCCTCTGCATACACAGGGCCAGCATGCTCGCCGGAGAGCTCCGCTCTCAAATCGACTCCATCTGAAACGCCTGACCTTGACCGTCTGAAAAAGAGCTCCCTATGGCAGAGAACTCCCCCTATCGGTGATGGCGCGTGTCGCGGAGCATTCCGCGACCGGTCGCAAGTGTTCACACCCCAGAACCAGACCTAGGCGAAGCGCAACACCGGCAACGGCCGCTTCATGGACCAGAGGAAAGACGGGGACCCCTTCAAGGACGTGCGCAAGGAAAAGAAGGACTGACGCCATACCGGAGACCCCTGCCGTGCTGCTGCATCGCTATCCGACCTTCTTCCAAGCGCTGGGCGCCGCCCTCTACAAGGTGGGCGGCCTCGGCCTCATCGCCGGCGCGTTCACCCAAGTTGGCAAGCTGGCAGCGGTCACTGGCATGGCCGACCAGCCGCCGGCCACAGACATCGCCCGGCTGCTACCGGGCGTGTGGACTTGGTGGATTTCCGAGACGTTCGCAGACGCCGCCGTGTACATCTCCTTGGCCGGTGCAGGTGCCTGCTGGCGCTTGAGTACAAGTACCTTGTCCCACTACGTTCACTCAGCGAAACCTGCACACGTCATTGACATGCCCGAACAAGCATCTTGCATATTCCAGAAAATCCGGATAACGTATTTCCAGTAGAAATATGGATATTCCGCATGCCACGTCCGAAAAGAAAGACAGAAATCACAACACTGAAGATGACGCCGGAGATTCGTTCCCTGTGGGAGCAATGCGCCGAGCGAGAGCGCCGCACGCTCACCAACATGTTCGAGGTGATGGTGTGGGCCTATGCAAAGCAGATTGGGTTGCCCGGGGCGACAGCTCCCGCCAACCAGGCCTCTAACGCTTCGGAGTTGCCGTGACCGCGCCGGAATTCTTTGATGAGGAACGTGCCCGCTTCTTTAGCCCCCTCAACAGTTCCAGACGCGAACTGGTAGCCGCCTGCCTTCGGGCGCTGTATGACCGACTGCACGGCCCCGCCGCCGACTACGCACACAACCTCAATCGCGAATCGCTCAAAGAGCTGCTGTTGCCCGTGATTCGCGAGTACCAAGATCGTGTGGAAGTTGACGAGGAACAGGATGAATTCAGCGCTATCGATGCGGCTGACCCCACCCAACTGGCCTCCTTCATCGTCCGGGTGCTGGTGTCTCATGGGTGGCTGGAGCAGTTTCCGGATAGGCAGGGCCTGGTCACCGCCTTCAGATTCTCAAGACCTGGGAAGCTCTTTGCCGAGGCCTTCTGGACGCTTCAGCGCCCAAGTCGAAGCAGACAACGAAACATGCGGGGCTGCCGAAACGCCTTGGATGCTGCCTTGGGCGACCGAGGCGATGCCCATGACCTGGTTGACGCCTATGAGTATGCCGAGAAGGTCATCGAGGACTTGACCGAGGGCATCGACTACCTGCAGGAGCGGGCACGCCACCTCATGCAGGAGGCAACCGTTCACGACCAGTGGGACGACTTTGTGGAGTTTCTCGACCGCTTCCAGCGGGACTTCTCCAAGCAACTCACGGTGGACAGTTCCACCCTGAACCGCAGCGCCATTCGGCAAAAAATTGAAGCGCTTCGTTTCTTGCCGTACCTCAAGCAGCAGCGCATCGAGGCTCAGCTTCAGGACATCGCCAAGTGGGCCGTTCAAGAGCACACGGGAAGTTCTGTCCTTGAGTGGCTGCTGGACCGTATCGAGGAAATCGTCAACGTCGCGCATGAGTCCAAGCAGCCCGGGTTCGTCAAGGCGATGGACAACTACATCAAGCGCGTCACCGGTCTGGTGCAGCAGTCAATGATGTTGCGGTCTGGCCAGGCCCGGCACGCCTATCTCACTGCGGTTGGCAAGTTGGCCGAGATGGACTCTGCGGGCCAAGACGACCTGCTCAACAAGATTGGGCAGCAAATTGCGGCCGTGGAGGTCCGACTGCTCGACCCCGCAAGCTTCAAGCTGCGCACGGCGGCTCAGCGCCGAAAGGCATCCACGGTGTCCGTGGCACCGCGAGCCAGCCGGGAGGCCCGCTTGGCGGCGGCCCTGAGACGCGCAGAGGCAGAGGCGTTCGCTGTAGCGAACGCCGACCTAGTCAAGAAGCTACGTGCGGACCTGAGACTCTTCCAACACCCAGTGCGCCTTTCCGGCTTGTCGGTCGCGACGGCGAAGGACCTCATCGGGAACATGCAACTCGTTGAAGCTGTGCGCAACGTCCAAATCAAAGACCTAGTCGCCACGCGACTTCCCAAGCGTGTGGAAAACGACTTCTACAGCGGCTTCGACTACGAATTCAACTTCAAAACGAAAAAATGAGCCTATCAAGCACTCTGAGGGAGGAGCTGGCCAAGACCACCGTGTCCATGGCACGCTTCAGGGAATTGGTCGCCAGACTACTGTCGTATGGGGTCATCGTGCGCGATGAGGACCGTACTGAGCAGCGGTTTTACGACGACGCCAACAAAGTTAGCAGCCTACTGTGCGATTATTTCGAGCTTGGCGGGCTGTACCTGCATCAAAACACCACCATGGCCTTCTTCCGGCTGTATGCGCCCGGCGCCGAGATTGACGGGGTTACCGATTCGGAAGACAGACAGGAGCCAGTCACATCTCTGAGGGCCCGGCTGTCATCTGACTTCGTTGCTGCGGCTTTGGCGCTGCGTTTCCTCTACCAAGAAAAGCTCAACCAGGGCTACGTCGATGCGCAGGGCGAGGTGCTGATTTCCTTTGAGGACATGGCAGCCACACTTCAGACCCAGCTCAAGCGCCCTTTGCCCACCACCGGCGGGGAGAAATTGGCTCTTCTCAAAGACCTCAAGCGCCATCGCCTGCTGCGATATTCAGCCAGTTTCAGCATCGACGACGAAGACGCCTACCTGGCCATCCGCCCAACCATCCTTGGCGTCGTCACCAATGAGGCCCTGGCAGAAGCCCTGGCTGCAGACGGTGTCGTAGAACAAGAAAGCAAGCCCGAAGGAGCCGACCATGAAGCTTGAGCGCCTGATTTTGGTGAACTGGGGCCAGATGCGCCCAGGGAACTACGAGATTGGTGGCATGACCCTGCTGACGGGGGAAACCGGCTCCGGCAAATCGACCATGCTGGACGCCGTGCAGACTGTGATGACAGCGGCCTACAAGGGAATGCTGAGCTACAACTCGGCACAGGACGAGGTCCAACAAAGCCAGCGCCGAGGCAAGACCAAGCGCAATGTCGAGTCCTACGTTGTTGGCGCGGAGTACAGCAAGTTCTCTCGCCCAGAGGGCGCCCAAGGCTACCTCGCGGCTGTGTTTAGGCCTGAGCCTAATGAGGATGGTGCCAAGCTATTCACGGCCGTCATCGCGGCGTCTGCGCGCGTCGACGGCTCGGGTGAGACCCGTCAGGCCAAGCTGGAAAGCTTCTCAATGTTCTTGGTCGATGATGCTGTCCTGACCTATGAGGACTTCATGGTCGACCCAGAACGCGGAGAGTACGTGGCCACCGAGCAGATTGGCCGCCGCCTTAAAGGGAAGTACCCCCGCGTACTGGAGTTCCACGACAAGAAGATGGACTACCTGTGCGCCCTGTATGGTCGGTTAAGGGGCAAGCCATCTGTGACGCGTGACGAGGCCTTCAACGCCGGCAAGGCGTGGGTTCAGTCGATTGCCTACAAGCCCATCGGCTCCGTGCATGAGCTGGTGCGAGACGAAATCCTGGACTTCGATGCCCGTCAGCTGCAGCAGGACATCGAGCGCATCAGCGGGCTGATGAAGGAGGTGTCCAACTTGCGTAAGGAAGGGCAACGCTTGCAGACCAGTGTCAAGTTGCTGGACAACCTGTCAACCGCCCTCACCAAGACCACCATGGCCCACGAAGGGGCCTTGGTACACGATCTCTTCACGGCCCGGCTCAAGCTGAAGCTGGATGATGAGCAAGTCGCAGCCTGCGACCGCACGATTGCCGAAGCCTCAACCAAGGCAGACAAGCTGAACGCTGAGATAGCTGCCCGGAAGTTGGACAAGGACCGACTGACCAACCAGCAGATTGAAATTTCTGCGCGTATGTTGGGCATTCCAGGGCTGCAGCAGAAGCAGGACTATGAGGGCCGGATTGCGAATGCCTCTCGAGATGCAAGCCAAGTTTTGAAAAAACTGCAGGAGGCTCTGGTGGCCGCCGGGCTGCTGGACCAAAGGGCCCAGCACATCGTGGAGCACCCCGTAGTAGAGGGCTTTGCTGATATCAACGAGCGCATGCAAGCCGTTGCCGAGGCCTATGCAAAGACACCGCTGGATGGTCTTTCCCAGCACTTGCAGTCGGTCACGGCCGCGCTCAGCACCAACACGCTGCAACCCAGTCAGCTCACCGAGATTGCTGAAGCGTTTTCTTCGGACAGCCGCACCAGCTTGAACACCTTGTTCCAAGCCCTCGTCGGTGTTGAGTCCAGCTTGCTGCTGACCCTCAATACGCACCTCACCTTGCTGGACCCGCGAGTAACGCAAGCTAATGCGGCGGTCACCGAACTGGATAGCCAGATAGCGACCTTGGCCAAGGGCGAGGTTCCCTATCCCCCGGCAATACAACTTGCCGTGTCGCGCATTCGGGAACGGTACCCGGAGGCCAACGTCCAGGTGCTTTGTGATGTGGTTGAGCCCGCCTCTGCCGGGTGGCAACCCGCCATTGAAGGCTACCTGGGTGGAGCACGATACAACCTGATTGTGGACACCAAGTGGGAAGCCAAAGTGCTCGACTTCGCGCGCGAACGCAATTTGAACGTGAAAGTGATTCAAGGCTCTCTGTGCCTGGAAAACATGCACCGTCGCCAGCTTCCTGAGGACTCGATTGTTCATGAGCTGCGCTCGGAGAACCAGGTTGCCTGGGCCTACCTTGTTGACCAGTACGGCCCGGTGATTAAGGTGGAGAACTCGGAAGCCCTGCGGCGCACCAGTCGCGGCCTGACGAAGGACGGCAAGGGCGCTGGCAGCCGGACCATGTTTGCAGTCGAAGAGAAGAAGCTTGTGTTTGGCACGGCGGCCCGCGCCGCTCAACTCGAGGCCGTGAAACTGGAGCGAGAAGCCGCGAAAGACCGGGCATCAAGCCTGACTTCAACAAAGGAAACGCTAACAACGCTCAACCGGCACCTGGTGGGGCTCAAAGAGCCGGTATTCGACGCAGTTGCCTTGGACACTCATGCAGCTGAAATTGAGCAAGCCCAGCAAGGCCTGGCCACACTGGACCTTCACGGCGTGGAGGAGTTGAAGGCAGCGCTGGACGACGTCAAGACTCAACTTTCGGACCTCGAAGTAAAAGACAACAACGCCAGGGATGATGTGACCAGAAGCGAGGAGGCCATCAAGAATAACTCGGAGGAAAAGCAATCGTTGGCCAATCGGCGCCTGTCCTTGCTAGATGCACTGGATTCGGTGGTCGCCCGGGTCAAGTCGCTGACCCAGGTCAACTCGACACTGGCTTATAACGGCCTTTCGGACAAGGCCGCCGCACTGCTGAATCGTCCGGGTGTGACCCTGGCTGTTGCCCAAGGAGGGGCTGAGCAGTTGCCCAAGCCCGAGGCAGCCTTTTATCACGCCCTCGAGGCCCTGAGCGCGTTTCACCTGCAATGCCGCTCGGATGAGATGTTCCCTGACGCCTTGGCCTACGGTGGGGCCAGTGAAAACTTTGATGCCAGCTATGCCAGGGCCGTGCGGTTGCTTGAATCCGTGGATGCGCGGTTGAAGAGCTTGCGTAGCATCGGCCTGTACAACAACCAGATCGAACTGGAAAACGCGGTCAAGTCTTTCAACGATGTGTTCACCAAGAATTTCTGCGTCGACATCAAGGACAGGGTGGACGAGGGCATCAAAACCCTGCGGCAGATGAACAAGGAACTGGAGAACCTCAAGTTTGGCCAAGACAAGTTCACCATCGACTGGTCCAGATGGGAGCCGGAGTTGAAGGAATACTTGGAGTTCTTCGCGGCTGTTACCCAGCTGACCGAATCGTCGGAATCGGTTGACCTGTTTGGCGACAATGAGCTTTCAGGCAAACACGTGGAAATTCGTGACCGACTCGTCGCCCTTCTGTTGGCCGACGACCAGGAAAGGGCAAGCAAGGAACTGCTGCGCATCGCCGACTACCGTAACTATCGGCGCTACGACATCTTCAACGACTCCGATAGTGGCGGGCGCATTCGGCTGTCGCAGTGGGGCACGGGCTCCGGCGGGCAGCTTGAGACTCCCGCCTACATCGTCCGGGCAGCGGTTGTCACAAACCGCCTCCGGATATTCGAGAAGGGACCCAGTCTGAAGCTGCTGGTCAACGATGAATCATTCTCCCGAATGGATGAGGCGCGTGCCAGGGCTGTGCTTGAGTTCTTACGGGACAAGCTAAACCTGCAAATCATCAGCGCCATGCCAACCCGGAGCACGGGCGCGTTCAAGGACGAGTTCTCCTACGAATACAGCTTCACCCGGCTGAGCCCCGTCGAGAATGGAGAGCTTGACTTCACCACCGAATGCGACGAGCGCGTCTTGAAGACCGATAAGATGCGCGAGCTATGGGAGCAACAGCGGCAACTAGCGCGTGAGAAAGCGAAACGGCAGTTTGACTTGGCGGAGCCGGAGTTTCCGGGGCTTGTTGAGCCTGCCGAGGCATCCGCCCACGCGGAAGGTGTTGTGCAATGAAGGTGGTGCCAACCTGGGCCAGCACCACGGCAATGCAGGCCTTGATGAATATGCTCGTGGACCGCCTGGATAGCGCTGACCTGCGTGGCAGCGCCAAGGCGCAGTCCGTCGCGTTGTCAGAGAGGACTTGGCCCGCATTCCACGCCTCGCCTTTCGAATCGGACAAGGAGGCTCTTTGGGAGCACGTCCGTGAGATGGTCACATTGGGCTGGGTCAGCATCAAGCCGGAAAGGGCTTCGAAGTCAATCTCGGGGTACGACCTGACACCACGCATCTCCGTGGTCGATGAGACAGCTTTACGCCAAGCTACCAACCGGCCAACCAGGGAGCTGTCGTACTCGGAGCGCTGGCGCATGGCAGTAGATGAGCACTTTATAGGACCCGAGCAGGTCAGGAGCATCGTGGTCAGTTACTGCATGGAGCTTCCGGGCCACAGTCCGGAAGACATCGTGCAACGGCTCAACATGCTCAAGGACATTGCCGGTAGCGAACTCCTCTTCCTGAGGGAAGCATCGGCCAAGCTGTTCTGGGGAATTTCGAAAGCCCTCGATGGCCGCCAGCCATTGGTTGCTGCCATCCTTGGTATGAATGAGTGCCCCTTTCCGGAGGCTCCTGTCCAGCTGCATGTGCAGCTACCAGCTGGAGAGATGGCCGGAGTCCTTTTCATCGAGAACCTGACCACCTACGAACGGGCCGTACGTGCAGGGTCTGCGGCGTTGGCCTCGCTTGCCCTCGTCTATGCAGCCGGCTTCAAGGCTAGTGCCAGGAGGCTGCGCAGCCTGGATGGCGCATCGCTCTACTATGCGCGAGGGGGCGCATTGGGCTCCGAGGAGGTTTCGCGTTTTGAATCCTGGCTGTTCTCGGAGAACTGCGAGCTTCCGGTCTACTTCTGGGGGGACTTGGACTGGTCCGGCATACGTATCTTGCAGACACTCAGAAAGACGTTCACGACCGCTCGAGCGTGGCAGCCAGGCTATGCGCCGATGTTGGTGCAGTTGACAAGTAGGCGTGGCCATGAACCTGCGGCCGCGGACAAAAGCGGACAACAGCCTGTGCATGCGACTGGCTGCCAATACGCGGACACGGCCCTTATACCTGCCCTGACTCAGCTACAGGCTTTCGTCGACCAGGAGTTCACTGGAGCCTGACTTGCCAGCTGCCGCTGAGTTGGAGAAGGTCAATTGAGGGGCCGCCTTTCAATGAGTGGTGGCGTGGCTTGTGCCGCCCCAAATGTAAAAGTCTCAGGCGAGCAAGATGTCAGCTCAATAAATCGATAATTAATTGATTTAAAAGGAATTTTTTGAAATTTATGCCGTTAGGGATAGTGTTCAAAACACAGCCGCCCGCGCGGTCTGAACATGGGTACGGCGCCTGACAATATGGCCATGAAGCAGCAAGACCTTGGGCTGAACCTGAACAAGCGGCGCACGCGCAAGGCGGTGTTCCTTGACGAGATGAACCTGGTGGTGCCGTGGACGGAGCTGTTGTCGCTGATTGCACCTCACGCACCGCGTGCCAAGACCGGACGCCCGCCGTTCGAGCTGGAGACCATGTTGCGCATCCACTTCCTCCAGCAATGGTTCAGATCATGCGCGAGCAGCGCCGCGCCTCTGGGCTGCGTCAGGTCGATCTGGCGGGAATCGGCAACACGGGCAACCGGCTGATCGTCGACATCGAGAAAGGCAAGGCCGCTGTGAACGCTCAGCCCCGGCTGTACGCCAGCCCCGAGGCCACGCCGCCGAACAGGTCGCCTTCGACCAGCGCCACGCCCGCAAACTCGGCCTGCAGCGCCTGCTGGAACGGCCGCAGCGCCGATGAGCCGCCGGTGAGATAGATCGCGTCAAGGGCGCCGTCATCCAGGCCGGCACGCTGCACGCAGTCGCGCGCGCAAGCCACGGTGCGCGCCAGCAAGGCGGCCAGGTGATCGCGCAAGCCAGCCGTTTCCATCGACGCGCTCAGGCCCGACTCGACATAGGACAGATCGACCTCGGTGCCATGGTCGAATTGCGAGCAGCGGATCTTGGCCTGCTCCAGCTCATGGGCAATGCGGTGGCCGTGGCGCTGGGACAGCACCGCCATCAGCCGCTGATGCAGGCGCGGGTCGGCATAGTTGCTGCGCAGAGACTGGGCCTGGCTGAGCGCGCGCGGCTGATAGAGCCAGTTGATCAGGTGCCAGCTGGACAGGTCGAAGAAGACGCGGCTGGGCACCTCGCGCTGCTGCGGCCCCAGGTGACGGTAGCCCAGCAGCGGCATCGCGTACTCCAGGCTGAGCTTGTGGTCGAAGTCGGTGCCACCGATGTGCACGCCGGTGGTGGCCAGGATATCGCGGCTGCGGTCGACAGCAGCCATGCGATCCGGCCCCAGCCGCACCACGGTGAAGTCCGAGGTGCCGCCGCCAATATCGACCACCAGCACCAGGCTCTCGCGCGCCAGGCGGCGCTCGTAGTCGAGCGCGGCCGCGATCGGTTCGAGCTGGAACGATACCTCCTCGAAACCCACCGCCAGCGCGGCCTGCAACAGGGACTGCTGGGCCGCGGTATCGCGCACGGGGTCGTCATCGACGAAGTGCACCGGCCGGCCCATCACCACGCGCCGGGGCGCCGCGCCCAGAGCCTGGGTAGCGCGCTCGCGCAGCATGGCCAGGAATTGGGCGATGATGTCCTGGAAACTGACGCTCTGGCCGTTGACGACGGTCTGTTCCTGCAGCAGAGAGCTGCCCAGCAGGCTCTTGAGCGAGCGCATCAGCCGGCCCTCGGTGCCGGCCAGGTACTGGGCCACGGCGTCGCGGCCGAAGTGGGTGCTGAGGTCTTCGGCGTTGTAGAACAAGGCGGTGGGCAGGGCCAGCGCCTCGCCCTCGAGCGGGATCAGCCGCGCCTTGCCCTGGGCATCGGCCCAGGCCATGGCCGAATTGGAGGTGCCGAAGTCTATGCCCAGCGTGCCGTCTAGCGTGAGAGTCATCAGGAAAAATCGAGGTGCAGCTTTGCGGACGAGCGATTGTGCCAGCCAGGCCGGACGGAAGTGGCGCGGCAGGCGCTACGATCACGATCACCCCAGGCAAACGACAGAAAACCCATGAGCAAGATAATCCCGCTGACCATGCCGGCACCGAGCGGTGAGCAACTCAAAGCCGCGCGCCTGGCGGCAGGCCTGAGCCAGGCCCAGGCCGCCGAACTGATGGGCTACCCACTGCAGACCGGCAGCCGCGGCGGCGTGCAATCGCGTACCTGGCAAGCGCTGGAAAGCCCGGGCGACGAGCGCCAGATGCAAGGGCCGGCGTTCGCCATGTTCCTGCTGCTGACCGGCCAGCATCCGGACTACTGCCTGCTCAGCCGGACCGATTCATTGGCCGCAGCCGAGTCGACCTGAGGTCAGAGTGACGTAAACGGATTGGTCACGCGAGGAGGTAGAAGCCATCGTGGCCGACTACGACATGCTGTCGTTCGGCCGCGAAACTCCGTTCTTCGTCACAAATGGCGAACTGAAGCGCTCGAACGCAGCTCAGGACCAGTTCCACCTCTACCGGCTGTTCGAATTCCGTAAGGCACCGCGATGGTTCGACATGCGGGGAGCGATCGAACAGCACGGCCTGCTGGACCCGGTCACCTAGCGGGCCAGCTTCGGCTGATCTGAAGCACGCGCGCTGTCGATTTTCTCTTGAAGCTAAAAACTCGTGGGCTCGGTCCGCAACCGTCTGCTGCCGCACAGACGACCCTGCTTTGGCGGACATAAGGTCGCTCCACCGTTCGCAGTACGCCTCTCGTGCTCGTTTCGGCATCCGCTCACTCAGGAGAAGCACATGAGCCCGTCCGCCACCCCGCCGCCCAACCCGGAACCTGACGACGAAGACCTTGCCGAGCAAGCGCACCCCGGCCACGGCATTCCGTCACAGGACACAGATCGCGCAGCGCAGTTTCCCTTGGATCCCCAGGAAGTGGAACGCGAGGGCCACTCGTTGCTGATGGCGGGTGGCATGGCGGCCGGCATCGCCACGGGCGCCGCCATCGGCGTCGCGGTGGCTGGCCCGGTGGGGGTGGTGGTCGGGGCCACACTGGGTGCCGTTGCCGGCGCGCTGGGGGGCGCTGCCGCTGGCATCCTGGAGCACCCGGAGAATTCGAGCCAGACCGATCAGGCCCCCGCAGACAGCGTGCGCCTGCACATCGACGACAACGGTGGCGGCGGCCGGCCGGTGGTGCTGATCCATGGCTGGCCGCTGTCGGCCCAGGCCTGGGCGCCGCAAGTGCCGGTGCTGCAAGCCGCCGGCTATCGCGTGGTGGCCTATGACCGCAGGGGCTTCGGCCGCTCCGACAAGCCGGACTCGGATTACAGCTACGACACGCTGGCCGACGACCTGCAGCGCGTCATGGAGCAGTGCGGACTGCGGGACGTGACGCTGGTAGGTTTCTCGATGGGCGGCGGCGAAGTGGCGCGCTACATCGCCCGCCACGGCGAATCGCGCCTGCACAGCGTGGTGTTTGCTGCGGCCGTGCCACCCTGCCTGATGCAGACCGCCGACAACCCCGAAGGGCCGCTCACACCCGAGCAGGCGCAACAGAACAGACAGGCGCTCGAACGGGACCGCAACGCCTACTTCGACCGGTTCACCCGCAGCTTCTTCTCAGCCAATGGGGTGCTACAGGTCACCGAATCGCAGCGCGGCGACGCAATCGCCCTGTGCCACCAGTCAGCGCCGCATGCCGCGCTGGCCTGCATGGACTCGTTCAGCACGACCGACTTCCGCGCAGACCTGAAGCAGGTGACCGTGCCCACGCTGGTGATCCATGGCGATGCAGACGCCATCGTGCCGATCAAAGGCTCGGGCGAGCGCATCCACCGCGCCGTGTCACACAGCCAGCTGGTGCAGGTGAACGGAGCACCGCACGGGCTGAACCTGTCACATGCGCAGGCATTCAACGATGCGTTGCTGTCGTTCCTGCGGACGTGAGCCGTCTTGACAGCAGTCGAGACAAGGTTGGGCGGCACCGCTCCCGCGCCGTCATGTCGTTGTTAATCCAACAAGGAGAACATCATGCGTTTTTACACCATCACCGGGCTGATGACTGCTCTGGTTGTTTCCGGCTGTGCCGTGACTCAGCCGCCCAAAGCCGAAGAGGACTATTCCGCCCACCACCCGGCAGGCAGTGCTCCCGCCACGGCCACCATCCAGGCCGCGCCCATGCCGACTTCCATGCCGAATCCCTCACCTGATGCGCTCAATCGCCAGTTGCAGGCGATGGAGGCGATGCACCAGAAGATGCAGGCCGCCCAGACGCCGACCGAACGTGCGGCGCTGATGAGTGAGCACATGAAGCTGATGCAGTCGGGCATGGCCATGATGGGTCAGATGCGTGGCACGGCTCCGGCAGCTGCCGGGGGGATGCCCGGCATGGGCGGCATGGGTGACATGATGGGCATGCACATGCAGATGGAGCGACGCATGACCATGATGGAACAGATGATGCAGATGATGGTGGATCGCCTGCCCGCAGATGCCAAACGCCCAAAAGTCCCGAAATGAAACGCCCACATGTCACCTCGGGGTTCAAAATCCATGTTTCAATGAGGTAAGAAGATGGAACTGTTCTCGCATCGTTTTCCAGCCCTTTTTGCCCAACTGGGTTTACCCAACAAAGAGGCATCGATCAAGGCATTCATTGAAGCAAATACCCCTTTAGCTGACAGTGTGAGGTTGGAGGATGCCCCTTTCTGGACCGCCGGGCAAGCCCAAATGCTTGGGGAAGAGTTAAAGCAAAATGCGGACTGGGCAGAAGTTATTGACCAGCTCAGTCTCGCCATGCGGCGCTACAGATAAGCGCTCAGAAAGGCTCCTCCGTCGGAAAGCACCCTAAAGCGGAAGTTGAGCGTGCATCAAGGATGCTGAGTCCACCTAAGCGGCTGAGTATTTGCTTTTCAGTGACTTGAGCAGCGCGTGGAGTTCTTCGTGTCGTCCTTGGCCGATCACCTTGGACTCATGCTCCTCGAAAGCCTCATACAAGGATGCCAAGCGCTCTGGCGACAGTACCCGTTCGGCCATGGGGAACAGCACATCGTTCTCTTTGTCGATATGTGCCCGAAGCAGTTCTGTGTAGCCATGGGCGGCACGGATGAAGGCGAATGCGCTGAGCACGGGTTCAATCGCGGCAGACATCTCAGCCATCCAACGACGTCCTTCCTCGTGCTCTTTGAGCAGCATGCCCAATGGACGGACAGCCTCCTGCACACCAGAGGCAGCCAGCGCAGGAAACAGCAGCCCCTCTTCATTGCCATGATGGCACTTGTCTGCAAACTCTTTCAGAAAACCCACAAAATCGGACAAATCGGTGGAGTCCACCGGGCTGGCAGTCTCCAGCTTCCGGTTGATGTTGGAGAGAATCTTCAGTGTGAACAAGATGGCTTCGTGTTCGTGCAGCAAGTCCTCAATGGCACGACTCATGCCAGCCCCCTTTCTTCCGGGTTTAAAGAACCCGTTGCGTGGCGCTGATAAAACCGGTTCATCCTGCAGTCAACTATCAGTGACGTCGAGAACAATGAGCACGCTGCCTCTTCAGGGTGATGTCACAATACGTAAGGCAATGTGATGAATGCAACGATGACCACCAGAAAAATGATGCCGAGTACAATGCGAAAATAGTATTTCAAGAAATTTATCATCTTGTAATTCATGGTGCGAATCTCGGGTTAAGTGCACGATCCATCAGCACATCGTGGATTGATCATGATATTTATCGATTGAACTTGGCTTGAAGATGCCGTTCATCACATGTTCAGTTTGAATGGATCATGAGGTGCCTGTTCATGACTGAGCACGCTCATCATGATCTAGTTCTGCGTTTTATGGAACTGCTTCATGAGCGGGTGGCCGTCGGCGCTGATGGTCGGCATGCTGATGTGCCGCCCCAGTCGCCAGCCTCCGTGATCCCAGGGTCGGGTCGGGGCCGGCCAATGAAGCCACCTACGCAGTCTCCCGGCAATGAATTGCCATGAATGACAAAACAGCACAAACCACTGAGAATCCCTCCATCTCGGGAGCACATCGGCTACCGGAAAGGAAACCATCATGGATGAATTGAAGACCCAAGCTGCGATCGAGGCCCTCAACCGCATCATGGAACTTGAACTCGCTGGCGTGGTGAAGTACACCCACTACTCCCTCATGGTGTTCGGTTACAACCGGATTCCGATCGTGTCCTGGATGAAGGGCAACGCCGACGAAAGCCTGGCCCATGCCCACAAGGCCGGCGAGTTGGTCACGCTGCTGGATGGGCACCCCTCCCTGAAGATCGGCCCCCTGCTGGAAACCGAGCGGCACGACATCGGCGACATCCTGCGCGAGAGCCTGGTGCACGAAAAGAGCGCACTGGCCGCCTACTACGACTTGCTGAAAATCGTCCAAGGCCACTCGGTGCGGCTGGAAGAGTACGCCCGGGACATGATCGTCATCGAAGAACTGCACCAGGACGAAGTCAATAAAATGCTGCGTCGTCCAGGAAACACCGTTGCCTGACTGCGGCAAGGCAACGCTGGCGTGCCGGATCCTGGCTCAGGCCCGGCTGCAGTTGCCGCCACCTTGATCAGACCCACCTGCACGCCACTCAGGGCTGGGCCATGCTGCCGTCGGCAGCACCCAGCATGGCGGCTGGGTCCAGCCAGCCATCGAGTTGCGCTTGCGTGGCATAGCCCAGCGCCAGGGCAGCAGCACGCAAGGTCGTGCCCTCGCGATGGGCCAGCTTGGCGATCTCGGCCGCCTTGTCATAGCCGATCCGGGGAACCAGCGCGGTCACCAGCATCAGGGACTTTTCGAGGTGTTCGGCAATGCGCTCACGGCGCGCCTCGATGCCGTGCACGCAATGGGCCTCGAAACTGTTCATGCCATCGGCGAGCAGGCGGATGCTTTGCAGCAGGTTGTGGGCGATCAGCGGCTTGTAGACATTGAGCTCGAAATTCCCGCTCGCGGCGCCGATTCCGATCGCCACATCATTGCCCATCACCTGACAGCACAGCATGGTGAGCGCCTCGCACTGCGTCGGGTTGACCTTGCCCGGCATGATGGAACTGCCGGGCTCGTTTTCCGGGATGCTGAGTTCGCCCAGGCCGCCGCGCGGGCCGCAAGCCAGCCAGCGGACGTCGTTGGCGATCTTCATCAGCGCCGCCGCCAGCGTCTTGAGCACCCCATGCACGGCGAGCAGCGCATCGTGCGCCGCGAGCGCCGCGAACTTGTTCTCGGCGCTGCTGAATGGGAGCCGGTGCAGGCGGGCCAGTTCGGCGGCCACCTGCTGGCCGAACTCCGGGTGGGTGTTGAGGCCGGTGCCGACCGCGGTGCCTCCGATGGCCAGGGGATAGAGCCAGTCCAGTGAGCTGCCCAGCAGCGTGCGGGCCTGGCTGAGCTGTGCCACATAGCCCGAGAACTCCTGCCCCAGCGTGATCGGGGTGGCGTCCTGCAGGTGGGTGCGGCCCAGCTTGACGATGGCGGCAAATACCTGCGCCTTGTGATCCAGCGCCGCAACCAGCCGGTCCAGAGCGGGTAGCAACTGCAGCGTCATCTCCAGCGCTGCGGCCAGATGGATGGCGGTCGGAAACACATCGTTCGACGACTGACCCAGGTTCACATCGTCATTGGGATGCAGCAGGCGCAAGCTCCCGCGCGGTCCGAGCAGCAGTTCGGAGCCGCGATTGGCCAGCATCTCGTTCATGTTCATGTTGGTCTGGGTGCCTGAGCCGGTTTGCCAGACCGACAGGGGAAATTCTCCATCGTGCAGTCCCGCCAGCACCTCCTGCGCAGCAGCGACGATGGCTTGCGACTTGTGCTCCGGCAGCAGCCCGAGCCTGGCATTGACCTTGGCACAGGCCAGCTTGACGGAGGCCAGCGCATGGATGAAGGACAGCGGCAACCGTTCGGTGGAGATGGCGAAATGTTCCAGCGAGCGTTGCGTCTGGGCCCCCCACAGGCGCTGGGAATCGACCTCGATGGTGCCCATGGCATCCCGTTCCTCGCGTGTCGTGCTCATGGTGGTTGCCTTCACTGCTTCGTTACCCGGAACTTGGGCGGGAGACAAAAGCCTGCCGGCTGTCTGCTCGCGGCAGAGCACCGCCGGACGCTGGCTAGCAGCCCGGGGTGGCCTTCCAGGCTTACTCGTCCAACACGTCGACTACCTGGTACGGCATGCCGATGCCTGCTGGAAAAGGCTGGCTAGCCGAACAGCTTGTTGGCCGTCTCGGCGATCAGCTTGCCCTGGTAGCGGGCGCCATCGAGCTCGATCGCGCTTGGTGGGCGTTGGCCCTGGCCGCCGGCGATGGTCGAGGCGCCGTAGGGGCTGCAGCCGACGATCTCGTCCAGCGTCGACTGGCCCTGGAAACTGTAGGGCAGGCCGACGATGACCATGCCGAAGTGCAGCAGGTTGGTGATGATCGAGAACAACGTGACCTCCTGGCCGCCATGCTGGGTGGCAGTGGAGGTGAAGGCGCCGCCGACCTTGCCGTTCAGCGCGCCACGGGCCCACAGGCCGCCGGTCTGGTCGAGGAAGGCCGCCAGCTGCGAGGGCATGCGACCATAGCGGGTCGGGGCGCCGACGATGATGGCGTCATAGCCTTCGAGTTCGGCGACGGTCGCAACCGGGGCCGCCTGATCGAGCTTGAAATGCGCCGATTTGGCGATCTCGGCCGGCACGGTTTCCGGCACCCGCTTGACATCCACCTGGGCGCCGGCCGCGCGAGCGCCAGCAGCCACGGCCTGGGCCATGGTCTCGATATGACCGTAGGTCGAATAGTAGAGCACGAGGACTTTGGACATGGGTTTCTCCTGAAGTTGAGACAGGGAAGCAAGCGGCAGCGCCAGCAGAACCGGATTGGCCGCAGGCAGGATTGCGCACGGCTGCCTGCATCATGAGACCCGAAGCCGCTTCTGTCTATCGGCACAGGCGAGACAGTCGCGGCACATAGCCGACGACTATGCCCAGGCGGTCGAGCTGATCCACCAGCTGTTCGAGGTAGTCCCGGTTCGTGCCATGGCTGGCCGGCGGGCGGTTCAGGCCGCCTCGACGGCTCAGGAGCCGCTGTAGACCGGCAACTGGCCGGTGCGGATGGCTTCGGCCAGCTCGGCGCGGGTCTTGCCCTGGACAGCCGGCTTGGCCGGATACCGGCCCGGGAACAGTTCATTGAGCTTCTGGCCACGCTCGCCGTATTCGATGTCGCCGGTGCGGATGGCTTCGGCCAGTTCGGCCTTGACCTGCTCGCGGGTCTTGGGGGCGGAGGCATCGTCGGCCAAGGCCGAACCGGCGGAGAAGGCCGCCAGGGTGAGGGCGAGGATGGAGGCGTAGGTACGGTTCATGATCAGTTTCCTTTCCAGTGAAGCAGAAGGCCGGCAGCTCGGGAGTCCGGCTGCATTGCCCTGTCGATGGGATCAACTGTAAAATTTCCTCTTGAATAGATAAATAACAGTTTCGTTTCTTGGGTGTTTCCAATAGCGAAACAATGCAGGACTTGCATCCTGCATAGGAGAGCAGATGGACCGCTTGCTGTCAATGCGCGTGTTCGAGCACGTGGTGGATGCAGGAGGTTTCGCGGCCGCTGCCAGGGCCATGGACATGTCGGCCCCCGTGGTGACCCGGCTGGTCGCTGACCTGGAGGACCACCTGGGCACGCGCCTGCTGCAGCGCACGACCCGGCGTCTGTCCCTGACTGAAGCCGGGCAGACCTATCTAAGAGCGTGTTCAAAGTCTTCTGAGCAAGAGCCCCAGGAAAGCCAGATGGACGAACTGCAGGCTGGTGTTGAGCAGCCGCTCGCAGTTCTTCCACAGCCGCCTGTTCTTGTCCAGCCAAGCAAAGCTGCGTTCGACGATCCAGCG
>CALPRQ020000010.1 GCA_943326015.2 Chitinophaga pinensis | reverse complement strand
GCGTGCATGTCGGCTTTCAGATGCTGCGCCGCATCGCGCACGGCCGGGTCGGGGCTGCGCTCGCCATGCAGGATGAGCCGCTGGCGCTTCTCCATGCGAATCCGGCGCGCCTGTGCCGAGCTCTCGTCCAGACAAGGCAGGCAGGGCTGGCCAGCGGCGCGCTGAGGCAGGAAAGTCTTTTGCAGCTGATCGCTGGCGTCTTGCAACGCATTTCCCACAGCCCGGTTGCGCTGCACCGTTGCGTAGGCAGCGGCACCGAGCACCGCAGCACCGGCAGTTCCCACGGCCGTTCCGGCAACAATACCCGCAGCGCCCATCTTGCTTGACACCAGGTCGACTGCGCCACGCGCGAGCTCCGCCATCTTGTCCATCGCACTGGCACCCAGCTGCGCGAGCGCCCGCGCCGAGTCGACCTCGGCCTCGGCCTGGGTATTCGCCAGCAATGCCTCGTGCATCGCAGCCCCGAAATCCTTCATGCTTCCCCTCCCTCGCAGCGAAGCGGGTCGCCCCTGCATGCGTGCTGATTTTTAATTGGTGTGAAAGCAGTCTAGGCCCTGCACAGAGCCGCGTAAAGCGCGTTGCTCATCAGAAATATCCAACCAGTGCGGGATCTGTTTTCGTTCTGGGTCTGGCCAGGATCTGCTCCGGGTCAGCAGCGCGTGCGCATCGTTTTCGAACGGCATGCGCCCGCAGGCTTTATATTCAAAGGTTTTCTGCTTTCCCCGAGAGAATCACCCGATGAGCGAGCCCATCCGCCTTACCCAGTACAGCCACGGCGCCGGTTGCGGCTGCAAGATCTCGCCCAAGGTGCTGGAGGTCATCCTGGCCGGCAGCGGTGCGCAGAACCTCGACCCGAAGCTGTGGGTCGGCAATGCCTCCAGGGACGATGCGGCGGTCTACGCGATCGACGAGGAGCGCGGCGTGGTCTCGACCACCGACTTCTTCATGCCCATCGTCGATGATCCGTTCGACTTCGGTCGCATCGCCGCGACCAACGCGATCAGCGACATCTACGCCATGGGCGGCGATCCGCTGATGGCGATCGCGATCCTGGGCTGGCCGGTCAATGTGCTGGCGCCCGAAGTGGCGCGCGAGGTCATCCGAGGCGGTCGCGCGGTCTGCGACGAAGCTGGCATCCCGCTCGCGGGCGGTCATTCGATCGATGCGCCCGAGCCCATCTTCGGCCTGGCCGTCACCGGCATCGTCGATAAGCGCCACATGAAGCGCAACGACACCGGCACCGCCGGCTGCAAGCTCTACCTGAGCAAGCCGCTGGGCATCGGTATCCTGACCACCGCCGAGAAGAAGTCCAAGCTGCGCCCGCAGGATGTCGGCCTGGCGCGCGACTGGATGTGCACGCTCAACAAGCCGGGCGCCCGCTTTGGCAAGCTGGCCGGGGTCAAGGCGATGACCGACGTGACCGGCTTCGGCCTGCTCGGTCACCTGGTCGAGATGGCGGACGGCGCTGGCCTGACGGCCCGCCTCGATTACTCGGCGGTGCCGCGCCTGCCTGGCGTCGAGCATTACCTGGCCGAGGGCTGCGTGCCAGGCGGCACCTTGCGCAATTTCGACAGCTACGGCGACCAGATCGGTGCCATCAGCGAGGAACAGAAGCAGCTGCTGTGCGACCCGCAGACCAGCGGCGGCCTGCTGGTGGCGGTCGCACCCGAGGGCGAGGCCGAGTTCCTGGCCGTGGCGGCCGAACTGGGCCTGACCCTGGCGCCGATCGGCAGCCTGGAGCCGCGCGGTGCGCATGCGGTCGAGGTGGTCTGATGGCCGAGAACGTCACTGATTTCCGCGCGCTGTTCCTGCGCGGTGCGCCGATGATGGACATGCGCGCGCCGGTCGAGTTCGCGCTGGGCGCCTTCCCCGGCACGGTCAACCTGCCGCTGATGAGCAACGAGGAGCGCGCCAAGGTCGGCACCTGCTACAAGCAGCAGGGCCAGGAGGCGGCGATCAAGCTCGGGCATCAGCTGGTGTCGGGATCGATCAAGGCGCAGCGCATGGCGGCCTGGGCCGAGTTCGCGCGCCAGCACCCCGACGGCGTGCTCTACTGCTTCCGCGGCGGGCTGCGCTCGCAGACCGTGCAGCGCTGGCTGCGCGAGGAAGCGGGCATCGACTACCCGCTCGTGGTCGGTGGCTACAAGGCGATGCGGACCTTCCTGATCGAGACCATCGCCCAGGCGGTGGCTGAGTGCGGGCTGGTCGTCGTCGGCGGCATGACCGGCACCGGCAAGACCGACGTGATCGCCCAGCTCGATCACTCGATCGACCTTGAGGGCCTGGCCAATCACCGCGGTTCGGCTTTTGGCAAGCGCAGCACGCCGCAGCCGACCAACATCGAGTTCGAGAACCGGATCGCGATCGACTTCCTGAAAAAGCGCGACGTCGGCTTCAGCCAGTTCGTGGTCGAGGACGAGAGCCGCGCGATCGGCAGCTGCTCGCTGCCGCTGCCACTGCACACCGCGATGCAGACCGCGCCGCTGGTCTGGCTGGAGGATAGCTTCGAGAACCGGGTCGAGCGCATCCTGCGCGACTATGTCGTGAGCCAGCTTGATGACCACACTGCGCTGCACGGGGCAGAAGCGGGCTTCGAGCGCTATGCCGAGCAGCTCCTGAAGGCGCTGGCGGGCATCACCAAGCGACTCGGTGGCGAGCGCTACCAGCGCCTGCACGCCATCATGCAGGACGCCTTGGCGCAGCAGCGCGACAGCGGCGAGGTGGCGCGCCACCGCGACTGGATCGCCGGCTTGCTGCGCGAATATTACGACCCGATGTATGCCTTCCAGCGCGAGAGCAAGGGCGAGCGCATCGTCTTCGCGGGTGAACAAGCGGCGATGGTCGAGTTCCTGCGCGAGCGCGCGGATCGCGCGCGCCAGTCAGCCTGATCCAGGCCTGCTGTCGGCTTCGGCTGCAGCGGGCTCAGCGGGTCAGCCAGCGCCTGGCCAGCCAGCTCGCGGCATCGACCAGCGCGACCATGGCCAGCATGGCCAGCAGCAGGGTGGCGGTTTTCTGCATGTGGAACAGGCCGAGGTGGAAGGACAGCAGCTGGCCCAGACCGCCGGCGCCGACCACGCCCAGCACGGCGGCGGCGCGGATGTTGTTCTCCCAGCGGTAGAGCGTGTAGCTCAGCAGCTGGGGCAGCAGCTGGGGCAGGGTGGCCCATAGCAGGATGCGGCCCTCGTCCACGCCCTGCACGCGCAGCGCCTGTGCGGGGCCGGGAGGCGCGTTTTCCAGCGCTTCGGCGAACAGACGGCCGAGTACCCCGGTCGTGTGCAGGCCCAGCGCCAGCGTGCCGGCGAAGGGTCCGAGCCCGGCCGAGATCAGCAGCAGCGCGGCCCAGACCAGCTCGGGCACCGAGCGCAGCGCGTTGAGCAGCAGCCGGGTCGGCGCTTGCGCGCGGGCGCGGTCGCCGGGGTGCAGCCTGGCGGCGGGCAGCGCGAGCGCGAGCCCGAACAGCGCCGCCAGCAGCGTGCCCAGCGCCGACATCGCCAACGTCTCCCAGGCAGCGACCAGCACCTTGCGCAGAAAAACCGGCGAGCGCTCGGGCGGAAAGAACTCGGCCACGAAGGCGCCCATGCTTGCCGCTGCCTGCGGTGACAGGAACTGCGCGAGCTGCAGGTCGAGCGTGAGGATGCAGGCCAGCAGGAAGGCCAGTGCCAGCGCGGAAAAACCGGCCAGGCGCCGCCGCGCCGAACGCCATTCGGGCGGCAGGGCGATGTCGGGGTTCTGCTTGAAGGATGTTTTCAACCCATTACCCCAGCCCGCTGCGCAGCCAGGCGCTGACGCGATCCGCCAGCCCGACCAAGCCCATGAAGACCAGCAGCATCGTCGCGACCTCGCCGCCGTTGAACATCTTCATCGAGCCGTCGAGCAGCTGTCCCAGTCCGCCGGCACCGACGAAGCCGAGCACCACCGAGCTGCGGATGGCGCATTCCCAGCGGTAGACCGTGTAGCTCAGCAGCTCGGACGCGCTGGCCGGCAGCTGACCGTAGCAGAAAGCCTGCAGGCGGCCGCAGCCGTTGCGCAGCAGCGTGCGGGTCGCGTGCGCGTCCGAGCTCTCCAGGATCTCGGCGTAGACCTTGCCCAGCATGCCGGCGTAGGTCAGCGCGATCGCCAGCACGCCTGAAGTCGGACCCAGTCCGACCACGCGCACGAACACCAGCGCCCAGACCAGCTCGGGGATGCTGCGCAGGACTGCCAGCAGCAGCCGCACGCCCTGGCGCAGCCAGAACGGGCCCGCCGCCATGCGTCCGGATAGCGCCGAGATCGACAGGCCGCTGGAAGCCAGCAGCGCCAGCGGCACGGCCAGCAGCAGGCCGAGGAAGACGCCCGTCGTCGCCATCGCGACCGTGCGCCAGCTTTCCCGCGCGACCAGCGCGAGGAAGTCGAGGTCATGCGCCGGCGGCCAGAAATCCGCCAGGAAGCGTCCGCTGAGCTGCAGGCTCTCGGGCTGCCAGAGCAGCCAGGGCCGGAATTCGGTCGCGACCAGCAGCGGCCACAGCAGCACCGGCAGCGCCAGCAGCAGTGCGATCCGGCCCGGCCAGGCTGGATCGCGCTGCCGGGGATGAGCCGCGGACCTTGTGGCGTTCAGCATCGCGGCACCGTCACGCGGCTGGCAGCGGGCGTTTCCTGCGGCACCGGCGCGGGTTCGAGCAATTCCTGCTCGTGCTGGGCATAGAGCTGCGCCAGCTGCTCGGGCGTGACCTCGGATGCCGGCAGGTCGAAGGCCAGCCGGCCGCCGCGCAGTCCGACGATGCGCGGGAAATGCCGCAGCGCCAGCTCGACCTGATGCAGCGTCGCGATCAAGGTGACCTGGTGCGATCGCGCCTCGTCCTGCAGCGTGGCGAGCGCCTGGCGCGAGCGCGAGGGATCGAGCGCTGACAGCGGTTCGTCGACCAGCCAGAGGCTGGCCGGGGCGAGCAGGGCGCGCGCGAGGCCGACGCGCTGGCGCTCGCCGCCCGAGAGCCGGTCGACACGCTCGAACAGCTTGTCTGCCAAGTCGAAGCGCGCGAGTGCTGCTTGCACGGCCGGCAGCTCGGTCGGCTGCAGCAGCGAGCGCAGGCTTTCGAGCAGGCTCATCGCCGGCAGCCGGCCGGCCAGCACGGCCGTGACCACGCGCTGGCGCGGCGGCAGTGGCGGCTGCTGCGGCAACAGGATCAGGCGGCCGCGCAGTTGTTGCAAGTCGCGCCGCGGCAAGGCCCAGGGGTCGATGCCGTCGAGCAGCAGGCGGCCGGCCGAAGGGGCTTGCGCACAGGCCAGCAATTGCAGCAGCGTGGTCTTGCCGGCGCCCGAGGGGCCGATCACGGCCAGCTGCTCGCCGGCGGCGATCTTCAGGCTCAGGTCCCGCAGCGCCGCAGCCGAGTCGGCGCGCGCCGCCGGATGGCGCGCCCAGGCACCATGCAGTTCGAGCTTCAAGCCAGTCCCGGGACGGTTCAGAGCAGATCGGCGCTGCGCGCCGCAGCCTCGATGCCCTTGTAGTTGTCGGCCTGGGTCGGCACGAAGCGGGTCGCGCGCTGCAGATCGAGGATTTCCTTGCCCTCGGGCGTGGCCTTGCTCAAGCTCAGGAAGGCTTGCGCGATCTTCTCGCGCAGTGCAGCCGGCATGTCGGCGTGCACGGTCCAGTTGTAGTCGTAGTAGGCCGGCGTGGTGTAGAAGGCGCGTACCTTGCTGGTGTCGACCTTCTTGTCGGCGACGAACTTGTCCCAGACCGAGATGTTGAGCGCGCCGGCCTGCACCTTGCCCGAAGCCACTGCCGCGATGGTCGCGTCATGGGCACCGCTGTAGGCGACGCGCTTGAAGTCCTTCTCGGGCGTCAGGCCGGCCTGCAGCAGGAAGCTGCGCGGCATCAGGTGGCCCGAGGTGCTGCTCTGCGAGCCGAAGCTCACATCCTTGCCCTTGAGGTCGGCCAGCTGCTGGATCGCCGGGTCGGCCGTGATGAAGACCGAGCGGAACTTCTCGTCCTCCTCGCGCTGCACCAGCGGGATCACCTTGCCGCCCGAGCGCACCTTGGCCTGCACGAAGGTGAAGCCGCCGAACCAGGCCAGGTCAACTTTCTTGTTGACCAGGGTTTCGACCGCTGCGGCGTAGTCGCTGACCGGCGTGAACTCGACCTTCATGCCGAGCCGGCTTTCCAGGTACTTCACCAGCGGCGCAGCCTTGCGTGCCAGCTCGGTCGGGGATTCGTCGGGGATGGCGGTCACGCGCAGCGTCTGCACAGCGGACTGGGCCTGGCTCAGTCCGGCAATGGACAGGAGGGCTGCGCCAAGCAGCGCGCGGCGGGCGCGCGAATTCAGTTTCGTCATGATGGGTTCAGCCGTTCAATAGAGCCAAGATCCGCGAGCATACCGCAGGAAAATCCCGACTTCGTCATTTGACTGCCAGGAGATCTTGGCGTCGGGGCGGGATAATGCGGCCCAGCGTTCGGACCCGTTGCGGGTTCCAGCATCCGATTTCCCCGTTTTTCCTGATCTCCCACTATGGACTCGTCCGCCGACGTCCTGGCGCGCCGCCTGCAAGAGTTGCGCGCCCTGCTGCACCACCACGCCCATCGCTACTACACGCTCGACGCACCCGAGATTCCCGACGCCGAATACGATCGCCTGTTCCGCGAGCTGCAGGCGATCGAGGCCGCGCATCCCGACTGGGTGACACCCGATTCACCCAGCCAGCGCGTCGGCGCCCCGGTACTCGACGGCTTTGCCACGGTGCGCCATCGCGTGCCAATGCTGAGCATCCGGACCGAGACCGACACCGAGGCCAGCGGTGCCGAGAAATTCGAGCAGCAGCTGCGCTCCTATCTGGCGACCGAACAGCGCAAGTCCGAGCGTGGCGAACGCCCGGCCCTGCTGCCCCTGTCGCAGGCCATTCTGCAGGGTGCGCCGATCATCTTCGTCGCCGAGCCCAAGTTCGACGGCCTCGCGATCAGCCTGCGTTACGAGGATGGCGTGCTGGTGCAGGCCGCCACCCGCGGCGACGGCGAACAGGGCGAGGACGTCACGCAGAACATCCGCACCATCGGCCAGATCCCGCTGCGCCTGGCGGGCGAGGCTGCGGATGCCTGGCCGCTGCCGCCCGTGCTCGAAGTGCGCGGCGAGGTCTACCTGCGGCGCGATGATTTCGATGCGCTCAACGAACGCCAGCGCGCGCGCATCGCCGCCGGCATCAAGGGCGAAAAGACCTTCGTCAATCCGCGCAATGCCGCCGCCGGCGCGGTGCGCCAGCTCGACCCACGCATCGCGGCCGAGCGTCCCTTGAGCTTCTTCGCCTACGGCCTGGGCGACGTCACGCCGGCGGAGCAGGGCGGCCCTGATTTCACCAGCCACCACGAGCTGTTGCAGGCACTGAAAAACTGGGGCTTGCCGGTGTCCGATCTGGTCGAACGCTGTTGCGGCGCCGAGCAACTGGTGGCCTATCACCGCCGCATCGGGGCCTTGCGCGACAGTCTCCCATTCGACATCGACGGCGTGGTCTACAAGGTCGACTCGCTGGCGCTGCAGCGCGAACTCGGCTTCGTCACCCGCGATCCGCGCTGGGCGGTGGCGCACAAGTACCCGGCGCAGGAGCAGATGACCGAGGTGCTGGCGATCGAGGTGCAGGTCGGCCGCACCGGCAAGCTCACCCCGGTGGCCAAGCTGGCGCCGGTCTTCGTCGGCGGCGTCACGGTCTCGAACGCGACCCTGCACAACGAGGGCGAGGTCAGGCGCAAGGATGTCCGCGTCGGCGACCAGGTTATCGTGCGCCGCGCCGGCGACGTGATCCCGGAGGTTGTCGCCGTGGTGCCGGCGGGTGCAGACGCCAGGGCATTGACCGCCGAAACCGTCGATGAAGCGATTGAGTCGGCTGCTGGATCATCGGCTGCTGATGCTGAATCGGTGGCCGAAGCCGTGTCTGCGCAGGGCGACCTGTTCGCCGCCGCACCCGCGCGCGGTCCCGTCTTTTCCATGCCGGCCAGCTGCCCGGTCTGCGGCAGTGCGGTCGAGCGCGAGGAGGGCGAGGTCGATCACCGCTGCAGCGGCGGCCTGTTCTGCCCGGCGCAGCGCAAGCAGGCCTTGCTGCATTACGCGCAGCGGCGCGCGCTCGACATCGAGGGCCTGGGTGACAGATTGGTCGAGCAACTGGTCGATGCCGGCCTGATCCGTGTCCTGCCCGACCTGTATCGCCTCAACGTGGAGCAGCTCGCCGGCCTCGACCGCATGGCCGACAAGTCGGCGCAGAACCTGGTCGATGCGCTGGCTGCCTCGCGCCAGACCACGCTGCCGCGCTTCCTGTTCGGCCTGGGTATCCGCCATGTCGGCGAGGCCACCGCCAAGGAGCTGGCGCGCCATTTCGGCAGCCTGGACGCCGTCATGGCCGCCAGCGAGGAGCAGTTGCTGCGGGTCGCCGATGTCGGCCCGGTGGTGGCGCACAGCCTCCGGACCTTCTTTGCCCAGCCGCACAACCGCGAGGTGGTGCAGCAGCTGCGCGCGGCCGGCGTGCAATGGCCTGAAGGCGAACCCGCCGCCTCGACCGCCTTGCCGCTGGCCGGCCAGACCTTCGTGCTGACCGGCACCTTGCCCACGCTGAGCCGCGATCAGGCCAAGGCCATGCTCGAAGCCGCCGGTGCCAAGGTCGCCGGCTCGGTCAGCAAGAAGACGCATTGCGTCGTGGCCGGCGCGGAAGCCGGCAGCAAGCTCGACAAGGCCCGTGAGCTCGGTGTGCGCGTGATCGACGAGGCCGACCTGCTGCAGCTCTTGGCGAACCCCGCCGCGAGCGCGTAAACTGCCAGTGCGGCCGCGCATCAGACGCGGCCTCCTAGGAGGAGACAACCATGGCCCTACGCGAAATCCTCAGGATGGGAGATCCGCGCCTGCTGCGCCAGGCCTTGCCGGTTTCCCATTTCGATACCCCAGAGCTGCACCGGCTGTTGCAGGACATGCAGGACACGATGGCAGCTGCCAATGGCGCTGGCCTGGCCGCGCCGCAGATCGGCGAGAACCTGCGCATCGTGATATTTGGCAGCGGCCAGCACAACCCGCGCTACCCCAGGCAGCCGCCGGTGCCGCGCACCGTGCTGATCAATCCCGAGATCACCCCGCTTGGTGATGCCGAGGAAACCGACTGGGAGGGCTGCCTGTCGGTGCCGGGTCTGCGCGGCAAGGTGCCGCGCTACCTGCGCCTGCGCTACCGCGGCTTGGACGCCTATGGCCAGTCCATCGAGCGCGAGGTCGAGGGTTTCCACGCCCGCGTGGTCCAGCACGAGTGCGACCACCTCGACGGCAAGCTCTACCCGATGCGGGTGCGTGACTTCAGCCAGTTCGGCTACACCGACGTGCTGTTTCCGGGGCTTGACACGCTGCCAGAAGATTGATGCTGCAGGTGCCGCCAAGGCGCGGCCGCCTCAGTCCTTGAGCGCTTCGAGCAGCTCGGTCTCGATCTCGATCTGCTCGCGGTTGTGCTGCAGTGCTGGGCCGCTGATCAGGAAGGTGTCCTCGACCCGCTCGCCCAGCGTCGTGACCTTGGCCAGCTGCAGGTTGATCTCGTGCTGCGCCAGCACGCGCGCGATGCTGTAGAGCAGGCCGACCCGGTCGCTCGACGAGATCGTCAGCACCCAGCATTGGCCCTTTTCGTCGGGATGCAGGGTGACTCGCGGTATGACCGGGAAGCTCTTGACCCGGCGCGACTGCCGGCCGCGGCTGGGCGCTGGCAGCGGGCCGCGCAACTCGACCGTGCGCGCGAGTTCCACCTCCACCATCGCGATCAGTTCCCGGTAATGCTCGGACAGCTCGGGCGACACCAGCTGGAAGGTGTCGAGCGCATGGCCGTCGCGCGTGGTGTGGACCTTGGCGTCCAGGATGCTGAAGCCTGCGCTGTCGAAGTAGCCGCAGATGCGGGCGAACAGATCCGGCTGGTCGGTGGTGTAGACCAGCACCTGCAGGCCCTCGCCTTCGGGCGAGGGGCGCGCGCGCACCAGGGTCGGGTGTATTGCGCCGGGGGCCAGCTGAGACAGCGGGCGCGACAGCATGCGGGTGTGCCAGGCGATCTCGTCGCCCCGGTGCCGCATGAAGTAGCTCACGTCGAGCTGATCCCACAGCGCCTTGTGCGCCATGTGCGGCAGCGTGTGCAGCGCCAGCAGCGTCAGCGCCTCGCGCTTGCGCCCTTCGACCACTGCACCCTGATCGGGCGCGCGCCCGCCCAGGGCGCGCAGCGTGGCCCGGTACAGGTCTTCCAGCAGGCGGCCCTTCCAGGCGTTCCAGACCTTGGGGCTGGTGCCGCGGATGTCGGCCACCGTCAGCAGATACAGTGCCGTCAGGTGGCGCTCGTCGCCGACCCGGCGCGCAAAGGCATGGATCACGTCCGGATCGCTCAGGTCCTGCTTCTGCGCCACATGGCTCATGGTCAGGTGCTCGCCCACCAGGAAGGCGATCATGTCGGCATCCTCGCGCGCGACGCCGTGCGCGCGGCAGAAACGCCGCACCTCGACCGCGCCGAGCTGGGAATGGTCGCCGCCACGGCCCTTGCCGATGTCGTGGAACAGCGCCGCGGTGTAGAGCAGCCAGGGCTTGTCCCAGCCGGCGGCCAGCTGCGAGCAGAACGGGTACTCGTGCGAATGCTCGGGGATGAAGAAGCGGCGCATGTTGCGCAGCACCATCAGGATATGCTGATCGACCGTGTAGACGTGGAACAGGTCGTGCTGCATCTGCCCGACGATGGTGCGGAACACCCACAGATAGCGCCCCAGCACCGAGGTCTGGTTCATCAGCCGCAGTGCATGCGTCACGCCTTCTGGCTGCTGCAGGATCTGCAGGAAGGTGGCCCGGTTATGCGGATCGCGCCGGAAGGAGGCATTCATCACCGGCCGCGCGTTGTAGAGCGCGCGCAGCGTGCGGGTCGACAGGCCCTGGATGCCCGGCTGGCTCTGGAATAGCAGGAAAGTCTCCAGGATGGCCTCGGGATGCTGGCGGTACAGATCGTCGCAGGCGACCTCCAGCATGCCGCCCTTGTCGAGGAAGCGTTCGTTGATCGGACGCAGTGCAGGGCAGGCCTCGCTGCTGCGCTGGCCGATGCGCTCCTGGATGTTGAGCAGCAGGATCTGGTTGAGCTGGGTCACGGCCTTGGCTGCCCAGTAGTAGCGCCGCATCAGCTGTTCGCTGGCGCGTCTTGCGCCTTTCGTGCTCGTGACCTGTCCCTCACCGGGCAAGATGGCGCGGTAACCGAAGGAATCGGCCAGCGCCGCCTGCAGGTCGAACACCAGGCGGTCCTCGCGTCGGCGTGCCAGCAGATGCAGCCGGGCGCGGATCAGGCTCAGCAGCGCCTCGTTGGCCTTGATCTGGCGCACTTCGAGCGCGGTGGCCAGTCCGTTGCGACCCAGCTCGTCCCAGCTGTTGCCCAGTCCGGCGGCTTTCGTGGTCCAGAGCAGGAATTGCAGGTCGCGCAGTCCGCCCGGGGACTCCTTGCAGTTGGGCTCCAGCGAGTAGGGTGTGTTCTCGTATTTCTGGTGGCGCTGCTGCAGCTCCAGCAGCTTGGCGGTGAAGAAGTCCGCCGGCTCCATGGCCGCGCTCAGCGCCAGGTCCAGCGCCTGCCAGGCGCTGCGCTGGCCGGCGACCAGGCGGTTCTCCAGCAGCGAGGTCTGCACCGTGATGTCCTGCGCCGCCTCGGCCAGGCACTCGGCGTGGGTGCGCACGCTGGAGCCGATCTCGAGCCCGACATCCCAGCAGGCGCCGATGAAGTTCTCGACCCGGCTCCTGAGGCTTTCGTCCTGCTCCAGTTCGGCGCCTTCGTGCAGCAGCAGCAGCACGTCGACGTCGGAGTAGGGAAAAAGCTCGCCGCGGCCGTAGCCGCCGACCGCCACCAGGGCCATCTCGGGCTCGAATCCGGCCGCCTGCCAGAGTTGCTGCAGCAACTCGTCGGTGCAGCGGCTCAGGCGTCGCAGCAGGCCGCGGATCGCGCGCGAATGGGGCCCGAGCGCGGCAATCTCAGCCAGCACGGCCGACTTGCCCTCGCGGTAATGCTGTTTCAGGGCGGGCAGGTCGAGGCGTTCGGCGATCATGTCTTGGGGGTCTGGTGAGGAATCAGGCGCCGATGCCGTTCTTGACGAAGGCCGGCACCGGTGGCATGCCGTTGGATACCGTCAGCACCTCGTAGCCGGTCTCGGTCACCAGCACGGTGTGTTCCCATTGTGCCGACAGCGAGCGGTCCTTGGTCACGATGCCCCAGCCGTCGTTCATTTCCTTGAGCTCGCGCCGGCCCTGGTTGATCATGGGCTCGATCGTGATCGTCATGCCGGCCTTGAGCTCCATGCCGGTGCCGGGCTTGCCATAGTGCAGCACCTGCGGGTCCTCGTGGAACTTCTCGCCGATGCCGTGGCCGCAGAACTCGCGCACCACCGAGTAGCCGGCGCCTTCGGCAAAGACCTGGATCGCGTGTCCGATGTCGCCCAGGCGTGCGCCGGCCTTGACCTGCTCGATGCCCTTCCACATCGCCTCGTAGGTGATCTGGCACAGCCGCCTGGCTGCCGGCGAACCCTCGCCGACGATGACCATGCGGCTGGTGTCGCCATGCCAGCCGTTCTTGATGGTCGTGATGTCCAGGTTGACGATGTCGCCCTTCTTGAGCGGCTTGTCATTCGGGATGCCATGGCAGATCACATGGTTGACCGAGGTGCAGATGCTCTTGGGGTAGGGCGTGCCGCCATGCGGCGCGTAGTTCAGCGGCGCCGGAATGCAGCCTTGCACGTCGACCATGTAGTCGTGCGCGAGCTTGTCCAGTTCGTTGGTGGTGACGCCGGGCTTGATGAAGGGTTCGAGGTAGTCGAGTACCTCGGCCGCGAGGCGGCAGGCAACGCGCATGGCGGCGATGCCGGCGGCATCCTTGATGGTGACGGTCATGGCCGGAGCCTTATCCAGAAGGGCCTGCCCGGAACGGATCGAACCCGAGCGGGGTCCGGTATTTCCTGGCAAGGCCTGAGTGAAAAAAACAAAGCCGCTCGATGAGCAGCCAGGGCAGTACGCAGCGTGCCTCCAAGGGCGCGTCACGCGGGCTTCTCGACAGCGAGAGATGAGTCGATTTTACGTTCGAAGCCGGGATCGCTTCGTCCCTGTCCTGGAAACAGCATCGGCGTCAGGGTCGGCTGCTCCCGCATTGCCCCGGGTGCTGGGTGCGCTCGCGCACAGACTGGCCGCTGAATTGGCGTCATCTTCATTCTTGAATCGTTGAAGGAGACTTGGATGGATACCTCTGTCTGCGCCAATTCCCGCTGGAGTACCGCCGCGCTGGGGGCCCACGCGGGCCTTTCGCCGCTGGAGCTGTCGGCCCTGGTCGAGCACCTGCAGCTGTGCCGCGCATCGGCCGGCCGACTGTTCGCCTTGCGCTGCATGTTCGAGACGCTGGAAGGTTTTGTGGCGGCCCGCTTCGTCACCACGCTGGTGACGCTGGCGCTGTTGATCGGTGTCAGCGCGCAATTGCGATAAGGCATGGCCAGGTCCGAACTGCGGCGACTGTTACCCGGTGCGTCAGCGGACCTGTGCCGCATCCTCGACCCCGCTGAAGGCCCGCTGCAGTCTCCGATCCGGGCCGAGATCTTTGGTCTGCAGCGTTTTGCCCAGCATGGCAAAAGTCTCGGCGAGACGCACCTCGTGGCCGCTGCCGGCGCGCGTGCGGCGACCTTCTTTCCGCGCCTGCAAGACAATGTCCGCATGTTGCGCGAGGCTTGCGCCTATCTGGGCGCACAGGCAGGCCAGGACCATGACGTCAGCCCTGCCGCCGAATGGCTGCTCGACAACTCCCATGTGATCGAGGCACAGCTGCAGGAGATCCACGAGGGCTTGCCACGGCGCTATTTCCGGGCCCTGCCCAAGCTGCTGAACCCGCCGCTGGCCGGCTTGCCGCGCGTCTATGGCGTGGCCTGGGCTTTCGTCGCCCATACCGACAGCGCCTTCGACGATGAATTGCTGATCCAGTTCCTGCTCGCCTATCAGCAGGCGCGCGAGCTCAAGCTGTGCGAGATCTGGGCGCTGCCGATCACCTTGCGCGTGGTCCTGATCGAGAACCTGCGCCGCCTGGCCGAGCGCGAGGCGACCCACAAGGCGGCGCGCGAGGTGGCCAATCTGTGTTGCGACTGCCTGGATCGTTTCAGTCTGGACGCATTGGACCAGTTGCTCGCCTGGCTTGGGCGGCGTGGTGTCGGCCAGGCTTTCCTGCTGCAGATGACGCAACGGCTGCAGGTGCGCCGCGCCACCGATCACGCCCTCCATCAGGAATGGCTGCACAACGCACTGCCGGACCTGGCCGCCTTGCAGGCGCAGCAAGGCATAGACCAGGCCGCCGACAACCTGAGCGTCAGCAACGCGCTGACTTCGCTGCGCACGATAGCTGCGGCCGAATGGCCGGACATCGTGGCCCGCACCAACCCCCTGATGCAGCTGATGCTGACCTCGCCCTTGTTCGAGGCCGAGGACGGCGCCACGCGCGACCAGACCCTGCATGGCATCGAGCGGCTGGCCCGCCGCGGTGGACGCAGCGAGTCCGAGGTCGGAAAAACGCTGCTCGAGCTGATGCACTCGGCCCAGGGCGCCGACGAGGCCCAAGCCGTGGCCAGCCACTGGCTGACGGGGGCTGGCCGGCCCAGGCTGGTGCGCGCGCTCGGCCTGCCCGCCAACGCGGCGCTGTCCTGGCGCATCGTCAGCCGCCCGCTGGCTTTACCCGTCTACCTGGGAGCGTTGCTGCTGGTCAGCCTTGGACTGGTCGCTTGGCTGCTGCTGCGCTATCGCACTGTTCCGGCGGGCGCGGCTGACCCGGCATGGCTGCTGCCGCTGCTCGCGTGGCTGATGCTGTTCCCGGCCTCGGAAGCTGTGGTGGCCGTGATCAACCGCCTGATCAGCGAGTCCGTGCCGCCCGACCGTCTGCCGCGTCTGGCCCTGGCGCAAGGGATTCCACCCGAACACCGGGTGCTGGTCGTGATCCCTTGCCTGCTGACCAGCGAGGCCTCGATCGATGCGCTGGTGCACCGCTTGCGCCTGCATTACCTCGCCAATCCGGAGCGCCAGGCGCAGTTCGCCTTGCTGAGCGATTGGGCTGACGCCGATCAGGCGCAAATGCCAACTGATGCCGCCTGGCTGAACCGGGCCAAGCAGCAGATCATGGCGCTCAACGCGCGTCACCCCAGGCAGGAGCAGGAGGCGGGCGCCCCGCCGCGTTTCATCCTGCTGCATCGGGGGCGTCAGTTCAGCGAGACCGAGCAACGCTGGATCGGCTGGGAACGCAAGCGTGGCAAGATCGAGCGCCTGATCGCTGCCCTGGCCCAGGGTGAGTCCGGCGCCTTCATGAACCTGGGCGAGGTGTCACGCCTCGACTGGGAGGCGGTCTACGTGGTCACGCTCGACAGCGACACCCAGTTGCCGCCCGGACGGCTGCGCGAGCTCGTCAGCGTGGCGGCGCACCCCCACAACCAGCCCCGGCTCGATGCCGATGGCCGCCGCGTGGTGGCCGGCTATGGCATCCTGCAGCCGCGCATCGTCACGCCGCTGCCCGGGCCGCTCGAATTCACCCGCTTTCACTGGCTGTTTGCCGGCCAGGGCGGCGTCGACCCCTACAGTGCCGCCAGCTCGGAGGTCTACCAGGATCTGTTCCGGGAAGGGACTTTCACCGGCAAGGGGCTGCTCAACGTGCGGGCCATGCACGCGGTGCTTTCGGAGCGCCTGCCCGAAGGCTGGGTGCTGAGCCACGATCTGCTCGAAGGCGGGCTGGCCCGCTGCGCCGCGCTGACCGACATCACCGTGATCGAGGACGCACCCTTCCATGCCGATGTGGCGACCTCGCGCGTGCACCGCTGGACCCGTGGCGACTGGCAGTTGCTGCCCTTCCTGCTGAGCATCAGGTGCTACCGGTTGCGCGCCGTCAACCGCTGGAAGATGTTCGACAACCTGCGCCGTTCGCTGGTGGCACCGATGTCGCTGGCGCTGTTGCTGCTGACGCTGGCTGGCGCCAGCCTGTCGCCCTGGGCAGCGCTGTCGCTGGTGCTGGCAGCCTTTTCTGCCGGGCCGCTGCTGGGGGCGCTGGCGGGCCTGTCGCCCGGTCGTTCCGATGTGGCCCGGGTCCGTTTCTACCGGCAGGCCCTGAGTGATCTGGCGCGCACAATCTGGGGTGGGCTGTGGCACCTGGTCCAGCTGCAGCAGCAGGCCCTGATGGCGCTCGATGCCATGGCGCGTGCGCTCTACCGCATGGGCATCAGCCAGCGCCATCTGCTCCAATGGACCACGGCCGCTGCCGCCCAGGCCCAGGCCAGGACTCGATTCGTCGCGCTGCTGCGCCTGCATTGGAAAGAGCCGGTGCTGGCGCTGTGCCTGCTCGTGGGGCTGTGGATCGCTGCGACGCCTTGGCCTGTGCTGTCCACCCTGCTTTGCCTGCTGTGGGCCTTGGCGCCCGTCGTGACCTTTTGGGCCAGCCGGCCACGCCCGGCGCGTCAGGAGGCGCTGCCGCAGCAGCAACAGGCTTATCTGGAGGGTATTGCGCGCGACACCTGGCGCCTGTTCGAGCATTGCGTCGGCGCCCAGGACCACCACCTGCCGCCCGACAACCTGCAGACCTGGCCTTACGAGATGGTGGCGCACCGCACTTCGCCGACCAATATCGGCCTCTATCTGCTGAGCGTGGCCTGCGCGCGCCAGTTTGGCTGGATCGGCACCCAGGAACTGCTGACCCGACTCGAATCGACGCTGGCCACGCTGCTGAGCCTGCAGCGCCATCGCGGCCATTTCTTCAACTGGTATGACACGCAGACGCTGGCGCCGCTGCTGCCGAGCTATGTCTCGACCGTGGACAGCGGCAACCTCAGTGGCCATCTGCTCGCGCTCGGACAGGCCTGTCTGGAGCTGGCGCAGGCACCCCATGACGTCAGCGCCGCACAGCGCGCAGTCCTGGCCTCCCGGCAACGGCTCGCGCCGCTGCTGGATCAGTGGCCGGTCTTGGCGGACAACCAGCCCCTGGCGCAGCTGCTGGCCCTGCCCGATCCGCTGCAGCATGGCCCGAGCGCCGAGTTAGGACTGCTGCTGCAGGCCGCCCAAGACGAATTGGCCGCCTGGCGGCCCGATGCGACTCGTGAGCCCTCCCAGGCAGTGCGCCTCAAGCCGGGGCAGCATGATCAGCTGGCCTGGCTGTTGTCGGACCATCTCGCCACGCTGCGCTCGGCCTGGCTCGATGCCCAGGCACAGGCCTGTGGCGAGACCTCGGGCGCGACGCAGCGCCTGCAGGCGCTGGCGCATGAATTCGGCCTGCTGGCCTGGCAAGCCGACTTTGCCTTTCTCTACCACGGCCAGCGCCACCTGTTCCACATTGGCTACCGGGTCGCCGAGCAGCAACTCGATGCGGGCCTGTATGACCTGCTGGCGTCGGAGTCGCGCCTGACCAGTCTGCTGGCCATCGCCAAGGGTGATGTGCCGGTCAGACATTGGGCCGCACTCGGGCGTCCCTTCTACGCCAGCGGCGCCCAGGCCGGCCTGCGCTCCTGGGCGGGCTCGATGTTCGAATACCTGATGCCGGGACTGGTGCTCGCCGAACCGCCAGGCAGTGCCCTGGATGAGGCTTGTACCTTGGCGCTGCGCGAACAGATGGCTTTTGGCACGGCACAAGGCCTACCCTGGGGCATCTCGGAATCGGCCCATGCCGGACAGGACTACACACTGGCCTACCAGTACGCGCCGCAAGGCGTACCGAGCCTGGCGCTGCGCCGTACCTCGCCAGACGAGCTGGTGATCGCGCCCTATGCCACGGCGCTGGCTGCGCAGCGCGCGCCCCGGCTCGCAGCCGCCAATTTCGCTGCGCTGGAACAACGGGTCGGGCGCTCGCGCTATGGTTTCATCGAGGCACTGGATTTCTCGCCGGCGCGGCAAGTCGGCCAGCAGCCGTTCCGGCCGGTGCGCACCTTCATGGCGCACCACCAGGGCATGAGCCTGGTCGCCTTGACCAATCTGCTGCTGGACGCTCCGGCCCAGCGCTGGGGCATGGCCAATGCACATATCGAGGCGGTCGCGTCGCTGCTGCATGAGCGGGCCCCGCGCGAGCTTCCCGCTTGCTGCGCGCATGCACCCAGGTTGCCACCCCAGCCGCTGCCCAGACCGGCACCGCGCCTGCTGCGCGAGGTGGTTCCGGGGCAGGCGGCCGTGGATCCCACCCATCTGCTGTCGAATGGGCGCTATCACGTGACCCTGCGCGCCAACGGCGCCGGCTGGAGCCGCTGGGGCCAGGCCGCCATCAGCAGATGGCGCGATGACGCGCTGCGCGATGCCCATGGCCATTTCTTCTACCTGCGCCGGCTCGCGGAAGGCCAGGGCGGAGCGGCCAGCCGGCCGGTCTCGATCACTCAGCACCCCGCCGCCGATTCGAGCGCGCATTACAAAAGCACCCACCATGCCGACCGGATCTGTTTTGATGCCAGCTGGCCTGACCTGGCTGCCCATCTGATGGTATGGGTCAGCCCGGAGGACGACATCGAGTTCCGCGAAGTCGAGTTGCGCAACCTGAGCGATTGTCCGCTGGAGCTCGAACTGATGTCGGCTTTCGAGGTCCCCCTGGCTGATCCGCGCGCCGATGAAGCCCATCCGGCCTTCTCCAGCCTGTTTGTGCGCGCCCAGTGGCAGCCCCAGCAGCAGGCACTCTGGCTTGAACGCCAGCCGCGTCTGCCCAACGAGCCGGCCCTGAGCCTCGCGCATTTCCTGGTCTGCAGCGGCACCCAGGGGGTGACTTTGCGCGTGCTGGCCGATCGGCAACGCTGGTGCGGTCGTAACCAGGCCAGCAGTCAGCCGCTGGCCGATTTTCCACCCTGGCCCGCTGTACCGGCTGAGGCCGGATCGCCATCGGGCGATGCGCAGCCCCTGGAACTTGATACCGGCCTCGATCCGGTCTGTGCCATGTCAGTACGACTTCGCATTGCGCCGAACGCGAAAGCGCGGCTGACCTTCGCCACGGCAGCCTCCGACCAAGCCGCCACCCTGCAGGCCGTGGTCGACAAGTACCGGCAGCACAGCCATGTGCAGCGCGCCTCGCTGATGTCGGCCACGCTGAGCCGGATTCGCCTCGACGCCCTCGGGATCACGGCCGACAATTTTGCGCTGATCCAGACCATGACCACGGCGCTGGTGCTGAGCCTGACGCGCCCGCAGGCAGGTTTGGAATCGCAGCAGCAGGCCATCGATGAGGTCTGCGACCGTCGTCTGCTGTGGCGCTTCGGCATCTCGGGCGACCGGCCCATCATTCTGGTGCGGGTCAGCGTGGTCCAGAATCTCGGGCTGCTGCGTTCGCTGGCGCAGGCGCTTCGCTGGTGGACCTGGGGCGGCGTGGCCTGCGATCTGGTGGTGGTCAGCGCCGAACCCCACTCTTACCAGATGCCCTTGCACCGCGACATCGCCACGCTGCGCGAGCGCTATGAGGCTCATATTCCAGCGCTTTCGGGTGCCGCCGGTCCCATCAACACGGGCTTTCATGTGCTGCGCGCCGACGAGATCGGCAGCGCTGAAGCCAGCACGCTCAACCGTCTGGCCAGGCTGGTCTTCCATGCCGACGGTCGTCCGCTGCAGCAGCATATGCGCGAATGGATGGCGCAGCACGAGCAGGACCGTGCCGACCGGCAGCAGAGGTCGAGCGCAGCGGTGACTGTGGCCGCGACCCAGCCTGCTGTTCCGCCCGAACCGTCTGAACCTCACGGAGCATTCGACCCGGTTTCGGGTGAGTTCCGTTTCAAGACCGGGACCGGACGGCGTCCGGCGCGGCCCTGGGTCAATGTCCTGGCCAACCCGTCTTTCGGTGCCTTGCTGTCGGAGTCCGGCGGTGGCTACAGCTGGGCCGTCAACAGCCGGTTGAACCAGCTCACTGCCTGGTCCAATGACCCGGTGCTCGACCCGCCCGCCGAGTGGTTCCTGCTGCAGGACCTGGCTACCCGTCAGGTCTGGAGCGTGGCCGCTTCTGCCTGGGGCGACGGGACGCTGCCCTATCGCGTCTCGCACGGACCAGGTCAGAGCCTGATCAGCCACCGCCGGGGCGACCTGGATGTGACGGCATCCTGGTGCGTCGATCCCCAGACCTCAGTCAAGCAGATCAGCCTGCAACTCGTCAATCACGGTCGCCGCGCGCTGCAGCTGCGCGTGATGGCGCTGGCCGAGTGGCTGCTGGGCGCGAGCCGGGCTGACCGCAACACGGTTCATGCCGCGCTGCATCGCCAGCGGCTGACCAGCTTGCCGGCCTCGGATCAGACGGATCGGGCCAAGCCAGCGTCCACGCTCACGGCCTTGCTGGGCACGCAAACCGAGCATGCCGGCGGATTCGGCCAGGGCACGGCCTTCCTGGCAACCGTCCACTCGGAATCTCAGCAATCGGACTGGACCTGCGACCGGCGCGAGTTCTTCGATCCGAACGGGGCTCTGGTCTGGCCCGAGCCGCTGGGTCAGCGCAGCGGCGCCGGACTCGATCCCTGCGCGGCGCTGGTCACGCCGGTGTTGCTGCCTCCCGGCGAGACGGTGGAACAGGTGTTCCTGCTGGGCTATGCCTCGGACCCCGAGGCCGCCCGGCAACTGGCCCATGCGGCGGCGCTCAAGTCGGCCCGACAGCGCCAGCACGAGGCGCGCGCCAGCTGGGACGATCTGCTGGGGGCGGTCCAGGTCAAGACGCCCGACCCCCTGTTCGATGTGATGGTGAACCGCTGGCTGCTTTATCAGGCGGTGGCCTGCCGCCTGTGGGCCAAGGCTGGTTTCTACCAGGCCGGCGGGGCCACCGGTTTTCGGGACCAGTTGCAGGACGCGATGGCGCTGGCCTGGGCCGCCCCGGATCTGCTGCGCCAGCAGATCCTGCTCAGCGCCTCGCGCCAGTTCGTCGAGGGCGATGTGCAGCATTGGTGGCATGCCCCGAGCGGGGCAGGGGTGCGCACGCACAGCTCGGATGACCTGCTCTGGCTGCCGCATGCCTGTGTGCATTACCTGCGCGCCAGCGGCGACCTCGGCTTGCTCGACCAGAGCGTACCCTTCCTCGAAGGACCGGCCATTCCCGACCAGGCGGAAGACTGGTATGGCGTACCTGCTGTCAGTCTCCAGCAGGCCTCGGTCTATGAGCATTGTGCGCTCACGCTGGACCGCAGCTTGCGGGTGGGGGTGCATGGCCTGCCCCTGATGGGGGGTGGTGACTGGAATGACGGCATGAATCGCGTCGGTCATGAGGGCCGCGGCGAGTCGGTCTGGCTGGGCTGGTTCCTGTGTCGGCTGGTGGCTGACTTCGCACCACTGGCGCGCGCGCGTGGCGATCAGGACCGTGCCTCGCGCTGGGAGAGCGCCGCGCAAGGCTGGCAGTTGGTGCTCAATGGTTCATCCTGGGACGGCCAATGGTTCAAGCGCGCCTATTTCGATGATGGCCAGGCGCTCGGCTCCGCAGCCAATGCCGAATGCCGCATCGACCTGATCGCGCAGGCCTGGAGCGTGCTCTCGGGCGCTGCCGATCCCGATTTGCAGCGCCGGGCGTTGGCGGCGGTGCAAGCCTGCCTGGTGGATCGCGAGGCCGGGCTGATCCGGCTGCTCGATCCCCCCTTTAATCCCACCCTTATCCATGCCAACCCCAGCGCGGGCTATATCCAGGCCTATCCCGCTGGCGTGCGCGAGAACGGTGCCCAGTACACCCATGCCGGTGTCTGGGCGCTGATGGCACAGGCCGAGCTGGCCAGGCTGAATCCGTCCGAGCGCAGGCTGGCTGACCAGGTCTACGACTACTTCACCTACCTGAGCCCGGCCCATCGGGCCAGTCATGCGGCATGGGGTCCGCGCTACCACCTGGAGCCCTATGTGGTGGCGGGTGATATCTATAGTCAGCCGCCCTATCTGGGGCGTGGCGGCTGGAGCTGGTACACCGGGGCGGCTGCCTGGCTGCACCGGGCCGCGATCGAGTCGATCTGCGGCCTGCAGCTGGAAGCCAGGATGCTGCATTTCAGGCCCTGCCTGCCTGGGCATTGGCCGCGGGCCGAATTGACGCTGCGCCGCGCTGGCCGCAGCCTGCGCTTCATCCTGGTCCGCGCCACGGCGTCCGAGGCCCTTGCCGCCACCGGGCAGCTGGCCGCGCAATTGCTGCGGCCAGGCCAGTCACTGAACTGGTCCGAGCTGGAGTCGGATTCCACCTTTGTGATACCGCTGCTGGATGACACACCGGCCAGCCAACTGTTTGGCGGCATCAGTGGGGGGGGGGTGAACGGGCGCCGCATGATGAGTGATCGCCCCCAGGATTTCCCTGGCTTTGCGTAAGGAGCCGGGGTTTCATGGGGGGAGTGCTGGCCTGCCCGGAGGGACTCGAACCCCCGACCTGCTGCTTAGAAGGCAGCTGCTCTATCCAGTTGAGCTACGGGCAGTGCGACTGACGAAACAAAGGCCCAACGAGTGGGCCTTGTGTAGGATGGTCGGAGCGGCGGGATTCGAACTCGCGACCCTCTGCTCCCAAAGCAGATGCGCTACCAGGCTGCGCTACGCTCCGACTAAGCCGCTATTCTAGCCCGTGAAACGGCCTGTTTTCCGGTGCGGGATGGATTTTTCGCATGCGGCGGTTCGCAGCTGCCGGTCGCATGAAGCGTTGGGTCCCGAACTCAACAAGACCTTGCTTGCTCTGCTGTCTTCGGTATATACTCACGGAGTCGGTTTCAGGTGAACATCCTTGCAAAAGATGGTTGCCAAAAGGCTGGCTTCACGACCAGATGGGCGGGTAATACCGGCCCTTTTTTTTTGGCTGTCCCTTTTTGGGACTGTTTCATAAGCGGCAAGATATCGATGAGTTGGCAGCAAACCGTAGAGCAGACCGTCACGGGTCTGGGGTATGACTTGGTGGATCTGGAGCGGTCCGCGGGCGGTTTGTTGCGCGTGACCATCGACATGCCATGGGACCCGTCGCAGGCGGGCATCGAGCAGTTCGTCACGGTCGAGGACTGCGAGAAGATCACCCGGCAGCTCCAGTATCTGCTCGAGGTCGAGAACGTCGACTACAAGCGCCTCGAAGTGGGCTCTCCGGGCATTGACCGCCCGCTGCGCAACGAAAACGACTTCACCCGCTTCCTGGGTCACGAAGTCGATATCACGCTCAAGGCCCCGATCGGCGCCACCGGTACCGACATTGCGGCCAATCGCAAGAAATTCCGCGGCACGCTCGAGCGCCCTGAAAGCGGCGAGGGCTGGCAGATCGTCTGGAGCGATGCGCCCGCCCGCAAGCCGGGTGCCCGCATCAGCAAGAAGGCCAAGCCCCTGCCGGTGCAGGTGCTGGGCTTCACGCTCGACGAAATCCGCGAGGCGCGACTGGCGCCCATCGTGAGTTTCAAGGGCCGGGGTGCAGAGCCCGCGGCCGATACAGATTTGAACCCTACAGCAGCAGAGTACGGAAAGGCAGGCGAGTGAAATGAATCGCGAAATGTTGATGTTGATCGATGCGATCTCGCGCGAAAAGAATGTGGAGCGCGACTTGGTGCTGGGCGCCGTCGAGACCGCACTGGCCTCGGCCACCAAGAAGCTGTACAAGGGCGAGGTCGACATCCGTGTCGCGATCGACCCGGACAACGGCGCCTACGACACCTTCCGCCGCTGGCTGGTGGTTCCCGACGAGGCCGGACTGCAGAACCCGGACGCCGAGGAGCTCTACTCCGACGTCGCCGACGAAAACCCTGGCATCCAGGTCGGTGACTTCATCGAGAAGCAGATCGAAAGCGTGCCGATCGGCCGCATCGGTGCCATGGCCGCCAAGCAGGTGATCCTGCAGCGCATCCGTGATGCCGAGCGCGAGATGCTGCTCAACGACTTCATGAGTCGCGGCGACAAGATCTTCGTCGGCACCGTCAAGCGCCTGGACAAGGGCGACGTGATCGTCGAGAGCGGTCGCGTCGAAGGCCGCCTCAAGCGCAGCGAGATGATCCCCAAGGAGAACTTCCGCTCCGGCGACCGCGTGCGCGCCATGATCATGGAAGTCGACCTGACCCTGCGCGGCGCCCCCATCCTGCTGTCGCGTTCGGCGCCCGAGTTCATGATCGAGCTGTTCCGCCAGGAAGTGCCCGAGATCGAACAGGGTTTGCTCGAGATCAAGAAATGCGCCCGTGACCCGGGTTCGCGCGCCAAGATCGCCGTCGCCTCGCACGACAAGCGCATCGACCCGATCGGCACCTGCGTCGGCGTGCGTGGCTCGCGCGTCAACGGCGTGACCAACGAGCTCGCCGGCGAGCGCGTCGACATCGTGCTCTGGAGCGAGGATCCGGCCCAGTTCGTGATCGGCGCGCTGGCCCCGGCCAATGTGCAGTCCATCGTCGTCGACGAGGAGCGCGGCGGCATGGACGTGGTGGTCGATGAGGAAAATCTCGCGATCGCGATCGGCCGCGGCGGCCAGAACGTGCGCCTGGCGTCCGATCTGACCGGCTGGAAGATCAACATCATGACCGCCGACGAGTCGGCCCAGAAGCAGGCTGCCGAATCCGAGTCGACCCGCGCGCTGTTCATCGAGAAGCTCGACGTCGACCAGGATCTGGCCGACATCCTGATCGAGGAAGGCTTCGGCAGCCTCGAAGAGGTGGCCTACGTGCCGCTGCAGGAAATGCTCGAGATCGCCGCCTTCGACGAGGAGACGGTCAACGAACTGCGCGCTCGTGCCAAGGCCGCGCTGCTGACGATGGAGATCGCCAAGGAAGAGAGCGTCGACGACGCCTCGCAGGACCTGCGCGAACTCGAGGGTCTGACCGTCGAGCTGATCGCCAAGCTCGCCGGTTCCGGTGTGCACACCCGTGACGACCTGGCCGACCTGGCCACCGACGAGCTGTGCGAAATTACAGGCCAGACGCCCGCCGAGGCCACGGCGCTGATCATGAAAGCCCGCGAACACTGGTTCTCGGGTGACTCGGCTGAAAGCCAGTCCTGATCGCGGAGGCCTTACGGAGAATCATTCATATGTCTAGCAATACTGTCGCAGAATTTGCCACCGAACTCGGCAAACCCACTTCCGTCCTCCTCGAACAGCTGTCCAACGCTGGTGTCGAAAAGCGTGCCGGCAACGACATGCTCACCGAGACCGACAAGCAGAAACTGCTGGGCTACCTGCAGGCTTCCCACGGCACGGCCTCCGGTGAGCGCAAGAAGATCACCCTGACCAAGAAGTCGACCAGCGAGATCAAGCAGGCCGATGGCAGCGGTCGCGCTCGCACCATCCAGGTCGAGGTGCGCAAGAAGCGCACTTTCATCAAGCGCGACGACGAGCCGGCCGAGGGCGAGGCCAATGCCGCCCAGACCGAGGAGCTGGTGCGCCGTGAAGAAGAGGCGCGCCGCCAGGCCGAGTCGATCGAGCTGCAGGAAGTCGAGCTGGCCCAGCAGCGTCAGCAGCGCGAGCAGGCCGAGGTCCAGGCCGCCGTCCAGCGCGATGCCGAGGAAGCCGCTGCCCGCAAGCGCGAGGCCGAGGAGGCCGCCGCGCGCCGCGAGGCCGAATACCTGCAACAAGTCGCCGCGCGCACCGCAGCCGAGCGCGAGGCCCAGGCCAAGCTGACCGCAGAGCGCGCCGAGCACGCGGCCCAGATCGCCGCCACCAAGGCCAAGGCTGAAGCCGAAGCCAAGGCCCTGGCCGATGCCGCCAAGAAGGCCGAAGCAGACCGCGCCAAGGATCTCGAGGATCGCCGCCGCAAGGCACTGGCCGAGGCCGAGGCCATTCGCGCCATGATGTCCGCGCCCAAGAAGGTGCTGGTCGCCAAGAAGCCCGAGGAGCCCAAGCCCGCCCCAGCTCCGGCTGTCGCCAAAGGCACGCTCAAGCCCGCTGGCGGCGCCAAGCCCGGCCAGACCCCGGCTGCCGCCCCCGGCGCCGCAGGCAAGAAGGAAGTCAAGTCCGAGAATCTGTCCTCCACCTGGAAGGACGATGCGAACAAGAAGAAGGAAATCAAGACCCGCGGCGACACCGGTGCTGGCCGTCCGGGTGGTGGTGGCAGCAACTGGCGTGCCGGTCCCAAGGGCGGCGGTCGTCGTGGCGGCCGTGACGATCGCAACCAGGGTGCATCGTCGTTTGCGCCGGCGGTCGAGGCCAAGGTGATCGAGGTCCATGTGCCCGAGACCATCACGGTCGCGGAACTGGCCCACAAGATGAGCCTGAAGTCGTCCGAGGTCATCAAGCAGTTGATGAAGCTGGGCCAGATGGCCACCATCAACCAGCCGCTGGACCAGGACACCGCCATGATCCTGGTGGAGGAACTGGGCCACAAGGCTGTCGTCGCGGCACTGGATGATCCGGAAGCCTTCACCGACGAGGACGTGGCCGTCCACGCCGAGCTGCTGCCGCGCGCGCCGGTCGTGACCGTCATGGGTCACGTCGACCACGGCAAGACCTCGCTGCTCGACTACATCCGCCGCACCAAGGTGGCATCCGGCGAAGCCGGCGGCATCACCCAGCATATCGGCGCCTACCACGTGGAAACCCCGCGCGGCATGGTGTCCTTCCTCGACACCCCGGGTCACGAGGCCTTCACGGCCATGCGTGCCCGCGGTGCCCAGGCGACCGACATCGTGATCCTGGTCTGTGCCGCCGACGACGGCGTCATGCCGCAGACCAAGGAAGCCATCAAGCACGCGAAGGCGGCTAATGTGTCGATGGTCGTGGCGTTGACCAAGATCGACAAGCCCGGCATCAACCTGGAGCGCGTGCGTTCCGAGCTGGTGGCTGAATCCGTCGTGCCGGAAGAGTTCGGCGGTGACGTGCCTTTCGTGGGCGTGTCGGCCAAGACCGGCGAAGGCATCGATGCCCTGCTGGAGCAGGTGCTGCTGCAGGCCGAGATCCTGGAACTCAAGGCACCGGTGGCAGCCAACGCCAAGGGTCTGGTGATCGAAGCCCGCCTCGACAAGGGCAAGGGCGCGGTCGCGACCGTGCTGGTGCAGTCCGGCACGCTCAAGGTCGGCGACGTGGTGCTGGCCGGCCAGACTTCGGGTCGCGTGCGCGCCATGCTCGACGAGAACGGCAAGCCGACCAAGGAAGCCGGTCCGTCGATTCCGGTCGAGATCCAGGGCCTGGCCGAAGTGCCGCAGGCCGGCGACGACTTCATGGTCATGCTCGACGAGCGCCGTGCCCGTGAAATCGCGACCTACCGTGCCGGCAAGTTCCGCAACACCAAGCTGGCCCGCCAGCAGGCCGCCAAGATGGAGAACATCTTCTCCGACATGTCGGCCGGCGAGGTCCAGACCCTGCCCATCATTATCAAGTCCGACGTGCAGGGCTCGCAGGAAGCGCTGGCCGCCTCGCTGCTCAAGCTCTCGACCGAAGAGATCCGCGTCCAGCTGGTCTACGCCGGCGTGGGTGGCATCAGCGAGTCGGACATCAACCTGGCGATCGCCTCCAAGGCCATCGTGATCGGCTTCAACGTGCGGGCCGAAGTCGGCGCGCGCAAGCTGGCCGAAGGCAACGATGTCCAGATCCATTACTACAACATCATCTATGACGCCGTCGATGAGTTGAAGGCCGCGATGTCGGGCATGCTGGCTCCGGAAAAGCGCGAGGAAATCATCGGTACCGCCGAGATCCGCAATGTGATCGTCGCGACCAAGATCGGCACCATCGCGGGCTGTATGATCACCCACGGTCATGTCACCCGCAACGCGCATTTCCGCCTGCTGCGCGAGAACGTGGTGGTCTACACCGGCGAGCTCGAGTCCCTCAAGCGCATGAAGGATGACGTCAAGGAAGTCAAGGAAGGCTTCGAGTGCGGCATCAAGCTCAAGAACTACAACGACATCAAGGAAGGCGACATCCTCGAAGTCTTCGAGATCAAGGAAATCGCTCGTACGCTGTAAGTCATGGCCGCCAAGAAGTCACCGACCCACCGCAGCTTCAAGGTCGCCGATCAGATCCAGCGTGATCTGACCGAGCTGATCCGCGAGCTCAAGGACCCGCGTCTGGGCATGATCACGTTGCAGGCCGTGGAAGTCACGCCTGATTACGCTCATGCCAAGATCTGGTTCAGCCTGCTGACGGGCAATCCGCAGGACACCGAGGCGGCCTTGAACCAGGCCGCCGGTTTCCTGCGCAACGGCCTGTTCAAGCGCCTGCACATCCACACCGTGCCGACGCTGCATTTCCATTTCGATCGCACCTCCGAGCGTGCGGCCGACATGAGTTCCCTGATCGCCAAGGCGGTCGCATCCCGTTCCAAGGACGAGGACTGAGATGACGACCGCACCTCGCGCACGGGTGCAGCGTCGCCCCGTGCACGGGGTGGTGCTGCTCGACAAGCCCATCGGTCTCTCCAGCAACCAGGCCTTGCAGAAGGTCAAGTGGTTGCTGCGGGCCGAGAAGGCCGGTCATACCGGCACCCTCGATCCGCTGGCCACTGGTGTGCTGCCGCTGTGCTTTGGCGCCGCGACCAAGTTCAGCCAGCTGCATCTCGATGCCGACAAGGGCTACACGGCCGTGCTGCGCCTGGGCGCCACGACCAGCACTGGCGACCTGGAGGGCGAGATCAGCTCGACCACCGAGGTCGACCTCGATCTGCTGACGCCGGACAAGCTGCAAGCGCTGGCGGCCCGCTTCACGGGTCCGATCAGCCAGCTGCCGCCGATGTACAGCGCGCTCAAGAAGGACGGCAAGGCGCTCTACGAGTACGCCCGCGCTGGCATCGAAGTCGAGCGCGAGCCGCGCCAGATCGTGATCCGCGAGCTGTCGCTGCGCCTGCTGCCGCCAGAAGATGAGCAGATCGAACTCGAACTGCAGGTGCTCTGCAGCAAGGGCACTTACGTCCGCACCCTGGCCGAGGACATCGGCCGGGCGCTGGGCTGCGGTGCCCACCTGTCGGCGCTGCGCCGCACCCAAACGGGCGAATTTGAACTTTCGCAGTGCATCTCGATCGAATCCATCGAATCCATGGCCGATAGCGAGCGCCTGAGCGCCTTGCTGCCGGTCGACAGCCTGCTGGCTCGCCACGAGCGTGTCACGCTCGACGAGCAGAATGCAGGCCGTTTCCTCAGCGGCATGCGCCGTCGCGGCCCCTGGCCCGACGCCGCGCAGGTCGCCGTCTATGCCGATCATCCCGCCGCCTTGCTGGGTACTGCCCATGTCGAGGCCGGCGAACTGATCCCGGGGCGTCTGTTGAGCCCTATCGAAATTCAACAAATCCTGGAGAGCCAATCATGAGCACCCCGATTCGCAACATCGCCATCATCGCCCACGTCGACCACGGCAAGACCACCATGGTTGACCAGCTGCTGCGTCAATCCGGCACCTTCGCCGAGCACGAAAAAGTCGTCGACACCGTGATGGACAACAACGCCATCGAACGCGAACGCGGCATCACCATCCTGGCCAAGAACTGCGCGGTCAGCTGGGAAGGCACCCACATCAACATCGTCGACACCCCCGGCCACGCGGACTTCGGTGGCGAAGTCGAGCGCGCGCTGTCCATGGTTGACGGCGTGGTGCTGCTGATCGACGCCCAGGAAGGCCCGATGCCGCAGACCCGTTTCGTGACCAAGAAGGCGCTGGCCCTGGGTCTGCGTCCGATCCTGGTCGTCAACAAGGTCGACAAGCCGGGCGCCAACCCCGACAAGGTCGTCAACGCCGCTTTCGACCTGTTCGACAAGCTCGGCGCGACCGACGAGCAGCTCGATTTCCCCGTGGTCTACGCCTCGGGCATCAACGGCTGGACCTCGCTGGAAGAGGGCACCCCGGGCGAACAGTGGGGTCCCGACATGTCGGCCCTGTTCAACACCATCCTCAAGCATGTGCCGGCCCAGAAGGGTGACCCGGCTGCACCGCTGCAGCTGCAGGTCTCGGCGCTGGACTTCTCGACCTTCGTCGGTCGCATCGGCGTCGGCCGCATCAGCCAGGGCACCATCAAGCCCGGCATGGACGTGGTCGTCATGGAAGGCCCGGACGGCAAGTCCGTCAAGGGTCGTGTCAACCAGGTGCTGACCTTCCAGGGTCTGGACCGCGTCCAGGTGACCGAAGCCGGCCCGGGCAACATCGTGCTGGTCAACGGCCTGGGCGACATCGGCATCGGTGTCACCATCACCGATCCGGCCACCCCGGCTCCGCTGCCGATGCTCAAGGTTGACGAGCCGACCCTGACCATGAACTTCTGCGTCAACACCAGCCCGCTGGCCGGTCGCGAAGGCAAGTTCGTCACCAGCCGCCAGATCTGGGACCGCCTGCAAAAGGAACTGCAGCACAACGTCGCGCTGCGCGTCAGCGAAACCGACGAAGACGGCATCTTCGAAGTGATGGGCCGTGGTGAACTGCACCTGACCATCCTGCTGGAAAACATGCGTCGCGAAGGCTACGAGCTGGCCGTCTCCAAGCCGCGCGTGGTGTTCCGCGACATCGACGGCGTCAAGTGCGAGCCGATCGAGCTGGTGACCGCCGACATCGAGGAAACCCACCAGGGCGGCGTGATGCAGGCGCTGGGCGAGCGCAAGGGCGAACTGGTCAACATGGAGCCGGACGGCCGTGGCCGCGTGCGCCTCGAATACCGCATCCCGGCGCGTGGCCTGATCGGTTTCACCAACGAGTTCCTCAACCTGACCCGTGGTTCCGGCCTGATCTCCAACATCTTCGACAGCTACGAGCCGCACAAGGGCGACATCGCCGGTCGCAAGAACGGCGTGCTGATCTCGATGGATGACGGCGAGATCTTCACCTACGCGCTGGGCAAGCTCGACGACCGCGGTCGCATGTTCGTCAAGGCCAACGATCCGGTGTACGAAGGCATGATCGTCGGCATCCACAGCCGCGACAACGACCTGATCGTCAACGCGACCCGCACCAAGCAGCTGACCAACTTCCGCGTCTCGGGCAAGGAAGATGCCGTCAAGATCACGCCGCCGATCGACCTGACGCTGGAATACGGCGTCGAGTTCATCGAGGACGACGAGCTGGTCGAGATCACCCCGAAGTCGGTGCGTCTGCGCAAGCGTCACCTGAAGGAAAACGACCGCAAGCGCGCCAGCCGCGGTTGATCGTCCTTGTCCGGCCGGGATGCGCTGCTGCAGCGCATCCCGGCCGGGTTTCGGCCCCCAGGGCGGCATCGGAATCCGGATGCCACCCTGGGGGCCGCTTGCTGTTCAGCGGTTGCGGCTCTTGAGCGCGCGTTCCACCTCGCGCTTGCCTTCGCGTTCCTTGATCGTGTCGCGCTTGTCGTGCTCGGCCTTGCCCTTGGCCAGTGCGATCTCGCACTTGACCCGGCCGTTCTTCCAGTGCAGGTTGAGCGGCACCAGGGTGTAGCCCTTCTGCTCGACCTTGCCGACCAGGCGCTTGATCTCCTCGCGGTGCAGCAGCAGCTTCTTGATGCGGGCACTGTCGGCGCTCACGAAGGGCGAGGTGCCGCGCAGCGGATTGACCTGGCAGCCGATCAGGAACAGCTCGCCCTCGCGGATCAGCACGTAGCCGTCGGTCAGCTGGACCTTGCCCTCGCGCAGCGCCTTGACCTCCCAGCCTTCGAGCACCATGCCGCATTCGTACCGCTCCTCGATGTGGTAGTTGTAGATTGCCTTCTTGTTGTCGGCGATGCGCGAGTTGCTCGCGGCGGTGGATTTCTTGTTAGTGGCCATGCTGCTCAAATGGGGGTGCCCCGGACCCATACAATGCCGGGGCGATCGGCGATTGTATGAAAAGCGTTAACAAAACTGTATTGCTCTGGCACGGCGCGTCCGAAATGTTCGCGCTGGTGGCCGATGTGTCCCGTTATCCCGAATTCCTGCCCTGGTGCAACGAAGGCGCTGTGCTCGAAGAGCAGGGCGAGGTCGTTGTCGCCCGCGTCGGCATGTCCATCAGCGGCATCAGGAAGAGTTTCACCACCCGCAACATCCAAGTCGAGGGGCGCAGCATCAACCTGGAGCTGGTCGACGGGCCGTTCTCGCATCTCGACGGCACCTGGGAGTTCATTCCGCTGGGCGGCCCGGAGCAAAAGGCCTGCAAGATCCTGTTTACCCTCAACTATGCCTTCTCGAGCCGCACGCTGGAGTCGCTGGTCGGGCCGGTGTTCGACAAGATCGCCGGCAGCCTGGTCGATGCCTTCGTCAAGCGCGCCGACCAGGTCTATGGCGAGTCCTGAAGCATGAAGGTCACCCTGGTCTATTCGCCGGCAGCACGCCAGGTGCTGGAGTGCGAGCTCGAACTACCTGTCGGCAGCATGCTCGAAGACGCCTTGCGCCTGAGCGGCTGGCTCGACTTGCATCCTGAACTGGGGTCCGAGGCATCGGTCAGCTGCGGCATCTGGGGGCGCAAGGCGCCGCCTGATGCAGTCCTGCGCGAGCGCGACCGCATCGAGTTCTGGCGCCCGCTGCGCGTCGACCCCAAGGTGGCCCGGCGCGAGCGTTTCAAGTCCCAGGGCGCCAAGACGGCGGGCCTGTTCGCGCAGCGTCGACCGGGTGCCAAGTGGGGCTACTGAGGGGCTATTGATCGGCTGATTTCGGCCTGCAGTTGTCCTGTTCGGCCTGGCGCAGGCGGCGGATCTCGGCGGCGCGCGCCTCGGTGCCAAGCAGCACCTGCTCGCCCCTGGCATCGGTCGTGATCAGCGGCTCTCCCGAGTTCAGCGTCGTCAGCGCCTCGCGCGCCTGCTTGCAGTTCTGCTGGCGGATTTCGGCATTGCGTTTCTCGACTGCGGCCCGCAGCTGCGCGTCCGACAGCGCCGCGCTTGGCGAGGCGGGCCGGTCGAGGCTTGAGGCGGTGCCAGTCTGGCCTGTGGTTGGCGCTCCGGTGGCAGGGGAGGCCGTGCCCGCCGTCGCTGGCTCCACTGCCGACTGCGGGAGCGATGAGCCCGTATCGGCAGGTCGGCGCAGGATGCTCCTGGGCGGTACCGAGGGTGGCGGCGGCATGTCGCTGTAGACCTTGTGCCCGTTGCCATCCAGCCACAGCCAGCCGGAATCGGCCTGTGCCAGTGGCGTGGCGACCAGACAACAACTGGCCGCCAGCATCAACCCGCCAAGCCTGATGCCCGTCAGTCCCGCGCGATTGGCGTTGCGAAGCGAAGAAAAATCCTTCATCCCGTCCTCCCCAGATCCGTCTTGTTCGACGGCTACAGTTTAGCGCCAGTACAATAGCGCTTTTGGAGCCTTACACATGCGCCTACTCGGTAAAGCCCTCACCTTCGACGACGTGTTGTTGGTGCCGGCCTACTCCCAGGTCCTGCCCAAGGACACTTCGCTCGCGACCCAGTTCACGCGAGACATCACCCTGAACCTGCCACTGGTGTCCGCCGCGATGGATACCGTGACCGAAGCCCGCCTGGCGATTGCCATCGCGCAAGAGGGTGGCATCGGCATCGTGCACAAGAACCTGACTGCCCAGGAGCAGGCGGCCCAGGTGGCCAAGGTCAAGCGTTACGAGTCCGGCCTGCTGCGCGACCCCGTCGTCATCACCCCCGATACCAGCATCTATCAGGTGATGCAGCTGTCGGAAGAACTCGGCGTGTCCGGTTTCCCGGTGGTCGAAGGTGGCAAGGTGGTCGGCATCGTCACGGGGCGCGATCTGCGCTTCGAGACCCGCTACGACCTGCCGGTGCGCGAGATCATGACGCCCCAGCAGCGCCTGATCACGGTGCCCGATGGCACCACGCCCGAAGCGGCCAAGGCCTTGCTGAATAAGCACAAGCTTGAGCGCCTGCTGGTGGTCAACGACAGCTTCGAGCTCAAGGGCCTGATCACGGTCAAGGACATCACCAAGCAGCTCAACTTCCCGAACGCGGCGCGCGACGCGGCCGGTCGTCTGATCGTCGGCGCCGCCGTCGGTGTCGGTGCCGGCACCGAGGAGCGTGTCGAGCTGCTGGTCAAGGCCGGTGTCGACGCCATCGTGGTCGACACCGCCCATGGTCACAGCAAGGGCGTGCTCGACCGCGTGCGCTGGGTCAAGCAGAACTATCCGCAGGTGCAGGTGATCGGCGGCAACATCGCCACCGGTGCCGCTGCCCTGGCGCTGGTCGAGGCCGGCGCCGATGGCGTCAAGGTCGGCATCGGCCCGGGCTCGATCTGCACCACCCGCATCGTCGCCGGCGTCGGCGTGCCGCAGATCATGGCGATCGACAGCGTCGCGACCGCGCTCAAGGGCACCGGCGTGCCGCTGATCGGTGACGGCGGCATCCGCTACTCGGGCGACATCGCCAAGGCCCTGGCCGCCGGCGCCAACACCGTCATGATGGGCGGCATGTTCGCCGGCACCGAAGAGGCGCCGGGCGAGATCGTGCTGTTCCAGGGCCGCAGCTACAAGAGCTACCGTGGCATGGGCTCGATCGGTGCCATGCAGCAGGGCAGCGCCGACCGCTACTTCCAGGAGTCGAGCACCGGCAACCCGAACGCCGACAAGCTGGTGCCCGAAGGCATCGAAGGCCGCGTGCCCTACAAGGGTTCGGTGGTGTCGATCATCTTCCAGATGGCCGGCGGCATCCGTGCTTCCATGGGCTACTGCGGTTGCGCCACCATCGCCGAGATGCACGACAAGGCCGAGTTCGTCGAGATCACCTCGGCTGGCATCCGCGAGAGCCATGTGCACGATGTGCAGATCACCAAGGAAGCGCCGAACTACCGCGCCGACTGACCGGGTCGATTGAACAGGCCCCAGGGGGCCGTCCAGTCTGGACGGCCTTTTCGCTTTTCTTGCAGCGCTCAATCCTTACCACGCCATGCAACACCAGAAGATCCTCATCCTCGACTTCGGCTCCCAGGTCACCCAGCTGATCGCGCGCCGCGTGCGCGAAGCCCATGTCTACTGCGAAGTCCATCCCTGCGACGTGAGCGACGAGTGGGTGCGCCAGTATGCCGCCGACGGCCAGCTCAAGGGCGTGATCCTGTCGGGCAGCCATGCCAGCGTCTACGAGGAGTCGACCGATGCCGCGCCCGCGGCCGTGTTCGAGCTCGGCGTGCCGGTGCTGGGCATCTGCTACGGCATGCAGACCATGGCGCAGCAGCTCGGCGGCAAGGTCGAGAGCGGCCACCAGCGCGAGTTCGGCTATGCCGAGGTGCGCGCCCATGGCCACACCGCGCTGCTGAAGGACATCGCCGACTTCCACACCCCGGAAGGCCATGGCATGCTCAAGGTCTGGATGAGCCACGGCGACAAGGTCACCGAGCTGCCGCCGGGCTTCAAGCTCATGGCCAGCACCCCGAGCTGCCCGATCGCCGGCATGGCCGACGAGGCGCGCGGCTACTACGCGGTGCAGTTCCACCCCGAAGTCACGCACACGGTGCAGGGCAGGGCGATGCTCGAGCGCTTCGTGCTCGACATCTGCGCTACCCGCCCCGACTGGGTCATGCGCGACCATATCGCGGAAGCGGTGCAGAAGATCCGTGAGCAGGTCGGCGACGAGGAAGTCATCCTCGGCCTGTCGGGCGGCGTCGATTCGTCCGTCGCGGCTGCGCTGATCCACCGCGCCATCGGCGACCAGCTGACCTGTGTCTTCGTCGACCATGGTCTGCTGCGCCTCAACGAAGGCGACATGGTGATGGAGATGTTCGAGGGCAAGCTCAACGCCAAGGTCATCCGCGTCGATGCCAGCGAACTGTTCCTCGGTCAACTGGCCGGCGTCACCGATCCGGAGAAGAAGCGCAAGATCATCGGCGGCCTGTTCGTCGACGTCTTCAAGGCCGAGGCCGCCAAGCTCAAGGCCGCCGGCAATGGCGCCAAGGGCGCGACCTTCCTGGCCCAGGGCACGATCTACCCCGACGTGATCGAGTCGGGCGGCGCCAAGAGCAAGAAGGCCGTCACGATCAAGAGCCACCACAACGTCGGCGGCCTGCCCGAGCAGCTCGGCCTGAAGTTGCTGGAGCCGCTGCGCGACCTGTTCAAGGACGAGGTGCGCGAGCTCGGCGTCGCGCTCGGCCTGCCGCACGACATGGTGTATCGTCACCCCTTCCCGGGTCCAGGCCTGGGCGTGCGCATCCTGGGCGAGGTCAAGCCCGAGTACGCCAAGCTGCTGCAGCGCGCCGACGCGATCTTCATCGAGGAGCTGCGCTCGACCATCGACCCGGTCAGCGGCAAGAGCTGGTACGACCTGACCAGCCAGGCCTTCACCGTCTTCCTGCCGGTCAAGAGCGTCGGCGTGATGGGCGACGGCCGCACCTACGACTATGTCGTGGCGTTGCGCGCGGTCTGCACCAGCGACTTCATGACCGCCGACTGGGCCGAGTTGCCCTACAGCCTGCTCAAGCGGGTCTCGGGCCGGATCATCAACGAAGTGCGCGGCATCAACCGCGTCACCTACGACGTGAGCTCCAAGCCGCCAGCGACGATCGAGTGGGAATGATTTAACGACTCGCAGTGACGCGCAACGTCACGCAAAAAACCCCTTGTAAGGTATTGAACTTCAAGGGGTTTTTCTTTTTCTGTCGCGCAATGTCGCGCAATGTCGCGCAAAGACAAGCAGCTTTTTTTCATGGCGATCCTGATGGTATTGCAGCATGGTTTACAGCCAGGATTTCAGATACCATCAAACCATCATTCAGTTCTTCCCTCGTGATTTCTTGAAAAGTCTTTGAAAAACAATCGCGTAGAGTGATCTGATGGTATCGGGTGGTGATGGTATTTCGAGGGCCTGAAAAGGCGCTCAGTACCATCATTGCGAATGGAGTCGTGATGAAGAGTGGATCCATGGAAAAGACGATCACAGGCCCGCTGTCTGAGGCCAAGCTGCGCAGCCTCAAGCCCAAGGAGAAACGCTACCGGGTCAGCGACCGCGACGGCATGTACGCCGAGGTGGCGCCGACTGGGGCGATTTCGTTTCGCTACAACTACCGCCTGGGCGGCCGGCAGGAGACGTTGACGCTGGGCGCCTGGGGTGTTGGCGGCATCTCGCTGCTCGAAGCGCGCGACCGGCTGCACGAAGCCAAGCGAATGGTCCGGGATGGCGTCTCGCCGGCGCTGAAAAAGTCGCGAACCAAACGCCATGTCAGCGAGGCGCTGAGCTTTGGCCAGTGGGCCGAGGACTGGCTGACCAACGCGGCCTGCGCGGAAAGCACACGCGCGAACCGGCGCGCGGTCTACGAGCGCGAGCTCAGTCGCTGGGCAAGTCGCAGCATGGCCGAAATCGAGCCTGCGGACGTGCGGCGCCTGACCGACGAGATCCGAACGCGCGGGGCGCCGTCCGTCGCCGTGGCGGCGCGCAACCTGATCGCGAACATCTACACCTGGGCGGGCGACCGCGGCCAGGAGCACGCCTCGCCGGCCGCGAAGATCAGGCCGTCGACCATTGCGACGTTCAGGTCGCGCAGCCGCCACCTGACGCCCACGGAGATCGGCCTTGTCTACCGCTACATGGGCCGGGCTAGCACCCACTTGGCCAACATCGCCGCGCTCAAGTTGATCTTGCTGACCCTGGCGCGCAAGGGGGAGCTGATCCAGGCGCCCTGGTCGGAGTTCGACCTGGATCGCGCGGTCTGGGAGATTCCGGGCGAGCGCATGAAAAACCGGCTGCCGCACGTCGTCCATCTGTCGCGCCAGGCGGTCGAGCTGCTGCAAAGCCTGCGCACGTTCGCCGGGATCTCGGACTATGTGCTGCCGGCCCGCTACAAGCCCGACGAACACCTATCGGACGCTACGCTCAACCGCTCCATTCAGGCCATTTTGGACGCAGCGGCCGCTGACGGCGTGAAGATCGAACCATTCAGCGTGCATGACCTGCGGCGCACCGCATCGACGCAGCTCAACGAGCTCGAATACGACTGGCGCTGGATCGAATACTGCCTGGCGCACACGAAGGGGAACACGGTCGAGGGAACCTACAACCGCGCGAAGTGGAGTACCCAGCGGCGCCAGATGCTGCAGGACTGGGCCGACAAGATCGACGAGTGGACTCAGCAGTGAGAGGAGGGGGGGGGGAGATATGGCGCGTTCAATGAAGTCCATCAGGCTGGCCGATCATGAAATCGGCGCTGTGATGTCCCATGTGGACCGAGCAACGTCGGTCGCACAGTACCGCCTGGCCTTGCATTTGCAGGCGGTGACGCTTTTGAGGCCGCAGGAGCTTGTCGCTGCGACCTGGGATGATGTGGACCTTGGCGCGGGTCGCTGGTTGATCCAGCACGACAAGCGCCGCAGCGTCCTGTTTCCGGCGCGGCGCATGCCGCTCTCGCGCCAGGCGCGCGCGCTGCTCGATGCGCTGCGCAAGCTGGATCAGGCCCGGGGCCGACTGACACCAGGCGCGCCGGCGACGCGCTATGTGGTGCCCGCTTTCAGGGTGGCTGGTGCGCATGTGTCGTCAGATGCACTGGGCAAGGTGTTGGCGCGCGCGGTCAGCATGGCGGCAATGGCCGGTGCGCGTGTTGGTTCCGCCAGCATGTACGACATTCGGCACACGGGCGTCGAGTGGCTGCTTGATCACAGCCATGAACCCGGCACCGTCGTGCGAGCCACGGGTTCTTCGCTGACGCTGGGCGAGCGGTCGCTGGCCCGGTACGATGCAGACCGCCACATCGACGTGCAGGCCGATCTGCTGCAGCGGTGGGCGGATCACCTGGACTGCTGCTGCGCGCCACAGGCCACCTGAGAGGCATTGGCGGCCGCTGGGGGGGCGAGAGGCCGGATCGCCTTGCCGCCGGCCTGCCGCCTGGCCTGAATCCATGCCTCGACCTCGGCGAGATCCCAGGCCACGCTGCGCGCCGACAGCACGATGCGGCGCGGGAACTCGCCGGCCGCCTCCTTCGAGTCGATCGTCCGGGCACAAAAAGTGATCATGCCAAGCAGGGTTTTTCGGTTGATGAGTTTTCGGCTCATGTTATAAGTCCTTGAAACGGGCTCGGCGGCAGTAGCGACTTGCGCCGAGCAATCGTGATCTTGTGGCGCTCGCGAAAGCGCCTGTCGTATTCCGGCCTGGTGCAGGCAGTTGGCTTCTGGGCGTCGCGCTGGCCTGCCGTGCGCAGCGCCCACTGCCGAGAGCGCTGGGTGCCCAGGTAGGGCCAGTCGCGCACGTAGATGCGCTTCATCTCGTGCAGGCCGTTGACCGCTTTACGAGCGCCTTCCCTGGACAAATCCAGCTCAGCGCACAGCTCCTGTATCGTCATCGGGCCGATGGCTTGGAGGCGGTCTAGGATGGCGCGCTGGGTGGCCGTGAGGCCTTGGGCGTCCCAGCGTTTCATGCTGCATCTCCTTTCAGTGCTGCGATGACGGCGCGTGCGATGTGCCGCAGATAGGCCTCTTCGCGCTTCGTTGTCGAGCGGTGCGTGACGCAACCCAGCTTGCCGGCCAGGTAGTGCTCGTCGCATCCGGCCAGGAACAGGCGCAGCGTGTAGCTGCCGATCGCGCCGAACCAGCACGACCAGGCCGCGCCGTAGCATTCGACGATGACCTGGCCGCTGCCGCCGAAGTCGCGCAGCAGCACCGTGATCGGGTCCAGCACGCTCTTGCCGGGCGGCATGGGCGCTTCGTAAATGGTGAACGCATCCACCTGGAATTGTTCGGTGACTCTCATGCTGCCTCTCCTTCCGCGCGCTTGAACTCGATGACCCAGATCCAGGGATTCGCATCCCATGAGCCCGCGCCGTTGATGTATTCCCAAAAAAGCTCGTACCCGTCTTTTGCGCACAACCCTGCGCCAATGTCATTGCCTGCAGTGTCTGTGCCAAAAAACCACCAGTCCATAAGTCCTATGCGTGCGTCACCTGTGCTGATTTTCCGGTAACGCGCACCCTCTGCTCGCGCATCCGCTTCGCTGATGTCCTGCAGCCGCTCCACGCGCACGCTGACGATCTCCAGCGTGATGCGGCTGGCCCAGCGGGGCATGTGAATGCTTGGCCTCCAGCGGCAATGCAGATCGCCGTCTGCATCCTCGTACTCCGGCGCTGGCCCACCGTTTGCCGCGTAGAAGCAGTATTTCGGGCTTTCGATGTCCTCCGGGTTCTCGATTGCGTCGTCATCGAGTAGCGGCCCTTGCCACGTCTCCCGCACCCACAGCCTGTCTCCGGGCTGGCCGTATGGACAGCGGTAGCGCAGGATGACATCTCGTGAGTGCTTGGGCTCGGGCGTTGCGTCGAGTTTTACGGCCAGCCGCATCTGCGTCTTCGTACCGGCCAACAAGGCCCGAACCATGGCCCCAGAAAACAGAATAGGCCGTTCTTTCATCGCCCATACCTCGCTTTTTGCATGTCTACCAAGTGCTCTCGGATGTGCTCGGATTGTGTGGTGAGCTTCAGGTTGGTCGGATCGTTGTTCGATTTGTTCTCATCAATGTGGTGTACCACCTCGCCAGCCACGAGAGGGCGCCTGAGTTTCCGCTCCATGACGACCTGGTGCTCAAGGCGAACGCCGGCCGGCGTCCAGACCTCGATGTAGCCATCGCTGCGCTGCCGACGACCCCCCTTCCATGATGGGTTCTTCGGGCCATCTAGCATTCCGGTCCGAGGTCTTGCCGGCCTTGATAGCCCGAGCCTCCGTATAGCCATCTTCACCGGGTGAGTGCTGCACCCGTGCAGAGCCGATATTTCGGCAATGGTCTTTCCATCGTCATGTAAACGACGCAGCAACTTGTCATCGAACACAATGCGGCGCTCATCGTTACCACCACCTTTGCGGGGCCTACCCATGTAGGACTCCAGCCAGGATCGCGCGCACCATCGGTGCGCTGAAAATGATCGGACGCTCTTTCATGCTGCGCCGCCTTCCTGGCCGATCCCGTGGGCGCGCTCGATGGCTCGGGCGAATGCCCTATGGGCTGCATGAACAACCCGACTACCCCACTGCTCGGTAACGATGGTGTTGATCTGCTCATCCGTCAGCGGCTTGCGCCGGGGCTGGGGGTGGGTGTAAACGGGACGTACATAGTGCTTGGTACGGTATGCGCTGAAGTCTCGTTCCCAGTTTTGCACCTGCCCGGCAACAGTCCACGCCACCGGAGGCTGCTCCACCACTGGCGGCTGCGGCGCAGATGCCAGCACGCACAGTGAATGGTGCTGGCCGGGCGCGCAAAGCGGTTTGCCACACGACAGCGGTATTCCCATGCTGTCAGTCGGCTCCGACTGACGAGATGGCGGCTGCGGTGCGGCGGCAAGCATGGCACGGAACACATAGTCCCACTGAACAGCGCCTTTGAACGAACGCTGCTTACAGCGTTCGGTAGCCTCCACTCCTGCTTTCAGCATCTCAGGCGTCAGCTCCACCGGCAGCAGCGTCGCCCCAGCAGGGTGGAAGCTGGTGCCGGCGTCAGGGATATGGACTTGCGGCTGCTCCAGTTCTGCGCTGAGTCGATCATGCAAAACTGAATTTGGGCTAATTTTCAAGCCATCATCTAGCGCCTCCTTCATGATTTCCAGTAGGCGGTGATCCACCAAAAACTTTTTAGTCATTGCATGTTCCTTCCAATTTCAGCATCCAGCAGTTCGCGGTCAGTCATTTAATTTCTCCTTCAGCTTTTGCGATGACAACACACAGCTTTTCAAATGCGCAGTCCTGCGTGTTGCTGGCGTGGTCGTACATATGAGGCCGGCAGAGCTTTGCCGCTTCCAACAGCTCTTGGTTCAGAGCATGTAGTCGGCGCAGCTCTTTTGCCGCATCAAACGCCATGCCGTCGCAGTATTCGTTCCGTAGCCTGTCGGCTAGCTGCAGCGCCTTGGGTTGTTGTTCGGTCATTTCGTTTCTCCTTCCTGTGCAAAAAGCTGCGCCTGCGAAGCGTCCCCTAGCTCGGTCTCGATCAGAAGATCGTCCTCGGTGATGCCCCAGTCCGAATACTTGAACTCAGTCAGAAGTTCGGCATGCCCCTCCGGGTCGTCGCACTCCTCGATGACGGCCAGCATGTCTTCAGCGCAAATTCTCAGCATCTCGCCCTTGGCGCGCATGCCAGCGATCCATTCAATCATCGACCTGTCGTGGGCAGCCTTCATCAGCTGCGCCACCCGATGACTCGGGGCTGCGTAGATGTCGTCAGGGCCGGGGATGTGGACGATGTAGAGCTTGGTGTTTGCGTTCATACTGCCTCCTTGAGTGCTTCGATGACATCGCGTGCCACAGGCGGGACCACGGCATTTCCGAGCATGTGGATTGCCTCCCTGTGCGTCTCGGGCAGCTGGTAGCCATGAGGGAATCCCATCGCTGCGCGACATTCATCAACGGTCAACATTCGCATGCGCTCGCCGTCGATCACGGCCCAGCGGTCGCGCGTGGTGATCGTCCCGACCGGGCGGCTGACACTGCGCCCACCGCGTTCGTTGCCGTAGTACGCCGTCAGGAACCGCGATCCATGCGCTGCACGTCCGGCAGCGATGCGCGCGAGCGTGTTCGCGCTGCGCCCGGGCTTTTCAATCGGCGACCAACGGCCAGCCTCGAAATCGATGATCTGCGCGGCCGGCGTGTGCTCGCGCTGCGGCAGGGCCAGCTCGATCGGGTTCTTAGACCGTGTGCCGACGATGAACAGCCTGCGGCGATGCTGCGGGACGCCGTGATCTGCCGCGTCAAGTACCATCGGAGCCAGTGCGTATCCAAGTGCGTGCATCGCCGCGCACCAGGCCCGGTAGAGCACCCATTTGGCAAACTCGGGCACGTTCTCGACGAGGACGACGGCAGGTCGGTGGCACTCTGCGGCCGATACGACTGCCCAGGCGGTGGATCGCTGTGCGTCGTGGTGCGCGCGCTCTTTGCCGCGAGCGCGACTATGGCCTTGACAAGCCGGGCTTGCCATGAGCAGGTCATGGGCCGGGACTGCGGTCCAGTCGGCTTGTTGTAGGTCTTGGCAGACATGCTCAGTGCCGGGGTGGTTGTTGGCATGCACCTGCACGGCGGCAGGCCAGTGATCGGCAGCCCAGACGACATTGCAGCCGGCCATTGCTGCGCCGGTCGAGAAGCCGCCAGCGCCTGCGAACAGGTCGATCGCCTTCACTTCGCACCCCCCTCGACGCACTCCAGGACCGTCTCGACCGGCAGGTGCAGCGACTGCGCCACAGCCTCGATCGCGGCCTCCTGGTCGCTGTGCAGCGCCAGGCAGCGCTCAACGGCCGCCGTGATCTTCTCTTTCGGGATGATGTTCATTCTGTCCTTGGCCGATGTCTCGGCATGAAAAAGCCCGCAGGCGGCGGGCTGGGGTTTGAGGGCTGGTGGTGCGTCAGCTGGTCAGCAGCTGCACCCAGCCAGCTGCAGCCATGGCGGCGCAGACCAGCATCAGAATCGTGACGGCGGCATGGCCGGCCACCGAGGAAATGGCCTGCAGCCGCCGGCGGCAGAGCGCGTCTTGGTCGCGATCAGGCCAGACCGGAAGATCTGGTGGCAGCGTGGCCGGGTATGGCGCCTGGCGGCGCACCGGGCAGTCCCGGCCCTGCCGGCAGTTACCGAAGCCGTCGCAGCAGTTCATGCATGCACCTTGGTGGGGGCGTAGTCGTAGCAAAAGAGGTGTGGGCAGCGCTTGCGCGCCTCCTCTTGGGTCTGATCGATCTTTTCGATGACGGCTTGGTATGCGGCGCCATTGCGACCGAACGGCGACTCTTGCGCGGCCAGTTCGGCCTTGATGGACAGCCTCAGCAGGCGGGATCTGATGGACGCCGGGAAGATGTGGGCGAAGGGCGCAGGATGAGTGGTCATGGCGGTTGGTGTGTGTGTAAAAAAGCCCGCTCTTTGGCGGGCTTGGGCTGCATGTGGTGCAGTTACTCGACGATCTGCCAGTCTTCAGCGAGCATGTCGGTCTGGCTGGCGAGCCATGGCACGAACTTGTTGTCGGCGGTCTTCATGCCAATCCAGGGGAGCATCGTGCCTTGCGCATCGGCGTTGTTGTCGGAAGCCTTGAAGTAAGGGTTGGTATACACCCCATCGCAGCGACCGGCCACCGTGTCCGGGTGCGGCGCATATGGGTCGATGTAGCGCACCCACATACCCTTTACGTTCCAGCCGGCACGCCCGACGCGCTTTCCGGCCTTCATCGCTTCAATGGCCAGGCCGAACGTCAGTCCGGTGGCGGGTCGGTAAGCGTTCTCAAACTGCTCCTTCGGACTCCAGCTGACATAGCCGGTGTGCGTGGCGGTGTTCGGCTTTCCGCCGTCGAGATATTCGACCAGGTAGCCCTTGTCCGCGCCACACTCGTCGGCCGGCAGCGTCCAGCCTCGGAAGTCGTTGTAGGCCAGGCGCGTCATGGGCGCGGCCTGGATGATCTTGGTGCCGATGTAAATCTTCATGGTGGTCTTTCAAGAAAAAGCCCTCACTGGGAGGGCGGGTTGGGGTCAAACAAACAGGTCTTTGATGTGGACTGGTGGATGCTGGGCCAGGGCGTACCCCTTGGTGGTCTTGGTGATCAATCCCTCGGCAGCGAGCTGCTGCAGGTAGCGGCGAACCGCGTCGGTGCCGCCGTACCGGGCCTCCCGCAGCGTTCGCACGTTTGGCTTGACCTCGCCGGCCATCACGGCGGCGCGCAGGCGCTGGTAACAGTCATCACCGCCTGTTCCGGCCTCAGGCTCGACCGTACCGATCTCCTGTTTGTCTGTACCGGCATCATCGGAAACCTGTACCGACTCAAGCTGTACCGGCTGCGCAGGCTGTACCGCGTCAGTCTGCACCTGTACCGCGGACTGTACCGGCGCTGCTTCTGACCGTACCTCCACGGGCGTAGCAGGCTCAATCTCGGGGGTGGTTGCGGCTTCTGCCGGGGCTTCGGCCGTCGCCTTGGCAGCGGGAGCCGCAACAGCGACAGGCGCCACCGACATCGCCGCCAGTGGGGCGACTGCGGCAATCGATCGCCAGTGATGCAGTGCGCTGACAGCTTGCGGTACAGCCGGTACAGCGCCCATCGGTACGGCGGTACGGTACTCCGGTACGGTCTGTACCGGGCTGATCGACTGTACCGGTGTGGCCTGTACCGGCTGTACCGGGTCTGGCTGATCCTGTACCGCAGGCTGTACCAGCTGCACCTCATCCCTGTTCCGGCGCAGCATCAAGCCTGCGACACCGAACAGGACCAGGCCGGTCGAGCTGATCAGCACCGGGGTGGCGATGCTGTGCGCCAGGGCCAACTGCGGCCCCAAGGCATGCTGAAAGGTGGGGCGGCGCTGGGCTTGCAGCTCGGCCAGCTGCTCGCGCAGCGGCTCGATTTCACGCTCCATAGCGTCGGCCTGCTTGATGGCTAGCGTACCGAGGTGGCGGGTCCAGGCGTGGTCGCTGGCAGCCTGGCGCTCGCCCACGGCGCGCACCCGGTCTGCGTCCGCCTTGCGCGCTTTGATGGATCGCTGCACGTTCTCGATCCGGGTGGCGTGGGCGATGGCAGCGGATTCGGCGCTGTCGGTAAGCACCAGGCGGGTGCCGAAGATCGTCACGACCTCGAACACCAGTAGGGCGATGCCCATGATGCGCAGCTGGTACAGACGGGCCGTCGGCAGCAGCGCCGTCAGGAAAAACGCCGTGAGCTCCGTCAGGATCATCAGCACGCCAGCAGCAGTCAGGATCAGTCGGGCTTTGTCGTCTGGCTCGGTCAACTCAAGCCCGCGTACCAGCAACCAGCCGGCCACAGTGCTGCTGGCCAGGCCGATGCCGACGCAAGCCAGCGCGATGCTGATCCGCGCCCAGCGGGGCAGGGGAATCGGGTTCATGGCTATCCTAGTGGTTGGAAACAGGAAACCCGGCGCTGGGCCGGGTCTGGTGGGTGGATTTCACTGGGCAGCGCCCTCGCGATGAAGGCGCTGCGCGGTAAGGCCCGCGAGTGCGGGCGGTATTGGGTGCGATCCGTGTCCCTCGATTCGGCGGCAATTAACTTTCGAGCTGCCCCGCCGTGTCGCGCGCCGAGTCCGATGTAATCACTGCGCGGGTCAGACTCGGATGGCCATCGAGGGCTTGCTCGCTGGTGGATCAGGCCAGCGTTTTGAAGGCGGCTCCCGCTGTGTTTGGTCAGGCCGCGCGCGCCAGCTGCCGGCGCTGCTCGACCAGCTGCTCGATCTCGCGGATGGTGGCTTTTACGTCAGCGGTAAAGCGCCACAGCTCATCCTCAAGCCGCTTGATGTAGAGGTCATCGCGCTGCACGACGATGTGGTGCATCTGCAGCTCGGGCGGGAAGTCCGGGTTGAATGACACAAAGTGCCAGCGCTTGCGTCCCGTGACGAACATGCACCCCTGCACCTGCGCGACGTACTCAGCCGGGGGCTGATCGGTCAGGCTCAGATATTCGAGATGCACCGCCTTGCTCGGACATTTGATTTCCATCCCGGCGTCGTCGTCGATTAGGCCGTCTGGCGAGCAGCCCACCGGCATGTGGTTCAACTTGATGAAGCTGACCTCCTCGACCAGGTGGCCGGTTTCTTCCTCGAATCGGGCGCGCGCCAGAGGTTCGCGCTCGATGCCGGTTTGGATCGCCTTCGTGGTGAAGCTGTTTTCTTCGGGCTGGCCGGTCAGCAGTTCCAGCGCCAGGCGCACGCGGTAGTTGCGCCGGCCCGTGGATTCGCTGCTGCCGGTGCGCGGCTTGGACAGGACATCGGCAAAGCCGCTGCCGGTCGCGCAGCCGAGGCGCAGCTTGCGCCAGGCGTCGTCCTGCTGGCCGCCTCGGTGGATGGTTATGCGGGTCATGATGAAACCTCCCGCGCTTTCAGCATGGCGTCGGCAAGCCCATATGATGCTCTTGCGTAGCCGTACATGTCGCTGCCATCAAATTGAGCATCGCGTCCTGCCGCCAGAATCCCCTGCATTGCCTTGGCCGCAAAGTAGTCTCGCAGGGTCATCCCATCACATGACGCCATCTCACGCCAGGTTTCGCCGGGATTCAATGGAACCGGAAACGCCGGCCCGCCGTTGTCTATCTTGCTCATACCTCACCCCTCATCTGCGCCAGGCGCTCCTTGAACTTCGCATCTAGGATCTTGGCTTCCTCTGGCTCTATGCTGCTCACCCAATCGGCGGCGACGTACAGCGCATCCTCGGTCTTGGCGCTGCACAGCATCTGCATCACCTCCTCGAAGGTCTTGCTGGCCGGCTGCTCGGGCATGGGCGGGAAGGCCGGGGAGGTGTCCACGGTGCGCGCAGCGTCGATCTTCGTTACGACATCCTTCAGCCGGTCGTGCTCGCCAGCGCCGGTCAGCGCCTTGCGGTCGGCTGGGGTGATAGCTCCCCAGAACTGCTGGTAAGCCTTCATGCCCTGGGATGCTGCAGCTTCGGCGCGCTCGACAAGCTCCAGCGACGCACCAGCCGGCCGCACAACCTGTGCTTGCCCCATGTCCCTCGGCGCCGGCTGCTCGAACTCGTCCGGGGTGTAGACGCCCAGGATCACGTCGGGTGCATGGAGGCGAGCCCAGCGCTTCTGTGCCAGGTAGGCCAGCTGCTGTTTCGGGTCATCAGCCCACAGGGTTGAGTTGCGCACGCCGGCTTGAACCAGCAGCAGCTCCAGCACGCGAGGCTTGGCTTCACCTTTGATCGTGGCCCAGACGCGCACGCCGCACCCATCCTCGTCGGCGACGCTTGACGCTAGCTTTCGGTAGGTTTCCGCAGGATTTTTCTTGCTCGGCACCTCCTTGACCTTGCCCACGACGCGCTCCCAAGGACCAAACCACTCGAACTGGAAACGATCATTGACAGCGCCTGAGTTGTTGATCACAGCCGACACCAGCTGAGCCTCGTAGCCCAACGTGCCATTGACCAGGTGCGTCTTCTGTGCCACTGCGAAGGGGTTCATGCCCCAGGTGGCCGCCTGCATGCAGACCGCCAGGCAGTCGCCAGGGCTGCCCCGGAAGTGCGCCGGGACGGTGGCCTTGGCGGTAGCCATCATGTCGGCCACGCGCATCAGCTTGTCCATGCTGCGGTCATCCATCAGCAGGGCAATGCTGCTGGTGGAGCCGGCAGCCGGCGCGGGCGGGTTGTAGGCGGGCACTTCGGCGAGTGCGGCGGCCTCGGGGCGGGTAATGGTGTTCATGGCATGACTCCGTTGGGATGAAAAAAGCCCGCTGGGTGGCGGGCTGGAATGGAATCGGCGTCGCTTCAGGGCTGTGCGGCTTCAATGTCAGCCGCGCGCTCGATCAGCCAGTCACGCGCTTCACAGGTGGTGGCGCCGAACATCTCGGCCACCGCCTGGATCAGCTGCGCGGCGCTCGGGGTGGCTGCTTCGGCCGGCTGATCAATCCCGATGGGCTCGGGGAGCGGGGCGGCAATCAGCGGCACGTCGATGACCTCGTTGACCTGCGGCACGGCTTCCTGCTCGGCCTCCTGCGCTTCCAGCGCCGCCCAGGCGGCAGCCTCCCGCGCGGCCAGCTCAGCCCGTTCGCGCTCTTCGTGCACCTTCTGGCGCTGCTCGAACTCAGTGCGCGCGGCCTCCAGTGCTGCACGCTCGGCAGCGAGCTTGTCAGCTTCGGCCTTGGCTTTTGCCTGGGCGGCTTGCGCTGCTGCGACAGCTTCGGCACGTTGGCGCTCCAGCTCGGCGCGCTCTTGCGCGATGCGGGCGGCCTCGGCTTCCTGTTCAGCTTTGATGCGGGCGCGCTCGGCTTCGTCGGCCTGGCGCTGGGTCAGGATCTGCTGCACAGCTTCCGTGACCTCGTTGAGCGTGCGCTGCGCCTGGTCCTCGAACTCCTGCAGGCCAGTCATATCGATCTTGCTCATGGCCTCCTGCAGGCGCTGCACGGCGCCGCTGGTGCGGCAGTCGCGCGCCATGCGCTCAAAGCCCTTGATCGCGTCGATGCGGCCCATGATCTGCTCGACCCGGAAGCGCTCGGCCGCGGCTTCGGCCTCCTTGATGCGCTCCTGCTCGGCGTCCCAGGCGTCGCGCAGGGCAGTCAGGCGGCGCTCTTCTTCGATGATGATGGCAACCAGCCGATTCACCTCAGTGATGACTGCCTTGCTGAACTTCGTCGCGTCGTCGCGCGCCTCTTTGCCGGTGCGCTCGATCGTGGTGCGGGCGCGCTTGACTTCCATCGCGGCGCCGTGGGCCTGGTCGCGGCCGGCCTTGTCCTTGATCGCCTGGATGCCGGTGTGCTTGACGGCCAGCTCGCGCAGGTCGCGCTCGGTCTGCGAGCTGTTGAGGGCCAGCGCTGCGCGCTCGGCGGGCGGCATGGCCGCGCTGACGGCGGCCTGTTCGGCTTGGGTGACTTCCATGATTTCAACTCCGGTTTTCTGCGGCGGAATCCGCATTGACCAGGCGCAGGGCCTGGGCGATGGAGACTCAAAAGCGGTGTGTGATGCAGCGCCAGGCCTGGTACAGGCGCCAGAAAATGACGGGTGTGTCGCGCATCACGCACCCTCCCGCCAGTCAGCGGACTTGGGCGGCTGACCGGTGCGCTGCGCGGCAGTGAACGGGCGCAGCGCACCGGTCTGCACGACGTTGACGCGCTCGGCAGCCAGGGTGCCGGCCCGGCTGCTGGCGTGGGAGCGGCGCATGGCCTTGGCGAATGGGGACAAGGGTTGCGGATCGCTCATGATTCGCCTCCGGTGGCTTTGGCGATTGCGGCGCGGGCTGCAATGTATTCGGGCAGCGAGCGGCAGCCTTCATCGGTGTCGTAGAGGTCTGCCAGATTGCGCAGCGCCTCCAGCAGATCCGGCGCGCTGGCAATCAGGCGGGCATTGGCCTCGAATTCCGGATGATCAAGCCCGGCCCGCACAACGAAGCGATCCCAGTCTTTCGCGGCAATCACTTCATCCACAAGCATCGACTCAGGGAACACGGTAAACGCCCCGAAGTCGTCTTCTTGCTCACAAACAACCCACGGCCCCGGCGTGTGTTTCGGCGCGCTCATTTCGCACTCCCGGTTGCCTTGGTGATGGCGGCGCGGGCAATGCATGCCGCGCCAGGCTCATCCATGTGCGGACCAACCTCCCCGTCGCCCCAGGCTGCGATTTCGTTCAGCGCTGCAAGCATCTCGGGTGCAGCGGCGATCAGGCGGGCGTTGGCTTGATCTTCCGGGGTGCCAAGTCCCCTGGCCACCATGCAGATCACATCGTCACGATGCGTCTCGACGTACAGCCGGCCCTTGTCGTGGTGGGGCATCCACGGCCCCGGCGTGTGCTGCGGCGCGCTCATTCACCACCTCCCAGCAGCGCATACCGCTGCAACATCACTTCCGGCGTCGGCTCTATCTGGCCCTCCCGGCACACGTAGTCATCACCGCGCGCCTGCATCAGTTCAGCACTCGGCCCGAGCGACTTGTGGCACTTGCGCACCAGCGCGGCGAGATGCTGGGCGCGCGCTTGAGCGTCAGCCAGATCAGCGGCACGGGCCGATGCCACATCGGCTTCTCCCGGCCCGTTGGGTGCGTTGACAGCGACAGCCAGAGCCCCGGCGACGGCAATCAGGATCGCCCAGTTCTTGATCAGCCTATGCATGCTGCCTCCCGGTGCTTTTTCTCAAACTTGCGATCGAGGCGGGCTTCGAGCACGTGGTTGATGACGCTTTTTGCGGACTCCTTCATGTCCAGGCCGTAGCGGAAGTCTGTGTTGGAAATGGCCTGCAGCGCAGCGAACATCAGCTTGTTTTCGGTCAGCAGTGCGCTGGCATCCTGCGGATCGAGTGCCGGCTGGGCGGCGGCGGGGATGAATCTGGCGTTCATGCGTAGACCTCCCGGAATGCGGCGTTGTCGGCTGCGCGGTCGGCGCGCGCCTGCAGGTTCATCTCGCGCACCACGTTGTCGTGGAGCTTCCAGAGTTGGCCCTCGATGCTGCTGATCTGCGGCGGCTCGAAGTAGCCGATCAGCTCGAAGCTGTCAGCTTTGATCGACTCGATGAACAGGACGTTGCAGTCTTTGTCGATGCCGTATTCGACGGAGACCGGCATGTCGCCACCTCCGATCTTCAAAAGCTGTTGATACATGGTGTTGTGTCCAAAAAAAAAGCCCGCCGGGTTTGAAGCCGGCAGGCGAAAGACCCCAGGAGACAGGGATCGGCGAAAAGGGAAAGCGTTTATGCGCTCAAGCAAGCCCACTGGCTGAACAACCACGCCGCCTTCTGGCCTATCCAGTCGGTCGGCCCAGTGGGCTTGCTTGATGCCCCTCTCGCGAGGGGCTATGTCGTCAGTCCTTCAGCTTGGCCTTGACGGCTGCGACCACCGCAGCCGCGCTGCCGTAGGTCTTGCCGAGCCAGAAGCCACCAGCAAACGTGCAGGCGGTGAAGGTGATCAGGATCAGGTCGACCATGGATCAGTCGGCAATAGCCGCCAGGATCAGGTCGACCGTGCTGGCGAAGGCGTCGACCTCGGGCACAGTCTTGGCGTCCACGATGTCGAACTTGCAGCCCTTGAGGTCATCGTCCAGGCTCTTGAGGTAGGCGGTCGCGCTGCGGTCGTCGCCCACCTGGACGAACAGGATGGTCAGGGCGTCGTCGCTTTCCTGGGCGTTGGATGCCTTGGTGATGACGCTGGCGGCTGCAGCGCGGTCATCCGGCACGCCGTCGGTGAAGACGATGACGAAATCCTTCTTGTCCGACTTGCCGGCCAGGGCCAGGGAGGCGGTCAGCGCCTCGGCCAGCGGGGTCGAGCCGCGCGGGCTGGTGCCGGCGAACACCTTGCTCACCTTGTCGCTGGTCACGCTGTCGAAGCTCTTGATGGTCGGGCCGCCAAACAGCACCAGGCCGATGCCGTCGCTGTCGAGCTTTTCGACGTCGCGGACGATGGTCAGCGCCGATTCCTGCACCGCCTCCCAGCGGGTGATGTTGGAGCCGGCCTTGACGGGCTCGCCCATCGAGCCGCTGGTGTCGATCGCGACGATGAAGTCGTATTCGGAGAGTTTATTGATGTTGCTCATGTGTCGATTTGGTGGAATGGGCCGTTGATGGAGGCCGACCCGGTTGCCTCATGGGAAAACCCCAGCACCCTGATCCAAGGCACTCGGGTTTCGCCCCTCTTGCGAAGGACTTACCGGTATTCCATCCGGCTTACACCGTTACTGCTCTTGGCCGTTTGCGCCTCACCCACGAAGTGCGGGATGTTTCTGATCTAGGGCTGCATTCCCATCACCAGGTTTACCGTTACTGCTCTTTGGCTAGATGGAGGGTCTGGACACCCGGTTGCTGCTTGTTAAGGGGCCTGTGCTGGCAGTCCGGGCGCATGGCTTGAGCGCTCTACCTCCGGACGGATCGGGCGCTACACATTGCCTCTGCGCTGATCCTTGCCTGCCGGGCTACGTCGATCCGTTGGCCCTTGCCGCTGCGCTTTGGTTTCGCTGCGGCATGGGATGGATTATCGGGAAACCGTTTTATCGTGTCAACGGTTTTCCGTTATTTTGGCGAAGTTTTTTTCCAAGCAAGCCAAAACCAAGGGAGAACCCCAACAGGGGAGGTGCAGCAAGCCAGGTCCAAGCCAGCCGCCGGCCTGGGTGCGGAGACGGGGAGGGGCTTCGGGCGGCGAAGGGTGGCGCCGTAAACGCTTGGCTATCTGTAATCGTTTGATTACAATTTGCCCATGTACACGATCAAACGCATGCCGGCCTTCGATGACTGGCTATCCCGGCTGAAAGACCCGATGACGCGGATTCGCCTCGCCAGGCGCCTGGACAAGGCGCAGCGCGGGTTGCTGGGCGACGTGGCACCCGTGGGAGAAGGTGTGTGGGAAATGCGCGAGTTCTTCGGCCCCGGCTGGCGGATGTACTACGTCGAGCACGACGGCCTGCTGATCGTGATGCTGGGCGGTGGCGACAAGTCCAGCCAGAGCACCGACATCGCTGCAGCCATTGCCCTATCGGGCACCCTCTGAAGGAGAAGGAAGATGAGCAAGAAAGTGAACGTGAACGATCTGCCTGAGTTCGACATGGCAGAACACCTCCAGACGGACGAGGATGTCGCCATGTACCTGTCCCTGGTGCTGGAAGAGGGTGATCCGGGGGAGCTGGCTCATGCGCTGGGCGTGGTGGCCCGAGCGCGCGGCATGGGTCAGATTGCCGAATCCAGCGGGATCACGCGCGAGGCACTGTACAAGGCGTTGCGCCCCAGTGCCAAGCCGCGCTTCGACACCATCAGCCGCGTCTGCAAGGCGCTGGGTGTGAAGCTGGTCGCGCAGCCGCTGAAGCACTCGCCGGCCTGACCAGGCACAAAAAAACCGCCCGAGGGCGGTTGGCGCTAGGTTTTAGAGCTCGATCAGCAAGCCAGCTTCGTTTGAACTTGGTAGGGCTCAACATGAGCCACTCGGATCAGACGAGGCCGGCCATCACGGTCGGCTTCGTACTCCCCGAACACCCGAGCTCCATGACCGATCAGTTTGCGTGCGGTATCAGCGCTCAGATCGCCCATCACGCACCGAATGCTGCCGATGCCCGGCACATCACGCAATGTGAAACGCTGCGCGTCCAGATCCACTTCGCGCAGCTGGCCGACAAAGTCTCCATGTCGGAGGTTGCGCATCACAGGGGAGCGCACGACACTCTCCCGCAACACGGTACGCTCGCGATTCGTAAACGAACCCGCCTTCTCATGCGAGCCTGGCGCACTGATCTCGATGGTATGGATGCCTCTTTTTCCTGTGGGCGATAGGTGGTAGGCCGCCATCAGCATAGCGTCGCGCGTTTCGGCATCCGTAAATTCCTCGGTGATTTCTGCGTGCACCCCCTCGTCACCGACGAAGGTTGGCACCCTTGGCAGGGAACGCACGGTATCCCGGATCGTGGTGATGACCATCATCTCTCCGGTATTTTCGATCGCCAGATCATCTTGAGTGGCGGCCATTCGGATAGCCGAGTCCACCGAGAATCCCAGGTACAAGCTGCCAGGAGCCAGGCCGTTCAAGAGTACGCGCAGATCCTTCTCGGCAGCATTCAGGCTGGACTGGCCCAGCTTGAGCGCAGCCATGCCAAGCTGCCGGATGCGTCGCTCAGCCTCTTGACACAGCCATGCAACGGCCGATGTGCCGGCTGCGTGATGGCGCGCAGCAGGCCCTTCGGCATGCAGAATGATGTCACTAGAGTCGCGCAGCATGGCTAGCGGCAGGTCTTCGCTGTAAACCTGCTGCAATTTTTTCTGATAGACGGCAATGAAGCCACTCATGTCCATGCCGGTGCTAGCCTGCGCCTGCATGGCCTGGGCGATTTGGCCGAACAGAATGTTCGTGCGCTGATGAAGGCTGTTTACAGCGTTGTCCATGAATTCACCTTCACAATCCCGCGCAGATCCTTGGCGTCAATGCCCTTTGCCTGCGCTGTCTTTTCTCCCACATAGGAAAAAAACTGCCTGAAGTCGTTTCCGCCCAGGGACTCAAATGTCACGTAGAACTCGACCTCGTATTGTTGATGGATGCGACCCTTTGCACCATCAGCGGCGAGCCCGATCAGTAGCCCGAAGGACGCCAGTTGCTCGAAGGGTAGCACGATGGTGCAGTCGATGTCGCCGGGATGTGATTTGTCGCTGAAGTAGCTGCCCGCCAGGTACAGATCGAGGTCGAAAGCTGCCGCGGACAACTCATCATGCAAGAAGGCCTTCAGCCCGCTAAGCAAGTGCGCTCTCCTGGCGTTGGTGGCGAAATGTCGTTCCACATCGCCCAAGCCATCGCAGGTATGCGTTCCCGGTGGAAGCAGGCCGCGCTCATCGAGTGGTGGAATCATGCAGATGGCTCCTGCTTGCCAGTCCCTCGATCGGCCTCGATCAGCATCTGGATAGCCGGAAGCAGCGACTGACTGCTGGCCGGGTCTTGAGCGTAGCGACCCAACAGGTCAGCGACAGCGGCGCGCGTCTGAGGGCTGGCGCGCATCAATGCCTCCCCAAGATTGGACAGCGTCGTCCCCAGCTCTGCCCGAGCAGCGGGCTCCGTCGTCTCCAAGGTCCCAGACCCCCATTTCGCCGGCAGCATATCGCCCTCACCGGTGGCCAACCAGTGGGCACTCACGCCGTAGAGCTTTGCGTAGACGGCTGTATCCGATGAGCCGCCGCTTTCGCGCTCAGAGGTTGAGATTGTGCTTTGCGGTATGCCGGAAGCCTTGGACGCTTCCACCTGCGTCATTCCTGCGTGCTTCCTGGCGGCCCGAAGCCGAAGTCCATATTCAGTAGCCATAGTGTAACTCTACGGAAAAGCGGTAGCGGATACCCGTTGATAAAATAACGGAATTCCGCTAACATCGAGAGCATGGACTGGAAAACCGTCATCACACAGGCGCAGGCAAGGAATGGCCTGACACAGACGCGGCTTGCGCAACAGGTCGGTTGCAGCCAGGCGAGCATCACCGACCTGTTGCGAGGTCGCACACGCGAGCCGCGCTACAGCCTTGGCCAGCGTCTGCTCGACCTGTCGAACGGCGACACCCAAAACAGCAAGCATCTCACCGGCAAGCCGTGCGGTACCACCCCCACCCCCCAAGCGCCGACCACGGCACAGGAGACGAACCATGCATGAGCTGGCCTTCATGGCGGCTGCCGAGTGGGCGCGCGCGAACGCGGACAAGTTCCAGAATTCGGCCGAGTTCGGCCGCAGCGTGGCCCAGGTGTACCTGGCGGCGAGCGCGGCGCATCCGAGCACTGGGAGTGCCGCCTCTAGCCTTCGCTTTTCGACTGAAAAAGCAAGCCGGACAGCTCTACAAACGCGCGCCGAAGGCCTGATGCTGTTTGCAGACCTTCTTCGGACATTGCAGCAGCGGCCATCTGGGCTGCGCAAAGCTCTTGGAAGCTGCGCTGCCATTTTTGAAGCGCAGTCCCGGACGTTGATGCAGCAAGCCCAGCAAACGACACCAGCGCCATCTTGTGCGCGACGCGATCCGCCGAAAGCGCGTTGATGAAGTCCGCCATGCGCTCCACGGTTTCTTCCAGTGCTTGCACCTGCAGCTGCAGCAGCTCGAACTCTTGCTCGCGCTCTTCTGTATTCATGGGTCGGTCCTTTTCCAAAAGGTGGTCGTTGAGGGACTTCCATCTTATCGGGCTGGACCGACCCGCCCTTTACCCCTGACCCCACATGATTTTTTTCGACCACCAAGGAGCAGCCATGTATCTGCCGTTCGAGCCCAGCAAGTTGACCGAAGAGGTCAAGACCCACGTGCCCGATGCGACCAAGTTGGTCGCTGCTCGCCGGGCTGCGCAGATGGGCATGACGCTCAGCGAGTACCTGCGCGACTTGGTCTGCCTGGATGCCCATGGTGCCACCTACGACGAATTGATGATGAGCCATCGTCGCAAAGTCCGCGCCGGCGATCAAGGGCGTCTCCACGCCCAAGACAGGACCAGCGTTGGGCCTGCTGAGGCCCAAGCCGCACGAGCCCCTGCCGACATCCCGTCCTGATCCATGGCTTGCGTCCGTCGCCACCCAAGTACGTAAAGACACATGCCTCTACAGCCCAAGCAAAAAATGACCATCGAACAGCTGTCGATGATTTTTTCGTATGACGCAACAACTGGAAGTGTGTTTTGGAAGATCAAGCCAAAACAAACCAAGGTCAAGCCTGGCGATGTCGCCGGCTCAGTCAAGGCCAATGGATACGTCCGCATCCAATACAAGGGCGAACTTCTTTCCGCCCACAGGGTTGCATGGGCACTCTACTACGGGGCATGGCCTGCAATGTTTCTCGATCACAAGAACCGCGACCGCAGCGACAACCGTATCGAGAACCTCCGCGAATGCACTCACGCGGAAAACATGAGAAACCGCCCGAAGGCCAACTCGAACAAGACGGGCTTCAAGGGCGTGTGCGAGGAGTCGGGGAGATTCCGCGCTTGCATAGCAATCAACAACAAAAAGGTGAGATTGGGGAGTTTCCGCTCCCCTGAGGATGCCTCGCTGGCTTATCAGCGGGCGGCGAAGCAGCTCCACAAAGAGTTTGCTTCATTTTGAAAAAAAGGCCCGGTCAACGGTGCATCAACACCTACCGGGCCAATCCAAAACTTCGAGGTCGATTATGCCAAAACTCCAACCCCTTGTCACCAACCGCATCCAGGCTCGTGCGCTCTGCCGCAACCAGCAGCGCACCAACTTCGGCAGCATGCCATGCGCCCGCCGCCGCATGGCCGATGACTTCGTGCTCTGGCTCCACCGCGGCCATCTCAAGAAGGCGGTGCGGATCGTCAAAGGCGAGCGCGCCACCAGGGCACTTGAGCGCAGCCAGCCCATGGGCGAGGCGATGCCGCGCGAGGTCGAGCGGATCATGCTCAAAGCCCGCATGCACCTCGACATGCTGGTGCGCGGCACCGTGCCACCTGGCGACGAGGAGACGCACGACTACCTGTGCCACGTCGTTGGAATCTCGCAGATCCGCGTCTGTGACATCGGCGTCGCCAACCGCACGCACGGCGGAATCCAGTTGGCCAACGAGCTGATGGCCACACTCAACGCAGCCGCTCAGGGCCTGGCGCGCGCTCGCCAGCGCTACGAGAAGATGGGTTGCTGGGGATTGGATGACCCGGCCATCGAGCCGCTGCGCGAGGCGCTGGACATCTACGAGACGGTGCTGGGCGCATCGAGCGCCATGCAGATGGAGCAGGCGCAGACCGCGCGTCTGGCGAAGCTGCAGGCTCAGATGGGGGTGGCAGCATGAGCATCAAGGTCATGACCCTGGTGTGGGACAAATACCCGGCATCCGGCAGCGAGCTGCTGGCCATGCTTGCCATGGCCGACTGGGCTGCTGATGACGGCGGCAGCCTCTACCCATCCATGGCTGCGCTCGCCGCCAAGATCCGCCTGAGTGAGAAGCAGGCCCGTAGGATCGTGCAAGGCTTCGTCCACACGGGTTTCTTGCAGGTCGTCGGCAACGAGCACGGCGGCGCTCCTGGCACCACAAAGCAGTTCAGGCTCAACGTCCGCAAGCTGGCCTTTCTGCCCGATCTGCCGTCCAAGCACCCGACGGCCTATGCGCCGCCGACCCCTCCCACCGATGGGACCCCTCCCACCGATGGGACCCCTCCCACCGATGGGACCCCTCCCACCGATGGGACCCCTCCCACCGATGGGACCCCTCCCACCGATGGGACCCCTCCCATGGGTGTCCAAGACGGCTCCCACCGGCGTCCCGAGAGGGCTCCCACCCATGGGAGCCTATCCACCATGGGAACCGTCATAGAACCGTCAATAGGGGGAGAGCGTGCGCAAGCGCCCGCAACCACCTTCCCCCGCTTGGACGACATGCTGATCGACGAGCTGGAAGCAGCGAAAGCCCAAGCCGCCGAAGCCCAGGCTCGGATTGCCGAACTCGACCGCCAAGTCGCCGCTGCCGAAGCCGATCGACTGGCTGCCGAACAGAAAGCCGCAGCAGCAACCCAGGATGCCGCCCAGGAGGCCGCAAAGACCAAAACCAAGGCCCAGGCACCAGCCAAGGCTGAAAAGCCCGCCAAGGCCGCCAAATCAGCTCCCTCCCTCGCTACCGAGTTCCCGGCCGACTTCGAGCCGAACGCTGCCTGCATCGCACTGGCAACCGAGCTCGGCGTGACCCTCGGCGGCATTGACGGCGAGCTGGCCCGCTTCGAGGACTACCACGCCGCCCAGGGCACGAAGTTCAAGGACTGGCAGGCCGGCTTGCGAACCTGGATTCGCAACGCGGCCAAGTTCGCCAAGCGTGACCAGGCCGTGGCTGCCGCCAAGTCGGCGCCTGCCGCCGAAACCGCATACCAGCGCTCCATGCGTGAGCGGGTGCAGGAGTTCGCGCCCTCTATCGCCCGCAAGGCACCCGACGCGCCCAAGGCGCAATCCGCCGCCGACTTCTTCAACGCCATCGAAGTGCCTGCCCGCACCGTGGGAGCCCTCAAGTGATCAACCAAACCGAAGCCCTGCCGCTGGCCTGGGTCGAGAAGATTTTCAAGAAGCTGACGCTGGCCTATGGCCGCGACTTCACCGCGCGATGGGAGGGCATCGAGACCGCCGACGTGATTGAAGATTGGTCGCACGAGCTGGCTGGATTCGCCAACTGGCCCGAAGCGATCTCCTACGCGCTGCAACACCTGCCCGCTGGCAAGCCGCCGACTGTGTTCGAGTTTCGAGCGATCTGTTACCTCGCGCCGAAACCCAATCTACCGGCGCTGCCAGAGCCAGCTGCGAACCCGGCGTTCGCCAGGCAGGTGCTGAGCAAGGTCAGTCGCACTCCGTCTCAGGCGAGCCGCTACACCGACTGGATTCGCGCCGGCCTGTCCGACTTGCAGGCTGGCGTGAAGCGGTCTCCGACTGTCGAGCGAATGATCCGCGAGGCGGCTGCAGCAAAGGGGATTGCAGTATGAGCCGTGCCGCCACTGCGCTCCACCTGCCACTACTGACTGCGCGCCAACTTTCCGCCGTCGATACGGCCGGCGCAGATGGCCGCCGCTACGCCCACATGGTCATCGGCAACCACGAGCGCGGCCTGCGCGTTGACCCGGCTGAGCTGCTGTACGCGCGCCAGATCCTGGCGTACTGGGATGCCCCGCGGGAGGCAGCTTGACATGGCTGCAAACCTTCGAGCGCATCGCAGCGCATTACACGGCCATGGCCATGACGCCCGGCTGCTGGCAGTACGCCCAGGCAAGGGTGGCCGAGCTGGAGCGGGAGCAGAGCGGCCTGTGGCTGGGCCTGCGGGCCGAGGTGGGCAGGCGGATCAAGGCGGCGGGCTTTCGGTCGGCTCAGAGCGATCTGGCGCCGTTCGAGCGCGAGCTGCAGCCGTTGCCGGGATCACGGCATCGGCATGGGGGATGACGGAGTGACCAAGAAACACCAATTTCAAACTGAAGGAAAGGAAGCGATGAGCGCACCCATGCTTCCTGTGGTACTTGACATCGACGGAGAGCTGCGCACCACATCGGTGGCCGTTGCTGTGAACGTCAACTTGCCACACCCCACCGTCATCAAGCTGGTGCGGCGCTACCAGGCCGAGATGACTGAGCTTGGGGTGCTCAGATTTGAAGTCTCGAATTCTGGATTTGAAATCCGGAATTCAACGAGGGGTCGCCGCACTGAGTTCGCCTTCCTCAACGAAGACCAGGCAGCCTTCCTGATGACGTTGATGCGAAACAGCGAAGAAGTGGTGCGCTTCAAGCTGCGCCTGGTCAAAGAGTTCTCCCGCATGAAGGCCGCACTGCAGTCTCGCCACGCCAGCCTGTGGCAGCAGCTCCAGACCGTGATTGCCCGAGAGGTCGAGTCCAAGGTGAAGGCCTCGTTCGGCTCGCACCTGATGCTCAAGCGCAAGGCCGAAAAACCGTCGCTGGAGGGAGAGCGCCTGTCGCTGGAGTCGAAGATTCAACCGGGGCTGTGGCTTCAGTGATGTCGAGCATGAGCACCATCATGGGCATCGACCCAGGCACCCACACCGGCATCGCTATCTATCGGGCCGGCGCGCTGGCCGACCTGCAGACTATCGAGCCTTTCCAGCTGGTCGAGGTGATCGAGACCGTTTTCCCGACCCGCGTCGTGTACGAGGACAGCCGCCTGCAGTCGCACACCTGGTCCCGCAATCTCAGCGCCGCCGCTCAGCTCAAAGTCGCCAGGGATGTCGGCCAGATCGACGCCTGGTGCCGGCTGATCGTCGCGACATGCGAGCGCCTGGGCATCCCGGCTCACAGCATCAGCCCGAAGGCCAAGGGGGCGAAGCTCGACGCCGGGCAGTTCAAGGCACTAACGGGGTGGTCCGGGCGCAGCAATGAGCACACGCGTGACGCTGCCGCCCTGGCCTGGCAGTTCAGGAGGGCCCATGCCTGAGACGCTGACCATCGAACTGTTCAGCCGGCAGCAGGCCTGGGCCGCGATCAAGGCGCAGCTGTTCCCGTTCCTGGCCGCCGTCCTGCAGTCGGGTGGACGCTGGGTGCTGACTGTCAGCCGGCGCAAGCGCACCAAGGCGCAGAACAGGCGGTATTGGGGAGGCGGAGTGCTCAAGCAGATTGCTGAGCAGGCCGTCGTGGGCGGCAGGCTCTACGGCGCCGAGGTATGGCATGAGTTCCTGAAAAAGAAGTTCATCGGTGTGATCGAGCTCCCCGATGGATCTGTCATTGGCGCCAGTTCGACAAACCTCACTACCGCTGAATTCAGTGATTTTTGCACCCAGGTGGAGGCATTCGCTGCAATCGAATTGGGTGTTGTGTTTTGTGACCTTGAGGAAGATCGCCATGGTTGATGCTGACCGTGCGCGTCGGTTGCTTGTCTATGACCAGCAGACAGGGGTTTTCTGTTGGCGGGAAAGCGGAAGGCCGGCAGGCTGCAAAACGAATAACGGATACGTCGTCATTGGGATTGACGGACGGCTGTTTCTTGCTCATCGCCTTGCTTGGCTGTGGATGACTGGTGATTGGCCTGACGCCAGCATAGATCACCAGAACAGAGTGAAGGACGACAACCATTGGGACAACTTGCGCAAGGCCACGATGGCGCAAAACATCGCCAACACTGGCGCAAGGGCAACCAGTAAATCCGGCGTCAAGGGCGTGAGTTGGTGCAAGACAGCCAACAAGTGGAGGGCAGCCATCACTGTGAACGGAAAGCAGCGCAGCCTGGGACGGTACTCGTCGCTTGAAGATGCTGCGCGCGCCTATCAAGAGGCTGCATCCGAAATTCACGGCGCCTACGCCGCGACCGAGTTGGGCGTCACGTTCTATGACCTGCAGGAGCATGCATGAGAATCAAGAACAAGCCGGCGCCGACTGCGGCTGAAAAGCGCCATATCGAGCGCGTGGCCGCCATGGACTGCGTGGTCTGCGGCGCTGCAGGCCCCAGCGAGGTGCACGAGCCCGAACAGGGCCTGTGGTTCGCGTCCATGCCGCTGTGCCCAGCCTGCCACCGTGGGCCTGAAGGATGGCACGGCACCCGCCTGCGCTGGACCCTGCGCCGCATCAACGAGCTGCAGGCGATCAACAAGACACATGAGGGATTGAACGCATGAGCAAGAGCAAAGAGGCCGGCAATGGCTAGGCCGTCGAAGCTAAGCCCGGAGCAGTGGAAGGAAGTCGAGCGCCGAGCAGTAGAAGGGGAGTCGATTCGGGCAATTGCCAAAGAGTTCGGGGTGGACGAGGCCGCGATTCGCCGCAGGGTTTCTCCGCAAACTCCGCAGGTGCGGATCGTCGCGGAAAAACTCGCCGAGGCTCAAACCGCCTTGGCCGAGTTGCCAGTCCGTCAGCAGTATGTAGCCGTCAGCCTGGCCGACAAGCTGCGCAACATCAGCACAAGCCTCGCATCGGCTGCCGAGCTGGGCGCAGCCACCGCGCACCGCCTGAGCGCGCTGGCGAACAGCGAGGTGGCCAAGGTGGATGACGCCGAGCCGTTGGCGTCGGTCGAGAACCTCAAGGGCGTGGCCGCACTCACGAAGCTGGCGAACGAGTCGGCCAGTATCGGGCTGAACCTGCTGGCGGCGAACAAAGAGCAGATCCAGAAGCTCAACGACGGAACGGCAGATGGCCTGCAGCCGACCGTCATCGAACTGGTGGCACCCGATGCGCGCGCAGATTGAACTCCCGCCGAAGCTGATCCCGGTCTTCACCGGGCCGGCGCGCTACCGGGGTGCCCACGGCGGGCGGGGTTCAGGCAAGACCCGCACCTTTGCGCTGATGACGGCGGTGCGCGCGATGATGTTCGCTCAGGCCGGCGTCTCTGGCGTCATCCTGTGCGGCCGGGAGTTCATGAACAGCCTGGAGGACTCCTCGATGGAGGAGGTCAAGCAGGCGATCCGGTCGGTGCCATGGCTCGATGCCTACTTCGAGATGGGCGAGCGCTACATCAGGACGAAGAACCGGCGCGTATCCTATGTGTTCGTCGGCCTGCGGCATAACGTGGACAGCCTCAAGTCCAAGGCACGCGTCCTGATCGCCTGGATCGACGAGGCCGAGAGCGTGAGCGAAATCGCCTGGATGAAGCTGCGCCCCACTGTTCGCGAGGCGAATTCCGAGGTGTGGATCACCTGGAACCCGGAGCGCGATGGCAGTCCGACCGATCAGCGGTTCCGCAAGGCTGCGCCAAAGAACAGCCGCATTGTCGAGATGAACTACACGGACAACCCGTGGTTTCCAGGCGTGCTGGAGCAGGAGCGCCAGGATGACCGGGATCGGCTCGATGATCAGTCCTATGCCTGGATCTGGGAAGGCGCTTACCGCGAGAACAGCGACGCGCAGATCCTGGCCGGCAAGTACCGGGTCGACGACTTCACGCCGCAGCCGGACTGGAATGGGCCTTACTACGGCATCGACTGGGGCTTCTCGCAAGACCCGACCGCAGGCATCAAGCTGTGGATCAACGATCAGCGGCTCTACGTCGAGCACGAGGCCAGCAAGGTCGGCCTGGAAAACGACGACATTGCCGAATTCATGATCCAGCGCCTGCCGGCCATCGAAAAGCACGTTGTTCGGGCGGACTCAGCCAGACCGGAGACCATCAGCCACGTCGGCAGCACAGGACAAGACAGGCGCAAGGCCTTGCCGCGGATTGTGGCGGTGCAGAAGTGGCCCGGATCGGTCGAGGACGGCATCGCGCACCTGCGCAGCTACCGCGAGATCGTCATTCACCCACGCTGCACCCAGACGCTGCGCGAGGCGAGGCTCTACAGCTACAAGACCGACCGACTGAGTGGCGACGTGCTGACCACCATCATCGACGCGAACAACCACCACATGGACGCGATCCGCTATGCGCTGGCTCCGTTGATTCGCAAGCGCACCACCGCGCTGTCCACCATGAACGTGAAAGGTTTGTAAATGCCGCACGGCTTGCCCCCGAAGTTGCAGTTTCAGCGCCCCGACGAGGTCACGGACTTGGAGTGGTTCCTGTTGGAGGTTGAGCGCATGGAATGCTGCGAAGTTGCAAAGGCTCGGTTCATCCAGCTCATCAAGGCGCAGGCCGGGCGTGTCATCCGCTTCAGCTACCGCGTACTGGTGCGGCCTGACCAGGTGCGGCAGGCGCGCGAGCTGCTCGACGCGGGCAACCCCATGCCGCTGGTGCGTGACCGGCTGTGCGAGCTGTACGACTGCTGCCCGCGCACGGCCTACAACCTCATCGGCAAAGCCATCAGAGAGCGTGGCCAGCAACGTGCCGAAACCCTGCGCAGGGCGCAGCAGGACTTCTTTCTCGCATGACGCTACCCAGCATTAGCCCCACTGCTGGCAATCTTTCGGCTCAGATCGAGCAGGCCGCCCAGGCTTCCTACGATGAGCTGCTGCGCCTGATCGAAGAGGGCGCCGACCCGCGTCAGGCCGTGGAGCAGGTGCTGACCACCTTCAACGGCACGTACATCACAGCCCTGAGCGAGGCCTTCAGCGTGGTGATGCAGCAGCGCGTCACACCGCAAAGCGTGCTGGCCATGCCGGTGGGTGAGGTGTTCTTGAGTGCCCGGCTGTACGACATGGTGCAGCAGACCCAGGGTGAGGTGGCAGCCATCGTGCGCCAGCATGCGCAGGGCCTGCACGACGCGCGCCAGCTGGCACGCCAGCTCTACGACGGCTACAACCCACAGGACGGCGTCAAGCGACCGCTGGAAGGCGCCGCGCGCGCCCACCTGCCCAAGGCCTTGCGCGAGTTGACCGCCAACCCCGGGCCCCGGCAGGATCTGACTCAGTTGCTCGACCAGATGCAGTGCCAGGCCGGTCGGCTCAAGTCGCCCGCGCTCAAGGCTGGCTACCTGGAAGCGCTCAAGGCCTGGGAGCAGGGCAAGGGTCGCGAGGTGCTGGCGAAGCGTCTCTGGGTGGCCGAGCGTGAAAAGACCCGCTACATGGCTGACCGCATCGCTCAGACCGAGCTGGCACGCGCCCACCAGGACAAGGTGGCCGGCCAGATCATGGCGGACGACAGCATCGCTGTGGTGGAGGTACGACTGAATCCGCGCCACCCGCTGCCCGACATCTGCGACCTGCATGCCAAGGCCAATCTGTGGGGTCTGGGTCCGGGCCTGTACCCGAAAGCCAAAGCGCCCAAGCCGCCGTTCCATCCGCATTGCCTAACGGGCGACGCGCTTATAACGGCCAGTGGCAGGATCACGGCGGTTAGTAAACGCTGGTTCGATGGAAATGTTGTCGTCATCACAACGGCCAGCGGCAAGTGTCTCACCGCGACAATCAATCACCCGATACTCACGAGCAGTGGATGGGTTCGCGCGGGCCTGCTGAACGTAGGAGGTGATGTGATCTCGCGTGTTGTCACCGAATCGGTAGACGCTGACGTTGTCATTCATGACCAACATCAAAACGTGCCAACCTGCATCGCCGAGATAGCGGATGCGTTCTTGCGTTCGGGCGAGGTGGCGACCAGAGAAGTGCCAGTGGCCGCCGAAGATTTCCACGGCGACGGGGTAGCAAGCAAGGTCGCAGTTATAGGGGCCAATCGCAAGTTGTGGGATCGGATCGATGCCACTACCGCGCAAGGCTGCAGTAACCAGCCTCTCGTGCTCGCTGATACCAGCATGGCTGCGCTGCTTGGCGATAGCGTTCTTAACCTTGTTCGCGAAAGACTTCGGCACACCGCGTACCGCATCATGCGCGGCCTTGGTCATGGCGGAGCGCCTCTCTGGGCCTATGCGCTCGAAACTGATGACGTTTTGTTGTCCTTGGGTGCGCAAAACAACCCCGGCTTTGACGAGCCTTTGGGTGACAGTTGGTCTGGAGATGCCCAGCTCGCGCGACAAATCCAAGACGGAGCGACCGGCCCCGTATTCCCTGACAAGGTAATCAGCATCCACCGACACGCGTTCTCTGGTCATGTGTACAACCTTGAAACTGAAAGTGGTCATTATACCGGCAATGACATTGTGACGCACAATTGCTGGTGCAAGCTGGTCACACGCCCCGATATCGACGCCGCACGGGTCAAGGAGCAGCGTGAGGACGGTGCACGCGAGTTCCTGCGCAGCCTACCTCTGGCAGAGGCCGCGCGCATCCTGGGCAATCGCCAGCGACTGGATCTGGTGCTGGGCGGGGCGGACTGGGAGAGGGTGACTCAGGCCAGCGTGCGGGCGGAGTATCGGTTGAGGAGGGCGGGGGAGGTTCGGGCTGCCATTGTTGACACGGCCATTCCTGGGGCAAATCAGGCTGTTATCCCAATGGGGAAGATCGTAGGGTACGCATTGAATTCCAGCCATCCGGTTGGAAAAGACAAGGCAAGGGTTTTTGCAGCCCTAGGGTTCACTGCGGAAAATGCTGACGCGCTGGTGGCCCAGATCCTGGAAAAATTGCCAACGCTGCCCGCCGCAGAGGGTAAGGTTAGTCAATACGGGAAGACGTTCAATGTTGACGTCCCTGTTGTCGGCTCGCTGGGGTCTGGCGTTGTCAGAACTGGGTGGATTCTGGAAAGTGGCTCAATTGCACCAAGATTGGTTACTATGTTCGTCTTGAAGGAAAAGACATGATTTCAGAATTGCAAACCGTTGTGCTGAACAAAGACTTGCCGGAGCATGGCCTGTCCAGTGGGCAGATCGGCGTGGTTGTTCATGTTTTCTCCAGGCCGGATACCGCTTACGAGGTCGAGTTCTGCAATCCCAACGGAGAGACCATTGCCATGGTCACGCTCCACGAGGAAGACATGAGACCTGTCGTCTGAGAAGCAGCGCTTGCCGGCAATCACCCCACCAGCCGCATCGCCTCTTGCTTGAGCTCCCGCGCGTAGCTCGACCTTACCCCTGGGCTGAAAATCTGCGCTACACTTGCACCCGTGCTTCGGCACACGGGTTTGGCGACCCGGACAATCCAAGGCGCAGCAACCGCTCGCCACTTTCGCGTGACAGCGGTTTTTTCATGTCCTCATGCTGCGTGAGGCACGCACGGATTCCCTTTTGGCGGGCCGTGTGGGGACACGCGCAAGCGTGTGCCGGCACCTTGGGCCGGTTCGCCAACCCCGCACGGTCTGCCACCCTCGTTTGGCGATGGGGGTGACAGGTTCACAACTCGTCCCCAAGGAGCCATCATGGCTGACATCCGCACTTCGAGCGCGAGCGCGCTCACCTTCTCCTTCTCCACTCAAGCCCTGCGCGTCGTGATGATCGACAGCGAACCATGGTTCGTTGCTGCTGACGTTGCCGATGCGCTGGCGTACCGCAATGCGCCCGACATGACGCGCAACCTTGACGACGACGAAAAGGGTACGCAGATTGTGCGTACCCCTGGCGGCGAGCAAGAAATGACGGTCATCAACGAGTCCGGCCTCTACGCCTGCATCCTCAAGAGTCGCAAGCCCGAGGCCAAGAAGTTCAAGAAGTGGGTTACGTCGGAAGTCCTGCCCGCGATCCGCAAAACTGGCCGCTACGAGATTCCGGCCACCCGCCCCGAACCCCAGCCGGCCCCGGCCGCTGCCCGCGAGAAGCTCAACACCACGGACATGCGGCACATGAAGCGCATCGTCTGGTTCGCGGGACGCAACTTCCACAGCCAGGAATCGGCTACCCAGGGTATCTGGCACTACCTTCGTCAGATCACCGGCAACCCGGCACCCAACGCCTACGGCGTCGAGCACATCCCCGTGCTGGCTGCCGAACTGCGTCGCGTGCTGGCCTTGTGCGATCAGGTCGGCCAGATCACCCGAAGCATTGAGGCGCAGGCCGTCAAGCGCATCTTCCGCGATGGAGAAACTACCGAGAAGGTGCTCGCACAGATGGCCGTCGAAGCCGCACGCAGCATGAAGCAGTTGAATGACCAGGTGGCCGAGTTCCCGACCTGGATGGAGGGCGAGCTGATCAGCTTCACCGAGCGCCGGGCGGCCTACGGCCACGACACAGCCTACACGCCCGAGCAGCCGGACTTCTTCCTGAGCGCCGCCTGATGCCCCGAAGCTCCTGTTTCAAACAGGAGCTTTCACCGATCCAACCGACCCGGCCCCGCGCCGGGTTTTTCATGCCCGCCCGCCACCGGGTAGCCGCCCCGGATAGGACTCATCAAGCGACGGTTTCTGCGGTGACTCACCCCACCAACCGCACCCGCAGCGCCATGAGCTTGTAGGTGTCGAGCCGGTCCTCGTCGAGCACGGTCTCGAAGCACTGGCCGCCATGGTCGTACACCACCCCCCGGATCGCGTCATCCATGTCGAACAGGGCTGCGTAGAGCTTTTCCAGCCGCACGCGGCCGCCGTCGTCAGGGGTGTCGTCAAACGGCTGGATGGGCTGGCCGAAATAGATCAGCGCCTCGCAGTCGAGCCGGTAGCCGATGGTGCCGTGGGGCTTCAAATCGCTGGGCACCAGCCGCACGATCGGGTAGTCGTCCGGGCTGATGTTGGCCTCCATGCCGATCTTGCAGGTCTTGACGCCAGGCAGGGCGCCCAGCTGGCGGCGCAGGTTCTCCAGCTGGCCCATGACGTTGTGGCTGGCCATTTACGAGCGCTCCAGGTTGATGCTGAACAGCGCGCGCGCGGGTTTGCCGTCGGCTGCCGGGGTGGCATTGCGGGCCTGCACCAGCAGCGCATCGAACTCCTGGCGGTAGTGCTTGAGCTTCTGCGCGAACAGGTCGTCGGGCGTGGCCTGGCATTCCAGACAGGTGATGACGTAGGCGCGCAGCACCACCAGGCGGGCCGTCCAGTCGCTGGCAAAGCCGCCGAAGGTGGCGACCTCGGCGGTGGCGCGGGCCTCGCGTTCGTCGGTGACGTGGGTCTTGAGGTAGGCGTCGAAGTAGGTGTGGGTGGTCATTGCAGTGCTTTCAGTTTCTGGTTGACGTGGCGCTCGAACACTGCTGGCGCCAGTGCGGCGGCGCGCCGCAGGTAGTTGTCGCCCTTGTAGCCGGGGTGCTCGACCTCTTTGGCAAAGGCGAACTTGCCTCCGACCGGCCAGCGCAGGGTCTTCTTGTTCTTGGGTGTGATGAGGTGTGGCCGCGTGCCCTCAATCACAAAGCGTGCGTGCGGCGCGTGCTGCAAGTCGTGGCCGATGAACCAGCCGTCCGGGGTGCGCGCCTTGTACACGCTGCGCACCAGCGCGCCGGTCTTATGGTGCTTCGCAGCCTCATTGCCAATGAACTGCTCCAGCTCCAGCGCGGTGCTTTCCAGTGCCTGCTGGGTCAGCACTGCGCCGATGCGCTGCAGCTTGGCGCGCAGGGCTTCGGTGCCGGTGACATTGACCTCGATCATGCCGGGCCCCCCGTGGCTTGAGCCTGTGCGCTTTCGTCGATCGCGGACAGCAGGCGCACCAGCACGTCGGGGTCGGCGCGGTCGAATTCGGACAACACCACGGCACGGCGCTTTTCGCGCTGGATGTCAGGCTCGAAGCCGGTGGCCTGCATCAAGGACAGGATGTCGAGCTCGGCGGCCGTGTCGGTCAGGTTGTAGTCGGTGGGGTACTCCACCTCGACGCGGTTTTGCAGCCCCAGGCCGTAGTGGAACAGGTGCCAGATGCGCGCTTCAAGCCCCTGCAGCAGGCGGGCAAACCCGGCCAGGTCGGCATTCAAGGCTTCGAAGCGCATCTTGCGCGCCACACCGCTTTCCTGTTGCTGCCCGGGCTGGTTGGCGGTTTCCATGCCGATGCGGTCGATGGCATCCTGTAGCGCTGCAATGCGCGCCATGTACACCTGAGCCGGGCCGCTGTCGGGAGCGATGAAGGCGGGGGTGTTGCCCTGGTGGATCAGCATGCTGTGGGTGCCGATGGTGGCCACCGCGTCCACAGCGGACTGGCTGGGGTCATGAACTTCGGGCGGGATGTGCAGCGTCAGCACGCTGAAGGTCTGGCTGCGCAAGATCTCGTCAAGCTCGCTGTTGGCGTTGTAGAGCCGCTTGCTCAGATCGGCAATCTGACTGAACTTGCCGATCGTCGGAAAGATGCCGCCGTTTTCGGTCAAGGCCAGCACCGGGCATTCACCGAACGGGTGCTCGCCGCTGTCGACCAGCTGAGTGCCGCGCCAGATCTCCCAATGTGTGGTCGTCCAGCGCCGGATCACCGCCTCGGGCTTGCCGTTGATCAGCATGCTGCTGTGGATGCCCACGCTCACAAACCGCCCTCGGTCGCCCTGCACGTAGTCAGCCAGCAGCTCAGGCGCCAGGGGTGTGAGGTAAGGCACGGCGCGCGCAGCCAGCGCATCGGCCAGTGTGGCGTCTTGGCGCTCGGCGGGCAGGTCGACGAGAACCAGCATGGAGCCGCGCGCCTTGGTCTCGATCACCAACTGGTGCAGCACCACGTCGAGCGGGTTGCCGCAGTCGTCGGCATCACGCAAGAACTGCTGCACCAGGTCGCTGTCTGCACCTTGCCGACTGGGGGACTTGCGCCCCAGGTAGGCGGCAAAGCGTTCGCAGGCCTGGGCGAGGTGGTTCTCGTACACGGCGCAGGCCACGCGGGCGGCGTACTTGTCGTCGGATTCGCGCGGGTGCTTGACGATCTCGCACCGGCCCACGACCGCGCTGGGTTTGCCGCTGGCGGGGTCAAAGCGCACTTTTGGCGCGAATCCTCCGCGTCCTTCCAGTGCCTGCCCGAGGAAGTTGAAGCGTTCGATGGCATGGTCATTCATGCCCGTGAATCTGGGTTGAAGCTGCGCAAATTCCGGTGCAGTTCATGCGCGAGCGCGCGCAAACATGGGTGCATACCAACCCAGTTTGTTTGCACCGACCATGAATCTTGAATTGCTGAAGGGCAAAACCGTGGACGCTGAGCTGATTGCTCAGTTGACCGATCACGTCGCCGCGTTGACCGCCCGAGCCGAGACGGCAGAAGGCAAGGCCCGCACCGCGCAGAAGGAAAGCATTGACGGGCGCAAGCAGTTGAAGGCCGAGCGCGATGCCGCCTTCGAGAAGCTGGGCGTCGGCACCCTGGAAGAGCTGGATGCGATCCCAGACGGCAAGGCCGCCACCGATTCCGCTCGGCAGCTGGAGGCCAAGCTGAAGAAGGCCGAGCGCGAAAAAGCCGAGGCCCTGGCCGCGCTGCAGGATGTGCAAGGCAAGTACAGCAAGGATCGGCGTGATCTGGCGGTTGAGAAGGCGATTTCCTCACAGCCGTTCATTGATGCCGAAGACGCCCGCGCACTGCTGGAGCGCCGCATCAAGACCGAAGGCGACGACTTCCTGTTCGAGACGAACGACGGAAAGCTCGTACCCCTGACCGACGGCGCCGCCTTCATTGCCAAGACCAAGACGCACCTGGTCAAAGCCCCTGCTGCAGGCAAGACCGGAAGCGGGTTCAAGCCGGGCGCGACCACGGGCCAGCCGGGCACCACGCCCAGCGGTCCCACGCTGGATGCGGCGGCCATCTATGCCGCTCGCCAGCCCCAGGCACCACAGGCCGCGACGGTCTGAACCAGCCTTCTCCCATCCATCTTTTCTGACAAGGCAGACCTGTGACCTCATTGCTGAAACATACCGCCACCGAAGGCATCCGCTCGTTTGAAGTCGTGCTGAGCGACTTCGGCTCCATCTCCCGCGACAAGGTTGTGCTGGCAGCAGACCAGATCCTGATCGCCGGCACCGTGCTGGGTTGCATCGCCGACAGCGGCAAGTACGTGCTGCACGACCCCGCTGCTACCGACGGCAGTCAGACCGCCGCAGCCGTGCTGCTGGTCGGCTGCAACACCAGCGGCGCCGACTCGAACGCGCTGATCCTGGCCCGCCTGGCCGAGGTCAAGGGCGCGCTGCTGACGTTCAAGAGCAGCATCACCGCGCCGCAGAAAGCCACCGCCCTGGCCGACCTGGCCGGCAAAAACATCATCGCCCGCTAAGGAGGCAGCATGACCACCATCGCATTCGACAGCCCGTTCGATCTCACCAGCCTGACCGCAGCCATCAATGCCGCGCCCTTCCGCCCCTACCGCCTGGGTCAGCTGGGCATCTTCGAGGAGCAGGGCATTGCCCAGGATACCGCCAAGATCGAGCAGCTCAACGGCAGCCTGAACCTGGTATCGACCGCCCCGCGCGGCGGCCCCGGTGAGGTGGTGCTGGCTGACAAGCGCCGCGAGCTGACCTTCGCTGTCCCGCACATTCCGGCCGTGGCCGGTCTGGATGCTGACGAGATGCAGGGCGTGCGCCAGTTCGGCGCCGAAGCCACCAGCGACAACGTGACCGCCGCCCGCGACCGCCTGCTGGCCAAGATGCGCGCAGGCCTGGAAATGACCATCGAGGCGCACCGCATTGGCGCGCTCAAGGGCCAGGTGCTGGACAAGGACGGTAGCGTGCTGCTTGACCTGTTCAGCGCTTTCGGCGTGCAGCAAGAAGTCGTCGGCTTCGGTCTGACCACTGCATCCACCGTGGTGAAAAAGAAGGTCTCCGAGGCGATTCGCGCACTGGAATCGCAGCTGGGCGACACCCCGTACATGGGCCTGCGTGTGCTGTGCGGCAGCGCGTTCTTCGATGAGCTCAGCACCCACCAGAACGTCGAAAAGTTCTACCTCAACACCCCGGCGGCCATTGGCCTGACGGGCGACCCGCTGCAGGCCATTCAGTTCGCGGGCGTGACCTGGGAGCGCTATCGCGGCGTCTCGGGCTGCACCATTGGTGCCGACGATGCGTACCTGATCCCGATGGGTGTGCCAGGCCTGTTCCTGACCCGCTACGCCCCGGCCAACTACACGGAGACGGTCAACACGCTCGGCCTGCCCATGTATGCCAAGGCCGATCCGCGCAAGTTCGGCAAGGGTTTCGACATCGAAGCCCAAACCAACCCGCTGAACCTGTGCACGCGCCCCAGCGCCATCATCAAGTTGACCAAGGCGTAAGGACATGACCACCCCCTACGCCCCCATGCTGTCGCGCGACGGCACTTGCCTGCGGATGCCGGACGGCTCTTTCGAGCGCCTGGAAAGCCTGCCGCGCTACCAGCCGCCGACACCCGCAGCAACCCCGGTATCCCCGGCACCCCTGGCACCCCTGGCTGCACTCATGTCCACACCCGCTCCCGTGCTGGCCCCCGCTGTCAAAACCAACGCAACGAAGGAGTAACCCGGCATGGCTATCACCGACAACACCGGCGTCCTGCCGCGCTACAAGCGCAAGACCATGTTGATGGCACGACTGGAGAGCGACTATGGCGCCTCCCCGAAAAAAGCGGATGGTACCGAGGAGCCATTCGTTCCGAGCACTCATGCCATTCAAGTCGAGGATCTGTCGCTCGACTACAACGCCAACAACCAAAGCTTCAACGCGCTGCGGCCGTACATGGGCGCAAAGATCGAAGTGGCCGGCAACGACTACGTGACGATCAGTTTCAAGGTGGCGCAATGCGGATCGACGGCACCCAGCCGGGACCCTCACTTCGGATTCCTGTTCCAGGCCTGCGGCATGAAGCGCACCCCGGTGGCGGCGGCAGCTGCGGTGGCTGCGGTGCCAGCGTCGGGGTCTACACCTGCCGTGGCGGCAGTGCCCGCAAAGTTGGCGCACGTGAAATACTCGCCCGACTCCAATGCCGTCGGGTCCAAAACCAGCCTCGACATGGCTTACTCCATTGATGGCGTGATGTATCGAGCCAGAGGAGCGCGCGGCACGTGGGATTTGGACATGACCGAAAGCGGCATCCCGGCTTTCAAGTTCACGTTCACTTGTCTGTTCGACGCCGACATCACTACCCAGAATTTCGTAGCGCCCGAGTTCCCCGACTACAAGCTGCCCAATGTCGTGCAGTCTCGAAACACCAGCGGCATATTGCTGGGCATCGATGCCCCGACGATGGCGAGCACGGGATTCGACTTCGTATCGGGCGGCGGCCGGCGCATCGCGTCCAAGGGCTTCACGATCAACTTCGGCAATTCGGTCAATTTTGACGGCCGCCTTGGCGGTGACCGGGTGCTGATCTCTGACCGCGAGGTGTCCGGCAATGTCAAGTTGGAGCTGAGTGCTGATCTCGAAAGGGACATGTTCAACCAGGTCCGGGCCAACAAGCTGCGCAGCTTCGGATTCCTTCACGGGATCAAGGACGGCGCTGTTGTTGCTGGAGAAACCTGCTTGATCTACGCCCCCGCCATGCGCTTCCTGAATCCGAAGGCGGAAGACGTCAACGGCGTGGCATATGCATCCTACGACATGCGATTCCAGACGCTGGACAAGAACGATGTCGATACCGACAACTTCGGCGACAACGATCTGCAGCTGATCTTCATGTAAACGATTTGCGACGCAGCAGCGAATTGGGGGTGCCCATTTCGTGCAGTTTGCCTGAGCGGCAGCGGCGTTGCATTTTCTTCATCAGGCGCTTTCAACTCATCAGGCGCACCATGTTTGTTCTCACTGAAAAGCCCAGCTTCACTGCACCGATCTCGTTCCACATCCCGGCTGACGGCGGAAAGACCCAGAAAGTCGATTTCTCGGTTTCGTTTCGATTCCTGCCGGCCGACGAGGTCAAGGAGTTGTTCCGCCGCCTCGATGCCCAGAAGCTGCTGACGGCCGCGCGCCAGAAGCGCCTGGACGCCGACCCCGAGGGCGCGCTCCACACTGATCAGGAGGCCGATGAGATCACCGACCGCGAAATCATCGAGCGCGTGCTGATCGGCTTCGGTGATGACCTCAAGGGCGAAGACCGCAAGCCGCTGCCGTTCACCCCGGACAACCTCGACCGGCTGCTGCGTGTGCATGGCGCCCAGCAAGCCATCGTGGAGAGCTTCTTCAAGCACCACTTCCAGGCCCCGGAAAAAAACTGACCGACATCACCCGCTACTACCTGCGGCCGCGCCGCAGTGCGGGTGATGCCGATACCGAACGAGCTGAACTCAAAAGAGATGCTGCATGCCTTGGAATTCGATTGGACCCCGACAGCCTCGACGCCATCGCTGTGCCGACGCAGGACGAGGTGTGCGAGATCTGGCCCTGCAACCAGCGTGCATTCGAGCTGCTGGTGGCATGCGTCCGGCATTTCAAGTTGACGCTGGGGGGCATGGGTGGCGCGCACTGGGGCGCCGTGCCGCCTGGCGACGTGGCGCGGGAGATGGAGTGGCTGGGCGTGAGCCGGCGCGATCAGCGCGAGCTGCGGCGGCAGTACCTAGTCATGGAGGACGAGGCGCTGCGCATCCTCAACGAGCGCGAGGCCGAAGCGGCGCGCAAGGCTTCAACCTGAACATTTTTTGACGCAACACCATGGCCAGCAACAACCAAATCGGCATCATCCTGACGGTGGATGGCCGCGCCGTCCCGGCTGAATTGGAGCGGGCTGGTCAGGCATTCGGGAAATTCTCGTCAGGCGCGCAGCAGTCGCTCGACAAGGTGGCGGCAGCACAGGAGCGTCAGGAGGGGTCGCTGCAGCAGCTTTCCCGTCAGACCGAGGGTCTGACCCGCGCCATGCAGGGCAATGTCGCCGCCAACAGTGCGGGGGCGCAGGCGGCTCAGAATGCGGCACAGGCGTTGCATCAGCAGTCGGAGGCCGGCGGTGCGGCAGCCGCAGCGGCGCAGAGTCATGCTCGGTCCGTCGCTGCTGCGGCTCAGTCGTCCGGCCAGATGGGCTCGCAGGCTGCGACGGCCAGTACAGCAGTGGGTGGGCTTACGTCCAGCATCCTTGCCACCGTCACGGCCACGCTGTCGCTGAGCAAGGCAATCCAGGAGATGGATGCCTGGACGAACATGAATAACCGCATCCGGCTGGTGACGGAGACGCAGGGGCAGTTCGCCCAGGCTCAATCCAACATCCTGCAGATTGCGAATGACACACGCCAGCCGCTGAAAGAGACGGCCGACCTCTATCAGCGTCTGGCGACGAACCAGAAAACGCTGGGGCTGTCCGGCTCCGAGCTGGCTGGCATCGTGAAGACCATCAGTCAGTCGATGGTGATTTCTGGCGTCAGTACTGCCAGCGGTTCGGCGGCACTGATGCAACTCGGGCAGGCATTCAACTCCGGCGTGTTGCGCGGCGAAGAGTTCAATTCCGTCATGGAGCAGGCTCCAGGCCTGATGCAGGCAATTGCAGCCGGCATGGGCCGGACGGTGGGTGAAATGCGTGCGCTGGCTGAGGCCGGCAAGATCACGACCGAGGCGTTGGTGAAGGCGCTGCAAAGCCAGGCTGCAGCCGTGGAAGCCAACTACGGCAAGATGGGTGCCACCGTCGGGCAATCTCTGACCGTAGCCGGCAACCGACTCACCGAGTTTGTGGGTCGCATGGATGAGGTGTCCGGCGTGAGCCGGGTGCTGTCAGGCGCCATCATTGGGCTATCGGACAACATGGGTCCGCTGCTGACGATGACCGGCGCGCTGGCTGCTGCCGGACTGGCCACATGGATGACTTCGGCCACTGCGGCTGCAGGTGGGCTCAGCGTGGCAATCGGCGGCATCGGATTGGCTCTGCGCGGCGTGCTGACCGCCATGGGGCCGGCAGGATGGCTGATTCTCGGGTTGGGTGCGGCAGCCACGGCATGGCAGCTGCTGGGCGACAAGTCAGCCACGGCTGGCCACCAGATGGAGAGTGCTGCCGACAAAGCGAGTTCGGTGGCGAACAAGCTGGTGGCCGGCATCGTTCCGGCCCTCAATACCGCCATTGCCGCCTACGACAAGATGCTGGAAAAGCAGCGCCAGTCGCTGGGCACCGCCAAAACGCCTATCGAGGAAGTCTCCAAGGGCATCAAGGAGGCTGACCTGAACCTGCAAAAGCTCGCGCAACAGGTCGCGCAGGCGCAGCGGGGTACTGGCGAATACCTCAACTTCAGCCTGCAGCAGCGTGCTGCAGCCGAGAAGTCTTTGACGGCCGAGCTAGAGAGGGCGGCCCTGAAGCGCGCTGAACTGACGGCCCGCGAGAGCGAGTACAACGCGGGCGTGGTGACGCAGTATGTCAAGGGCAAGGAGCGCCAGACCGAAGCAGGCCTGAAGCTGCTGAAGACCGAGGAAGCCAAAGCGAATCGTGACAAGGCGCTGGCGGCGGCAGGCGACGACCGTGCGAAGCAGGATGCAATCAACGCGGCGTACCGCGTCGAGCTGGCAAACATTGAAGAAAAGTCTTCCAAGAAAAAGACTGACGCCAGCGTCAAGCTAGTAGACACCGAGCTCGCCGGCCTGAAGGCCAAGCTCGATGCCGAGCGCCAGTACGGCGAGCAGCTTTCCACCACAGGCCTCAAAGCGCAGGAGTGGACCGAAGGCCAAAAGCAGGCCGTCAAGCTGTCTTACGAAATTGCCCAGGGTGATGCAGCCGCCGCGCGCAGTCATGATGCCAGGGCAAAAGCGAAGTGGGCGCTGACGCGAGCCGAACTCGAAGGTCGCCAGGTTGCCGCTGAGGCACTAGGCCAGCAGCAGTCCAGCAACCAGGCGCGCGAGGAAGCACTCAAGACCCTGAGTCGGCAGACCAGCAAGTCCACCGAGGCCGCTGCAGCTCTTGAGTCTGAAAACGCGGCCTGGGGCAAGAGCAAGACTGCGATCGAGTCGGCCGCGCTGGCCGTGCTGCACCTCAAGAAGGCCGACCTGACCGGGAAGGAGACGCAGGCTTACCGCGAGGAGCTCGACCGCGCCATCGCGGCTCAGCAGCGCTGGGTCGATGCCCTGGGGCAGGCCGACTACAAGAAGCAGTCGCAGGCAATCGAGGAATGGAACCGGGCCGCGACTGAGCAAGCAACGCTGTACCAGGACGAGCTGCGGCTGGTCGGCATGACAGCGCTGGAGCAGGAAAAGATCACAGCGCAGCGATCGGTGCAGCTCAAGCTGGCTAAGACCATCGCCGACATCGAGCGCCAGACTTTCTCTGACAACATCTACCAGGACTACGGCAAGAAGCAGGACTTGATCCAGAAGGCTCGGGATGCTGCCCAGATCGAGTCATCCGCTGCTGTGAACAAAGTGGTGCAGAACGATTGGCTCAAGACCAGCGAGAAGATCGGCGACAGCATCACCGATGCGCTCATGCGCGGCTTCGAGTCCGGCAAAGGCTTCGCGCGCAGTCTGCGCGACTCGGTCGTCAACATGTTCAAGACGCTGGTGCTGCAGCCGATCGTGAAAGACATCGTCATGCCGGTAGCGGGCACCATCACTGGGGTCATGGGGATAGGCGGATCGACTGCGGCCGCAGCAGGTCAGGGTGGCGGGTCAGCGTTGGGTCAGGCTTCCAGCGTGTACGACGCCTACCGCTTCCTGTCGGGCGGCATCCGCAATTCCATCGGCAACAGCTTCACCAAGCTCGCGTCAACCGAGTACGGGCAGAAGTTGGGCTTGTACGACGCCGATGCCGGCACGCGAGGGCTGACTCAATCCGGTCAGTTTGCCAGCTCCACGCTGCAGAGTGCCGGTAGCGCGATGACTGCGTATTCGATCAGCAAGATGCTGTCGGGCGAGTACAAGATCGGCAACGGCAAGATCATGGATGCGCTGACGGCGGTGGCTGGCTGGTTCGATCCCACCGGAGGCCTGCTGTCGGGAGCCGTCTCAGCCGGCCTGAACCGCGCCTTCGGCATGGGCGCCAAAAAAATTGACGGCTCTGGCGTCACCGGTACGTTTTCCGCGTCGGGCGCCTCGGTGCAGGAGTACGCGGACTGGACGCAAAAGGGCGGATGGTTCCGCAGCAGCAAGTCCGGCCGCAACTATTCGGCCGTCAGCTCCGAGCTTGACACGGCGCTGGACAGCGGACTGCAGGCCATCACTTCGGCTACCCAGGTCTACGCCAAGGCCATCGGCCTGAGCGCATCGGCGGTGAACGGGTTTTCCCAGTCGATCAGCATCAGCCTGAAGGATCTGGACCAGGCCGGACAGCAAAAGGCTATCGCTGACGCGCTGTCCAGTTTCGGCACCGGCATGACCGAGGCCGCCTATGGCGCCGCGCTGCGGCCATTCCAGCGCGCAGGCGAGACGATCGATGGCACGCTGTCGCGGCTGTCCGGCTCGCTTGTGGCTGCCAACAGTGCGCTGCGGCTGCTGGGCCAGCAGCTCTACGGCACCAGCACACGTGCTGGGGACATGGCGTCCTCGTTGCTGGATCTGTTCGGTGGCACCGACAAATTCAACGCTGCTACCACTGGCTACTACCAGAATTTCTACACCGAGTCCGAGCGCACCGCCGCCGCCACCGCCCAGGTATCAGACGCTCTGAAATCCCTCGGCTTCTCGATGCCCGAGACGCGCGACGGATTCCGCGCCCTGGTCGATGCGCAGGAACTGACCACCGCATCCGGGCGCCAGGCCTATGCGGCATTGATAGGACTGGAGTCGGCGTTTGCCGCACTGGTGCCGTCCACTGACGATCTGTCCGCCCTGGCACGGCAGGCCGGCGAGGCCATCAGTGGCCTGTTCAACTCGCTGAAAGAATCGATCACGCAAGGGCGTGCGTCCGTGGTGGCTGCGCATGCCAATCTGACCGCCAACCAGACTCCGCTGAGCTACGCCAATTTGACCAGCCAGGTCGGGAAGATCTCAACTGCGCCACCGAGTCGGGCCAAGCTTGATGTGGCCATTGCGAATGGCAATGATGAATCTGTAGTCGCGTATTGGCAAGGATTGCTTGCAAAATCAAAAGCTGCCTTGAAAGATGCCAAGAGCAATTACTGGTCAGGGTCGGATCCGGTTTACATAGCACAGCAAGATGTAAATCGGGACGAGTATTGGCTCAAGGAGGCAAAAAAAGGCGTTTCAGATATAAAAACTGAGACGGCTAAATATGCTACAGCAGTAACCGACTGGGTGAATTCTGCTGCCACATCGGTATCGACGCTGGATAGCCTGCGTCAATCGACGGTTGATTACTACGAACAGCAAAAAGCGCTATCTAGCCTGATGCTGACCAGCGCTGCCAATATGCGTTCTGCGATCCAGCAGGCCCGGCTCAACACCATGACCGGCAGCGAGTCGATCGCGCAGCGCCTGGCAGGCTACGACAAGCTCTACACGCTCGCGCTGTCGGCCAGTGGTGCCACGAAGGTCAGCTATGCCGATCAGATGACCAGCGCGCTGCCGCAGCTCGCGCAGGACATGGCAGGCCAGTATTCGACCCGTGCTGACTGGGCGGTGGCCGTGGCCAAGCTGTCGGCCAAGGGCGAGAAAGTCGCCGGCCAGCTCGATGCCACGGCCCCGAAGGACTACCAGGCCGAAGCCAACACGCTGCTGACCGCCATTGACGGCAAGCTGGCCGCGCTGGACGCCAGCGCCGCATCGACCCAGGCCGGCATATCGGCGGCTGTGACGGCCGGCGCCAACCGCACTTCCGCCGGCCTGCAGCAGATCATCAACCAGCTGCAGGGCAAGGCAACCAGCGCCTTCTCCGACGGCGGCTACACCGGCCCGGGCGGCAAGTACGAAGCTGCCGGCATCGTCCACGCCGGCGAGGTGGTGTTCAGCCAGGCCGACATTGCAGCCCTGGGTGGCGTGCGCGCCGTGGAAGCCATCCGCACCGGCCGCGCGCCAGGCTATGCCGACGGCGGCGTGGTGGGCCTGGCGTCGGTGCCCGTACCGGTCTTCGCGGGCCGCGTCCCAGCAGCCAGCGGCAGCCCCGGCGAGCAGACCGGCGTACTGGCCGAACTGCAACTCGTGCGCGAGGCGCTTGATTCCGTCGTGCGCGAGATCAAGGCCATGCGGCGCGACAACAACCAGGGCCACAAACGCACCGAGGAGCAAGTGGGCGGCGTGGCGCGAGTGCAGCGCAGCTGGACGGCCAACGGCCTGCCAGCCCAGGAAGGCGCAGCCTTCGCATGATGGAGAAGTAGCACATGGCAGTCACACCGATGCGGGTTCTGTTCCCGACCACCATCACCGCCGGCATGCTGACCTCCACCAGCGCGGCGCAGCTGCTGACAGGGCAAAAGCAGTGGAGTGCCACTGCCGCGTACTCCGTCGATGCCGTGGTGCTGAGCGGCACGGCAGCAGACGCCAGCGTTTACAAGTGCATCTCTGCCGTGAGTGCCGGCACCAACAACCAGAGCCCTGCGCAGGACAAGGCGCATTGGGTCCGGGTGGCGCCGGGCAACCGCTGGGCCATGTTTGACAAGTCGGTCAACACCAGGACCGCGCTGGATGCCAACTGGTCGGTCAAGCTGACCGGAGTCGATGACGGCTGCGACGGCCTGGCGCTGGTAGACCTGATGGGCGTCACCAGCCTGACCGTGACCGTCACCCGCCCCAAGCCGGCCGATGTTTCCATCTCGGCAGCGGTTACATCCGTCTATGCCGAGGACATCACCGTCACCAAATCGGTATCAAGCGCCGGAGGGCAGAAATGGGTGTTTACCGTCTCTCTGACCAACGCCTTGAGCACGGCAGTGGATCTGGGTTACATCCCGCCTCAGCTGGCCGCAAAGACGGATGTGACGCTGCAGTGGCCGCAGGGGAAAACCTGGACGATAGAAGTCAGTGGCACGCAGGCGGGCAGCATCGGGTCAATGGTGGTGGGTAATTTCATTGAGCTGGGCGACGTGGACAAAGACGACTTGTCATCCGCCGCCGATGATTACAGCCGCGTCGAGGTTGACGAATTCGGCATTGCAGAGCTGACGTCAAGACCGTACTACCGCAGCGTCAGTTGCTCACTGCTGGTCACGCATGAGCGAGTGCGATTTGTGCATGCAGTGCTCATGGGTTTGCGCGCCACAGCCGCATTCTTTGTGGCCAGTGACGACTACCGATACACCCCATTCAACACCTGGGGGCATGTGGAGCATTTCGTACTGGGCACCCGATCCGGCGTGTATTGCCAGGGCAGTTTGAGCATCAAGGGCATCAGCCAGTAAAGGATCATTCGTGACGCTTTCCATCAAGCACCGATTCAGCTCGAAGAAGCCCGACACGCGCGACCCGTCCATGATCCAGCCCTCGCACTGGAACGATGGGCACGAGATCATCCTGACCGGTCCGGCGCTGCTGGGTCACAGCTACCCCGGCGCCAACGGTGCGGCCGAGGTCGCTATCGGCCAGGGCCTGGCCCTGCAGGACAACGTGCTGAGCCTGAGCGATGTGCCAGCCAACATGGCTTACGTCGGGGAGTGGTCCTCTCATCCGACCGATGCCGACCTGGGTGAGCAGTGGCGGCAAAACGCGGTCTACAAAAACACGCTGGACGATACCAGCTACATCCTGACCGGCACCCCGCTGGCATGGGCTCGCTACCTGGAGGGCGGCTCGGCCTACACCACTGAAATCGAATCGAGCAACGGCACCGTGTTTCGAGTCGGCGAGAGCTCAACCACGTTGATGCGTGCTCGCCTGTTCCGCAACGGCGCCGAGATCACCGACACCACCCCGGATTCCTGGTTTCACTGGCGTCGCAAATCTAGAAATAACCCGCATCCTCCCAACGATGATGAAACCTGGTCTGCCAACCACAGGGGATTCAAAACCATTGAGGTGAATGTGGATCAGGTCAATGCGCGAGCTACATTCTTTTGTGACATCGTTTCTCCGTAATCCTTCAATTTCTCAACACCAAGGAAGCCATCATGCCTTCAGTCGTCTCAACCGGTCAATTCACCATCGTTGACAACAACGATGCCAAGACGATCACCACCAACATCACCGCATCGTTGGGTATTCAGCAGAACTACACCAAGGACGACACGACCACCACGTTCAGTCCGAGCTATGCGACCACGAACAACGTGCTGACGCCCGTCGTCATGATCTCGTCTAGCACGGGGCCGAAGGATCTGATTGCAACCCAGTCCGCGAGCCTTTCATCGGTGAGTTGGTCCACGGCCGCAACTGGCACCCCGAACATCGTCAACGCCGGCACGAACGGCGACACCACGAACTATTCGTTCAGCTCGACCACGTTCGCGCTTACCCTCCTCACTAACACGCTGACGAAAGCCTCCCCTACCAAGACCTTCTATTTCACTGCGGTCTACACCGATCCGGTCACGTCCCTGCAGTCGAGCATCATGGGGCAAATCACCATTGGTCTGCTGATCACCGGAACCAATGCGCTCTACATCGTCATGGAAGGTGATGACGTTCTGCCGAAGACCGACACTGAAGTCCGCAACAGTGTGACCCTGACCGCGAAGCTGATGCGCGGTGCGAATGAGGAGACCAGCCTGGCTGCGAGCGCGTACAAGTGGTACAAGATCGTTGGCGGCGCAGCTCAGGAGCTTCTGAATACGCATGCCGATTGGAGCTCGACCGTTGCCTCCAGAAAGTTCAAGTTCCTGAATGCGGCAGGAGATACTGAAGTCGCACCGCTTGCTTCGAGCGGCTATCACACCGGCAAGAAGCTTGTCATTTTTGACGACGCTGTATCCGGAACGCAGGCTTACCGCGTTGACATCCTGGATGACGAGTCGACCAGTCCGTACACCAAGTATTTCACTATTCAGGACAAGGGCGATCCGTACCAGGTCACCATCAAATCCACGCGAGGCGACAAGCTGCAAAACGGTCAGGGCAGTACGACGCTGAGCGTGTCAGTCACGAAGGCCGGTAAGGCCTACACGATTCCCTCTGGCTGGACCTACAAATGGTCCTTCTCTGATGCTGCAGGCCGTCCTGCGGCATTCGTCAACGCAGCCGCTCCATTCTCATCCGCTTGCAGCATCGCATCGAACACCACCAATGCCGTGACCGTATCGGTTCCTGTTGGTGCGAGCACTCCAGCCCTTGCAGCGAATGATGTGGTCAAGCTGGTCAAGTCCAACGGCGTTGCAGAGTATTACAAGGTGGCTACTGCGGTCAGCGCCGTCAGTAACGCGGCAAGCGCTACTACTGTGGCTATCAGCTTGGCCGTGTTCAGCACCGACTGGCCGATGGCATCTCTCGCCGCCAACGCATTCACGGGCGGCAAGGCATACAAGTGCATTCAGAATCCGACCACCGCCACTTTGGTTGTGACGGGCGACGACATTGACGGCCAGGGTGTTATCACTGTTGATACCATGAAGCCGGATACCACGTCCTGATTCGATAGGCGGGCGACCGCCTTTCAGTCAATTCAGGCAATCAACCAAAGCTGCATCCATGCCCACACTCGTTACATCCGGCCAACTCACCATCACTGATCAGAGCGATCCGGTGAACGCCTTTATCTCCAACGCCGCATTCGTGATCGCCACTGACTCGAACGGCGGCAATGGAGACTACAGCGGGTGCGCGACGACCATGAGCGTTCTTCTGGGGTCGGCGGATGTATCGGCAGACTGGACCGTCACGGCTGCAGCCTCTTCGGGTGTAACGGGATCGCTGTCGGGCAGGACGTACACCGTCGCAGGCATGACGGTGGATACCGGCTATGTGGATCTGACAGCATCGGCGCTGGGGTTCACCAGTGTCACCAGGCGGTTCTCGCTGTCGAAGTCTAAGACAGGCGCCCAGGGCACCCAAGGCCCGGCAGTTTCGATCACTGCGAGCCGAGCGGCTTCCTTCACTGCAACCGATGGCGCACTGGACAGTGGACAGACCGACATCACCTACACGGCGGCCGTGAGCGGCATTGCGAGCCCGACCTATGTCTGGACCTTCAGCGGGCTGCAAACTAACCCCACGGCCTCTACGACGGCTACACAGACTATCACGGCGGCGCAGTTCGGCACTTCAAAGTCCGCCACCGTGACCTGCACGGTCAGCGGCTCATACAAGGACACCGAGTCGATTGTGCGGCTGGAGAAGAGTACGGCGGCGGCCGGGGCTAACAACACCTACATCGACGCCAATGGCAGCATTCAGGGCGTCAGCGGCGGCGGCGGAACCCCAGTCAGCAATGCGATGGTGAAGGTTGGTGGGACGAACATTCTTCCGGGATCTAGCAACGGCACTGGTTGGACTTATACAGCTTACTCGGGTACAGAGTTCAGCAGAACCGCTGCATCAACAGTTGAAAATGGCTATATCTTAAGCCCATACTTCCCCTTATCTGGTGGTCAAGAAATTACTGTCTCATTTGAGACGAAGGAGGACGCGAAAATCATCTCCCGTGATTTCTTTATTCTGCCCGATGATTACCCAACGGCCGGCCTGCTGACGGCCTCGTTCAGCAAAAGCGCTGACTGGACCCCTTGCTCGGTCACTTTCAAAACCCCGGCCGGCTGGGGAACCCTGACTGCCCCGAAGTCCGTGCGGTTTCGCATGGATCACAACGGCAGTACCGATGGGTCGTCAGCAACGATCAGAATCCGAAACGTCAAGATCGAGCCGGGCAACAAGGCGACTGCATGGAGCCCTGCGCCCGCAGATGTTTCAGCAGGCATCGCCACCGCCGCCACCACGGCCTCCTGGTCGGGTGTCTCTGGTGTCGGTAAGCCGCAAGACGGGGCAACCGTCGGCGCACCGGCTGGGACCTATGTCGGCGGCAACCCAGTAGATGTGGATGGCATGAAGTCGCCAAACTATGTTGCAGGCAGTGCAGGCTGGAAACTTGGCGATGATGGATCTGCCGAGTTCGATTCGGCCTCGATTCGCGGGAAGATCACCGCCAAGCAACTTGATGCAGGCGCTATCCGTGGCAAGCAAATCACCGGGCAGATCATCGCGGACATCGGCGCCATGGTGACGGCAGTCGTTGCAACGCCGCTCGACAGACTCACTCCTGTGACTGTCAACATCGGCAACGCGGACGACTTTGCATCGATGGGTGGCATCAGAATATATTCACCATCAAGCCCAGTTCAGTATGCGCAGTTCACGGAAAAGACAGAGAAAGCGCTCACTGTCGTTGGACTGACGGCGTCGCTGCAGCCTGGTGATCTGATCATTCCCAGCACGCCGACCGCAACGGCGCGCTGCACGGCAGGGGTTCTTGGTAATTTCGGAGACTCTGACGGCGCCGACTTTCCGGTCGGACATACAAACCTGATTTTGTATTCCGTGCAGAATGGGTACTTCTCGGGATCATATGACAGCATATATGCCGAGCAGCTGACGGCCGGCGGACATCTGTACTACTCCTACTCGTTCAACAATCGGTTAGTGAACAATGCAATTCCGTTTGTAGAAGATGAGGTTGTGTTTGCAACGCCAAACTACGGTTATCCGTCGGTGGATCTTAATGCCTACGGTTTTTATGGCTCATTAAACCTGTCTGCTGCGAATTGCCCATACATCCCGAATAGCGGAAATGCGATCCTTGTTGATCTCAGTGCTGCGCCTGGTTTGCAAAGTGTCATCGAGGTCAGCTATTCTTCATATTCAGGAAGCGTGATTAGCATCGTCGAGGGCAGAGAGATTGCCCCGCAGTTTTCCGGCACGTACACGTTCATCCCGTTCCAGACATCGGTTGTCATCGGGTCATATGACCCTGTTGTTGTCAATAGTTCGATGTTTTCCGGGTCGTCATCGACGGTGTTAGCCGATGGCGGCATCCGAAAAACTGGAACATCCAAATCGGGTTCAGTGGTCACCTACGGCAATGACGCGGCAGCATACGGCGGATCGGTCAGGGTTTCTCCTGGAAGCGCTGCTTCATCGATGGAGAATGCCATCTCCCTAGAAGGTAACTCCAGAGTTTCGGGAATCCTTACAGTCGCCAACAACATCAAGTTTCCGGCGACACAAGCTGCAAGCTCAAATGCCAACACCCTTGACGACTATGAAGAGGGAACATTCAGCCCAACTATCATTGGCACGACGACGGCAGGGTCCGGGACTTACTCTACCAAAGTCGGCCGATACACAAAGATTGGCAATCGAGTTCTCTACCAAATACTCCTCGCCTGGTCTGCACACACCGGAACCGGAGGCATGAGAATTTCAGGCTTGCCGTTCACAGCATCAGCCAATGGCGGGTTGTGTCCAGGCGGAGTTGTTTACAGCGGCCTGTCTGCCGGCGCAGGAAAACAGGTTGCTGCTTACCCAATTTACGGTGGTGCAACAATATTCATTACCGCCGTCGATTCGAATAACGGAACAAACGCAGAAATTGCTATGGATACGGCGGTTACCTATTTCGCCGTTTCCGGTCATTACGAAGTCTGATTTTCAACGGAGCATCCATCATGGCACTCACAGAACGCCGCATCCTCAATCAAGTCACGATCCTTCCCGCTCAAAATGCGGTGAACGTGCAGTGGTCCAATCAAATCCTTCGTGATGCGGAAGTCATCAGCGAATCCTTCGAGCGGAAATCCTATACGCCTGACATGCGCGCCGAGTTCGTCGACGAGGTAGATGGGGCTGAGCTGTACCTGGTGGCGCTCGGGTGGCCGGATCAGTAAATCACCGCATGACATGCACGCACCATCGAACAAGGAATCCCATGCCTGAACCTATCTCATCAACATCTGGCTCTGTCAGTCTCGCCGTGCTCGCTGTGGCCTTTCTCGGGCCGCTGGCCGGCCCCTACACCGTGATCGTGTTTTCCTCCTTGGCCGGATCTCTCTGGCCGCTGAGCGCCGACCGCACACTCACGCACCGCGCCGGCGCCTGGCTGGTCCTGCGCTGCACCACGCTGGCCGTCGTGCTGACTTCTGGTATCAGCGAGTACCTGAGCAACGCCTATGGCGTGGCTCCCAACAACTCGCTTGCCCCGGTGGCACTGCTCATCGGTGTGCTGGGCAACGGCTGGCGGCCCGTGTTTGCGTCGCTGTCGGACGGCATTGCCCTGGCTGCCGCACGCCTCTCCAGGCGCACACAGGACCAGGAGGGTGCGAAATGATGCCCATCGTCATTCACGAGGCACTGTGCGTCGCCATGCTCTACGGCGCATTCTGCCGCCTTGTCCGGGTCAACCAGGACACACTGATATCGATCCGATTCGCTTTCTTCCTGATCGGCTTCGCGGCCTGCGCTGGCATCGCGCAGCCGCTGCAGTCCGCCTGGTATCCCACCGTGTTCGAGCTGTCGCTGCTGGCCGGCGTCGTGACGATGCAAATGGTCACGGCGCACCGCTGGCGTGACGGCGTGCCAGCAAAGTTTCAGCTGCAAGAGGAGTCCAAATGAGCACGATGATGCTGACCACCAGCCAGCTGCAGGCCGCCACGGGCTGCATGCCGGAGCGCGCCGCCCTCTGGCTGCCGCACATCGTGCGTGCCTGCACGCTCTACGACATCACCAGTCCCAGGCGCCTGGCAGCCTTCCTAGCACAAATCGGCCACGAGTCAGGCCGCCTGCGCTACACGCGCGAGATCTGGGGCCCGACGCCAGCCCAGGCGCGCTACGAGGGTCGAGCCGACCTGGGCAACAAGATGCCGGGCGACGGCAAGCGGTTTATGGGTCGCGGCCTGGTGCAGATCACGGGCCGGTTCAACTACCGCGTCGTGACTGCTGCGCTGCGGCCGGTGAGTAGCAGGTGCCCTGACTTCGAGCAACAGCCTGAGGCGCTTGAGCAGCCCGAGTGGGCCGCTCTGTCAGCTTCCTGGTACTGGAGTAGCCGCGACCTGTCGGCACTGGCCGATGTGGGCGACTTCGAGCGCATCACGCGCAAGATCAACGGAGGCGTGAATGGGCAGGCGGATCGGGTGGCACTCTACAGTGCAGCGCTCGGAGCGCTGGCGTAGGGGTTGCGCGCCAAAGGCGAGGTGTTGCCCGGGCTGGTCAAGCGGCGGGAGGCTGAAGCCGAGCTGATCTGAGTATGCGAAGCGGCGGCGCGCCTTCATGGTTGATCCTGAGCAAGCGGCGCCGACTCACCACCGTCTGATCAGACGCGCGGCTGCTGTATGATCTTGGCGTAGAGACTGCTTGGTGCTTGATTTTTAAGCAAGTCATCTGATGGTGCTCTTGATGGTGCCGAGTAACTAAGAAGTCAAAATCACCCATAAAAATCATTAGCTTACACAAGCTATTGATAATCGAGTGGGAATGATCAGTTGTCAAGTGCAAGTCGCTGATTGATGCAGATCGGCAACTTGCACACAAGTTTCATGCAGCCAGCTGAGTCATTGATCCAGCTGGCTGTTTGACTTGATTTACGACCAGACAACTGCGGCGGTGAACATGTAGCCGGCGCCGTAGACGGTCTTGATGATCTTGGGGTTGTGCGGATCGGGTTCGAGCTTGCGCCGGATGCGCGAGATCCGCACGTCGATGCTGCGGTCCATCGGGGACAGGTCGCGCTGGCCCAGCAACTGCTCGCGCGTGAGGATCTGGTGCGGCCGCTCCAGGAAAGCCTTCAGCACCCGTGACTCGGCATTGCCCAGCACATGTTCCTCGCCTTCCGGATCGCGCAAGGTGTTGGCGGCGCAATCCCAGCTCCAGCTCAGAAAGCGGGCGTAGCGGCGTTGCCGGGCCTCGGGCACAGGGTCCTGGGGCTGGCGGCGGCGCAGGATGCTGCGCACCCGTGCCACCAGCTCGCGCGGGTCAAAGGGCTTGGTGATGTAGTCATCGCCGCCGAGCTCCAGCCCCATGACACGGTCAACCGGATGATCGCGCCCGGTCAGAATCAGCACGCCGCACGAGCTGACCTGGCCGATCTGCCGGACCAGCTCGATCCCGTCCATGTCCGGCAAGCCGAGGTCGACAATGCACAGCGCCGGATGCTCGGCCCGGATATGGTGCAGCACCGAGCCGCCATCGCCGAAGCGCCTGACCTGGAACTGGAACGACTCCAGCATTCTGACGACCAGCTGTGCCACGCCGATATCATCCTCGATGACGAAGATGAGCGGACTGGCGGCGCCTGGCCTTGGGGTGGCTGTAGGTTCGTTCATGGCCGGGCACTGGAAAGGGCGCGCAGCAGTTCGGCGCGCGAGAACGGCTTCTGGAGGAACGGGACATCTGCCGCAGCGGCCCCGTCGGGCACGAAGGCACTCATCAGGACGATGCGCGGGATGCTGCCCTTGGCACGCCCATGGGCCACGACCTTCAGCCCATCGATGGAGCCGGGCATCACGACATCGGACAGCAGCAGTTCGATGCCCTGGGTATGGTCGATCAGATCGATGGCCTCGGCGCCGTTTTCCGCCTCGATGACCGAGAAGCCGATGTCGAGCAACTCGCGCCGCAGCAACTGGCGCACACCGGGATCATCCTCGACCAGCAGGGCCAGGCCGCGCCGGCCCTCCGACGGGATCTCTGCCGCCAGCAGAGGCTCGCTGGTCGGATCGGCGGAGGTGGTCAAGCTGCCGTGCAGCGGGAAGAACAGCGACACGGTCGTGCCCTGTTCGACCTGGCTGCGCAGATCGATCGCACCGGCCGACTGCTGCACGAAACCGTAGACCATGGCCATGCCCATGCCGCTGCCTTGTCCGGGCGCCTTGGTGCTGAAGAAGGGCTCGAAGACCCGGTCCATGGTCAGCTGGTCCATGCCGCAACCGTCGTCCTCGACGCTGATCCTGGCGTACTGGCCGGCTGCCAGGTCCAGCTTGGCGGCTGATTCGGGTCCCAGCACGGCCAGGCTGCTGCGGATCGTGATCCGGCCCTTGCCACCGGTCGCGTCCCGGGCATTGAGCGCCAGATTCAGCAAGGCATCCTGCAGCTGATTCGGGTCCAGGCAGACCAACAGCGGCTGGGTAGAGGGTTCGGTGATCAGGCTCAGGCTCTCGGGCAGCGCGCCGCGCAACAGCGTCGCGGTATGCGCCAGGCACAGGTTGAGGTCCTCGACCCGGCTGCTCAAGGGATGCTTGCGCGCAAAGGACAGCAGGCCCCTGATGAGGTCAGACCCCCGCAGCGCGGCCACCAGCGCCGGCTTGAGGTAGTCGTTCAGGTAGGGACTCAGGGCGGGGATTTCCGCCAGTGCCGCCAGGTTGCCTTGGACCACGGCCAGGATGTTGTTGAAATCGTGCGCCAGGCCGCCGGTCAGCAGTCCGAGCGCCTCCATCTTCTGCGCCTGGGCCATGCGGTCATGCGCCAGCCGTTCATCGGTGACGTCGAAGGTCAGCTCGAAGCAGCCGACGACCTCGCCCGCCGGGCTGGTTTCGGGAATCAGGCTGGTGCGCGCGACACGCAAGCCCCGGTGCACCGTCTGCACCTCGTATTCGAAGCTGACGGCGGCTCCCTTGACGGCCTGCATGACATAGGGCCGGATCCGCGAATAGGTATCCTCGCCGAGGAAAGCCCTGGCCTTGATGGATTCCGGCTTGCTTGGATCAATGCCGAACCAGTCGCGGTAGCCGCGATTGACGTAATGATAGTGGCGGTCATGGCCGAAATAGGCCAGCAGCGCGGGAATCGAGTCTGTGATCAGCCGCATGCGTCCCTCGCTGCGCACCAGCGACAGGGCAATGGCCTCGTTGTGCTCCAGTGCCTGGCGCAGGTGCGCGTTGGTTTCCAGCAGCTCAGCGGTGCGTTCGGCCACCCGGGCTTCGAGCAAGGCGTTCTGCTCGCGGATCAATGCCTCCCGGTGCCTGGTTTCGGTGACATCGGAATAGAAGGTGATCAGACCCCGGCCGGGAACCGCCAGGCCACGCACGCTCAGCACGGTGCCGTTCGGGCGGATGCGCTCGATATCGTATTCCTCGAAGCTTCTGGCCATGGCGACGCGCTCCGCCGTCTGCTGTTGCGGATCGCCGGGCCCGTATTCGCCGCGCAGGGCGTTGTAGCGGATGAAACTTTCGAAGTGCGCGCCGGGATAGGCCATCTCGGGCGGGAAATCGAACAGGCGCAGGAAGCTTTGGTTCCAGACCACGAGCCGCAGATCCTTGTCGATCAGGATGATGCCCTGTTCAATCAGGTCGAGCGCCGCCTGCAAGGCATCGCCGCGCGACGGCGGGTCTGGCAATGGAGGGTTGGATCGGACGTTTTCGTCCATGGGTCCTGGTTCAGGCATGTTGACGGATTCTAGGATTGCGGTCTGCCCGCTGTCTTTCTTGCAAACATTCGTCACATTTCAGGAAGACTGGTGCAAAGAAGGTTTCCGATGATAGTGTCGATTGCAGCCTGGAGCACTTGACCAGGCATCTGTCGCACACCAGAGGAGACGCCAGTGACGAATATCAATCCCTACGACCAGGGACTGGACAAGAACGCCGCGAATTTCGTGGCCCTGTCCCCACTCAGCTACATCGAGCGCGCCGCGCGGGTCTACCCGGATCGCACCGCCATCATCTATGGCGAGCAGCGCCAGAACTGGGCCCAGACCTATGAGCGCTGCCGCCGTCTGGCCAGCGCGCTGGCCGCGCGCGGCATCGGTCGCGGCGACACCGTCGCCGTCATGCTGCCCAACGTGCCGGCCATGTTCGAGGCCCATTTCGGCGTGCCCATGACCGGCGCCGT
>CALPRQ020000009.1 GCA_943326015.2 Chitinophaga pinensis | reverse complement strand
GACGTGCGCCTGATCGACGAGGTCACGGCCGAGGAGATCACCGAGCCCGGCAAGAAGGGCGTGATCGCCGCCGAAGGCCCGCTGCCGCCGGGCTGCCTACAGACGATCTGGGGCGATGACGAGCGCTACGTCAAGACCTACTGGAGCAGCATCCACGGCCGCACCATGTACAGCACCTTTGACTGGGGCACCAAGGACGCCGACGGCTACTTCTACATCCTGGGTCGCACCGACGACGTGATCAACGTGGCAGGCCATCGCCTGGGCACGCGCGAGATCGAGGAGAGCATCTCCAGCCACTCCAACGTGGCCGAGGTCGCGGTGGTCGGCATGGCCGACCAGCTCAAGGGCCAGGTCGCGGTGGCCTTCGTGGTGCTCAAGGACAGCACGCGCGCCGCCGACGCCGTGTCGGCCAAGGAGCATGAGGCCGCGATCATGAAGACGGTTGACGAGCAGCTCGGCGCGGTGGCCCGACCCGCCATGGTGCGCTTCGTGAACCACTTGCCCAAGACCCGCTCGGGCAAGCTGCTGCGCCGCGCCATCCAGGCCGTCTGCGAAGGTCGCGATCCCGGCGACCTGACCACCATGGACGATCCGGCCGCGCTGCAACAGATCAAGGACCAGTTGGCCTGATCTTTCGGGCTGTCTACCCCGTATAAACCATGATGGCTGAAGCCGGTTCGCCACCGGTCTTCATGCTATCGTCACAAGCTGGGCGTGACAAGCAAAACACGTCCATCGGCGAACAGTGGCACAATCCGGGGTTGCTTCAGTTCCTTCCAGTCACTGTCGCATCCGCCAACCGGTTCAGCCGTGTCGCGGAAGGTTTTTTTACCAGCTAATGTTTCCCCGAGGGAAACGGAGGTCAGCGAATTCATGAGCCAGACGAACGACGTCTATGCCGCCTACAGCGGTAACACCTATCTCTTCGGCGGCAACGCGCCCTATGTCGAGGAGATGTACGAGAACTATCTGGCCGATCCGACCAGCGTGCCCGAGAACTGGCGCGAGTACTTCGACGCGCTGCAGCATGTGCCCGCAGCCGATGGTACCGACTCCCGTGACGTGCCGCACCTGCCGGTGATCAATGCCTTCGCCGAGCGCGCCAAGAGCGGCGTGACCCAGACGGTGCTGGCCAGCGTCGACGCCGAGATGGGCCGCAAGCGCACCTCCGTGCAGCAGCTGATCGCCGCCTACCGCAACGTCGGCCAGCGCTTCGCCGACCTCGATCCGCTCAAGCGCACCGAGCGCCCCAACATCCCCGAGCTCGACCCGGCTTTCTACGGCCTCAACAGCGCTGACCAGGAAACCGTCTTCGACGTCAGCAACACCTTCTTCGGCAAGGACAAGATGTCCCTGCGCGAGCTGCTCAACGCACTGCGCGAGACCTACTGCGGCTCGATCGGCGTCGAGTACATGCACACGACCAACCAGGAGCAGAAGCGCTGGTGGCAGCAAAAGCTCGAGAGCGTGCGCGCCAAGCCGGCCTTCAACGCCGACAAGAAGCGTCACATCCTGGACCGCCTGACCGCGGCCGAAGGCCTTGAGCGCTACCTGCACACCAAGTATGTCGGCCAGAAGCGTTTCTCGCTCGAAGGTGGCGAGAGCTTCATCGCCGCGATGGACGAGATCATCCAGCAGGCTGGCGTCAAGGGCGTGCAGGAGATCGTGATCGGCATGGCCCACCGCGGCCGCCTCAACGTGCTGGTCAACACCCTGGGCAAGATGCCCAAGGACCTGTTCGCCGAATTCGACCATACCGCACCGGAAGACCTGCCGGCCGGTGACGTCAAGTACCACCAGGGCTTCAGCTCCGACATCAGCACCGCGGGTGGCCCGGTTCACCTGAGCCTGGCGTTCAACCCGTCCCACCTCGAGATCGTCAACCCGGTCGTCGAAGGCTCGGTGCGCGCGCGCATGGACCGTCGTGGCGACAAGGTCGGCGCGCAGGTGCTGCCGGTGCTGGTGCACGGCGACTCGGCCTTCGGTGGCCAGGGCGTCAACCAGGAAACGCTGGCGCTGTCCGAGACCCGTGGCTACACCACGGGCGGCACGGTGCACCTGATCATCAACAACCAGATCGGCTTCACCACCTCGGACCCGCGCGACCTGCGCTCGACCCTGTACTGCACCGACATCGTCAAGATGATCGAGGCACCGGTGCTGCACGTCAACGGTGATGATCCGGAAGCCGTCGTGCTGGCCAGCCAGCTGGCACTCGAGTACCGCCTGGAGTTCCGCAAGGACATCGTGGTCGACATCATCTGCTTCCGCAAGCTGGGCCACAACGAGCAGGACACCCCCGCGCTGACCCAGCCGCTGATGTACAAGAAGATCGCGGCCCACCCCGGCACGCGCCGTCTGTATGCCGACAAGCTGGCGGCTCAAGGCCTGGGCGAGACGCTGGGCGACGACATGGTCAAGGCCTACCGTGCCGCCATGGACGAAGGTCGTCACACCGTCAACCCGGTGATCAGCAACTTCAAGAGCAAGTACGCGGTCGACTGGAGCCCGTTCCTGGGCAAGAAGTGGACCGATGCCGGCGACACCGCGATCCCGCTGACCGAGTGGAAGCGCCTGGCCGAGAAGCTCACCACGATTCCCGCCAGCGTCAACCCGCACCAGCTGGTCAAGAAGGTCTATGACGACCGCGCCGCCATGGGCCGTGGCGAGGTCAACGTCGACTGGGGCATGGGCGAGCACATGGCCTTCGCCTCGCTGGTGGCTTCCGGCTACCCGGTCCGTCTGTCGGGCGAGGACTGCGGCCGTGGCACCTTCACCCACCGCCATGCCGTGATCCATGACCAGAAGCGCGAGAAGTGGGACGAAGGCACCTACATCCCGCTGCAGAACGTGGCTGACAACCAGGCTCCGTTCGTCGTGATCGACTCGATCCTGTCGGAAGAGGCGGTGCTGGGCTTCGAATACGGCTATGCCGGCTCCGAGCCCAACAGCCTGGTGATCTGGGAAGCCCAGTTCGGCGACTTCGCCAACGGCGCCCAGGTCGTGATCGACCAGTTCATCGCTTCGGGCGAGGTCAAGTGGGGCCGTGCCAACGGTCTGGTCATGATGCTGCCGCACGGCTACGAAGGCCAGGGCCCCGAGCACAGCTCGGCCCGCCTGGAGCGCTTCATGCAGCTGGCCGCCGACACCAACATGCAGATCGTGCAGCCGACCACGGCCAGCCAGATCTTCCACGTGCTGCGCCGCCAGATGGTGCGCGATCTGCGCAAGCCGCTGGTGCTGTTCACCCCGAAGTCGCTGCTGCGCAACAAGGACGCGACCTCGCCGCTGACCGAGTTCACCAAGGGCAGCTTCCAGACCGTGATCGGCGACCTCAGCGCCGAAGTGGCAGCCAATGCCGCCAAGGTCAAGCGCGTGATCGCCTGCTCGGGCAAGGTCTACTATGACCTGGTCAAGAAGCGCGCCGAGAAGGGTTCTGACGATGTGGCCATCATCCGCGTCGAGCAGCTCTATCCCTTCCCGCACAAGGCCTTCGCTGCCGAGCTCAAGAAGTACCCGAACCTGGCCGAGATCGTCTGGTGCCAGGACGAGCCGCAGAACCAGGGCGCCTGGTTCTTCGTCCAGCACAACGTGTACGAGAACATGAAGCCGGGCCAGAAGCTGGGTTACTCCGGCCGTGCCGCCTCCGCTTCGCCCGCCGTGGGCTACTCGCACCTGCACCAGGACCAGCAGAAGGCCCTGATCGAAGGCGCCTTCGCCAAGCTCAAGGGCTTCGTGCTGACCAAGTGATCCAGTGGGCGCCCCTGGCGGGCGCCCCAACCCATACCTGACAAGAGGAAGAATACAAAATGGCTATCGTAGAAGTCAAAGTCCCGCAGCTGTCCGAATCCGTGGCCGAAGCCACCATGCTGCAATGGAAGAAGAAGCCGGGCGACGCCGTCGCGATTGACGAGATCCTGATCGAGATCGAGACCGACAAGGTCGTGCTGGAAGTGCCGGCGCCGTCCGCCGGCGTGCTGGCCGAGCTGGTCGTCGGCGACGGCGGCACCGTGGTCTCCGACCAGGTCATCGCCCGCATCGACACCGACGGCAAGGCCGCTGCTGCTGCCCCGGCCGCCGCTGTCGCTCCGGCTGCTGCGCCCGCCCCGGTGGCCGCTGCCGCCGCCCCGGCTTCCGCCTCGATGGCTGGCGTCGCGATGCCGGCTGCCGCCAAGCTGATGGCTGACGCCGGCATGGCTGCCGGCTCGGTCGCCGGCACCGGCAAGGACGGCCGTGTCACCAAGGGTGACGTGCTGGCCGCTGCTGCCGCTCCCAAGGCGGCTCCGGCTGCGCCCAAGGCGGCGCTGGCTCCGGTCGCTGCTCCGGCCATCGCGCTGGGCGATCGTCCCGAGCAGCGCGTGCCGATGAGCCGCCTGCGTGCCCGCGTCGCCGAGCGCCTGCTGCAGTCGCAGTCGACCAACGCGATCCTGACCACCTTCAACGAAGTCAACATGGCCCCGGTCATGGCGATGCGTTCCAAGTTCCAGGACCAGTTCACCAAGGAGCATGGCTGCAAGCTGGGCTTCATGAGCTTCTTCGTCAAGGCGGCCGTGCATGCGCTGAAGAAGTACCCGGTGCTGAACGCCTCGGTCGACGGCAACGACATCGTCTACCACGGCTACTTCGACATCGGTATCGCCGTCGGTTCGCCGCGCGGCCTGGTGGTGCCGATCCTGCGCAACGCCGACCAGATGAGCTTTGCCGACATCGAGAAGAAGATCGCCGAGTTCGGCAAGAAGGCCGCTGAAGGCAAGCTGGGCATCGAGGAGATGACCGGCGGCACCTTCTCGATCTCCAACGGCGGCACTTTCGGCTCGATGATGTCGACCCCGATCATCAACCCGCCGCAGTCGGCCATCCTGGGCGTGCACGCCACCAAGGACCGCGCCGTGGTCGAGAACGGCCAGGTCGTGGTTCGCCCGATGAACTACCTGGCGATGTCCTATGACCACCGCATCATCGACGGCCGCGAAGCCGTGCTGGGCCTGGTCGCGATGAAGGACGCGCTGGAAGATCCGGCCCGCCTGCTGTTCAACATCTGATCCAGCTGAGTCCAAGGGAGGATGCCGCGCCTGGCGTGGCGTCTTTCCCCGCTGAATAATCAAAAGCCCACCCATCAGGTCCGACCTCCGGTCTGTTCCTCGGTGGGCTTTTTGCCAACCCGCATAGCAAGAGAACACCATGAGCAAGCAATTCGACGTCATCGTCATCGGCGCCGGCCCCGGCGGCTATATCGCAGCCATCCGCGCCGCCCAGCTGGGTTTCCAGGTCGCCTGCATCGACGAGTGGACCAACGCCGCTGGCGGCGCTGCTCCGGGCGGCACCTGCACCAACGTCGGCTGCATCCCGTCCAAGGCGTTGCTGCAGTCGTCCGAGCATTTCGACCACGCCAACCACCATTTCGCCGAGCACGGCATCAGCACCGGCACCGTCAAGATGGACGTGGTCAAGATGATCGCCCGCAAGGATAATGTTGTCAAGCAGAACAACGACGGCATCCTGTACCTGTTCAAGAAGAACAAGGTCAGCTTCTTCCACGGTCGCGGCTCCTTCGTGAAGGCGGTCGAGGGCGGCTACGAGATCCAGGTCGCTGGCCAGGCCGAAGAGACCCTGGTGGGCAAGCAGATCATCGTTGCTACCGGCTCCAACGCCCGCGCGCTGCCGAATGTCCCGTTTGACGAAGTGAATGTGCTGTCCAACGACGGTGCGCTGCGCGTCGGCGCGGTGCCCAAGAAGCTGGCCGTGATCGGCTCGGGCGTGATCGGCCTGGAAATGGGTTCGGTCTGGCGCCGCCTGGGTGCCGATGTCACCATCCTCGAAGGTCTGTCGACCTTCCTGGGCGCGGTGGACACCCAGATCGCCAAGGAAGCCAAGAAGGCCTTCGACAAGCAGGGCCTGAAGATCGAACTCGGCGTCAAGGTCGGCGAGATCAAGTCGCTCAAGAAGGGCATCTCGATCGCCTACACCAACGCCAAGGGCGAAGAAGTCAAGCTCGACGCCGACAAGCTGATCGTCTCGATCGGCCGCGTGCCCAACACCAACGGCCTGAACGTCGAAGCCGTCGGCCTGCAGCTCGACGAACGCGGCGCCATCCTGGTTGACGGCGATTGCAAGACCAACCTGCCGGGCGTCTGGGCGGTCGGCGACGTGGTGCGCGGCCCGATGCTGGCGCACAAGGCCGAGGAAGAGGGCGTGGCGGTGGCCGAGCGCATCGCCGGCCAGCACGGTCATGTCAACTTCAACACCATCCCCTGGGTCATCTACACCAGCCCCGAGATCGCCTGGGTCGGCCGCACCGAGCAGCAGCTCAAGGCCGATGGCGTCGCCTACAAGGCCGGCAGCTTCCCCTTCCTGGCCAACGGCCGCGCGCGCGCGCTGGGCGACACCACCGGCATGGTGAAGTTCCTGGCCGATGCCACGACCGACGAGATCCTGGGCGTGCACATCGTCGGCCCGATGGCTTCCGAGCTGATCGCCGAAGCGGTGGTGGCGATGGAGTTCCGCGCCAGCGCCGAGGACATCGCCCGCATCTGTCACGCGCACCCCTCGCTGTCGGAAGCGACCAAGGAAGCCGCGCTGGCGGTCGACAAGCGCACCCTGAACTTCTGATCGGGGTAGCGGGTTGATGAACGACAAGAACGCAAACGGTTCGGGCTTCGGCCCGGTGCGCCTGGCCTACGAGGCCGAGCTGGTGGCGCGCGGCTACCAGAGCGACCCGGCGCAATTGCGCGCCGTGGCGGCGCTCGAGCGCTGCGCGGCCGAGTGGTCGCATTTCAAGCAGCGCCGCTCGAATGCGCTCAAGAAGTTCATCAACCGCCTGTCCATCCCGAAGGGCGTCTACATGTTCGGCGGGGTGGGACGGGGCAAGAGTTTCCTGATGGACTGCTTCTACAACGCCGTCCCGCTCAGGCGCAAGACGCGGCTGCATTTCCACGAGTTCATGCGCGAGGTGCACCGCGAACTGGCCGACCTGCAGGGCACGGTCAATCCGCTCGATGCGCTGGGACTGCGCATGTCCAAGCGCTACCGGCTGATCTGCTTCGACGAGTTCCACGTCGCCGATGTGACCGACGCGATGATCCTGTACCGACTGCTCGAAGCGATGCGCAAGTACGGCGTCGGCATGGTCACGACCAGCAACTTCCACCCCGACGGGCTGTACCCGAACGGGCTGCACCGCGACCGCATCCTGCCCGCGATCGAATTGCTGAAAGCTGACCACGAGGTCATCAACGTCGACAACGGCACCGACTACCGGCGCCGCACGCTGGAGCATGTCAAGCTCTATCACTGCCCGCTCGGGGCCGAGGCCGACGCCCAGATGAAGCAGGCCTTCGACGAACTGGCCGAGGCGCATGACGAGGACCCGGTGCTGCACATCGAGGCGCGCGAGATCCGTTCCCAGCGCCGTGCCGGTGGCGTGGTCTGGTTCGACTTCAAGGACCTGTGTGGCGGGCCGCGCTCGCAGAGCGACTACCTTGAGATCGCGAGCCAGTTCCACACCGTGCTGCTGAGCAACGTGCCCTACATGCCGGTCAGCCTGGCCTCGCAGGCGCGTCGTTTCACCTGGCTGGTCGACGTGCTGTACGACCGTCGCGTCAAGTTCATCCTGTCGGCGGCGGTGCCGGCGGAGGCGCTCTACACCGAAGGCCCGCTGTCGCACGAGTTCCCGCGCACGGTCTCGCGCCTCAACGAGATGCAGTCCAAGGAATACCTGGACATGGAATACCGCGAGGTCGATACCTCGCTGAGCTGATCAGCTTGCCGCCAGCGGCAGGAACTTCAGCACGATCAGCGACAGGTTGTCGCCGCTGCCGCAGGCGCGCTCGCGCGCCTGGCGCACCAGCAGTTCGCAGGCACCACGCGGCGGCAGTTGCTCGGTGACCTGAGCCAGTTCCTCATCGCTGAAGTAGTGCCAGATGCCGTCGCTGCAGACCAGCAGGCAGTCGCCCGCCTGCATTGCCGCGATGTCGTGGCGGCCGATTTCGGGCTCGTTCTCGTTGCCCAGGCAGTGCAGCAGCATGTTGGAGCGCGGGTCGTCACGCGCCTGCCGCGGCGTGAGCTCGCCGCGTTCGACCAGGGCCTGGACCAGCGAATGGTCGCGCGAGTGCGTGAGCAGGCGGCCGGCGCGGAAATGGTAGAGCCTGGAGTCGCCCGAGTGGGCCCAGTGGCAGGCACCGTCAGCTTCGAGCAGGAAGGCAGCGAGGGTGCTGTGCGGTTCCTGTTCGGCCGCGACCGCCGTCAAGCGGATCACCATGTGCGCCTCGCGTGCCAGCCTGAGCAGGAATTCGCCGGGCCGGTCATCGCCGGGGTGGTAGCGCTCGAACAGCTGGCGCGCGGTCAGCATGACCTGGTCCGCCGCCTTGCGCCCGCCGCTGCGCCCGCCCATGCCGTCCGCCACCACGCCCAGCAAGCAGCCCGAGACACGCGGATGCGCCAGCAAGGCCAGCTGGTCCTGCTGGTAGTCGCGGTCGCCCCGGTCCGTGCCGGTGCAGGCTTCAATCCGGTAGCCGGAGCCCATCAGGAGGACTCAGCGGCTCAGAACAGCTTCCACCAAGCGCCGTCCTTCGGACTGGCCGACTGTGCTTTCGGTGCGTTGGGGGGGAAGTTCTTTTCGAGCACGCGGCGGGTGTCTTGCGCCAGGTCTGTCATGCCGAGCGCCTCGTAGGACTGCACCATGATGGACAGTGCCTCCTCGGCGGAGGGGACGCCCTGGTATTCGGTCAGGGCGAGCTGGGCGCGGTTGAGAGCCGCCACATGGGCGCCGCGCTTGAAGTAGTAGCGCGCCACGTTGACCTCAGACTCAGCCAGCGAGTTGATGACATAGGTCATGCGCAGGCGGGCGTCGGGCGCGTACTTGGAGTCGGGGAAGCGCTGCACCAGTTCGCGGAAAGCCTCGAACGAGACCTTGGCCGCCTTCTGGTCGCGCTCGGACAGGTTCTGCTGCGACAGGCTGCCGAACAGTCCCAGGTTGTCGTTGAAGTTGACGATGCCCTTGAGGTAGAGCGCGTAATCCAGCGCCGGGCTGACCGGGTGCAGCTTGATGAAACGGTCCAGCGTCACCACGGCCTGCGCCTGTTCGCCCGCCTTGTAGTGAGAGTAGGCTTTTTCGAGCTGGGCCTGCTGGGCCAGCGGGGTGCCGGCCGCGCGACCTTCGAGCTTCTCGAACAGCTGGATGGCCTTTTCATACATGCCGTTGGCGCGATTGTCCATCGCCTCGGCGTAGATCTTGTCCGGGCTCCAGCCCGCCGTCTCGTCGATGGGCTTGGGCGCTGCACAGGCGGCCAGCAGGGCGGCTGACAATATGACCGTCAGGCCCGGACGCAAACGGGACACAGCGGATAATCGGGACAGGAACATCGTGCGTACACCTTTGCAGCAGCGGGAAAATCGGATTGTCTGAAGAAATTATATCGACCCCCCCACAGGAGACCGGCTTGCCGGTCTGGAGCCCGTCCGAAGAGGGTGACGAACTCGAACTGGTGCCCGAGCGGCGCTGCTTCGTCGTCGACCCCGAGGAGCATGGCCTCAGGATAGACAAGCTGCTGGCGCAGCGCTGTCCCGAGTTTTCGCGTGGCCATTTCCAGCATTTGCTGCAGGATGGCGCGGTGCGGCTGGCCGGCCGCGTGCTGAGCAAGGCTTCGGCCAAGGTCAGGGTCGGCGAGCCGATCGAGGTCGAGCTCAGGCCGACGGCCCAGGCCATGGCTTTCCAGCCCGAGGCGATGGCCTTGCAGGTGGTCCACGAGGACGAGCATCTGCTGGTGATCGACAAGCCGGCCGGCCTGGTCGTGCATCCGGCGGCCGGCAACTGGAGCGGTACCCTGCTCAACGGCCTGCTGGCCTACCACGCCGCCGCCGCCAGGCTGCCGCGCGCGGGCATCGTGCACCGGCTCGACAAGGACACCAGCGGGCTGATGCTGGTCGGCAAGACGCCCCAGGCCTGTGCCGCGCTGGTGGAGATGATCGCGCAGCGGCGCGTGCATCGGATCTATGTCGCGCTGGCGCACGGCGGCTGGCGTGGCGAAGACGAGATCGAGGTGGAACGCTGGATCGGGCGCGATCCGCGCAACCGCCTGCGCATGGCGGTGCTGACGCCCAACAGCGGTGGCGCCAAGGAAGCCCGCACCACGATCAGGCGGCTCGATAGCGGTGACGACTACTGCTGGGTCGGCTGCAAGCTGCATACCGGCCGCACCCACCAGATCCGGGTCCACCTGGCCAGCCTGGGCCATGCCCTGGTCGGTGACGTGAGCTACGGCGGCAAGCTGGTGCAAGGCCTGCAGCGCCAGGGACTGCATGCGCACCGGCTCGCGCTGCTGCATCCGGTCACCGGTCAGGCGCTGCAGTTCGAGAGCGCGCTGCCGACCGATCTCGCACAGGCTGTGCAAAATGCCGGACTGCATTACAATCTGGACCACTTATGGCAGGTGCGCGCCACCTGACCGCTTGACTACACCCATAGCCGCGCCACCGGCCTGCGATCCCGGAACGCTCCGGATCGAATCCATTATTCGTTCCGGACCTTCGGACCCAGCACCATGAACACCGCGGATGCGCGCCGCATCCTCGAAACCGCATTGATCTGCGCGCAGGAGCCCTTGAGCTTGCGCGAGCTGTCCGTGCTGTTCGAGGGCGCCTTGTCACCAGATACCCTGCGCCGGCTCCTCGCCGAGCTGCAGCGTGCCTGGGACAACCGTGGCGTCGAGCTGGTCTGCGTGGCCAGCGGCTGGCGCTTCCAGAGCCGGCCCGAGCTGCGGCCCTTCCTGGATCGCTTGCGTCCCGAGAAGCCGCCCAAGTACAGCCGGGCAGTCCTTGAGACCTTGGCGATCGTCGCCTACCGCCAGCCGGTCACTCGGGGCGACATGGAGGAGATCCGTGGCGTGACGATCAACTCGGCCATCATCAAGCAGCTGGAGGATCGCGGCTGGATCGAGGTCATCGGTTACCGTGAAACGGTGGGCCGGCCGGCCCTGTTCGCGACCACGCGGGCCTTCCTGGATGACCTGGGACTGGCCTCGCTCGACGCCCTGCCGCCGCTGGAAGCAGCGCAGGCGCCCGCCGACGCCATGGCGGCGCTGGCGTGCAACGAGCCGACCCCGAGCGCCACCGAACTGCAGCCTGCCGATGAAGGCGCTGCGCCGGTCTCCCCCAATACGCCAAACGCCAGCCTGCAAAGGCTTGCAGAATCAGAATCATGAAGCACCAGTCCCCAGTTTCCCCCGATGCCGAGCGCCATGCCGCCGGCCATGCCGCGCCCCTGGATCAAGCCGATCCGGCGCAAGAGCAGCAGCTGTTTGCCGACCTCGTCTCGGGCGAATTCGATGCCGAGCAGGAAGCCGAGTTGCCCGATGATGGCAAGCGCGTGCTGTTGCCGCAGCCCGATGCGCCCAAGCTGCACAAGGTGCTGGCCCAGGCCGGCCTCGGTTCGCGCCTGGAGATGGAGCGCCTGATCCAGGACGGCCGGGTCTCGGTCAACAACGAGCCGGCCCATGTCGGCCAGCGCATCCAGCATGGCGACCAGATCAGGATCAACGGCAAGCCGGTGCGGGTGCGCATCGCGCCGCCGCCACCGCGCGTGCTGGCCTACCACAAGCCCGCTGGCGAGGTCGTCACGCACGACGATCCGCAGAACCGTCCGACCGTGTTCCGTCGTCTGCCGCGCCTGTACAACGGCAAGTGGCAGTCGGTCGGCCGGCTCGACCTCAATACCGAGGGCCTGCTGCTGTTCACCGATTCGGGCGAACTGGCCAACAAGCTGATGCACCCGCGTTTCGGCCTGCAGCGCGAATACGCGGTGCGCGTGCTCGGCGCCTTGAGCAACGACGAGAAGGACCGCCTGCTCGCCGGCGTGCGCCTCGATGACGGCATGGCGCAGTTCCAGAGCATCGAGGACGGCGGCGGCGACGGTGCCAACTGCTGGTACCGCGTCACGATCGCCGAAGGCCGCAACCGCGAGGTGCGCCGCATGTTCGAGGCGGTTGGCCACGCGGTCAGCCGCCTGATCCGCATCCGCTATGGTGCCGTCGTGCTGCCGCGCGGCCTGCGCCGTGGCGTCTGGACCGAGCTCGACTACCGTGACATCGAGCGCCTGACCCTGGCCGCCGGCATGCGCCGCACCGACGAGCAGGCGCAGGACTCGGCGCGCAAGGCCGCCAGCCGCAACCCGACGCCGCGCCGCAACAAGGGCACTGGCCCGCGTCCGAGCGCGCCCAAGCTGGTCGAGGGACCGGCGATCTCGCGCAGCAGCGGTCGCGCCATCCGCGAGCCGCGCTACGGCCACGAGGAGCAGGGCTACGGCGAGCAGCAGGCACCGTTCGGCCGGCAGGCTGACCCACGTGACATGCGCGGCCGCGCTGCCGGCCAGCCCGATCCGACGCAGAATGCCTACGGCTACATCGGCGCCGAGGCCGGCCAGAAGCGCAAGGGCCCCGGCCTCTATGCTGGCGGCAAGAGCGGCCGACCGGGTTCGCCGGGCGGGCAGGGCGGTCCCCGCAAGGGTCCGCGCCGCTGAGCGGGCGACGGTATCGGCCAGGCTTTTTGCGGCCCGGCACCGTCACGGCGAACAGTTAGAATCAGCGACTTTCCAAACCCAACCCACAAGGTAAAAAAATGGCAATCGAACGCACCCTGTCCATCATCAAGCCCGACGCCGTCGCCAAGAACGTGATCGGCCAAATCGTCAGCCGCTTCGAAGGCGCTGGCCTGAAGGTCGCCGCTGCCAAGCTGGTGCAGCTGTCGCGCGCCGAAGCCGAAGGCTTCTACGCTGTCCACAGCGCACGTCCCTTCTTCAACGACCTGGTCAACTTCATGATCTCGGGTCCGGTCTTCGTGCAAGTGCTCGAAGGCGAAGGCGCGATCCTGAAGAACCGCGAACTGATGGGCGCCACCGACCCGAAGAAGGCTGAAGCCGGCACCATCCGCGCCGACTTCGCCGAGTCGATCGACGCCAACGCCGTGCACGGCTCCGACGCTCCGGAAACCGCAGCCGTCGAGATCGCCTACTTCTTCCCGGCCCTGAACGTCTACGCACGTTGATTGGCACATGACGGCCAATCTGCTCGACTACGACCTCGAGGGCTTGGCCGCCTTCTGTGAACGGCTCGGAGAGAAACGTTTCCGAGCCGTCCAGCTTTACCGCTGGATCCACCAGAAAGGCGTGGCCCGCTTCGAGGACATGACCGACCTGGCGCGCAGCCTGCGGGAGAAGCTCCCCGGCTTGTGCGAAGTGCGCGGCCTGCCAGTTCTGACGCAACAAATCTCGACCGACGGCACCATCAAGTGGCTGTTCGATGTCGGTGGCGGCAATGCCGTCGAAACCGTATTCATTCCGGAAGATGACCGGGGTACGCTGTGCGTGTCCTCGCAAGCTGGCTGCGCGGTCGGCTGTCGCTTCTGTTCCACCGGCCACCAGGGTTTTTCCCGCAATCTGGGAACGGGCGAGATCATCGCTCAGCTCTGGTATGCCGAGCATTTCCTGCGTCAGCGCTTCAACACCAGCGAGCGTGTCATCTCCAACGTGGTGATGATGGGCATGGGCGAGCCGCTGCAGAACTATGCGGCGCTGGTGCCGGCGCTGCGCACCATGCTCGACGACCATGGCTACGGCCTGTCGCGCCGCCGCCTGACGGTCTCGACCTCGGGCGTGGTGCCGATGATGGACCGCTTGAGCCAGGATTGTCCGGTCGCGCTGGCGGTATCGCTGCACGCGCCCAATGACGAGCTGCGCGACCATCTGGTGCCGCTCAACCGCAAGTACCCGCTGGCCGAACTGATGGCGGCCTGCAAGCGCTACCTGCCGGCGGCGCCGCGCGACTTCATCACTTTCGAGTACTGCATGCTCGACGGCGTCAACGACCAGCCCGAGCACGCGCAGCAACTGATCGCGCTGGTGCGCGGGCATGGCGTGCCCTGCAAGTTCAACCTGATCCCGTTCAACCCCTTCCCGGACTCGGGCCTCAAGTGCTCGGGGCGCGCGGTGGTGAAGGCCTTCGCCGAGCAGCTCAACGCGGCCGGCATCGTGACCACGGTGCGCAAGACGCGTGGTGATGACATCGACGCGGCCTGCGGCCAGCTCGCGGGCGACGTGCTCGACCGCACCAACGCGGCCGAGCGCATGGCGCAGCGCCGGGGTCAGGTCGAGCAGGTCGTGGTCTGGCAACCCAGGGAGCCGTCCTGATGAAGCTGCGCCTGCTCTGCTGGCTGCTGGCGGGATCGGCCGCTGCCCTCTACGGCTGTGCCGCTGGCAATGCGCCGTCGTCCGGCCCCGGAGCCGATGCCGGTAGCGGCCAGGAATGGGTCACCGATTCTGACGAGCCCGAAGTGCGCCGGCGTGCCCGCCTGCGCGTCGAGCTGGCCTCGGGCTACTTCGAGCAGGGCAAGAACAAGGTCGCGCTCGACGAGGTCAAGCAGGCGCTGGCCGCCGACCCGTCCTATGCGCCGGCCTACAACCTGCGCGGCCTGATCTACCTGCGGTTGCAGGAGCCCGGGCTGGCCGAGGCCAGCTTCCAGCAGGCGATCAGGCTGGCTCCGCGCGACGGCGACAGCTGGCACAACCTGGGCTGGATGCACTGCGAGGCCGGACGTTACGGCGAAGCGGTCGATGCCTTTGGCAAGGCCCTGCAGCAGCCCCAGTACGCGGCCATGGCCAAGACCTGGATGAGCCAGGGCATCTGTCAGGCGCGTGCTGGCCAGGCGCTCGATGCCGAGCGCAGCCTGATGCGTGCCTTCGAGCTCGATGCCGGCAATCCGGTCACGATCTACACGCTGACTTCCCTGCTGATGCAGCGCAAGGATTACGCACGGGCCCAGTTCTATATTCGGCGCCTGAACAATTCCGAGCTCGCCAACGCCGAATCGCTCTGGCTGGGGGCGCGGATCGAACACCGACTCAACAGCCGCGAGGCGGCGCGCCAGCTCGGCGAGCAGCTGCGCCGTCGCTATCCCGAATCCAAGGAGGCCGCGGCCTATGAACGCGGTGCTTTCGATGACTGAAGATTCCATCAGCCCTTCCTATCCCACGCCAGGGATCGCGCCCGCCCCCCAGTCCCTGCGCGAGGCGCGCGAGGCGGCCGGCCTGCAGGTCGCTGCGCTCGCGGCCATGCTCAAGGTGCCGGTCGACCGCCTGCAGGCGCTGGAGGACGGACGCTACCAGGAGCTGCCCAATCTGACCTTCGTGCGTGCGCTGGCTTCCAGCGTCTGCCGCGCGCTCAAGATCGACCCGGCGCCCGTGCTGCAGGGCCTGCCTCAGCCGGCTCAGGTCAAGCTCGGCTCCGACCGACCGCTTGAGATCGGCCGTTTCAGCGCGCCCCGCCGCAGCATCCTGCCTGGGCTGCCCGCTCTGAGCTGGCGCTCACCCCTGGTCTTGGCCTTGCTCTTGCTGGTGCTGGCCGTTGCGCTCTGGTGGTGGTTGCCGCAGCGCGAGACGGAGGCGCCGTCGGCCGAAACAGCCGCTCCCGAGCAGGAGCCGGCGGTCGTCGAGACGGTCGTGCCGTCCGACCGGGCGCTGGTCGAGCCGCCGCAGACATCGCCCGCAGACAATGTGCCGGCTGCCGCCATGCCCGGCACGCCGAGCCAGCCGCCCACGGTTGCGCCGGCACCGGCTCAGCCTCCGGTGGCACCCGCAGTCCCGTCGCCCGCGGCTGACAAGCCGGCGACGCCCTTGTCGGCGGCTCCGGCCCAGCCGGCTTCCGCTGTCGCCCAGCCGCTGCTGCAGCTGCGCGCGCGGGCCACGACCTGGGTCCAGCTCAAGGATGCGGCTGGCAAGGAGTTGCGGCAGCGCACGCTCCAGCCCGGCCAGACCTTGGACTACGACGGTGATGCGCCGTTGCGGGTCGTGCTGGGTCGGGCCGATGGGGTCGAGGTGATCGTGCGGGGCCAGGTGTTCGACACCTCGGCCTATGCGGCCAACCAGGTCGCGCGTTTCGAGGTGAAGTGAAGCATGAGCCAAATCAAGTCCGCGGCTGACAGCCTGTCTGCAGCCCCCTCTGCCAGCCAGCTCGCCAGTCCGTCTGGCATTCCTGCGCGCAAGTCGCGCCAGGGCGTGGTCGCCTGGGGCGAGAATCGGGTCACGGTCGGCGGCGACGCGCCGGTGCGCGTGCAGTCGATGACCAATACCGACACCGCCGATGTGATCGGAACCGCGATCCAGGTCAAGGAACTCGCGCAGGCCGGCTCCGAACTGGTCCGCATCACGGTCAACAACGAGGAAGCCGCGCGCGCCGTGCCGCTGATCCGCGACCAGCTCGACCGCATGGGCATCGATGTGCCGCTGATCGGCGACTTCCACTACAACGGCCACACCCTGCTGACCGAGTTTCCCGAGATGGCGCAGGCCCTGTCCAAGTACCGCATCAACCCCGGCAACGTGGGCAAGGGCGACAAGAAGGACCGCCAGTTCGCGCAGATGATCGAGGCCGCCGTGCGCTGGAACAAGCCGGTGCGCATCGGCGTCAACTGGGGCAGCCTGGATCAGGAACTGCTGGCCGGCATGATGGATGAGAACGCCCGTCGCGCCCAGCCCTGGGACGGCAAGCAGGTGATGTACGAGGCGCTGATCGCTTCCGCGCTCGGTTCGGCCCGACGCGCCGAGGAGCTTGGCCTGGCGCCCGAGCACATCATCCTGTCCTGCAAGGTCAGCGGCGTGCAAGACCTGATCGCGGTCTACCAGCAACTGCACCAGCGCTGCGACTATCCGCTGCACCTGGGACTGACCGAGGCCGGCATGGGCACCAAGGGCACGGTGGCGTCAAGCGTGGCGCTCGCGGTGCTGCTGCAGCAGGGCATCGGCGACACGATCCGCGTCTCGCTGACCCCGCAGCCGGGCGAGGCGCGCACGCAGGAAGTGGTGGTCGCGATGGAGATCCTGCAGGCGCTCGGCCTGCGCAGCTTCGTGCCCAGCGTGACGGCCTGCCCGGGCTGCGGTCGCACCACCAGCACCACCTTCCAGGAACTGGCCAAGCAGATCGACGATTACCTGCGCGGCTCGATGCCGCAATGGCGCGAGCGCTACCCCGGGGTCGAGAACCTCAAGGTCGCGGTGATGGGCTGCATCGTCAACGGCCCGGGCGAGAGCAAGCATGCCGACATCGGCATCAGCCTGCCCGGTACCGGCGAGGCGCCAGCCGCTCCGGTCTATATCGACGGCGAGAAGGCCATGACCTTGCGCGGAGCCGGCATCGCGCAGGAGTTCCAGCAGGTCGTCGAGCAATACATCCAGAAGAAATTCGGCGTTCCGGCCTGATCCGGCGCGTCTAGCAAGCAGTTTGGCAAAAGAACAAATGGCAGAAAAAATCAGTGCCGTCAAAGGCATGAACGACATCGCCGCGCCCGAATCGGCGCATTGGGAATGGCTGGAGGCCAAGGTGCGCGCGCTGATGGGCCGCTATGGCTACCGCAACATCCGCACCCCCATCGTCGAGCCGACCGCGCTGTTCGTGCGCGGCCTGGGCGAGGTGACCGACATCGTCGAGAAGGAGATGTATTCCTTCGAGGACCGCCTGAACGGCGAGCAGCTCACGCTGCGCCCCGAAGGCACCGCGGGCGTGGTGCGCGCCGTGGTCGAGCAGAACCTGATCTACGACGGTCCGAAGCGGCTCTATTACATGGGCCCGATGTTCCGCCACGAGCGCCCGCAGCGCGGCCGCTATCGCCAGTTCCACCAGGTCGGTGCCGAGGCGCTGGGCTTTGCCGGCCCCGACGTGGATGCCGAGCAGATCGCCATGGCCTGCGATCTCTGGGCCGAGCTGGGCTTGAGCGACGTGACGCTGGAGATCAACAGCCTGGGCCAGCCGGCCGAGCGCCAGTTGCACCGCGCCGCATTGATCGCCTATCTGGAGCAGCACCAGGACCAGCTCGACGAGGACGCCAAGCGCCGCCTCTACAGCAACCCGCTGCGCATCCTCGACACCAAGAACCCCGCCATGCAGACCTTGGTCGAAGGCGCGCCAAAGCTGATGGACTATCTGGGCGAGCAGTCGCTGGCGCATTTCGACGGCCTGCGCGCGCTGCTCGATGCGCAGGGGATTGCCTACCGCATCAACCCGCGTCTGGTGCGCGGCATGGACTACTACAACCTGAGCGTGTTCGAGTTCGTCACCACCGCGCTGGGCTCGCAGGGCACGGTCTGCGCGGGTGGCCGCTATGACGGCCTGATCGCCCAGGTCGGCGGCAAGCCGGCGCCCGCAGTCGGCTGGGCGCTCGGTGTCGAGCGCATCCTCGAACTGCTCAAGGAGCAGCAACTGTTGCCCGCCGTGCCGGTGCCCGACTGCTACGCCATCATCCCCCAGCGCGAGGCGCTGGCTCAGGTCATGCCGGTGCTGCGTGCGCTGCGTGCCGCTGGCGTTTCGGTGCAGATGCATGCGGGTGGCGCTGATGGCCACGGCAGCATGAAGTCGCAGTTCAAGAAGGCCGACGGCAGCGGCGCGCGCTACGCGCTGATCTTCGGCGACAGCGAACTGGCCGCTGGCCAGGTGGCGGTCAAGCCGCTGCGCGAGGGCGCCGGCGCCATCACCGAGCAGACCTTGTTCGCACTGGCACAGGCCAGTGACTGGGCGGCGCAGCTGCGCCAGGCCTGATCCGGCCGCATGGTCCTACAATGATCGGCCAGGGTCCGCCTGACGGACCCGCCATCCCATCCCCTTTCGATTGAGCCCATGGCCTCCCATCTCGACCTGGAAGAGCAGGAACAGCTCGCCAACTTCAAACATTTCTGGTCCCAGTACGGCAACCTGATCAGCTGGCTGCTGATCGTGGTGCTGGGCGCCTACGCGGCCTTCAACGGCTGGCAGTTCTGGCAGCGCAAGTCGGCCCAGGAAGCCGCCGTGCTGTACGACGAGCTCGAGCGCGCTGCCCAGGCCGGCGAAGTCGACAAGCTGCAGCGCGTCTGGGGCGACGTGCAGGCCAAGGCGGCCCGTACCCAGCAGGGCCAGCAGGCCGGACTGCTGGCGGCCCGCTCGCTGCAGGACGCCGGCAAGAGCGACGAAGCGCGCCAGGCGCTGGCCTGGGTGATCGAGAAATCATCCGACGAGGCGCTGGGCGCCATCGCCCGCCTGCGTCTGGCGGGCCTGGAGCTCGAAGCCAAGGACCCGGATCAGGCGCTCAAGACGCTCGATTTCAAGGCTGGTGCCGAGTTCGCGCCGCTGCTGGCCGACCGCCGCGGCGACGTGCTGCAGGCGCAAGGCCAGACCGAGGCCGCGCTGGCCGAATACCGCAAGGCCTGGGATGGCCTGTCAGCCGTGCCCGAATACCGCCGTATCGTCCAGGCCAAGCTCAACGCGCTGGGCTTCGATCCCCAGCTGGCCGCAACCTCTTCCAAGGAGTGAGCTTCGTGAAGTCCAGCTTTCGCCTCACCCCCAGCCTGGCCGCCGCAACCGCCGCCTTGCTGCTGACCCTGGCCGGCTGCTCGTCGAGCCCGTCCCGGCCCGAGCCGGCCGCGTTGACCGCCTTCAATCCCACCTTGCCGGCAAGCCTGGCCTGGAAGGTCCAGCTTGGCGAACCGGCGCCGCTGTCGGTACCGGTGCTGGTTGGCGGCGAGCTGGCGTTGGCCAGCGCCTCCGGCACGGTCCGAGTGCTCGATGCCGAGAGCGGGCGCGAGCGCTGGCGCGCCGAGGTCGGCACCCCGCTGTCGGTCGCGCTGGGATTCGACGGCGAGACCGCCGCCGTCGTGACGCAGGGCAACGAGCTGGTCGCCGTCGCACAGGGCAAGGTCCAGTGGCGCCTGCGCCTGCCGTCGCGCAGCTTCACCGCGCCGCTGGTGGCCGGCCAGCGCGTCTTCGTGCTGTCGGGTGACCGAAGTGTCTCGGCCTACGACGCACGCAACGGTGCCCGGCTCTGGAGCCAGCCTGCACGTGGCACCGAGCCGCTGGTGCTGCAGCAGCCCGGCGTCCTGCTGGCCGTCGGCGACACCCTGCTGGCCGGACTCGGCGGGCGCCTGGCCGGTCTGAATCCTGGCAATGGTGCTACCCTCTGGGAAGCGCCGGTTGCCTCCCCGCGTGGCGTCAACGAAATCGAACGCCTGGTCGACCTGGTCGGCCCGGCCGCGCGCGTCCAGCGTGACGTCTGCGTGCGCGCCTTCCAGTCCGCGCTGGCTTGCGTCGATGCCCAGCGCGGCACGCTGCGCTGGAGCAAGCCGGCCACCGGTGCCGTGGGCCTGGCGGCTGACGCCAGCCTGGTCTATGGTGTCGAGAGCAATGGCCGCGTGCTGGCCTGGAAATCCGACAGCGGCGATGTCCAGTGGCAGTCCGATCTGCTGCTGCATCGCGGCCTGAGCGCCCCGCTGGTGGCTGGTCGTTCGGTCGCGATCGGCGACGCGCAGGGCTATGTGCATGTGCTCGCCCGCGAGGACGGCAAGCTGCTGAACCGACTGGAGACCGACGGCTCTGCCATCGTCTCCGCCCCCCTGCTGGCGGGTCAAAACCTGCTGGCCCTGACACGCAAAGGCGCACTCTACGCCTGGCGCCCCGAATGAAACCTGTTATCGCCCTGGTGGGCCGACCCAACGTCGGCAAGTCCACCCTTTTCAACCGCCTGACCAAGACGCGCGACGCCATCGTTGCCGACTTTCCCGGCCTGACGCGCGACCGCCACTACGGCAACGCGCGCCTGGGCAAGCGCGAATTCATCGTGATCGATACCGGCGGCTTCGAGCCCGATGCCGGCAGCGGCATCTTCAAGGAGATGGCCAAGCAGACCCAGCAGGCGGTCGCCGAGTCCGATGTCGTCGTGTTCGTGCTCGACGCCCGTGGCGGCCTGAGCGCGCAGGACCACGACATCGCCAACTATCTGCGCCGCCTCAACAAGCCGACCTTGCTGGTCGCCAACAAGGCCGAAGGCATGAAGGAGGGCTCGCAACTGGTCGAGTTCTACGAGCTCGGCCTGGGCGAGGTGCTGCCGGTCTCGGCCGCGCACGGCCAGGGCGTGCGCCCGATGCTCGAAGCCGCGCTCGACAAGCTGGTCTGGCCCGATGAGGTCGAAGCCGTCGAGCCCGACGAGAGCGTCATCAAGCTCGCCGTCGCTGGCCGGCCGAATGTCGGCAAGTCGACGCTGATCAATGCCTGGCTGGGCGAGGAGCGCCTGGTCGCCTTCGACATGCCGGGCACCACGCGCGACGCCATCTCGGTGCCGTTCGAGCGCAACGGCCAGAAGTTCGAGCTGATCGACACCGCCGGCCTGCGTCGCAAGGGCCGTGTCTTCGAGGCGATCGAGAAGTTCTCGGTCGTCAAGACGCTGCAGGCGATCGAGAACGCCCATGTCGTGCTGCTGCTGCTCGACGCGACCGAGGGCGTGACCGACCAGGACGCGCATATCGCGGGCTTCGCGCTCGAAAGCGGGCGCGCCGTGGTGCTGGCGATCAACAAGTGGGACGCGATCGACAGCTACCAGCGCGAAACCCTGCAGCGCTCGATCGAGAGCCGGCTGGGCTTCCTCAAGTTCGCGCCGCTGCACATGATCTCGGCCAAGAAGCGCCAGGGCATCGGCCCGCTCTGGACCTCGATCGCCAAGGCCTACGCCTCGGCCATGGTCAAGATGCCGACACCGCTGCTGACCCGTCTGCTGCAGGAATCGATCGTGCTGCAGGCGCCCAAGCGCGGCGGCATGTACCGGCCCAAGATGCGCTATGCGCACCAGGGCGGCATGAATCCGCCGGTGATCGTGATCCACGGCAACTCGCTCGACAACGTCGACAACGCCTACAAGCGCTTCCTCGAAGGGCGCTTCCGCAAGGCCTTCGACCTGGTCGGCACGCCGCTGCGCATCGAGTTCAAGACCTCGGCCAATCCCTACGACGAATGACAGGCTGCCACGGCCGGTTGAACCCGGTCGGCTGTGGTATGGTCACCTTCCCTAAACTCTTTTGAACACGGAGCATATCGTGAGCAATAACAAAGGCCAACTCTTGCAAGATCCCTTCCTGAACCAGCTGCGCCGCGAACACGTGCCGGTGTCGATCTACCTGGTCAACGGGATCAAGCTGCAAGGCCAGATCGAGTCCTTCGACCAGTACGTCGTCCTGCTGCGCAACACCGTCACCCAGATGGTCTACAAGCACGCCATCTCCACCATCGTTCCGGGCCGTCCGGTGCAGTTCAACGCGGCCCCGTCTGAAGCTCCGGCTGTCTGATCACTCTTGAACGACCACAAAAAACCCCAGTCCGAGCTGCCGGGCGTCGTGCTCGTCGGTGTTGATCTGGGGTTTCCCCATTTCGATGCCGAGCTCGAGGAGCTGGCCCAGCTCGCCGAGACCGCCGGCTACCGTGTCGTCGACCGGGTGAGCTGCAAGCGCCGCGCGCCCGATCCCTCCCTCTTCATCGGGTCCGGCAAGGCCGACGAGATCAAGGCGCTGGCGCTGGGGCATGGCGCCACCGAAATCCTGTTCGACCAGGCCTTGAGCCCGTCGCAGCAGCGCAACCTCGAACGCTACCTGGGCCTGCCGGTCAACGACCGCACGCTGCTGATCCTCGAGATCTTCGCCCAGCGCGCGCGCAGCCACGAGGGCAAGCTGCAAGTCGAGCTGGCCCGGCTGCAATACCTCAGCACCCGCCTGGTGCGGCGCTGGTCCCACCTTGAGCGCCAGAGCGGCGGCATCGGCATGCGTGGCGGCCCGGGCGAGACCCAGATCGAGCTCGACCGCCGCATGATCGGCGACTCGATCAAGCGCACCCGCGAGCGGCTGGAAAAGGTCAAGCGCCAGCGCAGCACCCAGCGGCGCCAGCGCGAGCGGCGCGAGACCTTCACCATCTCGCTGGTCGGCTACACCAACGCCGGCAAGTCATCGATCTTCAATGCGCTGGTCAAGGCGCGTGCCTACGCGGCTGACCAGCTGTTCGCCACGCTCGATACCACCACCCGGCAGCTCTACCTGGGCGAGGTCGGGCGTACGGTGTCGTTGTCCGACACGGTGGGCTTCATCCGCGACCTGCCGCACGGTCTGGTCGAGGCCTTCGCCGCCACGCTGCAGGAGGCGCGCGATGCCGACTTGCTGCTGCATGTGGTCGATGCGTCCAACCCGGATCACCCCGAGCAGATCGCCGAAGTCATGCGCGTGCTGCGCGAGATCGGCGCCGACGACCTGCCGCAGATCCTGGTCTTCAACAAGCTCGATGCGATCGAGCCCGAGCGCCAGCCGCGCCAGCGCGTCGACGTCTTCGAGCTCGAGGGCGAGAGCGTGCCGCGCATCTTCCTGAGTGCGCACACCGGTGAAGGTCTGGATGAATTGCGCAGCCTGCTGGCCGAGCGGGTGCAGGCCCGCTTCGGCGTCAAGACAGCCGAGTTCCCCGAAGGCGACACCGGTGCAGCGGATTCGGCACAATAGCCTCCATCCATCGCAAGCAAATTTCTACATGAACTTCAATCTGGTGAGCCTGCGCGCCGTCCGCTGGGATCGGCTCAGGGGCATGTTCAACCTCAACGACCCCCGCTGGGGCCGTGGCGACGACAGCAAGCCTGAGGCTGGAAATTCTGGCGACGAGCAGCGTCCCAAGCGTCCTGCCGGTCCCAACCAGGGGCCGCCCGACCTCGATGAGCTCTGGCAGGACTTCAGTCGCAAGCTCTCCGGCCTGTTTGGCGGCGGTTCGGATGGTGGCAAGCCTGGTGGCGGCCAGTTCCCAGGCTTCAAGCCGGGCCCCAAGGGCACGGGTATCGGTTTCGGGCTGATCGGTGGCGCGCTGGTGCTGGTCTGGCTCGGCACCGGCTTCTTCATCGTGCAGGAAGGCCAGCAGGCCGTCATCACGCAGTTCGGCCGTTACCACGGCACCGTGGGCGCGGGTTTCAACTGGCGCCTGCCTTATCCGCTCCAGCGTCACGAAACCGTCAACGCGACCCAGATCCGCTCGGTCGATGTCGGTGGTGACGCGGTCATGCGCGCCACCGGCCTGCGCGAGTCCGCCATGCTGACCGAAGACGAGAACATCGTCGAGATCAAGTTCGCGGTCCAGTACCGCCTGAGCGATGCGCGCGCCTTCCTCTTCAACAGCCGCGATCCCGAGGACGCGGTGCGCAAGGCCGCCGAGACCGCCGTGCGCGAGGTGGTGGGCAAGATGCGGATGGATGCGGCCTTGGCCGATGAGCGCGACCAGATCGGCCCGCGCGTGCGCACCTTGATGCAGTCCATTCTGGACCGCTACGAGATCGGCATCGAGGTGGTCGGCATCAACCTGCAGCAGGGCGGTGTGCGTCCGCCGCTGGAGGTGCAGGCCGCTTTCGACGATGTGCTGAAAGCCGGCCAGGAGCGCGAGCGCGCCAAGAACGAGGCCCAAGCCTATGCCAACGAGGTGGTGCCGCGTGCCAAGGGCACGGCTTCGCGCCTGCTCGAGGAGGCCGAGGGCTACAAGGCGCGCATCGTCGCGCAGGCCGAGGGCGACGCGCAGCGCTTCAAGCTGGTGCAGGCCGAATACGCCAAGGCGCCGCAGGTCACGCGCGAGCGCATGTACCTTGATGCCATGCAGCAGGTCTACGGCAACGTCAGCAAGGTGCTGGTCGATACCAGGCAGGGCTCGAACATGCTCTACCTGCCGCTGGACAAGGTCATGCAGCTGAGCAAGCCGGGCGAGCCCGCTGCCGCGGCTCCCGCTTCGGCTGCCCAGGCGCCCAACTCGACGGCAACCAGCCCGTCGGCCGCCGGCTCTGCCGCGTCCGCCTCGCGCAGCCGCGACAGTGAGCGCTCGCGTGAGCGCGAAGTCCGCTGAACGGCAGTGAGGAACCCCACATGAACAGAATCGGATTCATCTTTTCCTCCCTGCTGGTCGTGCTGGCGCTGGCCAGCTCGACGCTCTTCGTGGTCGATCAGCGCCAGTTCGGCGTGGTCTACGCGCTGGGCCAGATCAAGAGCGTCATCACCGAGCCGGGCTTGCATGTCAAGCTGCCGCCCCCGTTCCAGAACGTCTCCTACGTGGACAAGCGCCTGCTCACGCTCAAGAGCAGCGACACCGAGCCGACGCTGACGGCCGAGAAGCAGCGCGTCGTGATCGACTGGTACGTGCGCTGGCGCATCTCCGAGCCGCAGGCCTACATCCGCAACGTCGGTCTCGACGAGCGCGCCGGCGCCGATCAGCTCAAGCGCGTGGTGCGCAACAGCTTCCAGCAGGAGGTCAACAAGCGCACCGTCAAGGAACTGCTCGCCACCCAGCGCGAGCAGCTGATGGCCGACGTCAAGCGCGAGGTGCTGGCAGCCGTGCGCGGTGCCGACAAGCCCTGGGGCATGGACGTGGTCGATGTCCGCATCACCCGCGTCGACTATGCCGAGACCATCACCAAGTCGGTCTACGACCGCATGGAGGCCGAGCGCAAGCGGGTCGCCAACGAGCTGCGCTCGACCGGCTCGGCCGATGGCGAGAAGATCCGCGCCGACGCCGATCGCCAGCGCGAAGTGCTGGTGGCACAGGCTTTCCGCGACGCGCAGAAGATCAAGGGCGAGGGCGATGCCGAGGCGTCCCGCCTCTACGCCCAGTCCTTTGGCAAGGACCCGGCTTTTGCCCAGTTCTACCGCAGCCTGGAGGCCTACAAGTCCAGCTTCGCCGACAAGTCCGACATGCTGGTGCTGGACCCGTCGAGCGAGTTCTTCAAGGCCATGCGCTCCAGCGGATCAGCCAATTCGGCACGTTGATGCGTCCCGCCTGCCGGGTGCGTCGCCGCACCCGGTAAAATCCCTTTTTTAACAGCCTCCGATACCCCTCATGTCTGCCTGGCTACTGCCGGATCAAATCGCCGACGTCCTGCCCTCCGAGGCCAGGCATATCGAAGACTTGCGCCGGGCGCTGCTCGATACCGCGCGCGCCTACGGCTACGAGCTCGTCATCCCTCCGATGATCGAGCACCTGGATTCCCTGCTCACCGGCACCGGCGAGGCACTCGACCTGCAGACCTTCAAGCTGGTTGACCAGCTGTCGGGCCGCAGCCTGGGCCTGCGCGCCGACACGACGCCGCAGGTCGCGCGCATCGACGCGCATCTGCTGAACCGCCAGAGCCTGACCCGGCTCTGCTATTGCGGACCAGTCCTGCACGCCCGCGTCGACCGGCCCTTCGGCACCCGCGAGCCGCTGCAGCTCGGCGCCGAGATCTACGGCCACGCCGGGCTGGAAGCCGACCTGGAAGTGATCGAGCTGGCGCAAGCCTGTCTGTCCGCCGCCGGGCTCCAGCAGCAGACCGTGGACCTGGGTGACGTGCGCATCGTCGACTCGCTGCTGGCCGGCCTGGCGCTGGAGCCGGCTGCGGTCGGTCGCATCCACGCCGCGCTGGCTGCCAAGAACAGTGCCGAGCTGGCCACCCTGAGCCGCGACCTGCCGGCCGAGGTGCGAGACAGCCTGCTGGCCTTGCCTGAACTCTATGGCGGCCCGGAAGTCCTCGACGAGGCGGCCCGCCGTCTGCGTCCGAGCGCCTTGCTCGATCGCGCGCTGGGCGACCTGCGCTGGCTCGCGGGTCAGCTTGCGGGCGCCAACCTGTCCTTCGACCTGGCCGACCTGCGCGGCTATGCCTACTACACCGGCGTGCGTTTCTCGCTCTTCGGTGGTCCGGTCGGTCGGCTGCAGGAGCTGGTGCGCGGCGGTCGTTACGACGAGGTCGGTGGTGTGTTCGGGCGCAAGCGTCCGGCCGTCGGCTTCAGCCTGGACCTGAAGGAACTGGTGTCGGCCGCCGCCGCACCGGCGCTGCAAGCCGCGATCCGCGCTCCCTGGGGCTCGGAACCTGGTCTGCGTTCCGCCATCGTCGCGCTGCGCGCAGCCGGCGAAACCGTGGTCTGCGTGCTGCCGGGCCATGAACATGAGGTGGACGAGTTCCACTGCAACCGCGCGCTCGTCGCGCAAGACGGCGTGTGGGTGGTGCAGCCCCTGGCAGCCTGACCCCGCCAAGAAGAAAACGGTATCCCCATGAGCGAAAACAATTTCAAGGCCCAGCCTGGGCGCAACGTCGTCGTCGTCGGCACCCAGTGGGGCGATGAGGGCAAGGGCAAGCTGGTCGACTGGCTGACCGAGACCGCCCGTGGCGTGGTGCGCTTCCAGGGCGGCCACAATGCCGGCCACACGCTGGTGATCAACGGCGTCAAGACCGCGCTGCACCTGATCCCGAGCGGCATCATGCGCGCTGGCGTCAAGTGCTACATCGGCAACGGCGTGGTGCTGTCGGTCACCAAGCTGCTGGAAGAGATCGCGGGCCTGGAGAAGGCCGGCGTCGAGGTGCGCTCGCGCCTGCGCATCAGCGAGGCCTGCCCGCTGATCCTGCCGTTCCACGCCGCGATCGACATCGCGCGCGAAGCCGCCAAGGTCAAGGCGGGCACCGAGAAGATCGGTACCACCGGCCGCGGCATCGGTCCGGCCTACGAGGACAAGATCGCCCGCCGCGCGCTGCGCGTGCAGGACCTGAAGCACCCCGAGCGCTTCGCGACCAAGCTGCGCGAACTGCTCGACCTGCACAACCATGCGCTGACCAGCTACCTCGGCAGCGCCGAGATGCAGTGGGACGCCGCGCTGTCGCCCTTCATCGTCGACGGCAAGATCCAGTTCGAGCCGGTCTTTGCCCAGGCGATGGAGCAGGCCGAGCAGATCAAGCCTATGATGGCCGATGTCTCGCGCGAGCTCAATGATGCCCACCAGGCTGGCATCAACCTGCTGTTCGAAGGCGCGCAAGGCACGCTGCTTGACGTTGACCACGGCACCTACCCCTTCGTGACTTCGAGCAACTGCGTGGCCGGCAACGCCGCGGCCGGTGCCGGCGTCGGTCCGGGCCTGCTGCATTACGTGCTCGGCATCACCAAGGCCTACTGCACCCGCGTCGGCGGCGGCCCCTTCCCGACCGAACTCGAATGGGAAAAGGAAGGCACGCCGGGCTGGCACATGAGCACGGTTGGCGCCGAGCGCGGCACCACCACCGGCCGCTCGCGCCGCTGCGGCTGGTTTGATGCCGCGCTGCTCAAGCGTTCGGCCCAGGTCAACGGCCTGTCGGGCCTGTGCATCACCAAGCTCGACGTGCTCGACGGCCTGACCGAGCTCAAGCTCTGCGTCGGCTACGAACTCGACGGCGAGCAGATCGACCTGCTGCCGATGGGCGCCGACGAGATCTCGCGCTGCAAGCCGGTCTACGAGACGCTGCCGGGCTGGACCGAATCTTCCGTCGGCGCGACCCGCCACGAAGACCTGCCAGCCAACGCGCAGGCCTACCTGCGGCGCATCCAGGAAGTCACCGGCGTGCCGATCCACGTCGTCTCGACCAGCCCGGACCGCGATCACACCATCCTCATCCAGCATCCCTACGCTGCCTGATGCATGAAGAAGCGGCCCCCGAGGCCGCTTTTTTCATCGGTATCGGGACCGGAAATCCCATAAAAATTAGCCATTTCGGAATCCAAATGCTGAGCGAAGACGGCAAGCACCTCTATGTGAGCTACGACGAATACCACGGGCTGATCGAGAAACTGGCGATCCAGATCCACCAGTCCGGCTGGGAATTCGACACCATCCTGTGCCTCGCGCGCGGCGGCCTGCGCCCGGGCGACATCCTGTCGCGCATCTTCGATGTGCCGCTGGCCATCATGTCGACCAGCTCCTATCGCGCCGAGAGCGGCACGGTGCAGGGTCATCTCGACATCGCGCACTACATCACGACGCCGAAGGGCCAGATCGCCGGTCGCGTGCTGCTGGTTGATGACCTGGCTGATTCGGGCCTTACGCTGCGCGCGGTGGTCGACCAGTTGCGCAACAGCTACCCGCCCATCACCGAGCTGCGCAGCGCCGTGATCTGGACCAAGGCCTGCTCGGTGTTCCAGCCCGATTACACGGTCGAGTTCCTGGCGACCAATCCCTGGATCCACCAGCCTTTCGAGAGCTACGACAGCCTGCGGCCGCAGGAGCTGCTGGCGCGGCAGCCTTGAGGCGGGGCTGTACCCGTCCCGGAAAGAAAGGGAATGAAGCGCCGCAAGCTCCCGATCGGCATCCAGACCTTCGCCAAGCTGCGTGGCGAGGGCTGCTACTACGTCGACAAGACGCCGTTGCTGTTGCGACTGGTGCGGGAAGGCTCGTTCTATTTCCTGAGCCGGCCGCGCCGCTTTGGCAAGAGCCTGCTGATCGACACGCTGGCCGAGCTGTTCGAGGGCAACCGCCCATTGTTCGACGGCCTGCACGCCGAGGCCAACTGGGACTGGTCCAGCAGTTATCCCGTCATCCGCATCAGCTTTGCCGACGGCGTGCTGCACAGCGCCGAACGGCTGCAGCAGCGCATCCTCGACAACCTGCGCCAGAACGCCGAGCGCCTGGGCGTGACCTTCCCACCGGACCTGGACGTGCCGGGCCAGTTCGGCGAGCTGATCCGCCAGGCCAGGGCGCGCCACGGCCAGCGCGCGGTAGTGCTGGTCGATGAGTACGACAAGCCGATACTCGACAACATCACCGAGCCGGCAATCGCGCGTCAGATGCGCGATGGGCTGCGGGACCTGTATTCGGTCATCAAGGGGCAGGACGCGCATATCCAGTTCGCGATGCTGACCGGCGTGAGCAAGTTCAGCAAGGTCAGCCTGTTTTCAGGCTTGAACAATCTCAAGGACATCACCGTCGATGTGCGCTACTCGGCGATCTGCGGCTACACCGACGAGGATGTCGATACGGTGTTCGCCCCGGAACTGCTGGGCCTGGATCGGGCGCAGATCCGCACCTGGTACAACGGCTACAACTGGACCGGACAGAGTGTCTACAACCCGTTCGACCTGCTGCTGCTGTTCGACAAGCGCGAGTTCCATCCTTACTGGTTCGAGACCGGCACGCCAACCTTCCTGATCGACGTGCTGACGCAGCGTGGCGTGTTCACACCGCAACTGCAGGCCTTCGTGGCGCAGGAGAACCTGCTGGGCACGTTCGACGTCGAGCAGATGACCACCGAGGCGCTGCTGTTCCAGACCGGCTATCTGACCGTGGGCAGCGTCTGGCGCATTCCCGGTCGGGCCGAGTTCACGCTTAAGTATCCGAATCTGGAAGTGCAGGCCAGCCTCAACGAAAGCCTGCTGCAGCGCCTGAGCGGCGACCCTTCGGTGCCGGGCGTCCAGGTCAGCCAGCTCTACCGCCTGCTGCAGGCCAGGGACTTTGCCGGCCTGCAGGCGCTGTTCACCGCCTTCTTCGCCAGCATTCCGCATGACTGGTACCGCAATTCGCCGGTGGCGCAGTTCGAGGGCTACTACGCGAGCATCTTCTACAGCCACTTCGCCGCGCTGGGGCTGGACATCCGGCTGGAGGATGTGACCAACCGGGGCCGCATCGACATGACGGTGCTGTTCGACGCCCAGGTCTGGCTGTTCGAGTTCAAGGTGGTCGAGCTGGTGCCCGACGGCCGGGCGCTGCGGCAGATCAAGGAGCGTGCCTATGCCGACAAGTACCGCGCGCGCGGCGAGCCCATCCACCTGATCGGGGTCGAGTTCAGCAAGGAGCGGCGCAGCGTGGTCGGCTTCGAGGTGGAAACGCTACCATCCGGGCATGCCTGATCCTAAAGTCACCGATGCCCTGACCCCCGCGCTGTCGCAGCCGACCGCGCTGATCCACCACACTTACCGACCACCAGCTGATTTCGAGGTCCCGGCCCCCGGCGTGCACAAGGCCTCGACCGTGTTCTTTCCCAGTGTGGCGGCCATGCGCTCGCGCGACTGGAAGGACAAGTCGGCCTACACCTACGGCCTGCACGGCACGCCGACCACCTTCACGCTGGAGGAGCGCATCGCCACCCTCGAAGGCGGCACCCATTGCGTGCTGGCGCCCAGCGGGCTGGCCGCGATCGCGCTGGTGGACATGGCCTTGCTGCGTGCTGGCGACGAGCTGCTGATCCCGCACAACGCCTATGGCCCCAACAAGTCCTTCGCCTCGGTCGAGCTGGCGGGCTGGGGCATCCAGGCGCGCTACTACGACCCGATGGACCCGGCCGACCTGGCCGCCCGCATCAGCGACAAGACCCGCCTGGTCTGGCTGGAGGCAGCCGGTTCGGTCACGCTCGAATTTCCTGATCTACCGGCGCTGACAGCCCTGGTGCGCGCCGCCAATCCGGGCCGGGCGCGTCCGATCGTGAGCGTGCTCGACAACACCTGGGGCGCGGGCGTGGCGTTCTGCGGCTTCGACCTGGGCGCCGATGTCGTGCTGCAGGCGCTGACCAAATACCCCAGTGGTGGCGCCGATGTGCTGATGGGCTCGGTCGTCACGCGCGACCTGGCCATGCACCGCGAGCTGCTGCTGACTCACATGCGCCTCGGCCTGGGCGTTGGCGCCAACGACGCCGAACTGGTGCTGCGCGGCCTGCCCTCGATCGCGCTGCGCTATGCCGCGCAGGACGCCGCCGCGCGCGAGCTGGCCGGTTGGATGCAGTCGCAGCCCGGCGTCTTGCGGGTGCTGCATCCGGCGCTGTCGGGTTCGCCCGGGCACGAAACCTGGCAGCGCGACGCGAGCGGCGCGGCCAGCCTGTTTAGCGTCGTGTTCGATGATGGCGTGGCGCCCGAGCGCGTGGTGGCCTTCTGTGATGCGCTCAAGCTGTTCCGACTCGGCTACAGCTGGGCTGGCCCGGTCAGCCTGTGCGTGCCCTATGAAAAGGCCGAGATGCGCGGGCGCGACTGGCCGCATGTCCACGGTCCGGTGCGCTTCGCGGTCGGTCTGGAAGCAGTTGAAGACTTGCGTGCTGATCTGGCGCAAGCCCTGCGCGCGCTGAACGCCTGAGAATTCAGTCGTTGCCCCGCCGCGCGTGAGCGGCCTCACCCTGCAAGAGGAACAACCTGCCATGACTGCCAAATCCCTGTCCGACCTGCTGGGCAACAAGCTGCTGCTGTGGACCTTGGTCATCGGCATCAACGCGGTCGGTATCGCCTCCGTGGTGGGCATACCGGTCGCGCTGCTGGTCGACCTGATCCTGGTGCTGCTTGGCATCCGCTGGCTGGTGAACCGGCTGCTGCCGGTAGCGCCGGACGCGGTCACCGGATCTGCCAAGGCGGGCCGCATCGTCGCGCGACTGGCGCTGTTCGTGCTGCTGTTCGGTGCCGTCGTGGTCGCGACGGGCTACGGCTACCAGTGGCTGATCCACTCGACCTTCTGGCTCCACTGAGGTTCAGGCCCTGAGCCTGTCTCGGGCGGGCAGTAGCTTCTGGAAAAAATCTGGCGACTTCCGTGAAAACGACATCACCTGTCGTTCGCCTTTCGTAACATGGTTGCAGGATTCATCACGGAAGCCTTCCATGTCCAAGCTCAGAATCAGAAACGTCCGCCTGTCCTCGAAGGACAACCGCTCCTACCGGGAGCGCTGTGCCTACCACGCGACCCTCCGGCGCATCGAGTCGGGCGAGAAGGAGGTGGATACCCGTCGCCATGTCACCGCCTGGGCCGAGCAGGTGGCCTGCCGCATCATCGCGCAGCAGCATGAGCAGGACAGCCGCAACATCATTTCCTGGGAGGAACTGAATGTCTACGGCCACTACGCCCGCAAGCACAAGGAAACGGACGGGATCTTCAAGCTCGACCAGGGGTCGATGTTGCTGGAGGTCAAGGCCAGCACGTCACCGGCCAGCATCAGGAAGGGCAGGAAACAGCTCGACGAGAACCTGAGCTTGCTCGACCAGACCCGTGACCGGTTCTCCGGCATGCTGGTCCTGTTCGACTGCAGCGAGCTCAGCCCCGAGTTTGCCGCCCCGGCCCAGGGAACCGTGGAACACCTGAAGAATTCGGGAGAGTACGGCATCGTGCATGGCCTCGACTGGTCGCTGGACCCAGGCCGTTTCAGTAAGTGGCTGTGGCTGGTCGATGCGCAAGGGGTGGAGCAGATGATCTCCCGCTACGGTCCCCCGGCGGAGACCGAGGCCGTCGCGGCTTACGCAGAGTCTCAGTTCTGAACAAAGTTCATCAGCGCAGCCACAGTCCCAGCTCCTGCGGAGCTAGAACCAGTGCACCGGTCTGTTTGGCCTGGCTGGCCTCGCTGCGGTCGGCCGTGACCACGGCCCGCAGCTGGGTCGGCGTGCTCTGCTTCAGATGCCGCAGATAGGCCACGATGTGCTGATCGGCTCGGTCGGTACCTGTTCCCCCCGAGTAATGCACCCGCAAATGGGGTCCCGGCGTGTAGTCGTGCAAGGTATCGCCATCGAACCACAGATTTACCCGCAGCCCTGGTTGGCGCTTGAGCAGATCCAGTAACTGGTCGATCAGTCGCTGGCGCGCCCGCTGTCCCGGCTGGCCTTGCTCGTCGAACCAGGCGCGGAACAATCCCGGCTGGGTGTAGAGCATGTTGTGGCCATCGACTACCACGGTACAGGGGCGACCCTGCGCCAACTCGGCCTGCAAGGCATGCAGCGGCAGGTCCTGGTGCGTCAGCCGTCCCTGCGACCAGCCCTGGGCGGTCCCGGCCAGCGCGTAGCAGCGGGAACTGGCCAGTTCGACCAGCCGGTAAGCCTGCGCCAGTTCCGCCTCGTCGAGCCAGCCCTGCGCCTCGCTGGCTTGCAGCGCGTGTCGCACGGCACTGACCTGATCGAGCGTGTCTGCGCCTTGCAACGACTGCGACAGCCGCTGCAGGCCTGGGGTCGTGGCGAGTGGCGTCGTGGTCGACTGGCCCAGCTTGTCCTCGATGGCGCGGCCATGTTCGGCGATGCGGGTTGCCATCGAGGCCAGCTCGGGCAATGGGCGCAGGGCATCGCGTTGTGCTTGCTCTAGCTTGAGCCGTATGGCCTGGCAGGCCTGCAACTCGGACTGAAGCCGAGAGCGCAGGCCGTAACGCAGGTCCTGGGCCGCCTGCCGTTCCAGCAACGCCTGTGCCTGTTCCAGCCAGGAGGCGGAGGCGTTCAGCTCCACCGCCTGCACCAGTTGCTCGGCGGGGCGCAGCCAGGGCAGCAAGCGAGCATCAAGCAGCGCATCGACCCGTTCGGCAACACGGCCTTCGAAGTGGGTTTCCCACCGCGCCAGTTGCGTCGTCAGCTCTGTGATGCGTGCCTGAGCGTTCGCCTGCACGGCCTGGGCCGATTCGCCGGCCTGTCGCAGTCGCAGGCGTTCCTCGTGGGCCGCCTGCCAGTCGCGCCGGTAGCGCTTGGCTTCCTTGTCCTTGGCGCGCAAGGCCAGCAGGAGTTCGCGCTCCTTGACTGACCGGGGGCGCGCTCGGCTGTCGCCCGCTGCAGGGGCTGATGCGGTGGCTAGGGCTGGCGCAGGGTCTCCGGGCTGGGTGGCCGGCAGCAACTGCATCTGCTCAAGAAAAGGCCGGAACAGGTTGGCCAACTCCCGTGCCGCCTCCTGCCGGTCTGCGGCCGATCCTGTCTCAACTGGGGCTTGCAGCCACTCGAAACCCATGCGCCGCACGGCCTCGCGTGCATCGAGCAGCATGGCCGCTGACAGCTCTGTGCCTCCGTAGCAGCGACAAAGCGCTTGCCGTCCTGTCGCCAGGGCCTCCTCGGACAGCACCAGCACCAGGGGATTGGCCAGAGTGCAGCCGCGCAGCAATGCCAGATAGGACTCGGGCAGTTCCTGATGCTGTTCCAGCGCGGCTTGCAGGCGCTTCCTGGCTACCGAGGGGTCGATTTTTCCGGGACGAAAGCCCGCAGTGAGCCGGTTGTCCTGTGCTGCCAAGGTCTTGATGGCTGCCGGGCCGGCTTGCCCGAGGCTTGTTTTCCAGACCTGGATGGCGGCTGATGGGACAGTTTTCTGGTCGATCTGCATGCGTGCCTTCGTGTGATGGAGTGAGCTTTTGAAAAAGATCCTGATTTAGGCAAAAAAAGTGGTTAGTTCAAGTAAAAACGACACGACCTGTCGTTGTCATTTTGTAAGATGACTGCACAAAACAGCAACCTTAGCACTTCATGATGCCTGCTCCACACGATACCCTGGTGGTCCGTCTGTCCCGGATGCTGCTCAAGCTCAACCAGGGGGAACGGCTCGAACCGCAGGCCCTGGCAGACGAGTTCGGCGTCAACCTGCGCACCATACAGCGCGACCTCAACAAGCGCCTGTCCTACCTGCCGCTGCAAAAGAGCGACGGGCGCTATGCCCTCGACCCGGCCGTCCTGGGCCAGATCAGCGGCAAGGACATCGAGCGCTTTGCATCCCTGGCGGGCGTGCAGGGCCTGTTTCCCCGGCTGTCGTCGGACTTCCTGCGCGACATCTTCGACAGCCGCATCCAGAGTTCGCTGCTGGTCAAGGGCCACCATTACGAGGACCTCAGCGGGCGCGAGTCCGACTTCCAGCAACTCAAGCAGGCGATTCGCGACCGGCATCGGGTCGGCTTTGACTACCGCAAGCCCGAGGGGCTCAAGCCTTACGCCGGGGTGCAACCCTACAAGCTGCTGAACCACAAGGGCATCTGGTACCTCGCGGCCCAGGACGGCGACAAGCTCAAGTCCTTCAGCTTCAGCAAGATCGAGCGGCTGCGCGTGTCGGACACCGTCTTCGAGCCCGATCCCACCATCGAGCCACGCCTGCAGCAGGAGGATGGCATCTGGCTGGGCCAGGAGAAAAAGGAAGTCGTTCTCAAGGTGGTCAAGGAGGTGGCCGGCTACTTCAAGCGCCGCCAGCTGATCGCCAATCAGGTGATCGAGAAAGACCTCGAGGACGGTGGCCTGATCGTGTCAGCCAAGGTCGCTCACCCGAACCAGATCCTGCCGATCGTGCGCTACTGGATTCCGCATGTCCGCATCATCAGTCCGGAGGGACTGCAGGCGGAGATGGAGCAGGAGGTTTCAGACTACCTGAAGCATTGAATTCCCTGTTAATAACTGATATCAATATAAAAATGACTGACATTCTCAATCAAAGTCTCGAAACCCGTCAGAAAAAAATTCAGGTCGCCAAGGACTTTCTAGCCCGCACGCAGCAGCTGTTCGACGAGTTCGGCAGCGTCGAGCTCAAGACCGCGTACGCCCGTTTCGACAAAATACTGAGCGCCCTGAACTCCGATGCGATCCGGCTCGTGGTGCTAGGCGAGTTCTCGCGCGGCAAGTCCAGCCTGGTCAATGCACTGCTTGGCATCAAGTTGTTGCCGACCGCGCTGGAGGCAACCACCGCGATCAACACCTTCGTCCGGATGCTGCCATCCGGACGTAAAGATCGTTTTATCCGCATCCATTTCCAGGATGGCAGCCAGCCGCAGGAAGTGCCCTGGACCGACGACGCCGCACTGGTACGGTGGGGCACCGAGCTCGACGAGAGCAACGCCGACGTGCGCAAGACCCTCGACTACATCGAGGCTTTCATGGACCACCCTTTGCTGGCCAAAGGCTTGGTGCTGGTCGATACGCCCGGCTTGCAATCGGTGATGGAGCACCACGAGGCGATCACACGCAAGGCGATCTCCGAGGCTCATATTGCGCTCTGGGTGCAGACTGCGGATCAGCTCGGCGGAGTGGCGACCGAGTGGGAGTTCATGACCGACACGCTGCGTAACAACTTCCGCAAGTTCATCACCGTGATCGGTTTCTGGGACAGGGTGCTGGCGCCGGAAGACGACCACGAACTTCGCAAGCCGGTGGAACAGCGCGCCCAGGAAAAGCTCGACAGAGTCAAGCAGAATTTCAAAAAGTATATCCAGGATCAGGAAGAGCTCACGCTGCTGACCGATTCCGATCACCTGATCCCAGTCAGCGCCCGCTGGGCCATGAGCGGCGACTCCGACAAGCAGGCGCAGTCGGGCATCGATGTACTGTCGTACCGCATTGCCGAGATGCTGTCGAATGGCGAGGCGATTGAGGAGATCTACGGCAAGCCGCTGCAGGAACTCTCGCATATCCAGCGCCAGCTCGCCGACAGCCTTGATGACGAGTTGCAGCAGCTCGATGTGGACAAGACGCTGGAGGAGCGCGCGCGTGACCTGACCACCTTCGATCAGGACATCAAGCAGCTCAAGCAGGAGTCCGAGATGGTTGCCATCGAGTCCCGCGCCGAGCATGAACGCAATGCCCGCGTCCTGGTCGAAGCCGTCAAGCGCGATCTGGTCACACCGCTGGCCGATCTCAAGACCGACATCGAGAACCAGGTCGATGTCCGCTATGTGCAGCGCCAGATCGACAGGCGTGTCAAGGACATCGGTCTGCCCGACGATCTGCACCAGCAGTTCCGTTCGGTGTCGCAGCAGGTTGGCCAAGATTGGAGCAAGCACCGGCAACACATGACCAAGGTGCTGGAAGCCTTGAGCGCGGACTACCGCAAGCAGATGGAAAAGCACGCCGGCCAGATCAAGGGCGAACTGGGCCAGATGGATGTCGAGTTACCGTCGCTCGACATCAGCTTCAAGGCCGATTTCAGCGCGGTTGAGCAGCATCACCAACAAGCGATGGCGCTGGAGCGGGAGATCGCCGCGCGCAAGGATCAAATCGAGGAGCTCGAAGCCGAGCAGTCCAAATGCGCCGCCAATCCGGCGCAGCTTGAAATGGCGCGTCAGGCGGTGCTGCGCGCCGAGCGTATGGTCGAACAACTGGGTGCTCAGCCCGCAGCCCAGACACTCTCCCGTCCCAAGAGAGTCAAGGAGGGTGGAATGTGGAGCGATGACACCTACCAAAGTGAAGCTTATATCGACGACAGCAATGTCAAGATCTGGAAGTCCGAGCGCGACGAGTTGAAGAGACTGATCGACCAGAAGGAAGCGCGCTTGGCCGAAATCGCCGCCGCAGAGGAGCGCAAGGAAGGCATCCGCATGTCGCAGGAAAAGGCACAGAAGAAGTACGAGCGCGAGGTCGCCGATGCCGAGCGCAGGAAGAGGCAAGCCGAGCAGCAGGCCAAGGCGGTCGAGGGCGAGATGGCGCAGGAAATCACCAAGCGCCTGATCAGGAATACCGCCGGCCAGCTCGACCAGCGCATCCGCTACCTCGAAGGCCATGTATCGGGTGCGATCGAAAAGGTGTTCGCGGACCAGTTGCGGGCGCTGCAAGCCTGCGTCGAGGAGCAATACCTCGAACCGCTCAACGCCAAGCGCGCCAAGCGCGAGGAACTGCAGCAGCTGCTGGTCCAAGGCGAGGCCGAGATCGCGCAGCGCCGTGCCCGTCTCCAGCAGGCTGGCAAGGATGTCGCCGACCTGCTGGCGCTGACCCAGAACGCTCTGAATTCCTGAAAGCCGCCCCATGACCCAAGCCCATGCCTTCCTCGCCGAAGTCCAGTCCGTGCTGCCGACCGCCTGGCAAGAGCCGGTCGCCGCGCTGGCGGCCGAGACGCTGCAGACGGATCGACCTTTGCGCCTGATCCTGATCGGCGGCTTTTCGGTCGGCAAGAGCAGTCTGCTCAACATGCTGCTGCAAGAACCCCTGTTGCAGACCGCGATGGAGGAGACGACTGCGCTGCCGACCTTCATCGAATACGGCGCCGAGCGCGAGATGCAGCTCGTTGGCCACGACGGCAGCAGCCTGCCGCTGGATGAAGCCGGTTTTGCCGCCGCCACGACCCAGGCCCCCGAAGGCGCGGCCTGCGCGACACTGGCGCTGCCCTTGCCCTGGCTCGAAGGCGTGTCCATCATCGACCTGCCCGGTCTGGGCAGCGTGTCGCAGACGCACCGTGAGTACACGCTGGCTCAGGTACGCCAGGCCGATGTCGTGCTTTACTTGCTGGCGCCGAGCGGGCCTTCCAAGGCTGATGTCGAGACGCTTGCGCTGATCCAGCAGGCCGGCAAGCGGGTCAAGTTCATGGTCGCGCGCTGGGATGAGGTCGAAGCCTCGGTCGCGCGGGGCGAGAAGATGCCCTCGCTGGAGCAGTGGGCGGCCCAGATCGAGCAGGGCAGCGGGCTGCGCGCGCGGCTGGCACCCTGTCACCGCGACGGGCTGGGCCGTGACGAGATCATCGACTTCGTGCAGCGCGCCCGGGCCGATCTGGATGACATACGCCTGCGCCGCTTCCAGGCCGAGCTCAAGCCCATCTTGCAAAACGCACTGGGTCAGAATGCCGAGCAGCAGCGCAGCTGCCAGGTTGATTCCGAAGCCCAGGCGCAAGCGCTGCACCAGGAGCTGTTGCAGCGCAAGCACAAGCTGGCCGAATTCAAGTCCGTTCAGCAAGCGGAGCAGCAGCAGGAGCGCCAGCGCATCGAGCAGCAGGCCGCCGTCTCGGTGCAGGCCGAGCGCCGCCAGCTCAAGGCGCAGTTGGATCAGAGCGCCGATGAATTGGCTGATGAATCGGCTTGGAACGCCTTCGGCCAGCAGGGCGCCGAATTGCTGCGCACCGCCACTGCCCGACTGGCGCAGACCTTGAGTGCCCTGTCCGCTGACCACGGCATGCTGCAACTGCCCCAAGCCGAGGTGGCTGAATTCAATTTGCGTTTACCCACGCCCGAGACCGTCAGCGTCGATGACTTTGTCGATGTCGGCAAATTGACCCAGTTGGAACAGCAGCTCGCCGAGCAGCAGGCGCAGTTCGTCGCGACCGAGCAAAAGCTCGCCACTATGAACGTGGCTGACATGAGCGAGAGCGAACAGGCGTTGCGCGCACTGACGCAGCAAAAAAACGTGATTGCTGTGCAGCCCTTGCCGACCGTCCTGCAGCGCGTCAAGGATGGCAACGGCGCAATGCTGGGTCGCATGCTGGGCGAGGTGGCCGACATCGGTTTGATGTTCTTCAATCCGGCCACGGCAGGAGCCAAGGTCGCCTCCATCGTCGGTAAAGGCGCCAAGATGGCCAATATTGCCGTCAATGCCGCCAAGGTGGGCAATGCGGTCAGTCACAGCATGAAAGTCATGCAGGGTCTGCCGATAGCCAAATCGTCAGGTTTGCCTCCCAACTTGGTGAATAAAATTGGCGCGCTGGAAATGTTCTCCCTCGGCTACTGGGGCGAGCGCTTCGGTTCGATGTTGGGCGGTCCGGTCGATGTCGAGGTCGTCGATCCCGAGGCCGTGGCCGCGCGCAATGCCGGGCTTTCCGATCTGGAAAACCAGAGCCAAGCGCTGCGCCGCGCGTTGGCGCGTAACGAGGACATCGCCAACGAGCGGCAGCTGACTGGCTGGGCCTTGGAGCAGAACCGCAAGGAGCAGGCACGCTTGCAAGGCGAGCTCGTGCGTCTGAAGGCCCAGGCCGAGCAGAAACAGCGGGACGTGCAGAAGCAGTTGCAGCAGGAACGGCAGCAGCAGATCAGGCACAACGCCGAGCGCGCGGTTTCGCAATGGCTGCGCGGCTTCGACCGCCAGAGCGCCGCGATGACCGAGCTGCTCCATGCTCGCATCAAGAGCCATTGGGAGGACCGCGTCGCCGCGCTGATCGACGAGCGGCTGCAAGACATAGGCCGGCTCGACACGCAAGCGCAGGCTAGTTCGGTCGACAAGCGCGCACTGCTGACTCAACTGCGCGATGACGCCACGGCCATCGAGCGCACCCTGGCGACGCTGGGCTGAATCATGACCCCACAGCAAAAAACCTTCCTGCTCGATCTGATCCACGCGGCGTTCGATCTTGCGCTCAGGCAGGGCATTGAGCCGCCGATAGACCTTGCCTCCTTCGGCAAGTTGCTGCGCGAACTCGAACCCGGGTTCTCGCATCAGGCTTATGGGCATGAACGGTTGCTGCATCTGCTGCGAGGCGAGTTTTATGACTGGCTTCATATCACCAAGGATCAGCAAGCCGATTTGCCCCGCTACTACGTTTCGCTTCTGAGTGGCCAGCGACCGCAAAGGAAACATAAATCGGCTTCAGTTCGACCGGTCCGCGAGGCGGTGCCGAGTTCCATCGATCCGAGCCTAGTCGATGGGGCGCTGGTTGAGTGCTACCTCGACAGCCTGGCCGAATCATGGGCGCTGACGCAGCGGCGTTTCGACGAGATTGATCGCCGTTTGCTGAGCGTCCATGACGAGCTTGCCCGCAGCCGGGCGAACGAGACCCGGATGCACCAGGAACTGCGTGAGCTCGATGCCGCATACAAGCGGGTCGTCAACCGCAGCCTGAGCGATATCCAGAGAGAGTTGGAGCAAAGTCGGGAAAACGAAGTCCGGATGAATAAAGATCTTCGTGAAATAAATTCCCTCTTGAGGAAAGCAGGATTTTTGAGGGGGTGAAATTGATGAGTGATAATTCCAGAATCGACGACTTCATGAATTCATCGAGCCAAACTTCGGTCATTTTCCGCTACCTCGATTTGCTGGCCGAGTCGTCGGTGCGAATCCAGGCGCATTGTGATGAACTCGAAAGCCGCCTAGCCAGCGCTGTGGACGAGCTGGCACAGGGCAAGCGGCGTTCTAATGAACCTAATATTTTTCTAACCAGCGCGAAAAATGATCTGGAGTGGAGTCGGCAGCGATGCGCGGAACTCGATCGGCGTTTGGTCGGGACCCAGAATGAATTGTCGCAAAGCCAGAAGCGTTGCGATGATCTCAATCGCCGCCTCGTTGCCACTCAGAATGAATTGATGCAGAGTCGAAGCAAGGCGTCGCCGGAGCAATCGCCGAAGACCGATGATTCAGTAAGGCGAGTTTTTCGTGATGTTAGCAATAAAAGTCGGCGTGTATGTGTGAATTGCGGATCAACAAATTTGATGTTTTCTGATGCTGGTAGAAAACCACGATATTGCTATGATTGCAAAAGATATTTGTAGCCGACATTCCATAAAAACTGAAGCTATTTACTTGTTTTTTGATGCAGCCCACTTCAATTGATGAGCTGATCCTCGCTCTCGGCCAGCAGTTGCGTTCCGACATCGAGCGCATTCACCTGTCCGATGGCAGCGAGGCCGCCGCTGGCGCTGTTCAGCGGCTGGACGCAGTGGCCGAGCATGCGCCAGCCTTCATTGCGTTGCTGGCGGAACCCTGGTTGCACGCCGGAATCAGCGACCGGGAACGCATGCTGCTGATCGACTGCGCGCGCATTCATCTCTATGCGCGTGTGCTCGACGACGCCATCGACGAAGCGGCTCCGGTCCATCGTCAGAATTTGCTGCGCGCGCAACCCTTGTTTTGGCAGGCCGTACAGCGGATCGGATCGCTGGTGCCAACCGACATTGCCGATGCGGCGGTGCAGTTGATCAATGAAACCGTCGCTGCGGTGCAGAGCGACGACCAGCAGCGCAACCCCGATTGCTGGGGGACGAAGAATCACCATCTGTTGCTCATCCCCTTGCTGCTGTCAGGCGACGGCCCGGCATATCAGCAATGCCGACCGGGTCTCTCGACGTTGATTGCCTTGGTGCAGGCGGGTGACGAATGGCGTCAGGGCGAGTTTGATTCAGCGTTGCTTCAGTCTCGATTTCTCGAATTCTTGACCATCTGCCTTGATGTGAGGGAGCTGGAATTACTGAATTCATACGGATGGCAGGGCGCGGCCGAGCGCATCGTCTGGAATGCTCGACAGTTGCTGGAAAGTCTGTCGCGTTAAATTTTTTGTCCAATCATCGTGAAATCATCTTCCTCCTCCAAGAAATCAGATTTTCCTCGTACCGATGCTGTGCAGCGGTGTTTGAAAGCATTCGACGAGGGCATGCAGATTGACACACAGCTGACCGATGGTTTCCTGACCGCGCGCGTGGTCGGCGAGTTCTCCGCCGGCAAGACCCGCTTGCTCAGCGAGTTGTTCGGCCAGCTGATACCCGAGCCGCTGATGCCGATCAGCTCGCTCGAACCCCAGACCCGCTTGCAGCTCGAAATCACCTATGGCGATGCGCCCGCGCTGTCGCTGGTCGAGCGCGCGCAGGACTACCACCCGGCCCGCTTGGTCAGGCCGCTCGATGAATTCCCCGACCGGCAGAATTTGGCCGATCTTGATCCGATGCGTTACCGCCTGCGCCTGGCCGTCAGCGAACCGCGTCTGATCCTGCACGAAGGCGACGGTTACGGCGGCGAGGAGAAAACCCCGAAGCGCCTGTTCCTGATCGATACGCCCGGCTGGAGTTCTGGCGACGATGAGCTGGCGGAGCAGGAAGCGTCGGCCTTGATGACGGGTTACGACAACCTCGCTCTGGTGTATGTCAGCCAAGCCGGGCGGCTCGACGGCGTGGTCAATGCCGAACATTTGCGCGACTTCATGTCGGCGGTGGCCGACGCCAACTTTGTTGATCAAATCCAACTCTTGCTGGTCATCACCCGTTGTCCAAGTGCCGATGCCCCGCGCATGGAGAAGCGGGCGCGCGATTTGGTGCATAGACTCTGGGCCGAGCTCGGGCGCGATGAGGATGAACTCAGTCTGGAAATCTTTTCGGTTGATTTCAATGCCATGTCGGCACAGGCTTTGCAGCAGTTTCGGGACAGGTTCTGGCTCAATTTGCTCGAACCGCTGAAGCAGCCCGTACAGCCGGTCGGCCATCCCTGGGTGGCTGCCTTGCGTCGTTGGCCCGACGATTGGGATCTGCGCCCGAGTTTGCGCGAAACCGCGCAACTGCTTGATCGCGCCAAGCGGCTGTTGCAGCAAGCACGCCAAGGCGATGAATTCATTGCGGGCATGAATATGTATAGGCTGGTCGGCCTTGACAATGCCGCCCTGCGCAAGAAGGTGGCGATTGCCTGGTTCAAACAGCTGGGCTGTGATCCGACCGAGTTGAGCCAATGGTCCGTGCCTGCGCTGCCCGAGCCGCATCCCTTGTCAGACTGGTGGAGCAGCTACTGGCAGCGTCAGTTGGAGCGCACCTTGGAGCCGGTGCAGGCGTTCTTTGATTCGACCCGCGAGGCGATTGATCGCTTGACGCCCGATGTCGAGGACTTGCAGGGTTACCTGCTGTCGCAGCTCGACCGACCTCATGCGCGTGCTCTGTCATCGCTCGATGGCAGCTTCGGTTGTCTGGTGCATACGGCGCAGGATCTGAACGATGAGCCGGCGGCGGAAAAGCTTGTCGCGACGCTGCTCACGCTTTCCCTGTTGCAGTCCCGCTACGAGGACTATTACGCGCAGCATGCAGATGTTTGATTTTAATTGACGGAAATTTTTTTGAGGAGTTTTGAATGACTATTAGTTATAATGTGGCCGTTGTTGGGCAGACTGGGGTTGGGAAAAGTTCTCTCATAAATTACCTTTATGGCGGTGACGTAGTTAAGTCAGGCGTCGGTCGTCCAGTCACGCAGAATGGGTTTCATCCATTGGAGATGGAGATCAATGGCCTTCCTGTCACGATTTTCGATTCGTGGGGTTTGGAGGTTGATCGGCATGAGGAATGGATGGCTGAGTTGAACCAAGAGTTGAAGCGGCGGGATGTTTCTGAGTCGGCCGATAAATGGTTTCATTCCGTTTTTTACTGCATTCAGGCTGGGGGAGCGAGGTTTCAGCATTGTGATGAAAGAATCATTAAAAAATTCATCGAAAATAATTACAATGTCTCGGTTGTTTTGACAAAGTCCGATTACATTTCCGAAAATGAAGAATTCCAACTAAAAATGTCAATTAGGGATGTCTTTGGTGATATTTATATTATTCCTGTTTGTAGTGAGCGTAAGGTTACGAGGTCAGGTGTATCCGAGCCTTTTGGGAAAGAAGATATCGAGCGGAAAGCGTACTCGGATTTCTTTGATTCCATGATCTTAAGGTTGCCGCTGCGTTCTGAAAAACTCATGCGTGATATGCGCGATGCTTGGCTGCTGGATTCAAGGTCTTATATTGGTAGGGTTGGTATGGCAGGATTTTATGAAAGCGATGTGAGAGAAGATTTGGATAAGCGTTTTGCGCAGCTTTCATCTGATTTGTCTTCTGTGGTGGATTGTGAAGTGAAGGAGACTTTTCGCATGTTTGGCGAATTTTCTTGGCGTCTGGGGTATTCATTGCCGTCATTGTCTGATATTGATTTATTGAAGGGTAATTTCTATAAAGAAAATGCGAATTTAAAGTGGTGGGAAATTCCTTTGCTGGCTGTTGCAACGCCTTTTATAGTTGTGTTTGGACTTGGCTTTGGCAGAAAAATGAGTGAAAAAGACTTGCATACAGATGTGAATTCTGTATTATTTGATGTGGATAAGCATATAAATTTCTGTGTCAATCAAATCCGCGCATCTCTTCGGTCTGTGAGAAGTAAGGCTGTTCCGTTGCTTGAATATCAATAATTTTTCTTGAACCAGAGCTGAGAATTTATGCGTTTCTTATTGTTGTTGCTGCTTCCCCTCGCCGCCCACGCCGAACTGATCGGCAGCGTCGACACGGCCTTCAAGCTGATCGGCCCCGACCACAAGGTCATCGTCGAGGTGTTCGATGACCCCAAGGTCGCCGGGGTCGCCTGCTACCTCTCGCGCGCCAAGACCGGCGGCATTGGCGGAGCCCTCGGGCTGGCCGAGGACAAGGCCGAGGCGTCGATCGCCTGTCGTCAGGTCGGTGCCATCACCATCAACGGCGCCTTGCCCAGGCAGGAGGAGGTGTTTTCCGAGAAGACCTCGATCCTGTTCAAGCGCCAGCGCGTCGTGCGCATGGTCGACAGCAAGCGCAACGCGCTGATCTACCTGACCTATTCCGATCGCCTGATCGATGGCAGTCCGAAGAACAGCGTGACCGCCGTGCCGCTGCCAGCCAGCAGCCAACTCAGCGTGCGTTGAGCAGCCGCCTCAACTCGCCCCAGACGTTGTCGAGCATCCTGGGCTGAGCCGCCTCGTTCGGATGCAGGCGGTCGGCCTGGAACAGGGGGGCCGGGTTCGCTGCGTCGGCCACGCCCGCCAGGAAGAAGGACAGTAGCGCGACTTTTTCGGCCTTGGCCACCTCGGCATAGAGCTGCTGGAACTGTTCGGCGTGGCGCGCGCCGTAGTTCGGCGGCACCTGCATGCCCAGCAGCAGCACGCGCGCTCCGGCTTCGCGCGCCGACCGCGCCATGGCGCCCAGGTTGTCGCGCGTCAGATCCAGTGGTAGCCCACGCAGCGCGTCGTTGGCTCCGAGTTCGATCACGACCAGCGCCGGTCGATGCTGCTTGAGCAGCGCGGGCAGGCGCGAGCGGCCGCCCGAGGTGGTGTCGCCGCTGATGCTGGCGTTGACGACCTGCCAGTCCGGCCGCTGCTGGTCGAGCCGCTGCTGCAGCAGCGTGGCCCAGCCGCTGCCGCGCCGCAGGCCGTATTCGGCGCTCAGCGAATCACCGACGATCAGCACTCGCCTGGGTTCGGCCGCCAGCGCCGGCAGGGTGGCAGCGCATGACCCCGCCAGCAGCAACGCGCCCAGGCGCGAGTTAAAGTGTCGTCGGTTCAATCGGGAAAGCCTTTCCATGTCAGATCTCATCCTTGCCGTGCAGCGCCTGTCCAAGTCAGTGACCGATAGCGGCGGCACGCTGGACATTTTGCGCGATGTCGATTTCACCTTGCGGCGCGGCGAGACGGTCGCCATCGTCGGTGCCTCGGGCTCGGGCAAGAGCACGCTGCTGTCGATCCTGGCCGGGCTCGATACGCCGACCTCCGGCCAGGTGCTGCTGGCCGCAGAAAACCTGTTCGCGCTCGACGAGGACGAACGCGCCGCGTTGCGCTCGCGTCAGGTCGGCTTCGTGTTCCAGAGCTTCCAGCTGCTGGCCAACCTGAGCGCGCTCGAGAACGTGATGCTGCCGCTCGAGCTCGCCGGGCGGCGCGACGCGCGTGCCGCCGCCACCCGCATGCTGCAGCGCGTGGGCCTGGGCGAGCGGCTTGGTCATTACCCGCGCCTGCTGTCGGGCGGCGAGCAGCAGCGCGTCGCGCTCGCGCGCGCCTTCGTCGTCGAGCCCGCCTTGCTGCTGGCCGATGAGCCCACCGGCAGCCTGGACTTCGCCACCGGCGAGAAGGTCATGGCGCTGATGTTCGAGCTCAATCGCGAGCAGGGCACGACGCTGGTGCTGGTCACGCATGACCGCGCGATCGCGCAGCGCTGCGAGCGCCGCATCGAGATCGAGGCCGGTCGTGCCACCGAGCTGGCGCCGCTGGCTGGCTGAACGGACTGAACCGGGCACCGCAGGATGCGTGGATGCGCGCCAGGCCCGATCAGGCCTGATAATTGGGGGCATGTCCTCCCCCAAAGTATTGTTCGGCTTTCACGCCGTCGGCGTGCGCCTGAAAACCGCGCCGCAGTCCATCATCGAGATCTATTACGAATCCAGCCGGCGCGATGCGCGCATGCGCCAGTTCATCGATCGCGCCAAGGAGGCGGGCGCCCGGCTGATCGAGGCCGACAGCCTGCGCCTCGCCAAGCTCTGTGGCAGCCACGGCCACCAGGGCGTCGCGGCCCGCGTCAACGAGGTCGCGCAGGTGAAGTCGCTCGACGAGCTGCTGGAGCAGCTCGAAGCCGACGGCATTGCGCCGCTGCTGCTGGTGCTCGACGGTGTGACCGATCCGCACAACCTCGGCGCCTGCCTGCGGGTGGCCGATGGTGCTGGTGCGCACGCGGTGATCGCGCCCAAGGACCATGCGGCCGGCATCAATGCGACGGTGGCCAAGGTCGCCAGCGGCGCGGCCGAGACCATGCCCTATTTCATGGTCACCAACCTGGCGCGCACCCTGAACGAGCTCAAGGAGCGCAACATCTGGATCATCGGCACCAGCGACGACGCCGACAAGACGGTCTACCAAGCCGACCTCAAGGGGCCGGTCGCGTTGGTGCTCGGCGCCGAGGGTCCGGGCATGCGCCAGCTCACGCGCAAGACCTGCGACGACCTCATCAGCATCCCGATGAAGGGTGCGGTCGAGAGTCTCAACGTCTCGGTCGCCAGCGCCGTCTGCCTGTACGAAGCGCTGCGCCAGCGCGGCTGAAAGGAGCACCATGAAGCGGTTTACCCTCACTCTGGCGGCTGTCACGGTCGCGCTGCTGGCTGGCTGCACCCAGGAGCAGCAGAACAAGATCGGCCGCGGCATCCAGAACTGGACCGGCACCGATGGCGTGCTCGAGGTCTACGCCGGCGACAAGCTGGTGCGCCGCTTCCTCAAGGTCGACAAGATGAGCACCGCGCTGGGCACCGACGACAAGACCCCGCGTGCTTATCGCTACGGCTACGGCGTGCTCGACGAGAACCTGAACTTCCAGGCCGACCCGGGCGAGAAGAAGGTCTATTTCGAGATCAGCGACTACACCAACGCGGTGTTCTTCGACAACCCGCATTGATCCGCTGGTCGGCGGCCGACTTCAGACCAGCCCGTAGCCGCCGAGCAGCGCACCGGCGGCTATCAGCCACAGCAGGTGCACCCGCGTCTGCCAGATCAGCAGCGTGGTCGCCGCGGTCAGCGCCCACAGCGGCCAGTTGCTCTCGGGCGGCGCCATGCCGAGCAGCCAGCCCAGCGCCAGCAGCAGACCGATCACGACCGGCGCCATGCCGGTCTTGAAGGCGCGTACCACCAGCAGCTGCTGGTTGCGGTGCGCCCAGCGCGTGGCCAGGTAGTTCAGCGTGCAGGATGGCAGCAGGCAGCCGAGCATCGCGAGCAGCAACCCGAGCAGCGCCAGCAGCCAGGCCTGCGGGCCTGCAGCCAGTCCGCCGCCGGCATTGAGTCCGACCTGCCAGCCCATCAGTGCGACGAACAGGATGTTGGGGCCAGGCGCGGCCTGTGCCAGCACGATGGACGAGGCGAACTGCTCGTGGCTGAGCCAGTGCTGCTGTTGCACCAGGAAGCGCTGCATTTCGGGCGAGGTGGTCAGCGCACCGCCGACACCCAGCAGCGACAGGCTGGCGAAATGCGCGAACAGCGCGAACCAGTCGGCGATTCCGTTCATGAATGTTCCCCTGCGCGCAGCTTGTCGGCGCGCCGGATGCAGCGCGCTGCCCAGAACCAGGCCATGCCGCCGACGGCGAGCAGTACCCAGGCCAGCGGCAGGCGCAGCAGCGCGACCGCGGCGAAGCAGGCCAGCGCAAGCAGCGCGCAGACCGTGGGGCCGATCGGGTTGGTCTTCAGCGCTGGCGCCAGCTTGAGCGCGGTCGCCAGGATCAGCCCGGCGGAGACCGCGCCCATGCCGCGCAGCGCCCCGCGCACGACCTCATGCTCGGCCACGCCGCTGTAGAGCACCGCGAGGGTGAGCACGAGCAGCAGCGGCAGCGTCAGCAGCCCGAACAGCACGGCCAGCGCGCCCGACAGGCCGAAATGCCGCGCACCCAGGGTCATGCCGAGGTTGACGACGTTGGGCCCCGGCATGATCTGGGCCACGGCCCATTCCTCCAGGAACTGCTCGCGCGTGTACCAGCGCTTTTTCTCGACCAGTTCGCGCTGCACGACCGCCAGCAGGCCACCGAAGCCCTGCAGCGCGAGCCAGTTGAACGACCAGAACAGGTCCGCGCGCGAGCGCGGCTGTTCGGTCTGGGGACCCGGGTCGGACCCGGGAGAGCGGGAGGAGGCAGGCAGGGTTGGCGGTGCTGGGGCGTTCATCACCGCCGATTTTCGCCCAGGATCAGAGCGTCAGGCCGCCGTCGACCTCGATCACGGCGCCGTTGATGTAGCTGGCCTCGTCGCTGGCCAGGAAGGCGTAGGTGTTGGCGATCTCCTCGGCCTTGCCCAGGCGCTTGAGCGGCACCTTGGCCGCGAGCTCGTCGAGCACCTTGTCCGGGACGGTCGCCAGCATCGGCGTCGTGATGAAGCCGGGGCAGACGGCGTTGACGCGCACGCCCTTGGGGCTGAGTTCGCGCGCCCAGGTCTTGGTGAAGCCGATCACGCCGAACTTGGTCGCCGCGTAGTTGGTCTGGCCGAAGTTGCCGTAGAGGCCGACGATGGACGAGGCGTTGAGGATCACGCCGCTGCCCTGGCCCGTCATGTGGCTGGCGACGGCCTGCGAGCAGTGGAAGACGCCGCGCAGGTTGACGTCGATCACGCTGTCGAACTGCTCGATCGTCATCTTCTGCAGCCGCGCGTCCTGCGTGATGCCGGCGTTGTTGACCAGCACGTCGATGCGGCCGTGCTTGGCAAGGGTTTGAGCGACAACCGCATCGACCTGCGCCCGGTCGGTCACGTCCATCACGTAGCCGTCGGCCTGCGCGCCGGCGGCGCGGCAGGCCTGCGCCACGGCATCCACCTGGGCCTGCTTGACATCGCAGATGATCACGACCGCGCCCTCGCGCGCGAACTTGAGCGCGGTGGCTTCGCCTATGCCCTGGCCGGCGCCGGTGATCAGGGAGACTTTTCCTTCGAGTCGCTTCATGCAATTTCCTCTTGGTGGTTGAACTTCCATCATGCCAAAGATCGGCCGGGCTGGCTAAGGCCGCAGGCCCCATGTTTGACCCCCGTCAAGCAGGGTCGTCAGCCCGGGTTGCCATGGTCGTTGTACTAGGAGTGTCATACTCGCGGCCTTGAAGCCGGGCGGAAATTCACCGCTTTAACCTTGTTACCTCTGAAAATCATGACTCTTACCGGGCATCGCGCCACCAGCCTGGGGGCTGCCGCAATTGCTTATTCCATCGCGCATGCCCATCACGGCTCGCCCTGGCTGGCGGCTGCGCTGGCGTTCCCTGGAGCCACGGCCCCTGATTGGCTGGAGATTGCCTGGTTCAAGAAGGGCATTCGCCACAGCATCATCCCGCACCGCACCTGGACCCACTGGTTGCTGCTCTGGGGCGCGCTGTTCAGTTGGGCCTTGCTGTCGCTGCAGGAGAATCTCTGGACCTCGGCCTTGCTGGGCTTTGTGGTCGGAGCGCTGGTTCACCTGGCCATGGACCTGCCCAATCCTTCTGGCATCCGCTTTCTGCATCCGTTTCGCCAGCGCGTGACGCTCAACTGGTGGCGCGGCGACCAGATGGTCTGGCCGATGGTGTGGTTCAGTTGGCTGGCGGGCGCCTTGTCGCTGCATTGGGCGGGTGTGATCAACTTTCAGCCATCGGTCCAGCTCCAGGCCTGGTTGTCGCAGGTCTGGGACCTGTCGCTGCAGCGCTTGCGTTCCTGAACAGGAGACCTGTCTTGAGTTCGAACGTCGAGCCGCGAGATGACCCGTCCCCGCCCGACCGGCTGCTGGTGCTGGGTACCGGCGGCACGATCGCGGGCCGGGCCGTGCAGCGTGATGACCATGTCGGTTATCGGGCCGGCGAGGTCGCGGTCGGCGATCTGCTGGCCGGCATCCCGGTGCCGGCGGGCCTGGGCGTGCAGACCGAGCAGCTGGCGCAGATCGACAGCAAGGACATGGGGCCCGAGGTCTGGCGCCTGTTGCTGGCGCGTGTGAGCCAGTGTCTGTTGCAGCCCGAGGTGCGCGGCATCGTCATCACGCATGGCACCGACACCTTGGAGGAGACCGCCTACCTGCTGCAGCGCGTGCTGGCGCCAGCCAAGCCGGTGGTGCTGACCTGCGCCATGCGCCCGGCCACGGCGCTGGCGCCCGACGGGCCGCAGAATCTGGCCGATGCCTTGCTGGTGGCGGCACAGCCGGGCGCGCGCGGCGTGCTGGCGGTCTGCGCCGGCCGCATCCATTCCGGGCTGGCGGTGCGCAAGGTCCATCATTACCGGCTCGACGCCTTTGATTCGGGCGATGCCGGGCCGCTGGGGCTGGTGGAGCAGGGCGCCTGTACCTTGTTCCAGCCCTGGCTCGCTGCGGGTGCCGAGCAAGACAGCAAACTGCTGCCCAGGCTGCTGGCGCGCCAGCCTTGGCCGCGCGTCGAATGCCTGTTCAGCCACGGCGGCGCTGACGGCTGGCTGGTGCGCGCGCTGCTGGCGCAGGACGCGGCCCAAGGCCGTGAGCGGGCCGATCGCCTGCAGGGTCTGGTCGTGGCCGGCACCGGCAACGCCACCCTGCACGCTGACCTGCTGGCTGCCTTGCTGGAGGCGCAGGCCGCCGGAATCCGGGTCTGGCGCACGACGCGCTGTGCTTCGGGCCGGGTCGTGTCCGCTGGCGACCAGGTTATCCCTGCTGTGGCCTTGCCGCCAGCGCAGGCGCGGCTGGCGCTGCTGCTTGACCTGCTTCAGGATCTGACCGGCGGTCCGCTCCCGTCCGATGCAGTCATTAGCGCCTGATCAGATCTGACGCGCGAACGGGCCGAGGGTGGCCTTTTCCAGCTGGTCCAGCGTCTTGAAGTGGTCGCGGTAGGCCAGCATGGAGTTGGGCTGCAGGCCGACCCTGACGGCCAGCGAGTACTGCTGCCTGGCTGCCTCGAACGGCACGGCCATCGGACGCCTGGTCAGCTCGGCGGCCTGGCTGAAAGCCTGGGTGAAGGCGGGGTGTATGGCTTCGGCAAACTGTTGCTGCAGCGCGGTCATGGGGAACATCCTGCGTGTTTTGGAATAAGACCTGAATATTAGGGTAAACCCTTTGTTTTGTCAATGTTGGCAGATTGGTTTCACTTTAATTAGATGAAACTCGGCGTCTGCGCAGGCCGCCAATGACAAGACCCCGGCCTTGCGGTCCGGGGTCTGTTCAGCTGCGGTCGATGTGCTGGCGCAGCGTCCGGGTTCTAATCGGCGCTGATGTTCTTTTCGCGGATCAGGCTCGAAAGCTGCCTGGCCTCGCTGGCGAGCAGGGCCTTGAATTCGGCCGTGTCGAGGCCGACCGGTTCTGCGCCCAGCGCATCGTAGCGTTCCTTGCTCTGCGCCTGGGTCAGTGCCTTGGCGATTTCCCGCGCCATGCGGGCGTTGATATCAGCCGGGGTGCCGTTGGGCGACCACAGGCCGAACCAGAGGTCGAGTTCGGCCTTGAAGCCGAGTTCGCTCAGTGTCGGCACCTGGGGGAAGAAGGGCGAGCGCCTGGAGCCGGCGACCGCCAGCATGCGCGCCTTGCCCGATCTGACATGGGGGAAGGCGATGCCGGGGTCCATCACGTAGTCGGCCTGGCCGCCCAGCACGTCCTGCAGCGCGGGCGCGGCGCCACGGTAGGGGATATGCACCGCGAAGATGCCCGCTGCCTGCTTGAACAGTTCGGCCGCCAGATGCGGTGGCGTGCCGGCGCCGGACGAGGCATAGGACAGCTTGCCCGGGTTCTTGCGCGCGAAGTCGACCAGTTCGCGTGCGTCCTTGAATGTCGATTGCGGCTTGACGACCAGGTACATCTGGCTGCGGCCGATGCCGGCGATCGGGGTCAGGTCCCGGGCCGGATTGATGGTCTGCTTGAACAGGTAGGGGTTGGCCGTCTCGGTCGAGGTCGGTGCAACCAGGAAGGTGTAGCCGTCGGGCTGGGCGCGGATGACCTCGCTGGCGGCCACGTTGCTGCTGGCGCCCGGCTTGTTGTCGACCACCACGCTCTGACCCAGTGAATCGCTCAGCGACTTGGCAACGATGCGCGCCATCACGTCGGTCGTGCCACCGGCAGCAAAGCCGACCACCAGCCGGATCGGCTTGGCGTTCGGCCAGCTGGAAGTCTGGGCCTGCAGGGGGCTGAGCGCACCCAAGGTGCAGAGGGCGGCTGCTGCGCTCCCCAGCATCCGGCGCCGCAGCGGGTTGTGGTGGGATGGCTTCATGTCTTGTCTCCTGTTGTGTTGTGGTCCGCGGCTTGCTGTCGGTGAGACAGTGGGCCGTCGGCTTTTTTTGTACCTGCAGATGCTGCCAGTCTTCTGTGCGGGCTTCGCCTGCGGGTCTGGGCATGGTAGGCAGCACGGCCTGAAAATATCTGCCATTCAGGTAACAATTCCTGCCATCCGGTGGCTGAAGGTTGATAGGCGGCAAGCCGGCAGTGCTTGGCGCGAATTGCAACCAATCTGGCGCATGGCCTGGGCCGGGCTTGCGTAACATTTCAGGCAACCGCTAACCACAACAAGACCAGGAGACAGAGATGACACAGATTCCAGGACTCGACTTCATGCTCGGCGAGGACATCGACGCGCTGCGCGATGCCGTGCGCGACTTCGCCCAGGCCGAGATCGCGCCGCGCGCCGCCGAGATCGACCGAACGGACCAGTTTCCGATGGACCTCTGGCGCAAGATGGGCGAGCTGGGCCTGCTCGGCATCACGGTGAGCGAGGAATACGGTGGCGCCAACATGGGCTACCTCGCGCACATGATCGCGCTCGAAGAGATCAGCCGTGCCTCGGCCAGCGTGGGCCTGAGCTACGGCGCGCATTCCAACCTCTGCGTGAATCAGATCAAGCGCAATGGCAGCGAGGAGCAGAAGCGCCAGTACCTGCCCAAGCTCATCAGCGGCGAGCATATTGGCGCGCTGGCGATGAGCGAACCCGGCGCGGGCTCGGACGTCGTCAGCATGAAGCTGCGCGCAGAAGACAAGGGCGGCTACTACCTGCTCAACGGCAGCAAGATGTGGATCACCAACGGCCCCGACGCCGACACGCTGGTGGTCTACGCCAAGACCGATCCGGAGCTGGGCGCCAAGGGCATCACCGCCTTCATCATCGAGAAGGGCATGAAGGGCTTTTCGGTGGCACAGAAGCTCGACAAGCTCGGCATGCGCGGCAGCCACACGGGCGAGCTGGTGTTCGACAATGTCGAGGTGCCGGCCTCGCAGATCCTGGGCGGCCTGAACCAGGGCGTCAAGGTGCTGATGAGCGGGCTCGACTACGAGCGCGCCGTGCTCGCGGCCGGTCCGATCGGCATCATGCAGTCGGTGCTGGACAACGTCGTGCCCTATATCCACGACCGCAAGCAGTTCGGCCAGAGCATCGGCGAGTTCCAGCTGGTGCAGGCCAAGGTCGCCGACATGTACACCGTGCTGCAGGCCGGTCGCGCCTTCTGCTACCAGATCGGCAAGAACCTGGACAGCCTCGGCAACGGCCACGCCCGCCATGTGCGCAAGGACTGCGCCAGCGTCATCCTGTGGTGCGCCGAGCAGGCCACCAGGATGGCAGGTGACGGCATCCAGCTCTTCGGCGGCAACGGCTACATCAACGAGTACCCGCTCGGGCGCCTGTGGCGCGACGCCAAGCTGTACGAGATCGGCGCGGGAACGAGCGAGATCCGCCGCATGCTGATCGGTCGCGAGCTGTTCGCCGAGACCGCCTGAGCCAACGGGATAACGGCAGGTCTGCGCAAGCGCTGCTTCCAGCCCGCTGATCCTGTCGAGCCGAGCTTCAGCGCAGGCCGTCCTCAGTCCGGCTGGGAGCGAAGCGGGGCGAGTTCGCGGTGCTGCTGGCGGTATTCCGTCGGCGTCTGCCCAGTCCAGCCACGGAAGGCCCGGATGAAGCTCTTTTCGCTGGTGAAGCCGGTGGCTTCGGCCAGCTGCTTGTTGGGCTTTTGCGTACGCAGCAGCAGCTCGATCGCGCGCTCGCGCCGCACCGCATCCTTGAGCGCCTGCAGCGAGCTGCCGAGCTCGTGCAGCTGGCGGTGCAGCGTGCGCGGCGAGACATGCAGCAGAGCGGCCAGTCCCTCGGCGTTGTGCGTGTCCTGCGGCCGGCTGCGCAGCAACTGGCGCACGCGCTCGATCAGCAGCCGGTCGCGCCGGTAGGACTGGACCATCAGCGGCAGCGCGTTCTTGAGCAGCTGGTTCATGGCGGCCTCGTCGCGGCGCAGCGGCAGGTCGAGATAGCGCGCATCGAAGCGGATCGCGGTCTGCGCGGCTGCGAACTGCACCGGCCCCGGGAACAGCACCGCATAGCTGTCGCGATGCGGCGGTGCCGCGAAGCTGAAGCTGGCCCCCAGCAGCGGGATGCGCGAGTCGCTGTACCAGCAGGCCAGGCCGTGGATGTTGCGCAAGACCGAGACATGGCAGAACTCGCGGGTCGGCAGCGGGACGCGCGGGTCCGCCAGGGTGATTTCCGCCACTTCGTCGGCTTCTGTCACCTGCAGTGCTATGTCATCGGTCAGCAGCCCGTGGTGGCGGCACCAGCGCTTGAGCGCCCGCCTCAACGTGGGCGCGCCCAGCGAGGCGCGCGCCAGCATGCCATAGCTGCCCCAGGGCAGGCGGCGGCCGAACCAGCCCAGCGCCTCGTCGTCGAGCTCGCGCATCGCATGGCCCGAGAGGCGTTCCATCTGCAGCGCGGTGATGCGGGCATCCGGATCACTGATCTGGTCTGGCGGGATTTGTGCCGCAGAAAAGGCCCCTGCCGGGTCCAGCCCACGGATGGAATAAGCCCAGGCAATCGCCTGGACGAAGGCCATCGGCGTGACGGCCTGGCCCGCCTGCCGGAGGCTGGCTGACTGCTGCTGGCCGCCCTCGGGGTGGCTGGGAGGTGCGCTGGTGAGGGGCATCGGAAGGGGTGCCGGGATGGCATGAATTGCAACCATTGTGGCACACGCCAATCGTTCTGCCTGCCTACCATGGCTGCACAAGAACCCAAAGCGACAGCAGGAGACAAACATGCAGCAAGACAACAGGACAGCAGACCAAGCACTATTGGCCCTGGCACGGGGCACAACCGACCAGCCCCTGATCGAGCAGACCTTAGGTGCCTGCTTCGACGCCATGGTGGCGCGCCAGCCGGAGCACGAGGCGCTGGTCAGCGTGCACCAGGGCCGACGCTACAGTTACCGCGGCCTGCAGCAGGCCGCGCGCCAGCTCGCCAGCGCGCTGCTCGGGCTGGGCCTGGAGCCTGGCGACCGGGTCGGCATCTGGTCGCACAACAACGCCGAATGGGTGCTGATGCAGCTGGCCACGGCCCAGGTCGGCCTGGTGCTGGTCAACATCAACCCGGCCTACCGCAGCGCCGAGGTCGAATACGCGCTCAACAAGGTCGGCTGCCGCGCGCTGGTGACGATGAGCCGCTTCAAGAGCAGCGACTACCTCGGCATGCTGCAGCAGCTCGCGCCAGAATGGGCCCATGGCCAGCCGGGCGCGCTCGAATCCGGCCAGCTGCCGCACCTGCGCAGCGTGGTCTGGATCGATGTGCCCGGCCAGGGCGAGGACGTACCGGGCATGCTGCGCTTTTCCGAGCTGATGGTGCGCGGTCGCTCCGACGATACGCGCATCGACCGCATCGCCGCCACGCTCAGCCCCGACGATGCGATCAACATCCAGTTCACCAGCGGCACCACCGGCTTCCCCAAGGGCGCGACGCTGACGCACCGCAACATCCTGAACAACGGCTTCTTCATCGGCGAGGCGATGCGCCTGACCTCGGCCGATCGGCTCTGCATCCCGGTGCCGCTCTACCACTGCTTCGGCATGGTGCTGGGCAACCTGGCCTGCCTGACGCATGGTTCGACCATCGTCTACCCGAACGATGCCTTTGACCCGCTCACCGTGCTGCAGACCGTGCAGGACGAGCGCTGCACCGGACTGCACGGCGTGCCGACCATGTTCATCGCCGAGCTCGACCACCCGCGTTTTGCCGAGTTCGATCTGTCGAGCCTGCGCACCGGCATCATGGCCGGCTCGCCCTGTCCGATCGAGGTCATGAAGCGGGTGGTGAGCGACATGCACCTGGGCGAGATCACGATCGCCTACGGCATGACCGAGACCAGCCCGGTCAGCTGCCAGAGCCGCACCGACACGCCGCTGGACAAGCGGGTGGCTACCGTCGGCCAGGTCCAGCCCCATCTCGAAGTCAGGATCGCCGACCCCGAGACTGGTGCCACGCTCGTGCGCGGTCAGGCCGGCGAACTGTGCACCCGTGGCTATTCGGTCATGAAGGGCTACTGGGGCGACGAAGCCAGGACGCGCGAGGCGATCGACCCCGAGGGCTGGATGCACACCGGCGACCTCGCGACCATGGACGAGCAGGGCTACATCAACATCGTCGGCCGCATCAAGGACATGGTGATCCGCGGCGGCGAGAACATCTACCCGCGCGAGATCGAGGAGTTCCTCTACCGCCTGCCGCAGGTGCAGGATGTGCAGGTGGTCGGCGTGCCCGATGAGCGCTTCGGCGAGGAGCTGTGCGCCTGGGTGGTGCTCAAGCCCGGCCAGCGCCTGTCCGAGGACGAGTTGCGCGAGTTCTGCCGCGGCCGCATCGCCCACTACAAGATTCCGCGCCATATCCGCTTCGTCGAGGGTTTCCCGATGACGGTGACCGGCAAGATCCAGAAGTTCAGGATCCGCGAAGCGATGAAGGCCCAGCTCGGCCTGCAGGAAGCCAAGACCGCCTGAGGCCACCCGCGAACGATCCGAAATAGAAAGCCCCCGATGAGCATACTCGGTACCCAACTCAATCCGCGCAGTGCGGACTTCCAGGCCAACGCGGCGGCGATGCGCGCCCTGGTCGATGACCTGCGCTTGCGCATCGAGCAGATCGCGCAGGGCGGCGGTGACGCCGCGCGCGCCAAGCATCTCGCGCGCGGCAAGCTGCTGCCGCGCGAGCGCGTGCAGATGCTGCTCGACCCCGGCACGCCCTTCCTGGAGGTCGCGCCGCTGGCCGCGCTCAATATGTATCGCAACGATGCGCCCGGCGCCGGCCTGATCGCCGGCATCGGCCGCGTCGCCGGCATCGACTGCATGGTCGTCTGCAACGACGCCACCGTCAAGGGCGGCACCTATTACCCGCTGACGGTCAAGAAGCACCTGCGCGCGCAGGAGATCGCCGAGCAGAACCGGCTGCCCTGCATCTACCTGGTCGACTCGGGCGGCGCCAACCTGCCGAACCAGGACGAGGTGTTCCCGGACCGCGACCATTTCGGCCGCATCTTCTACAACCAGGCCAACATGAGCGCGCAGGGCATCGCGCAGATCGCGGTCGTCATGGGCAGCTGCACGGCGGGCGGCGCCTATGTGCCGGCGATGAGCGACGAGACCATCATCGTCAAGAACCAGGGCACGATCTTCCTGGGCGGCCCGCCGCTGGTCAAGGCCGCCACCGGCGAGGAGGTCAGCGCCGAGGACCTCGGTGGCGGCGACGTCCACACGCGGCTCTCAGGCGTGGCCGACCATCTGGCGCAGAACGACCTGCACGCCTTGAGCCTGGCGCGGGAGGCCGTGGGTCACCTGAATCGCGCCAAGCCGACCGCGATGGCGCTGCGCGAGCCGCGCGCGCCGCTGTTCCCGGCCGACGAACTCTACGGCGTGATCCCGACCGACACCCGCAAGCCCTTCGACGTGCGCGAGATCATCGCGCGCCTGGTCGACGGCAGCGAGCTGCACGAGTTCAAGCCGCGCTTCGGCACCACGCTGGTGTGCGGCTTCGCGCATATCGAGGGCATGGCGGTCGGCATCATCGCCAACAACGGCATCCTGTTCTCGGAATCGGCCCTGAAGGGGGCGCATTTCATCGAGCTGTGCTGCCAGCGCAAGATCCCGCTGGTGTTCCTGCAGAACATCACCGGCTTCATGGTCGGGCGCAAGTACGAGAACGAGGGCATCGCGCGCAACGGCGCCAAGATGGTCACGGCGGTCGCGACCGCCCAGGTGCCCAAGTTCACCATCATCATCGGCGGCAGCTTTGGTGCCGGCAACTACGGCATGTGCGGTCGCGCCTACTCGCCGCGCTTCCTCTGGATGTGGCCCAACGCGCGCATCAGCGTGATGGGCGGCGAGCAGGCCGCCAGCGTGCTGGCGACCGTCCGGCGCGATGGCATCGAGACCAAGGGCGGCCAGTGGAGCGCCGAGGAGGAGGAAGCCTTCAAGGCGCCGATCCGCCAGCAGTACGAGGAGCAGGGCCACCCCTATTACGCGAGTGCCAGGCTGTGGGACGACGGCGTGATCGACCCGGCCGACACCCGCCGCGTGCTGGCGCTGGGCTTGAGCGCCAGCCTGAACGCGCCGATCCCCGAGACCCAGTTCGGCATCTTCCGCATGTGAGGCCGTGATGACCAATCTGACCCTCAACGTCGAGGCGCAACGCGCCACCCTCACGCTCACGCGCGCCGAACTGCGCAACGCCTTCAACGACGAGGTGATCGCCGAACTCACGCAGGCCTTCACTGAACTCGGGGCACGCGAGGACGTGCGCGCCATCGTGCTGGCCGCCGAAGGCCCGGCCTTCTGTGCCGGCGCCGACCTGAACTGGATGCGCCGCATGGCCGACTACGACCGCGAGCAGAACCTGGCTGACGCGGCGCGCCTGGCCGAGATGCTGCGCGTGATCTACCACTGTCCCAAGCCGGTCGTTGCCCGCGTGCAGGGCGATGTCTATGCCGGCGGCATGGGCCTGGTGGCCTGCTGTGACATCGCGATCAGTGCCGACAGCGCGCATTACTGCCTGAGTGAAACCCGGCTCGGCCTGGTGCCGGCCACCATCAGCCCCTACGTGATGCGCGCCATGGGACCGCGCGCCGCGCACCGCTACTGCCTGAGCGCCGAGCGCTTCGACGCCGCCGAGGCACACCGCATCGGCTTCGTGCACGAGGTCGTGCCGGCCGAGCAGCTCGACAGCCGGGTCGATGCGGTCGTCAAGGCGCTGCTCAACGCAAGCCCGGCCGCCGTGCGCGCCTGCAAGCGCCTGCTGCAGGATGTCGCGCAGCGCGAGATCGACGCCGCGCTGATCGCCTCGACCGTCGAGGCCATCGCCGACATCCGCGCCAGCACCGAGGGCAGGGAGGGCGTGCAGGCCTTCCTGCAAAAACGCCAGCCTTCCTGGCTGGCCTGAGGAGACAAGCCATGTTCAAGAAAATCCTGATCGCCAACCGTGGCGAAATCGCCTGCCGCGTCGCCGCCACCGCGCGTCGCCTCGGCGTCAAGACCGTCGCGGTCTATTCGGACGCCGACGCCGGCGCCAAGCATGTCGCGGCTTGCGACGAGGCCATCCATATCGGCGGCAGCTCGCCCAAGGAAAGCTATCTGCGCTGGCAGGCCATCCTGGAGGCCGCCCAGGCCACCGGTGCCCAGGCCATCCACCCCGGCTACGGTTTCCTGAGCGAGAACGAGGAATTCGCCCAGGCCTGTGCCGATGCCGGACTGGTCTTCATCGGGCCGCCGCCCTCCGCGATCAAGGACATGGGCCTGAAGGCCGAGTCCAAGCAGCTGATGGAGCGAGCCGGCGTGCCGCTGGTGCCCGGCTACCATGGCGCCAACCAGGACCCCGCGCTGCTGCAGGCCGAGGCCGATCACATCGGCTATCCGGTGCTGATCAAGGCCAGCGCGGGTGGCGGCGGCAAGGGCATGCGCGCGGTTGACCGCAGCGAAGACTTCGCCGCCGCGCTCGCCTCCTGCCAGCGCGAGGCCCGCAACAGCTTCGGCGACGATGCGGTGCTGATCGAGAAATACGTGCAGCGCCCGCGCCACATCGAGATCCAGGTCTTCGGTGACCAGCAGGGCAACATCGTCTACCTGTTCGAGCGCGACTGCTCGGTGCAGCGCCGGCATCAGAAGGTGCTCGAAGAAGCCCCTGCACCGGGGCTGACGCCTGAGCTGCGCGCCCAGATGGGCCTGGCGGCGGTCGCGGCAGCGCGCGCGGTGCATTATGTCGGCGCCGGCACGGTCGAGTTCATCGTCGAGCAGCGTGAAGGTGGCGACATGAATTTCTTCTTCATGGAGATGAACACCCGGCTGCAGGTCGAGCATCCGGTGACCGAGGCCATCACCGGGCTCGACCTGGTCGAGTGGCAGCTGCGCGTGGCCGCTGGCGAGCCGCTGCCGCTGCGCCAGGACCAGCTGCAGATTCGTGGCCATGCGATCGAGGCCCGCATCTGCGCCGAAAACCCCGAGCGTCAGTTCCTGCCGGCCACCGGCCGGCTCGACGTCTACCGCAGGCCCGCGCACGACAGCTTCCAGATCGCACCGGTACGCTTTGACGACGGCGTGCGCGAGGGCGACGCAATCAGCCCCTTCTACGACTCGATGGTGGCCAAGCTGATCGTGCAGGGCGACACGCGCGAGCAGGCGTTGGCCCGGCTCGACGAGGCCCTCGCCCAGACCCATATCGTGGGCCTGTCGACCAACGTCCAGTTCCTGCGCCGCGTCGTGCGCAGCCCGTCGTTCGCTGGCGCCGACCTCGACACCGCGCTGATCGAACGCGAGCGTGCCGTGCTGTTCGGCCAGGATGAGGTCGGCAGGCCGCTCGCCATCGCTGCTGCCGTGGCGCAGACCCTGCTGGCCGAGCGCGCAGCCGAAGGCGATGATCCTTTCAGCAAGACCGACGGCTGGCGCAGCCATGGCGTCTTCGCACGCCGCTTCGCCTTCGACTACCTCGGCGAGCGCGTGGCCGCCACGCTGTCCTATCACCGCGACGCCGCGCTGCAGCTGACCGTGGGCGAGGGCGCCCAGGCTGTCTCGGGGCCGCTGCAATTCGCGCCGCGCCAGGGCGGCGACTGGGCGCTGGACATCACATTGGGCGCGCAGCGCAGCCGGGCCACCGTCTACCTCGACGGCGAACGGGTCGAGGTCTTCACGCCGCAGGGCGCCGCGCAGCTGGTCGAGATCGACCTGCTGGCGCATGCCGGCGACAGCGGCGCCGAGGCCGGGCGTCTCACCGCGCCGATGCCGGGCAAGGTCGTTGCCTTCATGGTCGCAGCCGGCGAGCGCGTCGCCAAGGGCCAGCCGCTGGCCGTGATGGAGGCCATGAAGATGGAGCACACGATTGCCGCGCCTGCCGACGGGGTGGTGGCCGAGCTGCTGTACGCGGTCGGGGACCAGGTCGGCGATGGTGCCGAACTGCTCAAGCTCGAACTCGAGCCGGCCTGAAACCGCACAGGAATCCAGATGAGCATGAACTATCCCCCAAGCGTCCGGCTGGTCGAGGTCGGGCCGCGCGACGGTCTGCAGAACGAGCCGCAGCCGCTGCCTGCCGCGGTCAAGATCGAACTCGTGCAGCGCCTGCAGGCTGCCGGTCTGCGCGAGATCGAGGTCACCAGCTACGTCAGCCCGAAATGGGTGCCGCAGATGGCCGACAACCATCAGGTCATGAGCGGCATCGAGCGCCGCGACGGCGTGCGCTACTCGGTGCTGACGCCCAATCTCAAGGGCTTCGAGGCCGCGCTGGCCGACCAGCCCGACGAGATCGTCGTCTTCGGCGCGGCGAGTGAGGCCTTCAGCCAGAAGAACATCAACTGCAGCATCGCCGAGAGCATGGATCGCTTCGCCCCCGTGGTGCAGGCCGCGCTGGACGCCGGCATCGCAGTGCGTGGCGCCATGAGTTGCACGGTCGGCTGTCCCTACGAGGGCGAGATCGCGCCTGAGCGCGTCGAAATGCTGGCCGGCCTGATGAAGGCCATCGGCGTGCAGCGCGTCGACGTTGCCGACACCATCGGCGTCGGCACGCCACTGAAGGTGCAACGTGCGATCGAAGCCACGCTGCGGCACTACGACATCGACCACATCAGCGGCCATTTCCACGACACCTACGGTCAGGCCTTGAGCAACACCCTGGCGGCCCTGCAGCTGGGAGTCTGGAACTTCCAGTCTTCGGTCGCGGGCCTCGGCGGCTGCCCCTATGCCAAGGGCGCGACCGGCAACGTCGCCACCGAGGACCTGGTCTACCTGCTGCACGGCATGGGCATCGAGACCGGCATCGACCTCGACGCCCTGGTCGACGCCGGCGCCTTCATCAGCGCGGCGCTGGGCCGGCCTACCGGTTCGCGCGTGGCGCGGGCGCTGCTGGCGCGGCGCGGCTGAGAAGAGCTGTCGAGGAGCGCGGCTGGACTGATTTCAGCGGCAAGCAAAAAACCCCTGCACGCCGGGCGTCAGGGGTTTTTCAGTCCGCCACAGGCCGCTCAGGCCTGTGCGCTCAGTGGATCACTCCGCCAGTGCAGCGAAGGCGCGCGCGGTGATGTCCTCGACGCTGCCGGTGCCGCTGATGGCGCGGTACTTCGGTGCGGCAGCCGGATCGGCCTTGGCCCAGTCGCTGTAGTAGTCGACCAGCGGGCGGGTCTGCGCGCTGTAGACGTCCAGCCGCTTCTTGACGGTCTCTTCCTGGTCGTCGGCGCGCTGCACCAGCGGCTCGCCGGTCACGTCGTCCACGCCTTCAACCTTGGGCGGGTTGAACTTGACATGGTAGGTGCGGCCCGAAGCCGGGTGCGAGCGGCGACCGCTCATGCGCTCGATGATGGCGTCGAAGGGCACATCGATCTCGAGCACGTAGTCGAGCTTGACGCCGGCGGCCTTCATCGCGTCGGCTTGCGGGATGGTGCGCGGGAAGCCGTCGAACAGGAAGCCGTTGGCGCAGTCGGCCTGGGCGATACGGTCCTTGACCAGGTTGATGATCAGCTCGTCGCTGACCAGGCCGCCGGCGTCCATGACCTGCTTGGCTTCCAGGCCCAGCGGGGTGCCGGCCTTGACCGCGGCGCGCAGCATGTCGCCGGTCGAGATCTGGGGGATGCCGTACTTCTGGCAGATGAAGTTGGCCTGGGTGCCTTTGCCTGCGCCGGGGGCGCCCAACAGGATCAGTCGCATGGGTTTCCTTGTCTTAGTGTTTCAAATTGCTGCGATGCGTGGCTATCCGTTGCCTGCCCCTGCTGGGCAAACAGCCAAGGATAGCACGCCCATCTTGTCATCAAGCTGACGCCGGAGCGCAGTTTCGCGGTCGATGCGCCGCCGACTTCAGAGGCCCGGACGGGCCGCGAAGATCTCGCGCACCCGCTCAAGGTCGGCCTGGGTGTCCACGCCAGGTCCGGGCGCGTGATCGGTCACGTGTACCGCGATGCGTTCGCCATGCCAGAGCACGCGCAGCTGTTCGAGCGACTCGCATTGCTCGGTGGGGGCGGGTTCCAGTCCGGGAAAGGCCTTGAGGAAGCCGACCCGGTAGCCGTAGATGCCGACATGGCGCAGCGGCAGCGGGCTTTGCGGCAGTTCCACGATGCCTTCGCTCCAGGCCTCTGCCATGCCGTCGCGCCACCAGGGAATCGGCGCGCGGCTGAAGTACTGCGCGGTGCCGCGGCGGTCGAGCACGACCTTGACCACGTTCGGGTTGGCGAATTCGGCCGCGTGCTCGATCGCGTGCGCGGCCGTGCTCATCACGCAGTCGGGGCGGCGCTGCAGTTCGGCCGCGACGGCCTCGATCAGCGCCGGGTCCATCAGCGGCTCGTCGCCCTGCACGTTGACGACGATGGCGTCATCCGGCAAACCCAGCAGGGTGCAGGCCTCGGCCAGGCGGTCGCTGCCGCTCGGGTGGTCGGCGCGGGTGAGCAAGGCGTCGACGCCGGCCGTGCGGCAGGCCGCCAGGATCTGTTCGTCGTCGGTCGCGACCACGCAGGACTGGGCGCGGCTCAGCCGCACGCGCTCGGCCACGCGCACGATCATCGGCTGGCCGCAGATGTCGGCCAGCGGCTTGTTGCGCAGCCGGCTCGATGCCAGCCGGGCCGGGATCAGCACATGGAAGGGGGCCGTGGTTTCGTCGTGGCTCATGCTGCCGGGCTCTCGCTGCGCGGCAGGCGTTCGAGTTCGTCGTCGCTGAGCTCGCGCGCCTCGTTTTCCAGCAGGATCGGGATGCCGTCGCGCACCGGATAGGCCAGGCGAGCGCTGCGCGAGACGAGTTCCTGCGACTCGCGCAGGTAGATCAGGGGGCCCTTGGTGACGGGGCAGACCAGCAATTCAAGGAGTTTGGCGTCCATGACGGGATGATAGTCGCTCCTGCAGCCGTTTCAGGGCCTGGTCGAGCTCATCCCAGAAGGCTGGTTCGGGTGTCTGTTCCAGCGGCACGGCCCAGACCTCAAGTTCAGGCTTTCCGGCCAGCAGCGGAAACAGCTTGACCGCGTCCTTCTCGGTGCAGAACCAGCGCCTGCCGGGGCGATGCTCGGCCAGCAGCGCTGCCAGCAGGGCAGGGCCGTCGGCATGGTCGGGCAGTGCGAGTTCGTGCTGCAGCCCCAGGCCGCGCGCGTGCAGCATCTCGAAGAAGCGCTGCGGCTGCGCGATGCCGGCCAGCGCTCCGGTTTCGACACCTTCCTGCCCAGCCAGTTCGGCCAGCATGTGTCGCTGGCCCTGGGCGTTGATTGCCTCGGCCGCGAGTTCGCGCCTTGCCGCATGGACCGCGTCGCTTGGCCGGGCGGGCAGCAGCGGCGGCAATTCAATGCCTGGTCTTGCGGTGCGCAGCACCAGCAGTTCACCCTTGCCGTCACCCCAGGGGCGGGCCGGCCAGGGTTCGCGCAGCAGTCCGGCCGGCAGCAGCCAGCCGTTGCCGGTGCCGCGCTCGTCGAACACCACCACGGTCAGGTCGCGCGCCAGCGCCCAGTGCTGCATGCCGTCATCGCAGACGATCAGGTCGACCTCGGGGTGGCGCGTCAGCAGCAGGTGGCCGGCTTCGGCGCGCTGGCGCCCGACCACCATCGGTGCGCTGCTGGCGCGCGCGATCAGCAGCGGCTCGTCGCCGGCCTCGCGGCTGCTGCTGTCGGGAGTGATCTCCAGGCAGCCGTCGCCCTCGCGGCCGTAGCCGCGCGAGATCACGCCGGGGGTCCAGCCTTGGGCGCGCAGATGGCGCAGCAGCGCGATCACGGTCGGCGTCTTGCCGGCGCCGCCCACCACCACATTGCCCACCACCAGCACCGGCACCGGCAGCCGCTCGCTGGGCTTGAAGCAGCTGCGGTAGGCCAGGCGGCGCAGCGCCATCAGCGTGCCGTAGAGGCAGGAAACCGGCCAGAGCAGGGCGGCCAGCGGGCCACGGCGCAGCCAGGCCTGTTGCAGTCGAGCCGACATGCTCAATTCCCCTGCGGCTGGCGGGTGGCGAACACGATGCGTTCGAGCCCGCTGCGGCGCGCCGCCTCCATGACCCGGATCACGGACTGGTAGCTGGCGGCCTCGTCGGCACTGATGACCAGCACCGTGTTTTCGCCAACGGGCTGGCGCGCGGCCTCCCGCAAGGCCTGGATCAGCGCCTCGCTGTCCTGCCTGGCCAGTGGCTGGCGGTCGAGCGCATAGCGGCCGTTGGCCGCCACCGTCACGACCAGCTCATGCGGGCGCAGCTGTTGCGCATCGGCCTGGGCCACCGGCAGCACCACCCGCAGTTCGCTGTAGCGGCTGTAGGTGGTGGTCAGCATCAGGAAGATCAGCACCACCAGCAGCACGTCGATGAAGGGGATCAGGTTGATCTCGGGATCCGGGCTTCCCTGGTCGAAGCCTGATTTTCTGAAGTTCATGGTGTGTCGCAAAGAGATGGGGTGGCCGGCAGGCTGACCTTGGCTTTCAGCGGCGCTGCGCGCAGAGCTGCTGCGCGAAGCGCTCGGTTGCGATTTCGAGCTGCAGCAGATGCGCGTCGGCGCGCGCGCGCAGGTGGCGCCAGCAGACCAGCGCCGGAATGGCCACCAGCAGGCCGAAGGCCGTGTTGTAGAGCGCGATCGAGATGCCGTGCGCCAACTGGGCCGGGTCGCCGCCGCCTGGCGTCAGGCCGGCAGCGCTGCCTTGCGAGCCGAAGATATCGATCATGCCGATCACCGTGCCGAGCAGCCCCAGCAGCGGCGCAGCCGAGGCAATCGTACCCAGCGCGGTCAGGTTATGGTGCAGCCGGGCCGCCGCCAGCCGGCCGGCCGACTCGAGCGCCGAGCGCAGTTCGGCCTCGCTGGCAGCGGGGTTGCGCTGCAGCGTGCGCCAGCCGCTGGCCAGCACGGCGCCCAGCACCGAATGCTCCTCGAACTGCCGCAACACCTCGGGGGTGGGCAGCCCCGCGCGTGCGGCCAGCAAGGCTTCTCCGAGCACACCGGGCGGCGCCACGCGCGACGCGCTGAGGCTGATGAAACGCTCCAGCGCCAGTGCCAGGCCCAGCACCGAGCAGGCCAGCAGCGGCCAGATCGGCCAGCCGGCCGCTTCCAGGATAGACAGCAATTCGATACTCCTTGTGACAGGCGCTTCGGGACCCTGTGTGATGCGCCGTGATGATTTTGCCGATTATGTCCCGATTGCCCGCAGCATCCGCAAGGCCTTGTTTGTTTCCTACAATCATCGACTGTCATCAACACCAACCCGAGGAAGCACAGATGGAACACACCCTGCCCGCATTGCCCTACGCGATCGACGCCCTGGCCCCCCATTACAGCCAGGAAACCCTGGAGTACCACCATGGCAAGCACCACAATGCCTACGTGGTCAACCTGAACAATCTGCAAAAGGGCACCGAGTTCGAACACCTCGACCTCGAATCCATCGTCAAGCAGTCCAGCGGCGGCATCTACAACAATGCGGCCCAGATCTGGAACCATACCTTCTTCTGGAACTGCATGAAGCCCAACGGCGGCGGCGAGCCCACCGGCGCGCTGGCCGATGCCATCAATGCCAAGTTCGGCAGCTACGCCGCCTTCAAGGAAGCCTTCGTCAAGTCGGCCGTCGGCAACTTCGGTTCCGGCTGGACCTGGCTGGTCAAGAAGGCCGATGGCTCGGTCGACATCGTCAACACCGGTGCTGCCGGCACCCCGCTGACCACCGAAGACAAGGCCCTGCTGACGGTTGACGTCTGGGAACACGCCTACTACATCGACTACCGCAACATGCGTCCGAAGTTCGTCGAGACCTTCCTCGACAAGCTGGTCAACTGGTCGTTCGCCGAAGCCAACTTCGCCTGATCGGCGCTGCGCGTGCCCGTCACGCGCTGCCCGCCAAAAACCCGCAGCCGTCGAGGCTTGCGGGTTTTTTGTTTTTCAGGGCTGGCCGGGCTTGAATGGCGCGCCAGTGAGCTTGAAGCCGGCCTGGATGCCGCGCCTGGCGAACCAGCCCTGCTGCATCTCGAGCACGAAGCGCACCGGTTGCGCCGAGCAGTGGTTGGCCTCGCTGTGCGGCTGCATGTCGGCCAGGTTGATGATTGATCCGTCGTCGGCGACGAAGGCCGCCGTCAGCGGCAGCAGCGTGTTCTTCATCCAGAAGCATTGCACGGCAGGCTGCTCGAAGACGAACAGCATGCCTTCGTTGGCCGGCATCTGCTGGCGCCACATCAGGCCGATGCTGCGCTGCTGCGGCGTGGCCGCGACCTGCGCATCGATCAGGTGCATGCCGGCCTGGATCCTGCTGTGCGGCAGCCCGCTCTGCGGGGTCTGTGCCTGCGCCAACGGCAGCCCCCCCAGCCCGAACGCCAGCGTCAGGGCCAGCAGGCCGCGGCGCGCCAGACCAGCGTCGTGCAGTCGTTGATGATTCGCCCCGGTGGGTGCGATGGCGGGAGTGGCTAAGACGATGCGCTGGCTCATGGTGCCGTGATCTTACCTGCCTCAGTCGCGCAGGGACGCGCCGGTTTCGACTCGCTGCAGCGAAATCAGTCGCCGGCCACTCTTCTATAAGATGCAAGACTTTTCCGCCATGTGATTTGTGGCTAGAATTTGAAGCTGACTTCCCCCGAAGCCGCTTGTGCGGTCCGGCCTACCGGGCCGGCCCGCCGTTCCACTGCTCCAACCCTGAGCTCGCACCCTTAAGAGGACGACATGTCTGACCAATCCAAGATCATCTACACGCTGACTGACGAGGCGCCGCGCCTGGCGACGGCCTCTTTCCTGCCCATCGTGCGCACCTTTGCCGCCCCTGCCGGCGTCGAAGTCGCCGAGGCGGATATCTCCGTGGCCAGCCGCATCCTGGGCGAATTCCCGGACTTCCTGACCGAAGCGCAGCGCGTTCCCAACACCCTGGCCGAGCTGGGCAAGAAGACGCTGCAGCCCGACGTCAACATCATCAAGCTGCCCAACATCTCGGCCTCGGTCGGGCAGCTCAAGGTCGCGATCAAGGAGCTGCAGGACAAGGGTTATGCGATTCCCGACTTCCCGGAAGCCCCCAAGAGCGACGAGGAAAAGGCGATCCGCGCCCGCTACAACAAGTGCCTGGGCTCGGCCGTGAACCCGGTGCTGCGCGAGGGCAACTCCGACCGCCGCGCACCGAAGGCGGTCAAGGAATACGCGCGCAAGCACCCGCACAGCATGGCCGAGTGGAGCCAGGCTTCGCGCAGCCATGTCTCGCACATGCACGCGGGCGACTTCTATCACGGCGAGAAGTCGATCACGCTGGATCGCGCGCGCGACGTCAAGATGGAGCTGATCACCAAGAGCGGCAAGACCATCGTGCTGAAGGAAAAGACCTCGCTGCTCGACCGCGAGATCATCGACAGCATGTTCATGAGCAAGAAGGCGCTGCTGGCCTTCTACGAAAAGGAAATCGAGGACGCCCGCAAGACCGGCGTGATGTTCTCGCTGCACGTCAAGGCCACCATGATGAAGGTCTCGCACCCGATCGTGTTCGGCCACTGCGTCAAGATCTTCTACCGCGAAGCGTTCGAGAAGCACGGCAAGCTGTTCGACGAGCTCGGCATCAACGTCAACAACGGCATGGTCGATCTGTACAACAAGATCGCCACCCTGCCGCAGAGCCAGCAGGACGAGATCAAGCGTGACCTGCACGCCTGCCTCGAGCACCGCCCCGAGCTGGCCATGGTCGACTCGGCCAAGGGCATCACCAACTTCCACTCGCCCAACGACGTCATCGTCGACGCCTCGATGCCCGCGATGATCCGCAACGGCGGCAAGATGTGGGGTGCCGACGGCCGCCTGAAGGACGTCAAGGCCGTGATGCCCGAGTCGACCTTCGCCCGCATCTACCAGGAGATGATCAACTTCTGCAAGTGGCATGGCGCCTTCGACCCCAAGACCATGGGCACCGTGCCCAACGTCGGCCTGATGGCGCAGCAGGCCGAGGAATACGGCTCGCACGACAAGACCTTCGAGATCTCCGAGGACGGCGTCGCCAACATCACCGACCTGAACACCGGCGAAGTGCTGATGAGTCAGGACGTGGAGGCGGGCGACATCTGGCGCATGTGCCAGGTCAAGGACGCCGCGATCCGCGACTGGGTCAAGCTGGCGGTCAACCGCGCCCGCAACTCCGGCATGCCGGTCGTGTTCTGGCTCGACGCCTACCGCCCGCACGAGGCCCAGCTCATCACCAAGGTCAAGATGTACCTGCATGAGCACAACACCAGCGGGCTGGACATCCAGATCATGAGCCAGGTGCGCGCGATGCGCTACACCCTGGAGCGCGTGATCCGTGGCGAGGACACGATCAGCGCCACCGGCAACATCCTGCGCGACTACCTGACCGACCTGTTCCCGATCATGGAGCTGGGCACCAGCGCCAAGATGCTGTCGATCGTGCCGCTGATGGCCGGCGGCGGCATGTACGAGACCGGTGCCGGTGGCTCCGCTCCCAAGCATGTGCAGCAGCTGGTCGAGGAAAACCACCTGCGCTGGGATTCGCTCGGCGAGTTCCTGGCGCTGGCGGTTTCGCTGGAAGACCTTGGCATCAAGACGGGCAATGCCCGCGCCAAGCTGCTGGCCAAGACGCTGGATGCCGCCACCGGCAAGCTGCTGGACAACAGCAAGGGCCCGTCGCCAAAGACCGGTCAGCTCGACAACCGCGGCAGCCAGTTCTACCTGGCGCTGTACTGGGCACAGGAACTCGCCGCGCAGACCGAGGACGCCGAGCTGGCAGCCAAGTTCGCGCCGCTGGCACAGACCCTGGCCGACAACGAAGCCCAGATCGTCGCCGAGCTCAACGGGGTCCAGGGCCAGCCGGCCGACATCGGTGGCTACTACCTGCCCGACGCCGCCAAGCTCGAAACCGTGATGCGTCCGAGCGCGACCTTCAACGACGCGCTGGAGCTGGTCAAGGCCTGATCGGCCCGCGACCGAGCCGGCGGCCCTGCGCCGCCGGCTGCCAGAACCGAAAAACCGGCGTCGCGAGATGGCCGGTTTTTTCGTGTCTGCATGGGCTTGGGCTGCTGCCCGGGTGCATCGAACGGAGGGCTGCAGGCCTTGCGAGTAAACTTTCTTCTTTGTTGAAGGCGTTCTCCGCACGGTCGGGGTAATTTCATGAAACTGGTCCCCGACGAAAAAAACCTGCCCCGCCTCCACCTGATCGGCACGCTGGTGATCGTGTTCGTGCTGATCCTGCTGCTGGCCGGACTGTTCGCGCTGCAGGGCTGGCACGTGCACCGGGATGCGCTGCGCAACATCGAGACGGCGGCGCAGCAGCAGATCCAGGCCAGGCTCGCCAGCGAGATGGACAGCGTGCTCGGCATGATCGACTTCACGCGCTCGCAGACCGAGGCGGCGCTGCGCCGCAGTCTGGTCGATCAGGTCGATGCGGCCTATGGCGTGGCACAGGGCATCCATCAGCGCGAGTCTGGCCGCCGCCCCGAAGCCGAGACCCAGCGGCTGATCCTGGAGGCGCTACGATCGTCCCGCTTCTTCGAGGGCCGGGGCTATGTCTTCGTCGACGACATGCAGGGCTATATCCGCATGCTGCCGCCCAATCCCGAGCACGAGGGCAAGTTCAACCTGTACAACCAGGACGATACTGGCCAGCCCGTCATGGGCAGCCTGATTGAGGCCGCGCGCAAGCCGCGTGGCGAGGGCTGGGCGCGCTACCGCTGGTACACGCTCGAAAATCCCCGCGAGATGGCCGACAAGCTGTCCTATGTGCGCCACTTCGAGCCCTATGGCTGGGTGATCGGGGTCGGCGACTACCTGCACCACTGGGAACGCCATCAGCGCGGCGAGGCGCTGGCGCGGCTGCGTTTCACCCGTTTCGGCCGCACCGGCTATGTCGCCGTCACCAGCTTGGAGGGCTCGACCCTCCTGATGCCGAATGCGCCGCAGCTCGAAGGCAGGTCGGTCGAGGATCTGCCCGAGCGGGAATCCGCGGTGGTCGGCCGCACCATGCGCCTCGCGCGCGAGGGCGGCGGCTTCCTGAGCTACGACTGGCCAGACCCCGAGACGCGCAAGCTCAGGCCCAAGACGGCGCTGGTGCGTGTCTATGAACCCTGGGGCTGGGTGCTGATCGTCACGATGTTCGATGACGAGCTCATGGCGCCGGTCAGGCAGGAAATCGGCCAGCAGCAGATGCTCGGACGCGAGCAGGCGCTGCTGCTGCTGTCCGTGCTGCTGGCGGCCAGCCTGCTGGCCGTGGGCAGCTCGCTGTGGTTCTCGCGCTGGATGGGGCGTCTGTTTCGGGACTACCAGCAGCGCAATCTCGCGCAGCAGCAGGCGCTGCGCGAGGGCGAGCACCGGCTCAACACCATACTCGACAGCGTGGACGCCGCCATCTTCATCAAGAGCGCCGACTACCGCTACCGCTACGCCAACCGTCAGGTCTGCGAGGATTTCGGCCTGATGCATCAAGACATCATCGGCCGCGACGACTTCGAGCTGCGCGATCCCGAGCGGGCCAGCAAGGCGCGCGAGATCGACCAGCGCGTGCTGATGCAGGGCGAGCGAGTTTCCTACGAGTGGACTCGTTCGGTTGGCGGGCGCAGCGTGGCCATGGCGACGACCAAGCTGCCACTGCGCGACGTCAATGGCTGCATCTATGCGCTGTGTGGCGTCAGCACCGACATCAGCGAGCGCAAGCGGGTCGAGCAGGTGCTGGCGCAGGCGCGTGATGTCGCCGAGGCGGCCAACCGAGCCAAGTCCGATTTCCTGTCCAACGTCAGTCACGAGCTGCGCACCCCGCTCAACGCCATCATGGGCATGCTGCACCTGACGACGCAGACGCCGCTGTCGCCCCAGCAGATGGCCTATCTGGATCAGGTGCAGACCGCCAGTCGCCAGCTGCACGGCATCATCATCGACATGCTCGATTACGCCAGTCTGGACAGCGGCCGACTGGAGCTGCAGGTCGGGGACTTCGTGCTGGGCGAACTGCTGGACCAGCTGGCGCTGCGGCTGGTCGGCGAGGCCGATGCCAAGGGTCTGGGCTTCACGCTGGCCGTCGATGCCGGGGTGCCGGCCCAGCTGGTCGGCGATCCTCTGCGGCTCGGTCAGGCGCTGCAGCATTATCTGGTCAACGCGATCAAGTTCAGCGCGCAGGGCAAGGTCCACTTGCAGGTCAGGCTGCTGCAGCGCGAAGTCGACCGCGTGCAGCTGCGCTTCGAGGTCAGCGACACCGGCATCGGCATTGACGAGGCCAGACGCGAACGACTGTTCCAGTACCTGGAGCAGGGCGATGCCTCGACCACGCGCCGCTACGGTGGGGCTGGACTCGGTCTGGTGCTGGTCCGACAGCTGGCCGAGCTGATGGAAGGAGAGGCCGGCTGCGACAGCCAGCCGGGTTGCGGTTCGACCTTCTGGTTCACGGTGCGCCTGGGTCATGGCAGCGGCCCGGTCGCCGACCCGGAGCAGGGCGCCACTTATCGCTGGCCTCACGTGGCGGCTCCGGCCTTGCCCGATGTCGAGGCTGTGGCCGAAGTGGCATCCCGCGCGGTGCCTGACGATCCCGCCTGGCTGGCCTTGCGCGACCGCTTGCTGGGCCTGTTGCACAGCTACGACGTCGACAGCCTGCACTTGTTCGAACAGCATGAGGGGCTGCTGCGAGCGACCCTGGGCGAACGCCACCGGGCCTTGGCTCAGGCCATGCGCAACTACGACTTTCCTGCGGCGCGGGAGCTGCTGGAGCAGGCCTGAGTACGCCTGTCGCCTGACGCGCTGCTGCAACGGCCGGGCCCGCTATCCGTGCAAAGTCGCGGCCGCGTTCTAGAATGACAGCCAATGAGAATCCTTCTTTGCAACGATGATGGTTACCAGGCTGCCGGCATCGGCGCCTTGTACGAGACGCTGGCCTCCTTTGCCGAGGTCGAGGTGGTCGCTCCCGAGCAGAACAACAGCGCCAAGTCCAATGCGCTGACGCTGCACAGCCCGCTCTATGTGCAGCGCGCACCCAACGGCTTTCGCTACGTCAACGGCACGCCGGCCGACTGCGTCCACATCGCGCTGACCGGCCTGCTGGGCTACCGCCCCGATCTGGTGGTCTCGGGCATCAACAACGGCGCCAACATGGGCGATGACACGATCTACTCGGGCACCGTTGGCGCCGCCATGGAAGGTTACCTGTTTGGCGTGCCGGCGATCGCCTTTTCGCAGGTCGAGCGGGCCTGGGCCCATTTGGATGCGGCCGCCTTGTGTGCGCGCGAACTGGTGCAGTCGCTCGAGCCGTCCATTGCGGCGCTGAGCCAGCAGGCGCAGGCTGGCGGGGTCCCGGAGGCTGGCCAGACATTCAAGCCCTGGCTGCTCAATGTCAACATCCCCAACCTGCCACGCGATCAGATCAAGGGCTTCAAGGTGGCGCGCCTGGGCCGTCGCCATGCAGCCGAGCCCGTGATCCAGCAGCTCAACCCGCGCGGCGAAACCATGTACTGGATCGGCGCAGCCGGCCCCGCGATGGACGCCAGCGAGGGGACGGACTTCCATGCTACCCGCGAGGGCTATGCCTCACTCACGCCGCTGCAGATCGATCTGACCGACCACGCCCGTCTGCCATACTGGGCGCAGACGGCGGCCCGGCTGTCACGCCTTGATCCCGGCAGCAGGACCGACGCGGCATGAACCCGCTGCCACAGCCGTACAAGCCCACCAGTCCGGACCCCGCGGCGCCCTCGTCCCGGCCCAGGCCCGCTTTTCCGGTCCGCCTGGCCGGCATCGGCGCGTCAGGTCCGACAGTCCGGCCGGTGTCGGCCAACCCGTCGGGCGCGATGACGGCGGCACGCCACCCGGCGATAGCGGCGGCGGCGGCATCGGTGCCGACCGGGCTGGGACTGGACTCCAGCGCCGTGCGCCAGGCCATGGTCGTCCGCCTGGCGGCACAGGGTCTGTCCCACCCGGCCGTGCTGCAGGCGCTGGCCGCGGTCGAGCGTCATCGTTTCGTCGATTCTGCGCTGGTCAACCAGGCTTACGAGGACACCAGCCTGCCGATAGGCCTGGGGCAGACCATCTCCAAGCCCAGCGTTGTCGGGCGCATGCTTGAGTTGCTGCTGGAAGGCCGCGACAGCCCGCTGGGCCGCGTGCTCGAGATCGGAACTGGCTGCGGCTACCAGGCCGCGCTGCTGGCCCGGCTGGTGCGTGAGGTCTACAGCCTGGAGCGTCTGCGTGGCCTGCACGAGAAGGCGCGCGACAACCTGCGGCCCCTGCGGGTGCACAATGTGCATCTGATACTGGGCGATGGCATGCTGGGCTATCCTCGGGGGGCGGCCTACGACGGCATAGTCGCGGCGGCTGGCGGTGACTCTATCCCGCTTACCTGGCTGGACCAGCTGGCCCCTGGCGGCAGACTGGTCGCACCCGCTGCGCTGGCACCGGGCCGGCAGAGTCTGATCGTGGTCGACCGGACCGCCCAGGGCTTTGTCAGGACCGTGCTGGAAGCCGTGCACTTTGTCCCCCTAAAATCCGGGATTGCCTGACCATGCGGTCGGGCGTTTCCCATTTCTAGCAGAGGTTTTCCGATGGAGCGAATGGTTCCGCATGGCGGCGCGCTGGCGCTGCACCAGGCCGTGATGGCCCGCTGGCCGCTGCAACTCGCGCTGGCTGCCGGCCTGTCCCTGCTGGGGGGCTGTACCACGACCAGTCTTGACGAGCATGGGCGCGCGCCCGTGACCGACAGGTCTTCCGGCGCCCTGTCATCCGCATCTCAGGTCGCGTCGTTGCCTGGCCAGGAAAATGCCGGCAAGCCTGGCTATTACACGGTGCGTCCGGGCGATACGCTCACGCGCATCGGTCTCGACAGTGGCCATAGCCCCCGTGACCTGGCACGCTGGAACGCGCTGGAGAATCCCAACCTGATCGAGGTGGGCCAGGTGCTGCGCGTCATACCGCCGGTCAAGGAGTCCGTCGTTGCTGGCTCGGCCGTGGTCGCCACGCCGGTGACGACGCCGGCTGTGGATGCGCGCGTCAAGCCGCGTCCGCTCAACGGCAAGGGGGCCGAGCCGGCCGCCAAGCCCGCCACGGCAGAGCCGGTGGCCAAGTCTGCCGCTGCGAGCGCATCCGCCAATGGCGAAGAGCTCGGTTTCTCCTGGCCGAGCAGCGGCGCCTTGCTCGATCGCTTCGACGAGGCACGCAACAAGGGCGTCGACATCGCCGGCAAGGCCGGTGACCCGGTGCTGGCGGCCGCTGACGGCCGTGTGGTCTACTCCGGATCGGGCTTGCGCGGCTATGGCAACCTGATCATTCTCAAGCACAACAACACCTACCTGACCGCCTACGCGCACAACCAGGCGCTGCTGGTCAAGGAAGACCAGAACGTGCGCCAGGGCCAGAAGATCGCCGAGATGGGCAGCAGCGACGCCGACCGCGTCAAGCTGCACTTCGAGGTGCGACGCCAGGGCAAACCGGTCGACCCGCTCAAATACCTGCCTTCCCGCTGAAACTGATCCCTGATGGAACAAGAAAACCCGCAAGCCGCCGAACTGGCGGCAAGTCCCGTGCTGCCCGAGGGCTGGCTCGAAATCACCTCAATGGACCTCGACGCCCAGGGCGTCGCGCGCAAGCCCGACGGCAAGGTCGTCTTCATTGACGGCGCGCTGCCGACCGAGATTGTCAGCGCCCAGACCACGCGCAAGAAGAACCAGTGGGAGCAGGCGCAGCTGACCGAGATCCACCGCGAGTCGTCGCTGCGCGTGGCGCCGCGCTGCCCGCATTTCGGCCTGCACGCCGGCGCCTGCGGCGGCTGCAAGATGCAGCATCTCGAACCTGCGGCCCAGGTCGCGGTCAAGCAGCGCGTGCTCGAAGACAACCTCTGGCACCTCGGCAAGGTCAAGGCCGAGAGCCTGCTGCGCCCGATCGCCGGTCCGGCCTGGGGCTACCGCTACCGCGCTCGCCTGTCGGTGCGCTACGTGCACAAGAAGGGCGAGGTGCTGGTGGGCTTCCACGAGCGCAAGAGCCGCTATGTCGCCGACATGCGCGAATGCCATGTGCTTCCCGCCCATGTCAGCGCCTTGCTGCTGCCGCTGCGCCACCTGATCCACGGCATGGAAGCGCGCGAGACCTGCCCGCAGATCGAACTGGCCTGTGGCGACTCGGTCACCGCGCTGGTGCTGCGCCACCTCGAGCCGCTGTCGGCGTCTGACTTGCTGCTGCTCAGGGAGTTCGCGCTGCGTCACAGTGTGGACGGCCTGGTGATCCAGTGGTGGCTGCAGCCCAAGGGCCCGGACACCGTCCATCTGCTCGATACCGAGCCCGCACCGGTGCCGCTGGCCTATGCCTTGCCCGATTTCGGCATCGAGATGCCGTTCAAGCCGACCGACTTCACCCAGGTCAACCCGCATATCAACCGGGTGCTGGTCGCGCGCGCGCTGCGCCTGCTGGCTGTCGAGAAAACCGAGCGCGTCATCGACTGGTTCTGCGGCCTGGGCAACTTCACGCTGCCGCTGGCGACCCAGGCGCGCGAGGTGCTGGGCATCGAGGGCAGCGAGGCGCTGGTGGCGCGCTCGCGCCAGAACCTGGCGCGCAACCAGCAAAGCCGTGGCGGCCTGGCGCCGACTGCCTTCGTCGCGCGTAACCTGTTCGAGATGACGCCGGCCATGCTGGTGGCCGACGGTTACGCCGACAAGTGGCTGGTCGACCCGCCGCGCGAAGGCGCTTTCGCACTGGCCAAGGCGCTGGCCGACATCCACCAGGCGCGCATCGGTGCCGAGGGGGCTGAACCGCTGCCGCCCGAGGCCGAAGGCTGGATGCCGCCCAAACGCATCGTCTACGTCAGCTGCAACCCCTCGACGCTGGCGCGCGACGCGGGCCTGCTGGTGCACCAGGCCGGCTACCGCTGCACGGCGGCGGGCGTGGTCAACATGTTCCCGCACACCGCCCATGTCGAAAGCATCGCGGTGTTCGAACGGGCGGACTGAGCGCTGATCGGCTATCGGTTCGGGCCTGCTGTGCGCAGGCCCCAAGCCCTCGGGGCTGAAATGAAAAAGGCCTGGAATGCTTCCAGGCCTTTTTGCTGGGTGTCCGTCAGGCGCGGGCCAGACGGCTGACCCGGATCAGTCGCGCTCGCCACCGAAGATGCCCAGCAGCGCCAGCAGGTTCTGGAAGATGTTGAACAGGTTCAGGTAGATCGCCAGCGTGGCGGTGATGTAGTTGGTCTCGCCGCCGTCGATGATGCGCTTGAGGTCCACCAGCAGGAAGGCGCTGAAGATGGCGATCGCCATCGTGCTGAGCACCGCCATGAAGGCGCTGCTGCCGACGAAGACGTTGACGATGCCGCCGACCAGCAGCACCAGCACGCCGACGAACAGCCACTTGGACAGGCCTTCGAGGTCGCGCTTGATCGTGCTCGCCAGACTGGCCATGACCAGGAAGACACCGGCAGTACCGCCGAAGGCGGTCATGATCAGCTCGCCGCCGTTGCGGAATCCCAGCACCTGGGCAATCATGCGCGACAGCATCAGGCCCATGAAGAAGGTGAAGCCCAGCAGCACGGCCACGCCGGCGCCGCTGTGCTTGGTCTTCTCGATCGCGTACATGAAGCCGAAGGCACCGGCCAGGAACACGATCATGCCCAGTCCGCCGCCCAGGTATGCCGTGATGCCGGTCGCCACGCCGATCCAGGCGCCCAGCACGGTCGGCAGCAGGCTCAGCGCCAGCAGCCAGTAGGTGTTGCGCAGCACCTGGTTGCGCTGCGCGCTCGAGACGGCGCCGCCGAAGCGGCCAAAGGTGTCGGGGTAACGGTTCATGGTGACTGATGGCTCCTTGAAAATGAGGATGTGCTTGATTCTAGGGCCGGCCGCGTTCTGGGGTGCAGGCCGCTTAAAAACCGTGATGCTTGCAGAGGTATCTCAGGTAAAACCTGTCCTACGGTTTGTTGCTGACAGGTTATGGCAGAATATCAGGGCTCGGTGACGAAGCCGAGCTTGCTGACTCCCGCGCGCTGCGCAGCGGCCAGCGCCTTGGCGACGCGCTCGTAGGGCACCGCCTTGTCGCCCCGGATATGCAGTTCGGGCTGAGGGTTCTGTGTCGCGGCCTCTGCCAGCCGTTGCTGGAGTTCGGCGTCGCTCACCATGGACTGGTTCCAGTGGTAGTGGCCCTGCGCGTCCACCGTCAGATCGATCGTGATGGATTTCTGTTGACTTGGAGACGCCGCCGCCTTGGGCAGGTCCACCTTGACCGCATGGTTGATCACCGGGAGCGTGACGATGAAGACGATCAGCAGCACCAGCATCACGTCGATCAGCGGGACCATGTTGATCTCGCTGAGCAGCTGCTCGTCTTCCGTGTCGTCGAATTTGCCGAAAGCCATTGCGCCTCCTCAGTCCCTGGGCGAGCAATGGCGGCCGGCCTCGACGCGCGCGCCGGTCACGAAGTAGGCGTGCAGATCGTGCGCGAAGCGGTTGAGCCGGTGCCGCCCCCGCTTGTTGCCGCGCACCAGCGCGTTGTAGCCCAGCACCGCCGGAATGGCGACCGCCAGTCCGAGCGCGGTCATGATCAGCGCCTCGCCGATCGGGCCTGCCACCTGCTCGATGCCGGCCGAGCCGCCTTCGCCCAGCGCCATCAGCGCATGGTAGATGCCCCAGACGGTGCCGAACAGACCGACGAAGGGCGCGGTCGAGCCTATGGTGGCCAACAGCGACAGCCGGGACTGCAGCTGTGCCGTGCAGTCGTCGATGGCGTTGCGCAGGGCGCGCGTGATCCATTCGCTGACGTCCACGCTGTCGCGCAATGGCGCCGGCGACTCGCCCGCCAGATGCAGCAGGTGGCTGGTCGCGTCGCGGCCAGCCTGTGCCAGCAGCCGGAACGGGTTGTCCGCCTCGTCGCCGAGTCTGGCCAGGCCGTCTGGGAAGTCCTGGCCGCGCCAGAATTCCTGGCAGCGCGCCGTCTGCGCGCGCAGCCGCCTGAGGTCGAGCAGCTTGACGATGATCACGATCCAGCTGGTGATCGACATGGTCAGCAGCGCGAGCGCGACCGTCAGCGTGACCCAGTCGCCCTGTTGCCAGACATGGGCCAATCCGAATTTGCTTTCCATAGCTTGTTTCTATTCCAGAGTGAACTGTAGTGGCACCTCGGCCCACATGGCCTCCGGCACGCCCGCGCGCTTGCCCGGCACGAAGCGCCAGCGCTGCACGGCCAGCTGCGCGGCGCGATCGAGCCGCTCGAAGCCGCTGCCGCGCCTGATCTCGATCTGGCCCGGTCTGCCGTCGGCTTCGACCCAGACCCGCAGCAGCACCTGACCCTGCTCGCCCAGGCGCCGGCTCAGCGGGGGGTAGGCCGGCCTGGGGTTGTCGAGATAGTCAGCGCCTGAAGCGGGCAGCTCGATCCGGGCCGGAGCGGCGGCTGGCGCTTTTCCCAAGCTGCTGCTCTGTCCATTGCCGGACGCCTGGTCTGCTGGTCTGTGCCGGGCGGCTTCTGCGCTTTGCTGTGCTGTCGATTGGAGCAGCGTCGCCGTGTCAGCCTTGGCTGCCGCGTCCAGGCTGGCAACTGCTGGTTGAGCGTGTGCGGCAGCAGGCGCTGGCGTTGCATCCGGTGGGGTGACTGCCAGCTGCCGAGAGGCGGTCCGGGCGGCTGCTTTCGATGTGGCTTGGCGTGACACAGCGGGTGCGGCTGGCGGTCTGCTGGCAGCAGGCGCCGGGCGATCCAACTGTTGACGGGCTGGCGCCAGCACGCTGACTGCGATCAGGCTCGTGCGGGGCGCCGGAGGCTGGATGCGCGAAGGTTGGCCGTTCCAGAGCAGTCCCAGCAACAGGACATGCAACGACAGCACGCCCAAGGCTGTCAGCCGGTTGCGTCTGGCGCGCTGGCTGCCCGGGGCCGCGGCAGGGCCGGTCTTGACGAAATGGGGGCGGGCAGGCAACATGGGCAGGCTGATCATAAACCCGGCCCGACATGGCTGGCCGCGCTGCAGGCGAGCAAAGCCGGAAGATGGGCATGCGGTGCTGGCTATCGCCATGATTGCATCTATCAATCGCGGGGTTTCATAGTTCCGGGCTATGATTCATTCCGTCGCCAAGACAAAGCTCAACTTCCAACACCCTAGGATTCACGATGTCCCTGATCAACACCCAAGTCCAGCCGTTCAAGACCCAGGCTTTCCACAACGGCCAGTTCGTTGACGTCACCGAGCAGTCCTTCCACGGCAAGTGGTCGGTCGTGATCTTCATGCCGGCAGCCTTCACCTTCAACTGCCCGACCGAAATCGAGGACGCGGCCAACAACTACGCCGAGTTCCAGAAGGCGGGTGCCGAGGTCTACATCGTCACCACCGACACCCATTTCTCGCACAAGGTCTGGCACGAGACCTCGCCGGCCGTTGGCAAGGCGCAGTTCCCGCTGGTCGGCGACCCGACCCACGCGCTGACCAACGCCTTCGGCGTGCATATCCCCGAGGAAGGCCTGGCGCTGCGCGGCACCTTCGTGATCAACCCGGAAGGCAAGATCAAGACGATGGAAGTGCATTCGAACGAGATCGCCCGCGACGTCTCCGAGACGCTGCGCAAGCTGAAGGCAGCCCAGTTCACCGCCGCCAACCCCGGCCAGGTCTGCCCGGCCAAGTGGAAGGAAGGCGCTGCCACCCTGACCCCGTCGCTCGACCTGGTCGGCAAGATCTAAGCCGCAACCGAAGACGGCCCGGCGCCTCCGAGGTGCCCAGAAGCCGGACTGCGACAGGGATGCCTGGCCCTGCCGTCCGGTTTTTTCATTTCTGAAAATTTATCAAATCAAATAGGAATCACCATGCTCGATCAAGCACTCAAGACCCAGTTAGCCGCTTACCTGGAGCGCGTGACCCTGCCGTTCGAGCTGGTGGCCTCGCTTGACGACAGCGAGACCGCGCGGCAGATGCGCGAGTTGCTTGAGATCATCCAGTCGCTGCGCGCCGACCAGATCAGCCTGCGCCTGGACGGCACTGATGAGCGCAAGCCCTCCTTCAGCCTGGAGCGCGCCGATGGCAGCCTGAGCCTGCGCTTTGCCGGTCTGCCGCTGGGCCATGAATTCACCTCGCTGGTGCTGGCGCTGCTGTGGGCCGGTGGCCATCCCCCGAAGGCCGAGCAGGCGCTGCAGGACCAGATCAAGGCGCTCGACGGCGACTTCGACTTCGAGGTCTACATGTCGCTGAGCTGCCACAACTGCCCGGACGTGGTGCAGGCGCTGACCCTGATGGCGATCCTCAACCCCAAGGTCAGGACCACGGTGATCGAGGGCGGCGCCTTCCAGGCCGAGGTCGAGCAGCGCCAGGTCATGGCGGTGCCGATGGTGCTCCGCAACGGCGAGGTGTTCGGCGCGGGTCGCATGACGCTGGAAGAAATCGTCGCCAAGCTGGACAAGGGTTCGGCCGCGCGCGAGGCCGCCAGGCTCAGCGAGAAGGCACCCTACGACATGCTGATCGTCGGCGGTGGCCCGGCTGGCGCGGCCGCTGCGGTCTACGCCGCGCGCAAGGGCATCCGCACCGGCGTGGCCGCTGAGCGCATGGGGGGCCAGACCAATGACACGATGGCGATCGAGAACTACATCTCGGTGCTCGAAACCGACGGCCCCAAGTTCGCCGCCGCGCTCGAAGCCCAGGTGCGCCATTACGGCGTCGATGTGATGAACCTGCAGCAGGCGGTCAAGCTGCTGCCGACCGAGACCGAGGGCGGCCTGATCCAGGTCGAGCTGGCCAACGGCGGCGTGCTGCGTAGCCGCAGCGTCGTGCTGTCGACCGGCGCGCGCTGGAGGAACGTCAACGTCCCCGGTGAGCAGGAATACAAGAACAAGGGCGTGGCCTACTGCCCCCATTGCGACGGCCCGCTGTTCAAGGGCAAACGCACGGCGGTGATCGGTGGCGGCAACTCAGGCGTCGAGGCCGCGATCGACCTGGCCGGTATCGTGCAGCATGTGACGCTGATCGAGTTCGCCGACCAGCTCAAGGCCGACGCGGTGCTGGTGGCCAAGCTCAAGAGCCTGCCCAACGTCACCATCCATACCAATGCCCAGACGACCGAGATCAGCGGCGACGGCAGCAAGGTCAACGGCATCCGATACAAGGACCGCGCCACCGGCGAGGAGCATCACGTCGAGCTCGAAGGCATCTTCGTGCAGATCGGCCTGGTGCCCAACACCGAATGGCTCAAGGGCACGCTGGAGCTGTCGCGCTTCGGCGAGATCGTGGTCGATGCCAAGGGCCACACCAGCGTGCCGGGCGTGTTCGCTGCCGGCGACTGCACCACGGTGCCGTACAAGCAGATCGTGATCGCGGCCGGCGAGGGCGCGAAGGCAGCGCTGTCGGCCTTCGATCACCTGATCCGCATCCCGGCGGCGGGCTGATTCAGTGCGCCGGCCGGCGCTCAGTCGAGCTCGCGCGTGAGCTCGGCCAGCGGCGGCACCAGGCTGTCGTCGTCGCGCCCGTGCGGTAGCACGACGACCGGCGCGTAGCTCAGCTGCTCGTCCATGAAGCGCGACATGACCCGCCAGGTGCCCAGGCTGCTGAGGCCCGCGACCACGACCACCGAGTAGCGCGGGTTGAACGGGTTCTCGCCGGCGGCGATGACCGCGCTTTCCGGGTGGGCGTAGAGCTCGTCGCGCACCTCGAACGACTGCGGGCCAAAGCCGACCGGCAGCTGGCCGGCCAGGCGGGCGGTCAGCGAGTTGGTCACAGGCCGTCCGACCAGCAGCAGGTGGTGCTGGCGCAGATCGTCATCGCTCAGCTCGCGGTCGGTCACGAGCCGGGGCAGCACGTTGTGCTCGCGCCGGCGCAGCGAATGCTGCAGCAGCTTGGCCGCCTCGAGGTTGCCGGTGGCCTCGTCCTGCGTGCCGGCGACGATCAGCACCCGTTCGAGCTCGTCGTCGAGCGTCAGGACGGTGAACGGCGAGCCGTTGCCGCGTGCCGTCAGGCCGTATCGGTCGACGCTGACGCGGCTGGGTCGCTGCGCTGTTGCCACCGTGACGGTCTTGCGCTGACCGGAAACCAGGAACTCGCGCGTGACCTCGCCGTCATCGGTCTCGACCGTGACCGGGACCGACAGCAGCGGCCCGAGCCGGGAGCCATCGAGCTCGATGGCCGTCTGCCAGCCCTTGCCGCTGCGGCTGACCTTGGCGCCCAGCAGGCCCAGGCGCGGCAGCCCGGTCCGGTTCAGCCACCAGTCGAACACCGGCCCCAGCGCCTGCTCGGTGCGGCTTTGCAGGAAACGCTCGAAGTCGCGACCCGTCACCGGCTGGCCGGCGTGCGTTCGGCCGAACTCGTCCATGGCCTGGTCGAAGGCATCGGCCCCGACGATGCCGCGCAGGGTGTGCAGCAGCAGCACGCCCTTGCCGACCGCGACCCGATACCACTGCTGGTCGCGGTAGCTGGACTGGGTCTGCGCGAGCGGGACATCCCGTCCGGCGCGCACGCCGAGTTCGTAAAGTGAGCGGTAGTACGCGACCTCGACCGCGATCGCGTCGAACGCCTCTTCTGGCGGCTCGTCATCCGTCGCATCGCGCCTGTGCCGCTGCTCAAGCGCGATGATGCGCTCGTAGTTGGCAAAGCCGGTGGCGAGCCAGATGTCGGCGTCGCTGGCCGGCAGCAGCGTACCGCGCCAGGCGGGCGGGTCGTTCGGCTTGTCATTGGGCTTGTCATTGGGCTTGTGCGCCAGCGGCCGCAGCGGGGGCTGGAGATCGACCGCCGCGTCGTCGTCGGGCCGCTGCGCCGCTGGCGCGCTGGTGCCCAGCAGCGTCCAGGGGTTGTGGATCAGCGGCTTGATGTCGGGGAACTGCAGCTGCTCCTTGACGCTGGGCTGCCAGATCGCGCCGACCGGCGGCCCGAACGAGGCCCAGGTCTGGAAGTTCGCCGCCAGCGTCGCATCGGTGTACTTGGCATCGACGGCATAGGCCGAGACGATCTCGGGCGTACTCAGCATGCGGCGGGCGAAGTCGAGATCGATCGCCCCCTTGCTCTGCTCGTACATGCGCAGCCAGACCGCGTCGCGCTTGGACGGCTCGTAGACCGCGGCCGTCGAGGGCCGGCCGTCGAGCGCGCCGGCGGTCTCCAGCCGCACGCTGCGGTCCTTGATGTTGTTGTCGCTCCAGTAGAAGCCTTCGGCGCCGGCCAGCCACTCGTTGCGGCTGCTGCGGCGCAGCACGCGCTGGTGCGTGCCGAGCGTGAGCAGCGCGATCTCGTTGCGCCGGATGTCGGCCAGTATCCATTCGGTGCTCACCAGGCCGTTGCCGTTGCGCCCCAGGATCTCGACCGCGCTGTCGATGTCGCCGGCGTACTGCTGCGCCTGCCGGATGCGCGAGGCCAGCGACACGCCCGCCGAGGCCAGCGGCCCCTGGTCGAGCGTGGTTTCGCTCAGCAGCAGGCCGGCCTCGTTGATCGAGTAGTCCATGCCGCTGTGCATGCCGCCCGGCGTGGTCTGCATCACGAAGCGGTAGCCCTGGCTGGGCCTGACCTCCAGCCAGACGTTGTAGTAGTTGGCCGGATACAGGTCGTACATCGTGATGTGGCCGAACACCAGCTTGCCGTCGCGCGTCGCGGGGCCGATGGCGGCGAAGGCGTTGCAGCGCAGCGGCTTCTTGCGGCGCGGTTGCGCGGCCGAGCCATCCTTGCGCTCGCCGGCGGGCGCGTTGCGCAGGCCTTCGAGTCCGGTCGGCGTCGCCGCGAGCGCGTCGTCGAGCGTATCGATCTCGTTGCTCGAGTTGATCGTCACGATGTCGGCCAGCTCGACCGGGCGGCCGTTGACGGTCGCGCCCTCGGCGGCGGCACCGTCGGCGATGCCCTTCATCTCCTGCAGCTGTTCCTTCGTGAAGCTGCGCAGGAACAAGGCGTTCGACAGCCGGCGGTTCTGCTCCCAGGCCTGGCGCGGCGCCTCCGGCCCCCAGTAACGCGACAGCGCTTCGATGTAGCTGGCGATCTCGTGCGCCAGCAGATGACCATGCTGCAGTCCGCGCTCGTAGGGCTCGCCCTGGATATGCACCACGGTCCAGCCGGCCTGCGGGTGGCGCCAGCCGTCTTGCCAGCGCTGCACGGCGCGCGGATCGATGCCTTGCGCGGCGGCCGGTCCGACCGTGCCAAGCCAGCACAGCAGCGCCAGCAGGGTCGCCAGTGCGCGCCCGGTCCTGCGAACCAGGGTGGGGAAAAGTCTTGTCATCGCGCGTCTCAGCCGAGCTTCTTGACCAGCACCATCGACTTGCGGTCCCAGTTGTACTTCTTCTTGCGCGCCTCGGGCAGCCAGTCGGGGTCGACCTGCACGAAGCCGCGCTTGAGGAACCAGTGCATGGTGCGGGTGGTCAGCACGAAGATGCTCTTGAGCCCCATGATGCGGGCGCGCTGCTCGATGCGCTTGAGCAGCTTTTCGCCGTCGCCCTGGCCCTGTACCTGCGGCGAGACCGTGACAGCCGCCATTTCGCCGGTGGCCGCCTCGGGGTAGGGGTAGAGCGCGGCGCAGGCGAAGATCACGCCGTCGTGCTCGACGATGGTGTAGTGGCCGATGTCGCGCTCGATCTCGGTGCGGTCGCGCTTGACCAGGGTGCCGTCCTTCTCGAACGGCTCGATCAGCTGCAGGATGCCGCCGACGTCATCCGCAGTGGCCTCGCGCAGTTCCTCCAGCTTCTCGTCGACCACCATGGTGCCGATGCCGTCGTGCACATAGACCTCCAGCAGCAGCGCACCGTCGACCGCGAACGGGATGATGTGGCTGCGCTCGATGCCGGCCTTGCAGGCGGTGACGCAATGCTGCAGGTAGAACGCCGTGTCGGTCGGCTGCAGCGCGCGCGGCGATTCGGCCAGGATCTGCACCGCTTGCGCCAGCGGCAGCTCGGTGTCGACCGGATTGTCGTCGCTGGCGGGTTCGTTCGGATGCATCCGGATGCCGGGCACCTCGGTCAGGAACAGCAGCTTGTCGGCTTTCAGCGCGATCGCGACGCTGGTGGCGACCTCCTCCATGCTGAGGTTGAAGGCCTCGCCGGTGGGCGAGAAGCCGAACGGCGACAGCAGCACCAGCGCGCCCATGTCGAGCGTGCGCGCGATGCCCTGCACATCGACCTTGCGCACCAGGCCCGAGTGCTGGTAATCCACGCCGTCGATGATGCCGACCGGGCGCGCCGTGATGAAGTTGCCCGAGATCACCCGTACCGTGGCGCCGGCCATCGGCGTGTTGGGCAGGCCCTGGCTGAAGGCGGCCTCGATCTCGTAGCGCAGCTGGCCGGCAGCTTCCTGGGCGCAGTCGAGCGCCACGCTGTCGGTGATGCGGATGCCGTGGTGGTATTTCGGACTCTGGCCCTTGGTCGCCAGCTGTTCGTTGACCTGGGGTCGGAAGCCATGTACCAGCACGATGCGCACGCCCATGCTCTGGATCAGCGCGAGGTCCTGCGCCAGGTTCGGCAGCTTGCCGGCGGCGATGGCCTCGCCCGGTATCCCGACCACGAAGGTCTGGTTGCGGAACTTGTGGATATAGGGTGCCACCGAGCGGAACCAGGGCACGAAAGTGAAGTTGAATACGGTGGACATGCAGTGAATATGGAATGCGCGGGCGCGAGTGGCAACCCTTTAGGATAATCGAGGGTTTCGCACCCCACGGAAGTTTGCCACTTGCAGTCCGCCTCTTTCACCATCGAGTTCCCCGAATCCCTGCCGGTGTCGGCTCGCCGCCACGAGATCGAGGCTGCCATTGCCGGTCATCAGGTCGTCATCGTCTGCGGCGAGACCGGATCGGGCAAGACCACCCAGCTGCCCAAGATTGCGCTGGCCATGGGGCGCGGCGGGCAGGCGCAGCGCCAGGCGCTCGCCAGCGCCGAGGGCCGGGCGGCGGCGGCCAACGCGGCTGCCGATCCAGCTTCGCGCGCCGGCGATCACCGCCCGGCACGCGGGCAGCGTCCGCAGCGGCCCCAGCTGATCGGCCATACCCAGCCGCGCCGGATCGCGGCCAGCTCGGTCGCGACCCGCATCGCCGAGGAGCTCAGGACCCAGATGGGCGAGGTGGTCGGCTACAAGGTGCGCTTCCACGACCGCCTCGGCAAGAACGCCTCGGTCAAGCTGATGACCGACGGCATCCTGTTGGCCGAGACCCAGACCGATCCGCTGCTGCAGGCCTACGACACGCTGATCATCGACGAGGCGCACGAGCGCAGCCTCAACATCGATTTCCTGCTCGGCTACATCAAGCAGATCCTGCCCCGGCGCCCCGACCTGAAGGTGATCGTGACCTCGGCCACGATCGACGCCGACCGTTTCGCGCGCCATTTCGAGTCGGCCCGGGGGCCGGCGCCGGTGATCATGGTCTCGGGCCGGACCTTTCCGGTCGAGCAGCGCTACCGCCCGTTCGAGGACAGCCGCGACTACGGCCTCAACGAGGCGATCGCCGACGGCGTGGACGAGCTCTGGCGTGGCGGTGCCCACGCCGGCGACATCCTGATCTTCCTGCCTGGCGAGCGCGAGATCCGCGAGGCGGCCGACCACCTGCGCAAGCATTTGAGCCACCAGCCGGTGCTGCGCAGCGCCGAGGTGCTGCCGCTGTTCGCGCGCCTGAGCGCGGCCGAGCAGGACCAGATCTTCAAGCCGCACGGCCAGCGCCGCATCGTGCTGGCGACCAACGTGGCCGAGACCTCGTTGACCGTGCCGGGCATCCGCTACGTGATCGACGCCGGCACCGCGCGCGTCAAGCGCTACAGCCTGCGCAGCAAGGTCGAGCAGCTGCTGGTCGAGCCGATCAGCCAGGCCGCGGCGAATCAGCGCGCGGGCCGTTGCGGCCGGGTGGCCGACGGCATCTGCATCCGGCTCTACGACGAGGCCGATTTCAACGGGCGCCCGCGCTTCACCGATCCCGAGATATTGCGCTCCTCGCTGGCCTCGGTGATCCTGCGCATGAAGTCGCTGCATCTGGGCCATGTGGAGGATTTCCCGTTCCTGGAGGCCCCGACCCGGCGCGCGATCACCGACGGCTACCAGCTGCTCAACGAGCTCGGCGCGGTCGACGACCTCAACGAACTCACCGCGCTGGGCGCCGAGCTGGCGAAATTGCCGCTCGATCCGCGCGTCGGTCGCATGATCCTGGAGGCCAGGAGCCGCAACGCGCTCGACGAGGTGCTGATCATCGCCTCGGCGCTCAGCGTGCAGGATGTGCGCGAGCGCCCGCTCGAAGCGCAGGCCCAGGCCGATCAGGCGCATGCCAAGTTCGACGACGAGAAGAGCGAGTTCACCAGCTACCTCAAGCTCTGGCATTGGATCGAAGAAGCGCGCGGTGGCAAGCCCCATGGCCATGCACAAAACGGGGTCAGACTCCAATTGTCTGATCTGGCTGGCAGCAAGAATCGGTCTCTGACCCCAAATCAGCAGACCCCGAATCAGCAGTCTGCTGCGCCTGCTCCCACCCACAAGCTCAGCCATCGCCAGTACGAGGCGCTGCTGCGGCAGAACTTCGTCAGTGTGCGGCGCGTGCGCGAGTGGCGCGACATCCACAGCCAGCTCCACACCGTGGTGGCCGAGCATGGCTGGAAGCTCAACAGTACGCCGGCCAGCTACGAGCAGCTGCACCTGTCGATGCTGTCGGGGCTGCTCGGCAACATCGGCTGCAAGCACGAGACCGAGGAGGTCTATCTGGGCGCGCGCGGCATCAAGTTCCATCGCCACCCGGGCGCCCACCTTAGCAAGCGGCCCGGGCGCTGGATCGTCTGTGCCGAACTGGTCGAGACCGCGCGCCTGTTCGGCCGTGGCATCGCCGCGATCGAGCCGCAGTGGCTGGAGCAGGTCGGCGCCCATCTGCTGAAGAAACAGCTGCTCGACCCGCATTGGGAGAAGAAGGCGGCCGAGGTCGTCGCCTACGAGCGCGCCACCCTCTACGGCCTGGTGGTCTACAGCCAGCGCCGCCTCAACTATGGCCGGGTCGATCCGGTCGGTGCCCGCGAGATCTTCATCCGCGAGGGCCTGGTCGGGCAGGAATGGGAGACTCGATTGCCGTTCCTGGCCGCCAACCGCAAGCTGATCGCCCAGGTCGAGGAGCTCGAACACAAGTCGCGTCGCCAGGACGTGCTGGTCGATGACCCGCTGATCTTTGCCTTCTACGACGCGCAACTGCCGCCCGAGGTCTGCAGCGGGCGCGAGCTCGAACTCTGGTACCGCGAGGCGTCCAGGGGCAACCTCAAGCTGCTGCACCTGACGCGCGACGAGCTGATGCGGCACGAGGCCGCCGGCATCACCAGCAACGCCTTCCCCAAGGTGGTCAAGGTCGGTGGCGTCGATTGCAGTGCCAGCTATCTGCATCAGCCCGGCGACCCCAAGGACGGCATCACCGTCAGCCTGCCGCTGTTCGTGCTGAACCAGGTCAGCGAGGACCGTTGCGAGTGGCTGGTGCCCGGCATGCTCAAGGACAAGATCCAGGCCCTGCTGAAAAGCCTGCCGCAAAAGCCGCGCGCGCGACTGGTGCCGTTGCCCGACAGCGCCGAGAAGCTGGCTGCCATCCTGAGCACACCTGAGCGCTGGGCGCAAGGATCGTTGACCGATGCGCTGCTGAAGGAGGTCAAGCAGCTCACCAGCCTCGACGTCAAGCGCACCGACTTCAAGCTCGACATGCTGCAGCCGCACCAGTTCATGAACCTGCGCGTGGTCGACGAGCATGGCCGCCAGCTGGGCCAGAGCCGCAACCTGCCGGCCCTGAAAGCCGAGCTCGGCGCCAAGGCGCGCGGTGCCTTCCAGGCGCTGGCCAAGCTCAAGGTGGCGGACCTGGGGGCGGGCGAGGCGGGCGCCAACGCTGCCAATGCCGAAAAAGCTGCAAAAGTCGCCGACAAGGCCGTCCCGCAGGCTGGCGCCAAAGGGTCGCCAGCGGCAGGCGTCCAGCCGGGGCAGGGCGCAGCCGGTGCCCGGGCGGCGGCTGCTACTGCCCAGCCCAAGGCCGCTGGCCAGGGCCAGGCCGGTGCTGCAGCCCAGCCGGCCGCCGACGCCGCCCAGCGTCACAGCGCCTGGACCTTCGGCGACTGGCCCGAGATCATGGAGATCCGCAAGGGCGGCCAGACCCTGATCGGCTTCCCGGCGCTGATTGATGCCGGTGATGCGGTCACGATCGAGGTCTTCGACGAGCCCGAGGTGGCGGCCAGGAAGCACCGCGCCGGCCTGCGCCGCCTGTTCGCGCTGCAGATCCGCGACGCGCTCAAGTATCTGGAGAAGAACATCCCCGACTTGCAGAAGATGGCGGTGGCCTACATGGCGCTGGGCACGCAGGAGGAATTGCGCGAGCAGATCATCGGTGTCGCGATCGACCGCGCCTTCCTGCTCGATCCGCTGCCGGCCAATGCGGCCGACTTCAAGCGCCGCCTCGACGAGGGGCGCGGCCGACTCACGCTGATCGCCAACGAGGTCGCGCGCCTGTGCGGCACCGTGCTGGTCGAGTATGCGGCGGCGGCGCGCAAGCTCAAGGACTGCAAGTACGCGCCCGAGGCGGTGGCTGACGCGAGCCAGCAACTGCAGCGCCTGATTTCCAAGCGCTTCCTGGCCGATTCGCCCTGGCTGCAGCTGCAGCATGTCCCGCGCTACCTCAAGGCCATCGTGCTGCGGCTGGACAAGTACCGGGCCGATCCCGCGCGCGACGCCACCCGGATGGCCGAGATCCGCTCGCAGGAGCAGCGCTACTGGCGCCTGGTCGCCGAGCGCAAGGGCGTGCAGGACGAGCGCATGAACGAGCTGCGCTGGCTGCTGGAGGAGCTGCGCGTGAGCTTCTTTGCCCAGGAACTGCGCACGCCCCAGCCCGTCAGCGTCAAGCGGCTGGAGAAGGTCTGGGCCCAGCTGGGCTGAGCAGTCTGCCGGCCTGGGCTTGGAGCTCAGGTGGCAGAGGCCGAGTCGGCGCCCTTGCCCAATGCCACGAAATCCGGGTTCTCGAAGCCCGGCTTGCCGTAGCGCAGCGGCCGGCCCTGCAGCTCCTCGACCCGGCCGCCAGCGGCTTCCAGCACCGCCTGGCCCGCCGCGATGTCCCACTCCATCGTGCGGCCCAGGCGCGGGTAGAGGTCGGCCTCGCCTGCGGCCAGCAGGCAGAGCTTGAGCGATGAGCCTGCCTGCTTGAGCTGCGCCACGCGCCGGCCCGCCAGGTAGGCATCGAGCGCTGCCCGGTCGCCATGCGAGCGGCTGGCCAGCACGGTCAGTCCCTCGGTCGGCTGCCCCCGGCATTCAATGATCCGCCGCGTACCGGCATCAGCTCCGGCCTGGGTGAAGGCTCCCAGGCCCGCTGCGCCGGCATAGAGCCGGCCCAAGGCCGGGGCCAGCACCACGCCCAGCACCGGCCGGCCGTCCTCGATCAGCGCCACGTTGACGGTGAACTCGCCGTTGCGCTGGATGAACTCGCGCGTGCCGTCGAGCGGATCGACCAGCCAGAAGCGCCGGCCGAGCTCGCTGGCCGCTGGCGCCTGGTCGGCGGAGGCGGCTTCCTCGGCCACCACCGCAACGCCCGGCAACAGGGCGCGCAGTGCCGGCGTGATCAGCGCCTCGGCGCGCTGGTCGGCCTCGGTCACGGGCGAGGCGTCATCCTTGACGCCGATGGCGAAGTCGCGCGCATAGACCGCCATGACGAGGCGGCCAGCCTCCAGCACCACGGCGGCGACCGATTCGAGCAGTTCGCCGAACCCGGGCCGGGCTGGCGGATCCGTTGTGTGCTGGCTTGTCATGCCGG
>CALPRQ020000008.1 GCA_943326015.2 Chitinophaga pinensis | reverse complement strand
GCTCCACTTTGCGTGGAGCTGTCTTCTTTCGCGCGCTCTCCAGCAACGGCCTGATGACCTCGAATTGCTCGCGCTTGATATCGCTTGGGTAGCCTTTTCTCACCCCCCGAGCTTCTCACAGCGCGGAGACTTTGAACACGCTCTAAGCCGGGTGCGCAACATCCTGCAGGACATCGACGAGGCCCATGCCGCGACCAGTTCGCACACCACGGAGCTGGCCGGGCTGCTGCGCCTGCATGCCCCGCCGGTGCTGGCGAGTTATGTGATTGCCCCGCTGCTGGCGGAGTTTCGCCGCCGCTACCCCAAGATCCTGATCGACCTCGAAGTCCAGTCGCTCAAGGAGCCACCGATCGAGGATTTCGACATCACCTTGCTGGGCACCGACGACCGCTTCGATGCCGATATCGTGGCGCGCAAGGTGGTCGAGTCCGAAGCCATCCTGGTGGCCTCACCCGACTACCTCCAGCGCCGTGGCCAGCCGCAGAGTCCGCAGGAACTGGCCCGGCATGAATGCCTGCGGCTGAAATTCCCCGATGGCCGCCCGCGCCAGTGGCGGATGTGGCAACAGGACCATGCCGAGCAGCCACTGGAAGTCGAGATCCAGCCGGTGCTGCTGGCCAACCACACCGACACCCTGCTGCGCGCGGCACTCGACGGGGCCGGCATCACCTCGGTGTCGATCGACCTGGTGGCGGCGTACCTGACCCGGGGCGAACTGGTGCGCGTGCTGCCACCCTGGATCACGGGCCGGCTGGCGATGTACGCGGCCCTGCCGAGCCGCAAGTTCATCCCGCACCGGACAAGGGTATTCCTGGACTATCTGATCGAGGAAACCCGCAAGCAAGCCACCAGCGCGCTGGAAGCCTGTAGCAGCTGCAGGGGTCAAGCGCCGGCGTGAACGCCACGGATCCGCGCTCAGGCCGGGCCGCGGCTGTCACGCCGGCGACATGCATACAGGCGTAGACTGGGTAGTCTTTACCCGGCACCGCGCCATGGAGTCCCACATGAACAAGCTCCTGCACTGCACCTGCTGCGACCGCGACCGTGTCCCCGAAGGCGGCGTCCAGCTCGGCCCCCTGCGCTGGTTCTGCGCCAGCTGCTGGCATGCCTTCTTCCGCAACCGCAAATAAGGTCTGTAAGACCCCGGCAATCCACCGCGCATAGCATGCTCTCCACCCGGCGCATTCAGACGCGGGGCATTTCTTCAAAAAGAGGTAGGCATGAATCAGCGTGATGTGGTGATACTCAGTGCAGTGCGGTCGGCGGTCGGCACTTTTGGCGGCGCCCTGTCGGACATCGAGCCGGCCGAACTGGCGGGCAGCGTGATGAAGGCGGCGGTCGAGCGCTCCGGCGTCGACCCGCTGGCGATCAACTACGTGACGGTGGGCAACACCATCCCGACCGAAAGCCGCTTCGCCTACGTGGCGCGCGTCGCCTCGATCCAGGCCGGCCTGCCGATGGACTCGGTGGCGATGTCGGTCAACCGGCTGTGCTCGTCCGGCCTGCAGGGCATCGTGACGACGGCACAGAACATCCTGCTCGGTGACTGCGACTACGGCATCGGCGGCGGCGTCGAGGTCATGAGCCGCGGCGGCTACCTGTCGCCGGCGATGCGCAGCGGCGCGCGCATGGGCGACACCAAGCTAATCGACACCATGGTCGCCACGCTGACCGACCCCTTCGGCGTCGGCCACATGGGCATCACGGCCGAGAATCTGGTCAGCAAATGGGGCATCACGCGCGAAGAGCAGGACGCGGTCGCGGTCGAGTCGCACCGGCGCGCCGCCGCAGCGATCGCCGAGGGCCGCTTCCAGTCGCAGATCGTTCCGATCGTCAAGCAGACCAGGAAGGGCGACGTCGTGTTCGACACCGACGAGCATGTCAAGGCCGGCACCACGCTGGAGTCGCTGGGCAAGATGAAGCCGGCATTCAAGAAGGACGGCTCGGTGACCGCCGGCAACGCCTCGGGCATCAACGACGGCGCTGCCTTCTTCGTGCTGGCCGACGCCGCGGTCGCCGCCGCCCATGGCCACCAGCCGATCGCGCGCCTGGCCTCCTACGCGGTGGCCGGCGTGCCCAACGACGTCATGGGCGAGGGCCCGATCCCCGCCACCCGGCTGGCGCTCAAGAAGGCCGGCCTGACGCTCGACCAGATCGACGTGATCGAGAGCAACGAGGCCTTCGCGGCGCAGGCCATCGCGGTCTCGCGCGGCCTGGGCCTCGATCCGGCCAAGACCAACGTGAATGGTGGTGCGATCGCGCTCGGTCACCCGATCGGTGCCTCGGGCGCGGTGATTGCCACCAAGGCGTTGTACGAGCTGCAGCGCACCGGCGGCCGCTACGCGCTGGTGACGATGTGCATCGGCGGCGGCCAGGGCATCGCGGCCGTGTTCGAACGGCTCTGAGCCCGCCATGCCGGGAGGGGGCTTCCCCGGGGTAGCGGCCCCTCCTGCTGAAGCATTGCAAATCCGATGATTCATGGCGGCCGGTGGTATCGATTGAAAATCGCCACCCGTGCCAGCCGCCATGTCCAACGACCACTACCTCAAGCCCCTGCTCGAACCGCAAAGCCTGGCCATCATCGGCGCGTCCGAGAGCCCGGAATCCATAGGTCACGTGATCCTGCGCCACATGGCGATATCCCTATCCCGCCCACCTGAGCCGGGAATGGCCGCTGCGCGATGGCCGCCGGGTCACGGTGCGCGCCGAGAATGCCGCGCTGACGCTGGATTTCTTCAACCGCCTGTCGCCCGAGGCGCGCTACTTCCGCTTCATGGAGCGTATCCAGGGACTGCCGCCGACCCTGGTGGCCCGCTTCACCCAGGTCGACTACGACCGCGAGATGGCGCTGGTCGCGCTGGTCCCCGAGCCCGAAGGCCTGGCACAGATCGGCGCGGCCCGTTATTCGCTGACAGCCGATGGCGAGTCGGTCGAGTTCGCGCTGGTGGTCGACGACCGCTGGCAGCGCAGCGGCCTGGGCCGGCGCCTGATGGCCAGCCTGGGTTTCTCGATCCTGCCGCATCCCGACGGCGCCGACATGCGGCGCGTGGTCAAGCCGCTGCAGGATTGAAGCGGTTATAAGATCAGATATCCAAATTCTGTCGAGGACCCCGTCATGAAACTGCTCCCCGCCCTGATCGCCGCACTGCCCTTCGCGCTGGGCGCCACCGCACTGCAGGCCCAGACCGTCACGCTCAAGGTCTCGCATTACCTGGGTTCGAACCACAACTTCCACAGCCAGGTGCTTGAGCCCTGGTGCGCCGAACTCGACAAGGACTCGGGCGGCAAGCTCAAGTGCCAGATCTACCCGGCGCTGCAGCTCGGCGGCACCGTCGCGCAGCTGCCCGACCAGGTCAAGAACGGGGTAGCCGACATCGCCTGGGTCTCGCCGAGCTTCTCGACCGGCCGCTTCCCGCGCTCCGAGGCGCTCGAGCTGCCGTTCACGCTGCCGCGCAGCAGCCTGGGCGGCTCGCTGGCGATGTGGGAATACACGCAGAAGCACGCCATGGACGATTTCAAGGACTTCAAGCTGCTGTCGGTCTGGAGCGGCTCCAGCGTGGTGATCAGCACCGCCAGCAAGCCGGTCATCGTGCCCGACGACATCAAGGGTCTGAAGCTGCGCAGCCCCTCGCGCTATCCCTCGATGTTCCTGCAGGCGCTCGGCGGCGTGCCGGTCAACATGCCGCCGTCGCAGATCACCGAAGGCATCTCCAAGGGCATCATAGACGGCGCCATGGCCCCCTGGGAAGTGCTGCCGGCGGTCAAGGTCGACGAGGTGACCAAGTACCACATCGAGGGCCCGGCCAAGCAGCCCGGCTTCACCCAGACCCCGTTCGCGCTGCTGATGAACAAGAAAAAGTACGAGAGCCTGTCGCCCGAGCTCAAGGCCGTGCTCGACAAGCGCAGCGGCATGCCGCTGCTTGAGCGCACCGCCAAGGTCTGGGACGACGGCAACGAGGCCGCGCGCAAGAAGATGACCGCCCAGGGCAACAAGGTGCTGGTGATCAAGGAAGCCGACTACAAGGCGATGCAGAAGACTGCGGCTTCGGTCGAAGTCGAATGGATCAAGCAGGCCACAGCCAAGGGGCTGGACGGCGCCAAGCTGGCCGCCGAGGCACATGCGATCGGCAACAAGTACCTGAGCAAGTAAAGGCCGTGCGGGCGGCTTGCCGCCTGCATCGCGCTACAGTATCTGCTCCAATGCAGAGGAGCTAGACATGATCGTTTTCGTCACCGGTGCTTCCGCCGGTTTTGGTGCGGCCATCGCCCGCCGCTTCGTCAAGGACGGCCACCGCGTGGTCGCGACCGCGCGCCGGCTGGACCGGCTGCAGACGCTGGCTGATGAGCTCGGCGACGCGCTGTTGCCGCTCGAACTCGACGTGCGCGACCGTGCCGCGGTCGCGGCCGTGCCGGACGCGCTGCCGCCCGGCTTCGCCGAGATCGACCTGCTGGTCAACAACGCCGGCCTTGCGCTCGGGCTGGAACCGGCGCACCAGGCCAGCCTGGACGACTGGCAGGACATGATCGACACCAACTGCACCGGCCTGGTCCAGGTCACGCGCGCCTTGCTGCCCGGCATGGTGGCACGCCAGCGCGGGCATGTGATCAACATCGGCTCGACCGCGGGCAACTGGCCTTATGCCGGCGGCAACGTCTACGGCGCGACCAAGGCCTTCGTGCGCCAGTTCAGCCTGAACCTGCGCACCGATCTGCACGGCACCGGCGTGCGCGTCAGCAACATAGAGCCCGGCCTGTGCGGCGGCACCGAGTTCTCCAACGTGCGCTTCCATGGCGACGATGCCCGCGCGGCAGACGTCTATGCCAATGTGCAGCCGCTCACGGCCGAGGACATCGCCGAATCGGTGCACTGGATCGCGACCCTGCCGGCCCATGTCAACGTCAACGAGATCGAGCTGATGCCGGTGGCGCAGACCTTCGGCGGGCTGGCGGTGCACCGCGGCTGAACGCCGGTCGGGCGCCACGTAGTCGCGCTGCTACCCGGCGCTCAGGGTGCCTTGATGACCCCGCAGGCGATGCGACGGCCTGAGTTGCCCGCCGGTTGGGAACGGTAATCGTCTGCATCGGCGTGCACCACCAGGCTGCGTCCGATGATGCCCAGCGGACCGGCATCGGCCGTCAGTCCGACCACCTCGGTCCGGTAACGGGCCTGGCCGCTCGCATCCGCCACCAGATTGGGCAGGTCGCCGGCATGCCGTTCGGCATGCTGCTGGTGGTGACCGTGCATCTTGCCGGCCGGGTTGAAATGCCCCCTGGCGCTGCTGGCATCGGGCGCCGAACAGTCGCCGCCTTCGTGCACATGGAAGCCATGCTCGCCAGGCGTCAGGCCGGACAGCTCGGCCTCGACCAGCAACTTGTCGCCCATCGGCGTGAAACTGACCGTACCCCGGACCTGGCTGCCCGAGCTGGACTCGATCATGGCCTGGGCGGCGGGCTTGGCACCCGGCAGGCTGGAGCAGCCGGCGAGCACCGTCATGGCCACGAGACCGGCCGGGAACACGAATTTTCCTGCATTCATCTTCACTCACTCCCCATGGATTGACTGGCAAAATCGCCTGAAAAATCACCTGCATCGTATTGGATACGGGATGAAAATAGGGGCTGAAAAGCCGGAGTGAAACAACAAATTTTCACTTCTGCGCATGTTAGCGGGCATGATCGAAACCCGCATCGGCATCCGCAAGCCACCATGACATCCGCCAACCGCCCGCTCTGGCAGCGCTTCCTCGACATCGCCGCGCCCTACTGGCGCTCGGAAGAGAAATGGCAGGCGTTCGGCCTGCTTGCGTTGCTGATCCTGCTGTTGCTGAGCCAGACCGCCTTCGCGGTGTTGCTCAACGAGCAGACCGGCGAGTTCACCTCGGCGCTGGCGGCACGCGATGGCAACCGCTTCTGGCGAGCGATCTGGCTCGCGCTGGGCCTGCTGATCGGCGCGGTGCCGACCTATGCCTGCTTCTACTGGGTGCGCGACACGCTGGGTATCCGCTGGCGGCGCTGGCTGACCGGCAGATTCCTGCAGCGCTATTTCAGCGACCACCATTACTACGCGCTCAACGCGCAGGCCTCGCTCGACAACCCGGACCAGCGTATCGCCGAGGACATCAACACCTTCACCCAGCGCTCGCTGTTCTTCCTGATGATACTGATCGGTGCGGCCATGCAGCTGACGGCCTTCAGCAGCGTGCTCTGGAGCATCTCGCACACCCTGGTCTATTTCCTGGCGATCTACGCCTGCGCCGGCACTTTCATCACGCTGCGCCTCTTCGGCAAGCCGCTGACCGCACTCAATTTCCGCCAGATCAAGCGCGAGGCCGACCTGCGCTTCGGCCTGGTGCGGGTACGCGAAAAAGCCGAGGCGATCGCGCTCTACCGTGGCGAGCAGCAGGAGCTGCAGCAGGTCAGGCACCGCTTCGCCACGGTCTACGACAACTACCGCCGCCTGATCAAGGGCCAGTTCTTCCTCAACCTGTTCCAGTACGGCTACTCCATGCTGACCATCGTGTTGCCCAGCGCCATCATCGCCGAGCGGGTGCTGGCCGGGGAGCTTGAGGTCGGCACGGCGGTGCGGGCCGCCGGTGCCTTCACTGCGGTGCTGAGCGCGATCTCGGTCATCGTCGACAACTTCGAGAGCCTGAGCCGCTTCGCGGCCGGCATCGAGCGCCTGGACAGCTTCTCGCGCCAGCTCGACGGCGAGGACAAACCTGGCGCCGCCCCCAGGCACGAGCCGAGCCGGATCGAATCGGTCGAGGGCGTGCCGGGCCTGGTGCTGGAGCGCGTGACGCTGCAGACGCCTGGCGCCGAGCGCGTGCTGGTGCGCGAGCTGTCGCTGACGGTCGAACCGGGCCAAGGCCTGATGGTGGTCGGAGCCAGCGGCTGCGGCAAGAGCTCGCTGCTGCGCGCCATCGTCGGCCTCTGGGATACCGGCAGCGGCAAGATCCTGCGACCCCACCCGGAGGAGATCATGTTCCTGCCGCAGCAGCCCTACATGCTGCTGGGTTCGCTGCGCCACCAGCTGCTCTACCCGCACCGGGAGCGCCAGATCGACGACCGGCAGTTGCTCGACTTGCTCGAACGCGTCAACCTGCCCGATCTGGCCGAGCGCTCGGGCGGCCTGGACGCCGAGCTCGACTGGGAGAAGACCCTGTCCATGGGCGAACAGCAGCGGCTGGCCTTCGCCCGCCTGCTGCTGACGCGGCCGCGCTACGCCATCCTGGACGAGGCCACCAGCGCACTCGACCTGGCCAACGAGCGCCAGCTCTACCAGCAGTTGATGGACGGCCGGACCACGCTGATCAGCGTCGGCCACCGCGCAACCATCCTGGCCTACCACAGTCAAGTGCTTGAACTCTGCGGTGATGGGCAATGGCTGACTCATGTCGCCGAAGGCTACCGATTCCAGCCCTGAATCCATATTCCTGGCTTCTCATTACTTCTTTAAAGATAATTAAAAGATATAGTCGTAGTAGTAGAGTCTTGCCTGTTTCTGTGGATAAGCTGTTTTTACTTCATTGAATCAAAAGATAACAGCTAGCATAAGCCTGGGGACAAGACCCAAGTTACGGCGGGAGTCAGAAGGAACAACATTCAGGGATGGATCAATTCTGTGGATAAGCCAGCGAAGACACAAAAGTTTTCCACAGGGTTTTCCTGCGGTATTCAGCGCCCGGTCACGCAGAGCGCTGCGCCATCGCCCTGTTGCTGGGCCAGGCAGCTCGCGAGCAGGGTGGCCATGTCGTCCGGCTGAACTGGCGCAAAACCCGTCATCTGGTATTGCTGGTAGTAGGGCTGGCCGGAAAACTTGAGGGACGAGCCTCGGTAGCGGCGCTGCGTCAGCGGGAAGCGTGCGAGCAGTTCGACGGCGAAATGGCGTGGGTCGCACTGGAGCTTGCGCCACAGGACATCGAGCGCCGCCGGCGGGCCCTCGGCATACTGCATGAAGCTGTAGTCGACGTAGATCAGATGCCCGGTGATCCCCGCGATCTGGTTGTACAGTCGTGCTCGCTCAACGAGCAGGACCATGTGCAGTGGCCCGATGCGGTTCACGATCTGCGACCGGTACAGCAGGGCTTCGAGTGCTTGTGCCACGGGGTTGACCTGAATCGGCAATGAAAAAAAGCCCCGGAACCCCGCAAGGGGTGACGGGGCTTGCGGGCGGCTCGCGCCGGCCGATCAGGCGACCTTCTTGGCTTTGACGTCGGTGACGGTAGCCGTGCTGGTGGCGGCGTTCAGCGCGCTGTGGGTCATGGTGTCGATGCTGGCGACGGCCTGCTCGGAAGCCTGCTCGGAAGCCTGCTTGACAGCCTTCTGGACCGACTCGAAAGCGTTGCCGGCGGTGGCGACGGCGCTCTGCAGGGCAGCGGCGGCCTGCTCGGTGCCCTTGGGGGCGTTCTTGACAGCGCTCTCGACGAAAGCCGTGATCTGCTTCTGGGCATCGGCAGCACGTGCTTCGGCAGCCTTGGTGAACTGACCGCCGAAACCGGTGGCGATTTCATACAGTTCGCGACCGTAGGCACTGGCCTTCTCGGCGGCGGCCTTGAAGTCATTGCCCTGCATGGCCAGCAGGCCTTGCACGTCCTTGGCGCTCAGCAGCGCTTCGGTCTGGGCAGCGCTGTCAGCCAGACCGGCCTTGAACGCCTTGAGGTTGAGTTCAGCCAGACGCTCGACGCCGGTGACAGCCTGGTTGGCCAGCTCGTAGAAAGCGGCGGTCTGGTCTTTCTGATTGGAAACGATTTGTTCGACGGTCAGCATGGATTCCTCCTGAATAGTGGTTTGGGGACTATGCTGCGGCGCCGGGTCCGGGACCATTCCCGAACGCATATTGCACTGCAACATGGATTCCATTTTAGGAGCGGTTCCGGCCTCATGCAAGCTTTTTTGTTGCAGCGCAACAAAAAATTTGTCGATCCGAAAGATGCCGCTGCGAGTCGCCGCACAAGCCGCAGCAGGTTTCAGGCCTGGAGCGCTTCGCGTGGCTCGGTATCGGCCGGGCTGGCGACTGCCTGCGCGATCCGGTCGCGACCGCCCTCCTTGGCGCGTCGGAGCGCCAGGCTGGAGCAAGCGAACAGTTCGTCTTCATCCAGGCCGTGGTCCGGGTAGACCGCGAGGCCGATGCTGGCAGTCAGCGCGAGCACCTGCCGGCGCAACGGCACGGGTTCGCGCAGTACGAGGCGGATCTTGTCCGCGACCTGAAGGGCTTCGCGCTCGCCACCGACGTCGGGCAGCAGCACCATGAAGGTATCGCCACCGCAGCGGCCTACCGTGTCGGACGAGCGCACGCAGGCCGCGATGCGGGCTGCGACCTCCAGCAGCACGAGGTCCCCGACGGCATGGCCCCAGCGCTGGTTGAGGGATTGGAACCGGTCGAGATCGATCTGCAGCAAGGCGACCCGGTCGCCATGGCGCTCGGACTGGCGCAGCGCCTGCTGCAGCCGATCCAGGCACAGGCCCTGGCCGGGCAGCCCGGTCAGGGCATCGAAATGAGCCCGCTGATGCGAGCGCCGGTCCGGCCGCAGGCCTGCGCCGAGCTCGCGCGCGACGCCGATCAGACCGACCATGCGCGCGCTGGCGTCGAACAGCGGTGCGATCCTGGCGGCATGCCAGCGCCAGTCGCCCTCGGCATGCCGGATCCGGTACTCGACCTCGCCTTGCGGGCTGCGGCTCGCCAGCGCGCGCTCGATCGCGCCCTGGCAGGCCGGCTGGTCCTGGGAATGGATCAGCCAGGCATGGTTCTGACCGAGCAGTCCATCCGGGTCGACGCCCAGCGCCTGGCGCCAGTTGGTCGACAGTTGCCGGACGCGGCCGTCGAGATCGAGCGCAAACACCAGTTCGCTGGCGCATTCCAGGTGGCGGCCCAGCCGCTGCTCGCTGGCGAACAGCGCCTGTTCGAGTCGCTCGCGCTCGCGGCGGGCCTGCTGCAGGGCGTGGGACGCCTGTTCGGCAGCCTGTTGCAGTTGCTGGTGCGCCTCGGCCAGCCTGGCCTCGCCGAGGCGCCGGGCCTGGTCGGCACGACGCTTGCAGTGCCAGCATGCGAGCAGCCCGCCCAACAGCGTCAATCCGGCCACCAGCGTAGTGGCCTGAGGCTCGAGCGGGCTGGCACAGACCGGCATCGGCAGTGCCGCCAGGGCGAATGCCTGGAGCGGGATTGGCGGGATGAAGGAGGTGGCCGGCTGGCGTGCCTCCATGCGACGAGCACACATGGCATCTGATGATAGGGAGCCATGCGGCACTGCAGCATAGTAATTACCATTAGGATGCCCTACCATGCCAGGCCAGCCAACCGGATTGCAGCCGCTCTGGAGTGCCTCATCATGACTTGCAAGATCGTCTGGGAACACAAGGGGGTGTGCAAGCGCCTGTCAGGCCATGTCTCGGCCGACGAGTTCGTGCGCTCGGTCGAAACCATACAGGCCGACCCCAGGTTCGACGACATCCGCTACGTGATCAACGATTTCAGCGCCGTCACGAGTCACGAGCTGGACGAGGACAGGCTGATCGAGCTCGCTGCGATCCAGTACGGCGCGCAGGCCAGCAACCCGCAGGTGCGGGCAGTCTACGTCGGCACCGATCCGCAGCTGACGCAGCGGCTCGAGTCCATCCTGCTGGAAGGGCCGCAGCCCCCGGTCTACCGGGTCACGCTGTTTCCGACCCTGCCGCAGGCGCGCGACTGGCTGCAGACCGAACTCGCCAAGACCTGGCGCGCGGGTCTGACCGACCGGCGCGGCCTCACCGGCTGACTGCGGCGCGCAGGCCATCGGGGGTCTGCGCGTAGACTAGCGCCATCATGAGCGCCATTGCCGTCATCGACTTCGAAACCAGCGGGCTGATGCCCGAAGCCGGCGGCCGTGCGACCGAGGTCGCCATCGTGCTGACCGAGCAAGGCCGGGTGGTCGACCGCTACCAGAGCCTGATGAATGCCGGGGTCTGGATCCCGCCCTTCATCAGCGAGCTGACCGGCATCAGCAACGCCATGGTGCGCGAGGCGCCGCCCGCCGCGCAGGTGATGGCCGAGGCCGCCTGCTTCGTCGGCGACCGGCCGCTGGTGGCGCACAACGCCTCCTTCGACCGCAAGTTCTGGCAATCCGAGCTCGCGCGCATCGGCCTCGAAGCCCCCCAGCCCTTTGCCTGCACCGTGTTGCTGTCGCGCCGGCTCTACCCGGACGCGCCGAACCACAAGCTCGGCACGCTGGCTGATTTCCACGCGCTGCCGCGCAACGGCCGGGCGCACCGGGCGCTGTCCGATGCCGAGGTCACGGCCGAGCTGCTGCTGCGCATCCAGCGCGATCTGCGCGAGCAATATGGCGTCGCCGCGCCCGAACATGATTTCCTGCAGACCTTGCAGCAATGCTCCAAGGCCCTGCTGCCGCGCTTCTGGCAACGCCATGCCAGCGCCACCGCCTGATTTTTCCGATTGCCATGCATACCCCTAGCCACGCCCATACCCAGGACAAGACCCGTACCGACGACCTGCGCATCCGCGCCGTGCGCCCGCTGCTGACGCCAGCGCTGCTGCAGGAATGGCTGCCGACGCCCGAGTCGGCGCAGGCGCTGGTCGAAGCCAGCCGGGCCGAGATCGCGCGCGTGCTGCACGGCCAGGACGACCGCCTGCTGGTGGTGGTCGGGCCCTGCTCGATCCATGACCATGAGCAGGCGCTCGACTACGCACGCCGGCTCAAGGAGCAGGCCGACGCGTTGCAGCAGGATCTGCTGATCGTGATGCGGGTCTATTTCGAGAAGCCGCGCACCACGGTGGGCTGGAAGGGCTATATCAACGACCCGCATCTGGACGGCAGCTTCGCGATCAACGAAGGGCTGGAGCGCGCGCGCCAGCTGCTGCTCGATGTGCTGGAAATCGGCCTGCCGGTCGGCACCGAGTTCCTCGACCTGCTGTCGCCGCAGTTCATCAGCGACCTGGTCAGCTGGGGCGCGATCGGCGCGCGCACCACAGAGAGCCAGAGTCACCGCCAGCTCGCCAGCGGCCTGAGCTGCCCGATCGGCTTCAAGAACGGCACCGACGGCGGCGTCAAGGTCGCGGCCGATGCGATCGTGGCGGCGCAGTCCGAGCACGCCTTCATGGGCATGACCAAGATGGGGCTGGCGGCGATCTTCGAGACCCGCGGCAACCAGGACTGCCACCTGATCCTGCGCGGCGGCAAGCAGCCCAACTACTCGGCCGCTGACGTCGAGGCGGCCTGCGCCGTGCTGCGCGCCTCCGGGCTGCGCGAGCAGGTGATGGTCGACTGCTCGCACGCCAACAGCAGCAAGCAGCACCGGCGCCAGCTTGATGTCGGCGCCGATGTGGCGGCGCAGCTCGCGGATGGCGAGCGCCGCATCACCGGCGTCATGATCGAGAGCCACCTGCACGAGGGCCGGCAGGACATCGTGCCGGGCCAGCCGCTGCAACCCGGCGTCTCGGTGACCGACGCCTGCATCAGCTTCGAGCAGACCCTGCCGCTGTTGCAGCAGCTCGCACAGGCGGTGCGAGAGCGGCGCGCGCTGCAGGCGGCGGAGTCCGACGCGGACTGAGCTTGTCCCCAGCCGGTCGCTGCGCGAAAATGCCGGATACCCCCCACCCTTTATCAGACAGGAGCCTCCCGCATGAAAACCGCCATGGATCTGGTCGCCGCCGCCAAGGCGCAGGTCGCCGAAATCCCCGTCGCTGACGCCGAAGCCGCGATCCGCGACGCCGACGTGCTGCTCGACGTGCGCGAGGCCGAGGAGTTCGCCGCCGGCCATCTGCCCGGTGCCATCCACGCCTCGCGCGGCCTGCTGGAATTCAAGCTCAGCGGCTCGCCGCAGCTGGCCAGTCGCGACCTGAGCTGCGTGATCTACTGCAAGACCAGCGGTCGCGCCGCGCTGGCCGCTGTCGCGATGCGGGAGATGGGCTACTTGAACGTGAAGTCGATCGCCGGCGGCTTCGACGCCTGGGCGGCGGCCGGCAAGCCGGTGCACAAGCCCGAGCTGCCGTCCTTCGGTTGAAGCGCAGAGGGCGGAGGGAGGCAAAAGCCCCATCCGCCGCCCTGGGTTGGTGCAGCGCCAAGCTGCGTCAGAACGGCTTGACCAGGCTCAGGCGGAACAGGTTGCCCTTGGGTTCGGCAGGGGCGCTGCCGCCGTGCACGCTGAATTCCTTGTACGCCGCGCCCTTGAGGAACAGGCCCGCCGAGGCGACCGGGTACACCACCTCGGCGCCCAGCGCATGGCGCTCGGCCTTGCCCGCGACGGCTTTGTCCCCCTTGTCGTCGCTCAGCTGCCACTGGCTGTAGCCGACCACGCCCAGCGAGTAGGCGCCGTAGTTCTTGCCCACGCCCCATTCCAGCGAAAGCTGGTCGCCCGGGCGCACGCCGTTGTCCTTCTTGCCGTTGTACTCGTAGCGGAACAGGGCCGAGCCGGAAACGGACTTCGGCTGGTCGAAGTAGTACGTCACGCCACCGGTCAGCATGGTGGACTTGTAGCCCTTGCCGGGCGAGGTCGGGTCGCCCAAGGTGTTGGACGCGGTGTCCAGCCACATGCCGGCTGCCGCCACGGCATCCCACTGCTGGCCATGCCAGCCCAGCACCAGCGGACCCACGTAGACATCGCCCACGCCGCTGTCGCTGGCGTCCAGCGGGCCAACCTTCACCGAGGTGCGCAGCACCGGGATGATGGTCTCGAAGCCGTAGTCGGCGCCGAACAGCTTGGTGTCCGTGATGTGGACGAAGCGGTTGGCCAGCGCCGTGACCTGGCCGGTGTTGCTGCCTGGCAGGTCCTTGTCGCTGCCGGGTTGACGGAAGCTCTGGATGTCGTAGTTGACCAGGTAACCCAGGTAGTAGTTGCCGGCCGGGGGCACGCTGGAGCCCTGCAGACCCTCGACGCCGGTGACGTAATGGCCTTCGGCCTGCGCGGCGCCAGCCGCCAATGCGGCCGCGAGCGCGACGGCCATCGCGATGGGAGTGGTTTTCATTTTTTGTGTGTCTCCTCTGCCCCCGGCAGGGGGCAGATAGTCTAGGACTGGATCAGATGTTGATGCCGCACTTGCCCGGCGCCAGGATGCCGTTCGGGTCCAGCGCGCGCTTGATCTTGCGCTCGACCGAACGCTTGACCGGGCCGTAGCTGTTGGCGACGCGCTCCTGGAACGCGGTGTTGACGCGGTAGACGGCGTAGCCTTCCTTCTCGAATTCATCGAGCAGTTCGTTGAAGCAGGCGTTGGCGCGCTTGGTTTCCTCCTCGCTGGTGCGGTCGTACAGCACGTCGATCACGTGGTGCATGTCGCGCCAGCCGACGATGAACTCGCCGACATAGTCGAGGCCGTGCTTGTTCAGGATCTGCTTGGCCAGCGCGTACTGCTTGTCGCACTCGCTGCCGCGGGCCTGGCTGACCGGAGCGAACCACATCGAGCCACCGCCGCCACGCCAGTTGTAGAGGCCGAACTCCTGCAGGTTGGGCACGCCCGACATCAGCTGCGCGCGGTACTTGAACGGCTGGGTGTTGCCAGCTTCTTCCTGCGTGACGATGCGGCCCTTGCCGGCGCGCTTGATGGTCTCGGTGACGATCTTCCAGTTGACCTCGACCTGCTCGGGCGAACCGTACAGCGCGCAGTACACGTTCCAGGCGCCCAGGTGCTTGTCCTGGCGGATCTGTGCCAGCACGGAGTCCGGCGTGGCACCCGGCTCGGTGGTGTAGTCGGAGCGGCGCACGCCACAGGTGGCGGCTTCCCACAGCGTGCCGGCGATCACCACCGCGTTCGGGATGATGTTGGCGATGCGCAGCGGGCGCAGCATCTCGACGATCTCGTTGATGTCGGCTTCGTTGTCGAACTTGATCTCGAACGGCTTGAACACCGGCGGCTTGGGCATCAGCCAGAAGCCCATCTTGGTGCAGATGCCGTAGTTGGACTGGGTGAACATGCCGTCCAGCGTCGGGCCGTAGCCCCACTTGAACACCTGCCAGGCCTTGTCGCCCTTGACACCACCCATGCCGGTGCGCAGCACGTCGCCGTTGGCCAGCACCAGCTCCATGCCGCACTGCATCAGGAAATGCTCGCCATACGGCGTGTAGCCGACGCCACGGTCCATCGTGTTGCCGAGCGGGCCGGCGATGGCCGACGGCGCCGAGAACGACAGCATCAGCGGCAGCTTGTGCTCCTCGATGTAGTCGTAGAGCATCTGGTAGGTCACGCCGGGCTCGACCAGTGCGGTGCACAGCTCGGGGTCGATGTGCAGGATCTTGTTCATCTTCTTGAGATCGAGCACGATCTGGCCGCGCTCGACCGGCGCGGCCGAGCCGTAGCCGAAGTTGCGGCCGGTCGAGATGGTCCAGACCGGGATCTTGTACTCGTTGCAGATCTTGACCACCGCCTGCACCTGCTCGACGCTGGTCGCGGTGAGCACGGCGGACGGCGTGTGCTTGGCCGTCTCGACCGCCATCATGACCTTGGTGTAGGGAGTCAGGTGCTCGACCGAAGTCAGCACCTGGTCGGCGCCGAGGGCGGCCTGGAACTTCTTGATCGCCGCGTCGAAGCGGTTCTCGCTCACGCCCTTGGGCAGGGCCATGTATTTGCTTTTCATGAAATCTTGCTCCTGTTCAGATCACGCAGCGCAATGCCACATGGGCGCTGCCGTTCTCGTGCACGCGGCCGGCAGGGGCCGCAGTGCCGGCCACCAGGGCCTGGCCCAGCTCGCCGGCCCGTTGCTGGCCGGCGCTGCCAGCGCCGATGCGGTGATGCTCGACCGACAGCACGCGGCCACCGGCCGAACGCACCAGGTCCAGCACCAGGACGGCGGCGGCATCGTCGAGCAGTCCGACCAGCAGGGTCGGGGTGTCGTCGTTCAGCAGCGCATCGAGCTGCTGGTAGGTCGCCGCATCCAGGCCTTGCAGCGGCGGGTTGACCAGGGTGCCAGCGGGCTTGGCCGTGGCGTGGCGCACGCCGGCCAGGAAGGCCGCATCGAGTGCGCCACCGCTGACCAGCGGGGTCACGCGGGCGGCTGCGGCGGCGTCAGCGAGCGGTGTCGCTGCGCTGGTGCTCGCCTGTGCCCAGGGCATGGCGGCCATCAGGCCGGCGGCGGCCAGGCCTTTCAGGACAAAACGTCGGTCCGTGCTCATGGCGGCTCTCCTCAAGGGTTCTTGACCGGCGTGCTGGCCAGGTAGGCGGCCAGTTGCTGCAGCGTGGCGTCGTCGATGTCGGTGACGCGGAAGGCGGGCATGGCACGGTTGCCGTTGCGCGCGATGGTGATGTAGGTGATCTCGGGCAGACCGCGGCCCGTGATGACGGGGCCGATGCCCGCCTCATGGCATTTGGCGCAGACCTTCTGGTAGAACTGCTGGCCCGCGTTGACGGGCTGTGCCGTGGCCGGCTGGACCCAGGCCAGCGCCAGGGCGGCCAGGCCCCAGGTTGAAGTCATCTTGCTTGTCAATTGCTTCTCCTCTGTGATGTATTTGCTCGGAATCGACCGGATCAGAACGGGTAGTGACGCGGCGCGTTCTGGATCGTGATCCAGCGCAGCTCGGTGAAGGCATCGATGCCGGCCTGGCCGCCGAACTTGCCGTAGCCAGAAGACTTGACGCCGCCAAACGGCATCTGGGCCTCGTCATGCACGGTCGGGCCGTTGACATGGCAGATGCCGGACTCGATGCGGCCGGCGACCTGCCAGGCACGCGAGACATCGCGGCCGAACACGGCAGCCGCCAGTCCGAATTCGTTGTCGTTGGCGCAGGCCACCGCCTCCTCGACGCCGTTGACGCGCACGATGGCCTTGACCGGCGCGAACGACTCCTCGCGGTAGATTGCCATCGCGGGCGTGACATGGTCGAGCAGGGTGGCCGGCATCAGGGTGTTGTCGGCCTTGCCGCCACAGACCAGCTGGGCGCCCTTGGCCAGCGCGTCATCGATCAGGGCGTTGCAGCGCTCGACCGTCGCCATGTCGACCACCGAGCCCAGCACCACCGGACCCTGGCGCGGGTCGCCCAGCGGCAGGCCTTGTGCGCGCGCCGCCAGCTTGGCGACGAACTCGTCGGCCACCGCCTGGTCGACGATCAGGCGCTCGGTCGACATGCAGATCTGGCCCGAGTTGGCGAAGGCGCCAAAGGTCGCGGCGGCGACCGCCGCGTCGATGTCGGCGTCATCGAGCACGACGAACGGTGCCTTGCCGCCGAGTTCGAGCACGGCCGGCTTGAGGTACTTGGCGCCGGTCTGGGCGATCAGCCGGCCGACCTTGGTCGAGCCGGTGAAGTTGACGCGGCGCAGCGCCGGATGCGCCACGATGGCTTCCACCACGGCACCAGCGTCAGCCGGGGCGTTGGTGACGAAGTTGACCACGCCCGGTGGCAGGCCGGCTTCCTGCAGCGCCTCGATGATCAGGCCGTGGGTGGCCGGGCACAGCTCGGAGCCCTTCAGGATCACGGTGTTGCCGCAGGCCAGCGGGGTCGAGATGGCGCGCACGCCCAGGATCACCGGCGCGTTCCAGGGCGCGATGCCCAGCACCACGCCGGCGGGCTGGCGCACTGCCATGGCGACGTTGCCCGGCACATTGGACGGAATCACCTGACCGCTGATCTGGGTCGTGAGGGAAGCGGCTTCGAGCAGCATGTCGGCCGCCAAGTGGACGTTGAAACCGGCCCAGATGCCGGAGGCGCCGGTCTCGGTGGCCATCGCGGCGGCGAACGCCTCGCCCTTGGCTTCGAGCGCCTGCGCGGCCTTCATCAGCAGCGCGCGGCGCTCGCCCGGACCCATGGCGGCCCAGGCCGGGAAGGCCTTGGCCGCCGCTTCGACAGCCGCCTGGGCATCGGCCACCGTGGCGGCAGGAGCGCGGGTCGCCACGCTGTGGTCGAGCGGGTTGCGGCGCTCGAAGGTCGCGCCGTTCGACGCGGCCTGCTGCTGGCCGCCGATCAGCATCTGGATTTCGTTCATTTCTGTCATCCCGGAAAAATCTGAAGATGGGCGAATGGTAGGAAACTGCAGCCAGGCGGGCTTGTCCCAGAGTGCACAAACTGCTTGACTGACAGCGCACGAAGGCTAGGGAATCCCCGCCTTGGCATGGCGCCAGGGTGGATTGATAATCCAATCATGCTGAACGGTCAAATGTTCTCCACCGATGAACTTCCCGAGGGCGAGCGGGCCGGGGCGTGGTGCGACTGGATGTCCAAGATGTTCTTCGGACTGGAGTCCGATCTGTACGGTGCCGAGCGTTTCGACGGACAGCTCAGCAGTGCGCGCGCCGGCGAGGTGTTCCTGACCAAGCTGGAGGCCAACCGGCACCGGGTCATCCGCAGCCCCAGGCTGGCGCATGCGAGCGACGCCAGCTATGTCAAGATCATTGCGCCCTGGCAGGGCAACGCGGCAGTCGAGCAGCATGGCCGCCAGGCCTGGGTCAAGCCGGGGGGCTGGGCCATCTACGACACCACCGGCAGCTACGAGGTCGCCAACCCCGAGCGTTCGCAGCACCTGATCGTCATGCTGCCCAAGGAACAGCTGGCCGAGCGCAGTCTGCGCCTCGATTCACTGATGGGCCGCCATGTGGGTGGCGTCAGCGGCATCGCGCGCGTGACACTCGAGGCCATGCGCAGCACCTATCAGGAGCTGCCCAGCATGACGCCGGAGGCCGCACGCGGCGCCGGCGACCTGATCCTCGAAATGGTGCGCCTGTCGCTGCAGGAACTCGCGGGCCGAGGCAATGGCACGACCCAGCTGGAGGCGTTCAAGGACCGCATCCGCGACTACATCGGCCTGCATCTGCGCGACCCGTCCTTGTCGATCGACCGGATTGCCCAGGTCCTCAACTGCAGCAAGCGCCATCTGCACAAGGCGTTTGCCGACGAGGAGGTCACGCTGGCGCACTACATCCTGCAGCGCCGACTGCAGGCCTGCATGCGCGACCTGCGCAATCCCTGCCATCAGCCGCGCACGATCACCGATATCGCGTTTTCCTGGGGCTTCAACAACGGCGCGCATTTCAGCCGCGTGTTCCGCGAGCACGCCGGCCTGTCACCGAGCGATTTCCGCGCCGCCTCGCTGGCAGCGGGCCTGCTGCCGCACTGAGCCGTCACCGCCTGGCGCGCGCGCAAAGCCCGGCTAACGGCGCACGACCGCCGGCTAGCGTGCTGCGCAGCCGCGGCACACCGCCAGTGCCAGCCGGTGCAAGGCCTGCCAGGGGTCGGTTGGCCAGTCGGCATCCTTGAGCCCCTTGACGATCCCGTCCACTTTGTGCGCGTCCTGCAGCCACTGCGCGAGCTGGGCCGGACTCAGGCGCGGCAGCACGCGCTCGAAGCGCTTTTCCTTGGCGCCCCAGACCCGCTGTTCGCGCAGCGCCATCGGCAGCGGCTTGCCGTCGGCGACCGCGCGCTTGACGCGATTCAGCGCGCGGATGTCGTCGGCCAGCGCCCAGTGCACCAGCACGGCCGCCTCGCCTTCGGCCTGCAGGCCGTCGAGCATGCGCTGCACGCGCGCGGGCTGGCCGTCGAGCACTGCCTCGGCCAGCTTGAAGGGATCGTAGCGCGCGACATTGAGCACCGCGCTCTCGACCTGCTCGAAGCTGAGCTCGCCCGGCGGGTGGAGCAGCGCCAGCTTCTGGATCTCCTGGTGCGCGGCCAGCAGGTTGCCCTCGACCCGGTCGGCCATGAAGGCCAGGGTGCGCTGGCCCTCTTCACCGGCGGCAACGCGCTGGCCCTGCTGCTGCAGGCGCTGCGCGATCCAGCCCGGCAGCTGGGCGCGCTCGACCGGATCGATCCGCACCGTCATGCCATGGGCGTCGAGCGCGCCGAACCAGGCGCTCTTCTGGGTCGCGGCGTCGAGGCGTGGCAGCAGCACCAGCGTCAGCGTGCTGTCGTTGTCGGCCGCCCCGGCGGCGATCTGCTGCAGCGCGGTCGCCCCTTCCTTGCCCGGCTTGCCGGACGGGATGCGGATCTCGACCAGCTGCTTGTCGGCGAACAGGCTCAAGGTCCCGCCGGCGGCCATCACCGCGCTCCAGTCGAAATGCGCACCGGCGACGGTGAAGACGCTGCGCTCGCTGTGACCCTGCGCGCGCGCGGCGGCGCGGATTGCATCGGCCGCCTCCTGCTGCAGCAGCGGGTCGTCGCCGTGCAGGGTGTAGAGGGTTTTCAGCCCGCGCTGCAGCTGCGCGGGCAATTGGGGGGCGGAGACTTGCATCGCGTTTGATTGTAGAGTGGCCATCACCCCGAGGAGAACCGCATGGACAGCTCACTCCGCATCAGCCTGATCGGTGCGCCGACCGACATCGGCGCCAGCGTGCGCGGCGCCTCGATGGGACCGGAGGCGATGCGCGTCGCCGGCCTGCAATCGGCACTCGAACAGCGCGGCCTGCAGGTGATCGACCAGGGCAACCTGGCCGGCCCGGCCAACCCCGACCAGCCACCGGTCGGCGGTTACCGTCACCTGGACGAAGTGGTGGCGTGGAACCGACTGGTGCACGCTGCCGTGCTGGCCGAGTTGCGACAGGACCGCCTGCCGCTGCTGCTCGGCGGCGACCACAGCCTGGCGATCGGATCGATCAGCGCGGTCGCGCGCCACTGTCGCGAGCGCGACCGGCGCCTGCGTGTGCTCTGGCTCGATGCCCATGCCGACTGCAACACCCACGAGCTGACGCCGAGCGGCAATCTGCATGGCATGCCGGTCGCCTGCCTGTGCGGCCTGGGACCGCCGGAACTGACGCGACTCGGTGACGGTGACTGGCCGGCGTTACAACCGGGACAGCTGCGCCAGCTCGGCATCCGCAGCGTCGATCCGGGCGAGAAGCGGCTGGTGCACGAGCAGGGCCTGGAGGTCTACGACATGCGCTACCTCGACGAACATGGCATGCGCCATGCCATGGAGCAGGCGCTGCTCGGCGTCGATGCCGACACCCACCTGCATGTCAGCCTGGACCTGGACTTCCTGGACCCGGAGATCGCCCCTGGCGTCGGTACCCCGGTGCGCGGCGGCCCGAGCTACCGCGAGGCGCAGCTCTGCATGGAGATGATCGCCGACAGCGGCCGGCTCGCGAGCCTGGACCTGATGGAGCTCAACCCGGCGCTCGACGAGCGCAACCGCAGCGCGCGGCTGGCGGTCGACCTGATCGAGAGCCTGTTCGGCAAGAGCACGCTGATGCGGCCGCGCACGCGGGTCAGATCCGTCGCGGACTGAGCGCCCGCTCCGTCCCGCTCATGGCGCATCGCCCTGGCGCCTGGCCAGTTCTCCGATCCGCGCCAGTGCCCGCCGTTCCACCTCGGTCCAGGCGCCGGCAAAGCTCAGTCGCAGACAGTGGCGGAAGCGGTCGGTCGCGGTGAACAGCGCGCCCGGCCCGAAGGTGATGCCTTCGGCCACGCAGCGCTGGAACAGGGCCATCGAATCCAGCTGTCCGGGCAGCTCCACCCACAGGGTGTAGCCGGCCGACGGATCGCTGACCCGGGTGCCACGAGGAAAACTGTCGCTGATCAGACCCCGCGCCTGTTGCAGCCGGTCTTTCATGATTGCGCCCAGACGGCGCATGCGGGCCTCGTAGCCGGCCTGTGACAGCAGGTCGGCCAGCGCCTGCTCCAGCACCACATTGGTCGGGCCGCCCTGCACCCGTTTCAGCATGCTCACGCTGTCCTTCCAGCGCCCGGCCTCGACCCAGCCGAGGCGCAGCCCGGGCGCCACGGTCTTGGAAAACGAGCCGCAGACCATCACGCCGCCCTCCTGGTCGAACGCCTTGGCGGCCTTGCGCCGCTCGTCCGCGGCCAGCAGGTCGTTGAAGACCACGTCCTCGATCAGGGGAATCTGCCGGCTGGCCAGCATCTGCACCAGGGCGCGCTTGTCCGAGTGCTTCATGACCGCCCCGAGTGGATTGGACAGGGTCGGCACCGACAGCACGACCTTCACCGGCTGCGTATCGAGTGCCAATTGCAAGGCCGGCAAGGACAGGCCCTGCTTCGGGTGCGTCGGCACTTCCAGCACCCGCAGGTTCAGGGACTCCAGCAAATCCAGGAAGCCGAAATGGGTCGGCGATTCCAGCGCCACCACGTCGCCGGGCTTGGTCACTGCCCGCAGACAAAGCCCGACCGCATGAATGCAACTCGACGTGATGATGAGGTCATCGGCCAGCAGCTGGCAGCCCAGGTGCAGGGCACGCCGGGCCACGGCCTCGCGCAAGGCCAGCGTGCCCGGCGAGTCGCTGTATTCGATCAGACTGTGGCGATGGATGCGGGTGGCCCGCGCCAGCGCGACACGGACGCGATCATCATCGAAGAACAGGGGGTCTTTCGGACAGGCACCACCAAAGCTGACCACCGGGTAGCCCGCCCCGAAGCTCACCTCCTGGCCCTGGGGCTGGAACACCGCGATGGTTTCGGTACGGCTCTTGCGCTGCAGCACCAGACTGTGCCTGGGTGGGCGACTGACCGCGGGCAAGGCTGGCCGGCGGCTGCGCGGGGCCACGAAATAACCCGCTTTCGGCCGGGCCAGCACCAGGTGGCGCTCCTCGAGCCAATGGAAGGCTTGCACCGCCGTGGAAACCGAAACCCCGTTCTGCGACGCCAAGTCGCGCAGCGATGGCAGACGCTGGCCGACCCGGAATACCTGGGCGTCGATCATCTGCCCGATCCTCTGCCCGATCTGGGCGTACAGAGGTGTCTTGACCGATGGCGACGTGTTGCTCATGCGGGCTATTGTGCCGAATCCAGGCCCTGAAACGGCAAGGTGGAACAGTACAGATCGACGCCGGCTCGAACCACACAGATCGGCGCCCCGTCGGGGCTGACAGGCTGCGAATCGGGCCGCGTTGTGGCTTTTCGCCGGGGTGCGGCCAGAGGACAGTGGAGCCATGCCGGAAGGAACCCGCTCATGACCTCTTCACCATCCCTGATCGAACTGTGGCCCGGACAGGCCAGAACCCTGGATACCGCCTCAGGCCTGCGTCTGCAGGTCTGGAGCGGTCGACTCTGGGTCACTGCTGCGGGCGATCCGAACGACTATTTCGTGTCGGCTGGCCAGGTCCTGACCCTGGGCCAAGGCCAGCTGGTGGTCGAAGCCGACGCCGGACCGGCTCGCTACTCGCTCAGCCGCCCGGCTGGAGCACTGTCGAGCCTGATCGCCGCCAGCCGGCGCATCAGCTGGCGCACGGTGTCGGACTGCATCTCGCGGTAGAGCAGTTCTTCCTCGACCTGCTTGCCGAGCACGAGCGACTCGTCATAGCTGAGGTCGCGCTCCTGCAGCAGTTCGACGTCATCGATCAGGTCGCGGCCCTTGCCGCTGCGGACGCGGAACTTGAAGCGCACGCGCAGCTGCAGCTCGCGCACCTGGCCGGTCGCGGTGACGCCGACCACGGCGCGCTCGCGCTGCTCGGTCAGCACCGTCAGCTCGATATCGGCCAGCGGCTGCGGCTGGTCCGGCGGCGCCGGCTCGACGATGCGCACACCACTGGCGACAAGCTGGGCGCGCAGCTCGCGCCCGATCTCGCTGCGTTCCGACAGGTTGCTGCGCAGGCTGGCAAAGGGCAGCTGCAGCGCGCCGCGCAGGCGGAAACCGCAGCCCGTCAGGCCCAGCGTCAAGGCGCCGGCAGCGGCGGCACGCAGCCAGGCGCGGCGCTCGACCGGCAAGGCGGCAGGCTGGGCAGCCAGCGACGACCCGAACGACAGGGGCGAAAGCGGGGCGGCGCGCATGGGCTTTACAGCACCACGTTGACGAGGCGGCCCGGCACCACGATCACCTTCTTCGGTGTCGCGCCGTTGGCCTGCTTCTGCACCGGCTCGCTGGCGACGGCAGCCGCCTCGATCGCGGCCTTGTCGGCGCTGGCCGGCACCAGGATGGCGCCGCGCAGCTTGCCGTTGATCTGCAGCATCAGCTCGATCTCGTCCTGCACCAGCGCGAGCGGATCGACCTTGGGCCAGGGAGCATCGAGCAGTTCGCCGAGCTCGCTGGCGTAGCCGAGTCCGCTCCAGAGCTGGTGCGTGATGTGCGGCGTGGCCGGGTACAGGCAGCGCAGCAGGATGCCGAAGCCTTCGATCAGCGCGACCTGGCCGCCGGCGCTGGCGTCGGCATCGAAGCCTTCGAGCGCGTTGAGCATCTTCATCGCGCCCGAGACCACGGTGTTGTACTGCATGCGCTGGTAGTCGTAGTCCACCTGCTTGAGCACGGTGTGCAGCTCGCGGCGCAGCGCCTTGGCTTCCTTGCCGAACGCCACATCGTTGAGCTTGTCGGCCTGCGCCACGCTCTCGATCGCCTGGGTCCAGTCGGTGCGCGACAGCTTGTAGCCGAAGTTCCAGACCCGGCGCAGGAAGCGGTAGCTGCCCTCGACCGCGGCGTCGTTCCACTCCAGCGTCGCTTCGGGCGGCGCGGTGAACATGGTGTAGAGGCGGGCCGTGTCGGCGCCGTACTTCTCGATCAGGTCCTGCGGATCGACGCCGTTGTTCTTGGACTTGGACATGGTGCCCACGCCCTCGTAGTCGATCGCGGTGCCGACCGGCAGCAGGCCGTCGACGCTGTCGACCGCGTTCTTGAGCTGGGCGCCGACGATCTTGCCTCCCTCGTCGAGCAGATGCTCGACATCATGCGGCCAGAAATATTCCTTGGCGCCCTTCTCGGTACGGCGCGAATAGATATGGTTCAGCACCATGCCCTGGGTCAGCAGCTTCTTGAACGGCTCGTCGACCTTGACCAGGCCCAGGTCGCGCATGACCTTGGTCCAGAAGCGCGCATACAGCAGGTGCAGGATCGCGTGCTCGATGCCGCCGATGTACTGGTCCATCGGCATCCAGTAGTCGGCGCCCTCGGCCACCATCGCCTCGGGATTCTTCGGGTCGCAGTAGCGCATGAAGTACCAGGACGAATCCACGAAGGTGTCCATGGTGTCGGTCTCGCGGCGCGCCGCGGCGCCGCAGATCGGGCAGGTCACGCCGGCGTGGAAACCCTCGTGCTTGACCAGCGGGTTGCCGCTGCCGTCCGGCACGCAGTCCTCGGGCAGCACGACCGGCAGGTCCTTTTCCGGCACCGGCACCGAGCCGTGCTGGGCGCAGTGGATGATCGGGATCGGCGTGCCCCAGTAGCGCTGGCGGCTGATGCCCCAGTCGCGCAGGCGGAAGGTGGTCTTCTTCTCGCCCAGGCCTTTTTCCGCCAGCAGCGCGGCGACCTGCTCGACCGCGGCAGCATGGCCGAGGCCGTCGAGCAGGCCGGAATTGACGCAGACCAGGTTCTTGTCGGCGTACCAGTCCTGCCAGCGGGTGTCATCAAACACACGGCAGGCGGTGGCGGCCGACGCCGCCGGAACCACACCGATGACCTGCTTGATTTCGATGCCGTATTTCAGCGCGAACGCGAAGTCGCGCTCGTCATGCGCCGGCACGCCCATCACGGCGCCGTCGCCATAGCTCATCAGCACATAGTTGCCGACCCAGACCGGCACCTGGGCGCCGGTCAGCGGATGCGTCACGAGCAGGCCGGTCGGCATGCCCTTCTTTTCCTGGGTCGCGAGCTCGGCTTCGGTGGTGCCGCCCTGCTTGCATTCCTCCAGGAAGGCGGCCAGCGCGGGATTGGTCTCGGCCGCGTGCAGCGCCAGCGGGTGCTCGGCCGCCACGGCGCAGAAGGTGACACCCATTATGGTGTCGGCGCGTGTGGTGAACACGTAGAGATGGCCGTCCTGGATCGCATTGCCGTCATGGCCGCGGATCTGGTGCGGGAAGGCAAAGCGCACGCCGCTGCTCTTGCCGATCCAGTTCTCCTGCATCAGACGCACCTTGTCGGGCCAGCCGTCCAGCGTCGCGGCCTCGTTGCCGAGCTGCACATGCTGCAGCAGCTCCTCGGCATAGGAGGTGATGTTGAGGTAGTAGCCCGGAATCTCGCGCTTCTCGACCGGCGCGCCGGTGCGCCAGCCGCGGCCGTCAATCACCTGCTCGTTGGCCAGCACGGTCTGGTCCACCGGGTCCCAGTTCACGACCTGGGTCTTGCGGTAGGCAATGCCCTTTTCAAGCATCTTGAGGAACAGCCACTGGTTCCACTTGTAGTAGTCCGGGTTGCAGGTAGCGATCTCGCGCGACCAGTCGACCGCCAGTCCCATCGCCTGCATCTGCTGCTTCATGTAGGCGATGTTCGAGTAGGTCCACTGCGCCGGCGGCACCTTGTTCTTGAGCGCCGCGTTCTCGGCCGGCAGGCCGAAGGCATCCCAGCCCATCGGCATCAGGACGTTGTAGCCCTGCATGCGCAGCTGGCGCGTCAGCATGTCGTTGATCGTGTAGTTGCGCACATGGCCCATGTGCAGCTTGCCGCTCGGGTAGGGCAGCATCGAGCAGGCGTAGTACTTGGGCTTGCTGCCGTCCTCGCTCACGCGGTAGGCGTCGGACGCCGTCCAGTGGGCATGCGCGGCGCGTTCGATCTCTTGGTGCTGGTATTTGTCTTGCATGGCGGTATTGGCAACAAAAACCGGGCATCTGTCGCCCGGCCAATGGATGGCATTTTAGGCCGTTGTCCGCATGGCGCTGCACTGAACCCTGCAGCGACTGGCCTCAGCCCCGCTTGGGCAGCCAGCGCAGCAAGGCCGTGCGCAAAGCCTCGTAGATGACCGGCTTGGCCAGGAAGTCGTCCATGCCCGCAGCAAGGGCCTGCTGGCGGTCGGCTTCATAGGCGTCGGCGGTCAAGGCGATGATGGGCAGGCGGGCGCGTTGTTCGCGGCACTCCCATTCACGGATGGCCCGGGTGGCGGAACGGCCATCCATCACCGGCATCTGTATGTCCATGATGACCAGGTCAAAGGCTGGGCTGTCCTGCACCGCCGCGACACCCTGCAGCCCGTCCTCCGCGATCGCGACTTCCAGTCCCATCTTTCTCAGCATGGAATGAATGACGAGGCGATTGGTGGCGTTGTCCTCGACGACGAGGATGCGGCCCGTCAGCCGCTCGACCTGGTCCCCGCCTTCATTGGCAACGCCGGCCCGCGCATTCCGGCGACGCTCCTCGACCTGGCCAACCTTTTCCAGACAGATCTCGAACCAGAAGCTGGAACCTTGGCCGACTTCGCTCTCCACCCCGACCTGGCCGCCCATCAGTTGAGCCAGGCTGCGGACGATCGACAAGCCCAGGCCCGTGCCGCCGTACTTGCGGGTCATCGAACTGTCGGCCTGGGTGAAGGGGGTGAACAGATAGGGCAGTCGGTCGGCCGGAACGCCTATGCCCGTGTCCGAGACCTTGAACTTCACCAGGGTCCTGCCATCCTGCGAGGCCTGTTCGCCGGCCTCGACCAGGACCGAACCCTGTGGCGTGAACTTGATGGCATTGGTGATGAGATTGGACGCCATCTGGAACAGCCGATGCGGATCGCCACGATAGTGCCTGGCCTCTCCGTGCCAGCGGCATTCGATGGTCAGCCCCTTGCTGTGCGCCGAGGTGGCAAAAAGCGACTGGAGCTCGCCCAGCATCTGGACCGGATCAAAGACAGTCGCCTCAAGCACCAGCTTGCCCGCATCGACCTTGGCCATGTCGAGGATGTCGTTCAGCAGCGTCAGCAGCGTCTGGCCGGAATTGAGAATGGTGCGGGCGTAGTCGATCCGTTCGGCATCCGGCAGCGTGGGCGGCAACAGCAGCTGCGCCATGCCGAGGATGCCGTTCATCGGCGTGCGGATTTCGTGCGACATGGTGGCCAGGAACTGGCTCTTGGCCAGGTTGGCCGCTTCGGCTGCCTCCTTGGCGACCACCAGGCCCGACTCCAGGCGCTTGCGCTCCGTGATGTCGCGGCTCGAGGCATACAGATAGGGATGACCGTCGAGCAGGATGCCCTTGGCGCTGATCTCCACCTCCAAGATCGAGCCATCCTTGCAGCAATGGCGGGTTTCGAAGACAGCCGGCTGCTTCATCAGGTTGCGGATCTCGACCATCAAGCTGTCCTTGGGCAGCAGGTTGTCCCAGTCGGCCACATTCAGGCCACGGATTTCCTGCTCCGCGTAGCCCAGCATGCGCGCAAAGGACGGGCTGCATTCCACCAGATTGCCCACCTCGTCGAGGATATGGATGCCATCGGTAGCCGTCTCCAGCAGGACCTCCATGCGTGCCAAGGCATTCTTTTGCGGGGTGATGTCCACCAGCGTGGCCAGATGCAGGTCCAGCCCTGGCAGCAGGGCCGATTCACCGAGCACCGTCTTGAAACTGCCGTCCTTGCAACGGATGCGCAATTCGATCGGCTCGAACGGTGTGCCGTCGCGAATGACCTTGGCGCGACGGGCCCGCCACGCCTCGGTCACCTGCTGGCGATAGTCCGGATCGGGATAAGCCTGGATCCGGAAAGCCTCGACGGTCGGAACGTCATCGGTGGTGTATCCCAGCACCTTGACAAAAGCCTGGTTCACGGAGGTCACCTGCTGCGCGCTGTTGATGGCCATCGGTACCGGCGAGGCATCGATGATCGCGCGCAGGCGGTCCTCGCTTTCGCGCAGGATACGCTCCGTCTGCACCCGCTCGGTGATGTCCTGCACGGTGCCCACGCCCTCGAGTGGAGCACCGGTGGCGCTGCGCCTGATCTCGGCCCGCTCCCGGACCCAGCGTGTCTCGCCCGCCACGACGATGCGGTGTTCGATGTCGTACCTAGCACCCGCCAGCGCGGCAGCCCAGGCTTCGGATACGGCAGACCGGTCTTCCGGCGCAACGTAGGAAAAGAACAGCTCCACGCTCACCGGCGCACCCTGCGCGACACCAAACAAGCGGTAGGTCTCTTCTGACCAGATCAGCTGGTGGTTCGGAATGTCCAGATACCAGCTGCCGAGATGGGCAATGGCTTGCGCCTGCTTGAGTTGCTTGCTGGTTTCGAGCAAACGGGCGTTCGCATCCTGCAGGCTCTGTTCCTTCGCCTTCAGCTGGGCAAAGAGCCGTTTGGCCGGCTGCCGCACGCCGGTGGCAACGATCGCCAGGTAGACGAAGACGACGGAGAAGAGGCGAAAATAATGTCCGGCTTCGTTCGCGAAGTCGTAGAAATTGACATACCGGGTGAAGCAAAATTCCGTGATCGCCGCCGCCAGCAGCGAGGCCACGAGCAGGTGGAAGACCTTTTTCGAAAAGCAGTCCCGGCTGCGCCACAGCAGCAACAAGCCGACCAGCGTCAGGTCGATGATCAGGTATTCCACGACGATCTTGAAGTTCGTCAGGCCTACCCCGTCCTCGAAGGTTTCAGGAAACCAGCCCTTGAGCACCGAGAGCACACCGATGCCAGCGACCAGACCGAACGCCAGGGCCGGGCGCAGGAAATCCACTTGACGGCGGATGACCAGTGGCGCCAGCACGACGGCAAGCGCCTCGATCGAACGGGCGATCAACCAGAACTGGGACGGGTGACTCGCCGTGACGCCCGGCAGCAGGGTCATGCCCTGGAAGGTCAGGGCATGGAAGATATCGACCACGCCGATCGCACCATAGGCCGATCCCAGCAAGATCAGATAGCCGTTGGGCAGGTGGCGGCGAGTGGCCCAGGCGAGCGAGAACACCGAGAAATTCACCATGATGGCGATGATCTCGGCCATCGTGTGGAACAGCAGGTAATGCTCGGTGCGCGCCAGCGCCATGATCGCCAGCGCCAGCGAAAGAAACACCCACAAGCCGGTCAGCTCGTGTCGATTGCCGTCGTCCAGCTGACTGCCCTGGCCCTGCCCAATGCCGAATAGGTTCATGCGGTGCTCTGCAGTCTGGTGAACTGCCCGGGCTTGCCTCAGCGCAGGCCGAGCACGTCGAACATATCGTACAGGCCGTTGGGCTTGTTGGTCAGGAAGCGCGCGGCGCGCAGGCTGCCCTGGGCATAGGTGGCGCGGCTGCTGGACTTGTGCGTGATCTCGATCCGGTCGCCGGTGCCCAGGAACATCACGTTGTGGTCGCCCACCACGTCGCCGCCGCGCACGGTCGCAAAGCCGATGCTCGACGGATCGCGCTCGCCGGTGTGGCCGTAGCGCTCGTAGACCGCGCAGTCCTTGAGGTCGCGGCCCAGCGCGTCGGCGATCACCTCGCCCATCTTGAGCGCGGTACCGCTGGGCGCATCGACCTTGTGGCGGTGGTGCGCCTCGACGATCTCGATGTCGTAGCCCGTGCTCAGCGCCTTGGCCGCCATTTCGAGCAGTTTCAGCGTGACGTTGACGCCGACGCTCATGTTCGGCGCCATCACGATCGAGATGGTCTTGGCGGCTTCGGCGATCTCGGCCTTCTGCTCGTCGGTAAAACCGGTGGTGCCGATGATCAGCTTGACGCCATGCCGGACGCAGGCGCGCAGATGCTCCATCGTGCCCTCGGGACGGGTGAAGTCGATCAGGTACTGGCTGCCGGCGATCGAGTCCAGGTCGGACGCGATGGCCACGCCGCTGGCCTGGCCCATGAAGCCGCTGGCATCCAGGCCCAGCGCAGGGCTGCCAGCCCGGTCGAGCGCGGCGCTCAGCTGGCAGTCGTCGGCTTCCTGGACGGCTTCGATCAGCATGCGGCCCATGCGGCCGCTGGCGCCTGCGATGCAGACGCGAAGTTGGTGGTTGCTCATGGCGGATTAACGGGATTCGAGGGGCGGGTAGCTCGCCGCGGGGGCGGCGGCCGGGGCGGGTTGCTCGGGCTCGGCCGGCTGGCGGTTCTTGTCGGCGAAAGCCTTGAGTTCAGCCTCGGTCGCCTGCAGCGGCGGCACCTGGTCACCCTTGCGTCGCACATCGAGCGACGAGACGAACTCCTGCTCGGAAGGCAGTTCGTCGGCCTGCACGCGCTCGAGCGCATCCTGGCGGAAGAACACGGTCACCTTGCGCTGCTGTGGCAGCTGGCCCTGGCGGCGGAAGGTGAAGACATAGTCCCAGCGGTCGGCGTGGAAGGCGCTGGCCAGCAGCGGCGTGCCCAGGATGCTGCGCACCTGCTCGCGCGGCATGCCGGGCTGCAGGGCCTGGACCTGCTCGCGCGTGACGACATTGCCCTGCAGCACATCGCTCTTGTAGGGCGTCAGCACGCCACCGAGCGAACCGACGGCGGTACCGACCTTGTCCGCGCTGGAGCAGCCGGAGAGAGCCAGCAGGGCCGAAACGGCGAGCACGGTGGCGCCGGTCAAGGCGGTGCGCATGGTGCGAGGTTTGAACATCATGTCTCTGCGGTCAATAGGTGAACCTGCGCGGCCGGAGGCGCATGGCGATATGATCCGGGGCATTGTAGCCCTTGGGGCATGGCGGGGCTGGCACCGGCCATTACCCTTGCCGGGCGCGGGCCGAAGCGCCCTCCTCCGAGTCAGCCACCCATGTCCAACATCGAAGAACTCAAAAGCACCGGACTCAAAGCCACCCTGCCGCGCCTCAAGATCCTGGAAGTGTTCCAGAACAGCCGCCAGCGCCACATGACGGCCGAGGACGTGTTCCGCGTGCTGCTCGAAGGCCGCTCCGACATCGGGCTGGCCACCGTCTACCGGGTGCTGATGCAGTTCGAGCAGGCCGGCCTGCTGACGCGCAGCAGCTTCGAGTCGGGCAAGGCGGTCTACGAACTCAACGAGGGCCAGCACCACGACCACCTGGTCTGCCTGGACTGCGGCCGGGTCGAGGAGTTCTACGACCCCGAGATCGAGCAGCGCCAGCACCAGATCGCGCAGGAGCGCGGCTTCAAGCTGCAGGAACACGCGCTGTCGCTATACGCCAGCTGCAACAAGCCAGACTGCGAGCACCGCAGTCGCAGCCGGCGCTGAAACCGGCCTCGGCGGGAGCGCTTCAGCGCAGGCCGCGTTCCATCGCCTCGCGCTGGCGCTGCGCGAACTCGGCGTAGGTGTCGATGCCGCGCAGCTGCAGGATGGTGTTGCGCACGGCGGCCTCGACCAGCACCGCGATGTTGCGGCCGGCCACGACCTGGATCACGGCCTTGCGCACCGGCACCCCCAGCACATCCTGATACAGCGGCTCGGACGGCATGCGCTCGTAGTCGCGCTCCATCGTCTCCTTGCGCACCAGGTGCACGATCAGCTTGAGCCGCATCTTGCGCCGTACCGCGGTCTCGCCGAAGATGGCCTTGATGTCGAGCAGGCCGATGCCGCGCACCTCGAGCAGGTTCTGCAGCAGCTCGGGGCAGCGGCCTTCGATCGTGTTCTGGTTGACGCGGTAGAGGTCGACCGCGTCATCGGCCACCAGGCCGTTGCCGCGCGAGATCAGCTCGAGACCGAGCTCGCTCTTGCCCAGGCCGGACTCGCCCGTGATCAGCACGCCGATGCTCAGGATGTCCATGAAGACACCGTGCAGCGTGGCGCGCTCGGCGAAATGGCGCGCCAGATAGGCGCGCAACACGTCGATCACATGGGCCGATGAACCCTGGGTCGAGAACAGCGGAATATGCGCGCGCTCGCACATCGAGACCAGCGCATCGGGCGCCGGCTGGCCGTCGGCCACCACCAGCACCGGCGGCTCAAGCGTGACGATGCGCGAGACCCGGCGCCGGCAGTCATCCTGGCCCGAGTGGACCAGATAGCGCACCTCGCGCTCGCCCAGCACCTGGATGCGGTAGGGGTGGATGTAGTTGAGGTGGCCGACCAGGTCGGCGCTCGAACGCGCCTGCTGGATCGCGACCTCGTCGAAGCGGCGCTCGGAGGCGCTCTGCCCGGCCAGCCACTGCCAGCCCAGGCTTTCACGATGGTCCTCGAACAGTGCGTCGGCGCTGATGACCTTGGGTTTCATCGGGCTGGCCTCAGGCGGCGCTGTGGACCGATTGCCAGCTGGCGATCAGCTGGTGCAACCCGGCCGCGTCGCCGCTGCTCTTCATGCGCTCGCGCAGCACGCTGTCGCTGAGCAGCTCGGCGATCTCGGACAGGATCTCCAGGTGCTTCTGGGTCGAAGCCTCGGGCACCAGCAGGAAGATCAGCAGGTTGACGGGCTGCTCGTCGGGCGCGTCGAAGCCGATCGGGTGCGCCAGCTGGAACACCGCCGCCAGCGGCTGCTTGAGGCCCTTGATGCGGCCATGCGGAATCGCCACGCCATGGCCCAGGCCGGTCGAGCCCAGGCGCTCGCGGGCAAACAGGCTGTCGGTGACCAGGGCCCGATTGAGGCCATGCAGCGCTTCGAACAGCAGACCCGCTTCCTCGAACGCACGTTTCTTGCTGGTGGCGTCGACAGCCACCAGGACTTGGTCAGCAGGCAATATGACAGAGAGTCGATTCATGTGACAGCCTCGGGGGAGAAGCGGAAATTATGCCTAACCACATCAAGCAGACGCGGAAAAACGAAAAAAGCCGCTTGAGGCGTCAAGCGGCTTTTTGCGCTATGGGCATTGTGCCACAGCGGGCCAGAACTCACTGCAGGGTGCGCTTGGCACTCTCGTGGTGATGCTCCTGCAGCTTGTCCTTGTGGCGCAGCACCTGGCGGTCGAGCTTGTCGGCGAGTTCATCGACCGCAGCGTAGAGATCGGCGTGCGTGCTCTCGGCGTGGATGTCCTTGCCCTTGATGTGGATGTTGCATTCGGCCTTCTGGCGCAGGTCCTTCTCGGTGAGCTTGTCCACCGACAGCAGGACCTTGATGTCGACGACCTGATCGAAATGTCGGGTGATGCGGTCGAGTTTTTCGGCAACGTAGTTGCGCAAGGCTGGCGTGACTTCGAGGTGATGACCGCTGATCGTCAGGTTCATACAGAAACTCCTATGCTCGGATTGACCATGCCGCCATTCTGGGACAGCGGCGGAAATCGCGATTTCCGACTCCACTATGCCGGCTTGGGCCGGGGCTGACAAGCGGGTTTCCCCTTTTTTCGATCGCCATTTTCATGACCGTTGACCCAGATCGGATTCCTTGCGTGACGGGTCGGCCAGGCCCGGAAAAGCGCCGACTCAGATGCCATAATCCGGGTTGAACTCACCACCGGAAAACCTCATGGAAAGCAGCCCCAGTCGCTTGCTTTCAGTGCCGGCGCTGCGCTCCTGACACCGGCTAGGGCCGGTCTGGGGGCCGGGCTGGCGGCTGAAAGCACCTCGCCGCCCTCGCGAACGCTGTTCGCCTCCCCCCACATACCCCGGGAGCCCACCCATGCTCAACATCTTCACCCTGGCCAATGGCCGCCTGTTCCAGGAAGAAATCGAATCCCTGGAGGAACTGACCCGCTTCAAGCCGATCTGGGTCGACCTCGAATCGCCCACGCCCGAGGAGCGGCGCTGGGTGCGCCAGCATTTCGGCCTCTCGATCCCCGAGGACGCGATGGACGAGGACATCGAGGAGTCGGCGCGCTTCTTCGAGGAAGACAACGGCGAGCTGCATATCCGCTCCGACTTCCTGATCGATGACGAGGAAAAGCCGCGCTCGGTGCGGGTGGCCTTCATCCTGAACCAGCAGAACCCCGAGCTCAACAGCCACGGCGTGCTGTTCTCGATCCACGACGAGGACGTGCCGGTGTTCCGCCTGCTGCGCCTGCGCGCGCGCCGCATGCCGGGCCTGATCGCCGATGCCAAGGACGTGCTGCTGAGCCTGTTCGACACCGATGCCGAATACTGCGCCGACACGGTCGAGGGCATCTACGACGAGCTCGACGAGGTCAGCCGCAAGGTGCTGGCTGGCAACGTGAGCGACGAGATGGCCGGCGAGGCGCTGGCCGCGATCGCGCGCCACCAGGACATGGCCGGCCGCATCCGGCGCAACGTGATGGACACCCGACGCGCGGTCAGCTTCATGATGCGCACCCGCATGCTGGGCGCCGAGCAGTTCGAGGATGCGCGCCAGATCCTGCGCGACCTCGATTCGCTCGACAGCCACACCGGCTTCCTGTTCGACAAGATCAACTTCCTGATGGATGCCACGGTCGGCTTCATCAACATCAACCAGAACAAGATCATCAAGATCTTCTCGGTTGCCAGCGTTGCGCTGCTGCCGCCGACGCTGGTCGCCAGCATCTACGGCATGAACCTGCAGTTCCCGGAACTGCAATGGCTGGGCCCCATCGCCAGCTACCCCTACGTGGTCGCGCTGATGATTGCCAGCGCCGCCGTGCCGATGTGGTACTTCGCCAAGAAGGGCTGGCTGAGGTAAGGCCAGCGGGCTCCCGGGGTTGTGGAACCGGCTCAGAGCCGGCGCAGCGCCCCGCTGATGACATGCCCGCTGTAGTGGCGCGCGACCTGCTGCAGGAAGGCCGGGAAGTCGACATGGGCCTGGTCATCGGCGCGGTCCGAGATGGTACGCACGGCGCAGAAAGGCACGGCGTAGTCATGGCAGACCTGCGCCACCGCGCCGCTTTCCATGTCGACCGCCAGCGCCTCGCGCAGTTCGGCGCGCAGTGCGCGGCTCTCGGCCTCGGTGGCGACGAAGCGGTCGCCGGTGACGATCTTGCCGCTGTGCACACGCGGCGAATGCAGGCCAAAGGCCGCGCGCGTGGCCGCGTCGAGCTGGCCGGGCAGCCAGGCGACGGCGTCCTCGGCAGCCTGCTGCAGTACCCGCACCAAGGCCGGATCGGCCGGGAAGCGCGACCGGCCGTAGCCCGGCAGCTCGTGGCGCGGGAACAGCGGCGAGGCGTCCATGTCGTGCTGCAGGTAGCGGCTGCCGACCACGATGTCGCCGACCGCCACGCCGTCACCGATGCCGCCCGCGACGCCGGTGAAGATGACCTGTTGCGGCCGGAACCGCTCCAGCAGCACCGCGGTGGTGGTGGCCGCCGCCACCTTGCCGATGCCCGACAGCACCGCGATCACCTCGTGCCCGTGCAGGTGGCCGCGCCAGAACTGGCGGCCCGCCACGCCAGTCCGGTGTTCGTCGGGCATGAGGGCCAGCAGCTCGGCCAGTTCCTCATGCAGCGCGCTGATGATCGCGATTCTTTGTCCCATGGCGCGATTATTGCGCCTGGCCCGGCCTCGACCGGCCCGGGTCGGCGTCGCGCAGCGCGCGCCGCAGCACCTTGCCGAGCGGGTTCCTGGGCAGCGCGTCGCGGAATTCGATCCGGCGCGGCCGCTTGTAGCCGGTCAGGCGGGTGCGGCAATGCTCGCGGATCTGCTGCTCGTCGAGCTGCGGATCACGCCGGATGACGAACAGCCCGACCAGCTCGCCCGAATGCGGATCGGGCAGGCCGACCGCCGCGCACTCGAGCACGCCGGGCAGCTCGGCCACGACAGATTCGACCTCGTTGGGATAGACCTTGAAGCCGCTGACCAGGATCAGGTCCTTCTTGCGGTCGACCAGCCGGAAAAAGCCCCTTTCGTCCATGATGCCGATGTCACCGGTGCGCAGCCAGCCGCCCGGCAGCATGACCTGCGCCGTTTCGTCCGGGCGCTGCCAGTAGCCCGCCATGACCTGGGGTCCGCGGACCGCGATCTCGCCGGGCTGACCAGGCGGCAGCTCGGTGCCGGCGTCGTCGATGCACATCATCTGGGTGCCCGGCAACGGCAACCCGATCGATCCGTCGAATGCCGCGCCGACCACCGGCTGGCAGCTGACCGTCGGGCTGGCCTCGGACAGGCCGTAGCCCTCGCAGAGCGGGCAGCCGGTGCGCGCCTGCCAGCGGCGCGCCACCTCGGCCTGCACCGCCATGCCACCGCCGACCGTGACCAGCAGCCGACTCCAGTCGACCTGATCGAAATCCGGCTGGTCGAGCAGCGCCCGGAACAGCGTGTTGACGCCCGGAAAGATGTGGACGCGCTGCTGCTTCAGCACCCGGATCATGGCGCGCAGCTCGCGCGGGTCCGGGATCAGCACGAAGCGGCCGCCGTCGTGCAGGCACAGCATCATGCAGATCGTGAAGGCGAAGATATGGTGCAGCGGTAACGCGCAGACGTAGCAGACCTGCTCGCCGGGCGGCAGGCGGCGCAAGGCCGGTGCGTTCCAGGCGCCGGACTGCAGCAGGTTGGCGACCAGGTTGCGGTGCAGCAACAGCGCCCCCTTGGGAACGCCGGTGGTACCGCCGGTGTACTGCAGCAGCGCCGGATCGTCCGGACCGATTTCGGGACGTTGCAGCGGCAGGCGGCGACCCAGCGCCAGCGCGTCGTTGAAGCGCAGCGCCTGTGGCAACTGGTAAGGCGGTACCCGCTTGTGCACATGGCGCAGCACGAAATCGATCCCCCTGCCCCGGAACGGCCCGAGCATGTCGCCGACGGCACACAGCAAGACATGCCGCACGGGGATGTTGGCCAGGCAGGCCTGCAGCGTGGCGGCGAACTGTTCGAGCACGACGATGGCGCTGGCGCCCGCATCGCACAGCTGCTGTTCGAGCTCGCGCGGCGTGTAGAGCGGGTTGACGTTGACCAGCACGCAGCCGGCGCGCAGGATGGCGGCCACCGCGACCGGATACTGCGGCAGGTTGGGCAGCATGACCGCGACCCGCTCGCCGCGCCGCAGGCCCAGGCCCTGCAGGCAGGCCGCCAGCGCATGCGAATGGCGGTCGAGCTCGGCATAGCTGAAATCGCAGTCCATGAAGCTGCAGGCCTGGCGGTCCGCGTAGCGGACGAAACTGTGCTCCAGCAGCTCGGCCAGGGAACGGTACTGGCCGGGATCGATGTCGGCCGGCATGCCGGGCGGGTAATGGGCCAGCCAGGGGCGGTCGGCGGCGGTGATGGCCATGTCGTCTCCGGTATCTCGTGCAAGCTTGAGCGAGCCCCGCCTGATCCGGCAGGCCGGACGCTGGCGCAGTTCATTATCGCCACGTGCCAGTGCGCGGGCTACCGGTTTTTTCCGGTGGAATTTGCTAGATTCGCCTGATGCAGCACGAGCCCCACCCTTCCGCATCCGCCTCGCCGGCAGCCGATACAGCACAGCCGTCCCAAGCCGGGGCTGGCTGGCCGGCTGAACGAGCGCAGGCGATCGCCAGCCTGCGCGAGGCCATCACCGCGCTGCAAGCCCCTGGCGCCCCGGCGCCGGCCAGCGCAGAGGCCGACGATCTGCTGCAACTGGTGGCCGACATCGCCCGCCAGGCGCGCAAATGTGCGGGCGCCAGGCTGGAGCTTGAGCGCGCCTGCGCGGCCGCCGAGGCGGCCAACCGGCGCAAGAGCGAATTCCTGGCCAACATGAGCCACGAAATCCGCACGCCCATGAACGGCATCCTGGGCATGACCGCGCTCGCGCTCGAAACCAGGCTCGACGCGCGGCAGCGTGAGTACCTGAGCATCGTGAAAAGCTCGGCCGACGCGTTGCTGGAGATCGTCAACGACATCCTGGACCTGTCCAAGATCGAGGCGGGCAAGTTCACGGTCGAGCGCGTGCCTTTCGCGCTCAAGCCGCTGATCGACGACACCGTCCGGCTGGTGGCGACGCCGGCCCGCGACAAGGGGCTGACCCTGGTCTGCGAACTGGCGCCCGAGGTACCGGAGGTGGTGCTGGGTGACCCGACCCGGGTGCGCCAGGTCCTGCTCAACCTGCTGTCCAACGCCATCAAGTTCACCGCCCAGGGCAGCGTCGACCTCGACGTCGGCGTGACCAGGCAGGCCGACGGCAGCGAGCAGATCAGGTTCACCGTGACGGATACCGGCGCCGGTATCGCGCATGAGCAGCAGGCCCTGTTGTTCAATCCCTATGCCCAGGAAAGCGAATCGACCGCGCGCCACTTCGGCGGCACCGGCCTGGGTCTGAGCATCTGCCGCCATCTGGTCGAGTTGATGGGCGGCAGCATAGGCTTCACCAGCGAGCCCGGACTGGGCAGCCGCTTCTGCTTCATGCTGCCCTGCCGGCGCGAGACCTTGCCCGAGACCGGGCCACTGCCCGCCAGCGGCCCGCCGCCCAACCTGCCCGAGCGGCGCTCGCGCGCCAGCCGGGTGCTGCTGGTCGAGGATCACCCGGCCAACCAGAAACTCGCGATCTGGTTGCTGCAGCGCCAGGGCCACCAGGTCACGCTGGCCGAGAACGGCGCCGAGGCCGTGCGCCTGCTGGCCGCGCTGGCCTTCGACGTCGTGCTGATGGACGTGCAGATGCCGGTGATGGACGGATTGGAGGCCACGCGCCGGATCCGCGAACAGGAGCGCCAGCGCGGGGACAAGCACCATCCCATCATCGCGATGACGGCCGGCGCCATCGTCGGCGACCGCGAGAAATGCCTGGCGGCCGGCATGGACGACTACATCTCCAAGCCGATCACGGCCCAGATACTGCTGGCCAAGCTCGGGCATTGGCTGGGACGCTGAAGAGCGAACCATCCGGCCAGATTGCGCCGACTCCCTCCTGTCGTTGCCATGGAGCAACAATGATGTAAACGATCCAACAATAATCCCCACCTCATGGCTAGACTGGAGCTTCTGTCATGTACTGAAAGGGAGATTATGAAAGTCATCGCAAGAACTGCTGCGATCGCAGCCCTGGCCTTTGCCGCCGTCGACGCGCAGGCCCAGATGTACGGCGAGCTCGGCTATTCGGCCGTGAATGTCGACGGCAACCTATCCGACGTCAACCTCGGTATGCTCACTGGAGTCGTCGGCTATGGCGTGCATCCGAACCTCGCGGTAGAGGGCATGCTGGCCTTCGGCGTCAAGGACGACAAGGTCGGCGCCAACAAGGTCGAGCTCGAACACGCCTACGGCCTGTTCGCCAAGCCGCGCGTCATGCTGAGCCCCAACTTCGAGTTGTTCGGTCGCCTCGGTTACGTGGAGAGCAAGCTCAAGACCTCGGCCCCGGGCTACAGATCGCTGCGCGGCGGCGACGGCGACTGGGCCTACGGCGTGGGGGCCAACTACTATTTCGACCGGAACAGTTATCTGGGCGCCAACTACCTGCGCTCCTACGACAAGGACGACGTCAAGGCCGATGGCTTCACGATCGGCGTCGGCATGAAGTTCTGACCGCGGCCAGCGGCCTGCATCGGCCCTGGACGATCGACAACCCGGCTGCGGCCGGGTTCTTTCTTGCTCTGCTGCAGTGCCGCGACGGCCTCTTCTGCGCGCTGGCGATAATCGGGCCATGAACAAGAGATGGAAACCCAGCGTCACGGTGGCCGCGATCATCGAGCGCGACGGCCGCTACCTGCTGGTCGAAGAACATACCCCGGATGGCCTGCGGCTGAACAACCCGGCTGGCCACCTCGACCCTGGCGAAAGCCCGGTGCAGGGCTGCCGGCGCGAGACGCTGGAGGAAACCACCCATGCCTTCGAGCCCGAGGCGCTGGTCGGCATCTACCTGTCGCGCTCGGTGCTGGCGGGCGATGCCGGCGACGTGACCTACATGCGCTTTGCCTTCTGCGGCCGGCTCGGCGACGCAGTGCCGGGCGCCCAACTCGACCAGGGCATCGTGCGCACGCTCTGGCTGACGCCCGACGAACTGCGCGCCAGCCGCGCACTGCACCGCAGCCCGCTGGTGCTGCAGTGCATCGAGGACCACCTGGCCGGGCGCCGCTATCCGCTCGAACTGATTCACACCGATCCGTCGGTCACCGCATAAAGGAAATCCGATGGCCATCAAGTCCACCATCTTCAAGGCGAACCTGCAGATCGCCGACATCGACCACGGCTATTACGCCGACCACAGCCTGACGCTGGCGCGCCACCCGAGCGAGACCGACCAGCGCATGATGGTGCGGCTGGTCGCGCTGGCGCTCAACGCGCACGAGCTGCAGGATATCTGCGGCGGCGACGGCACCCTGGCCTTCGGTGCCGGCCTGTCCGACGTGACCGACCCGGATGTGCATCTGACCGACTTCACCGGCCGCAAGCGGCTCTGGATCGAGGTCGGCCAGCCCGAGGACAAGCCGCTGCTGAAAGCCTGCAGCCAGGCCGACGCGGTGCGGCTCTATGTCTACGCGCACCAGGCCGATATCTGGTGGAAGGGCATGGAAAGCAAGCTGAGCCGGCTCGACAAGCTGCAGGTCTGGCGCCTGCCGACCGAGGCGGCGCAGGAACTCGAAGGTCTGGCCGAGCGCAGCATGCAGCTGCAGGCCACCATCCACGACCAGGTGCTCACCCTGAGCAGCGACAAGGGCAGCGTGAGCCTGGAAGCGACACGCTGGAAGTAAAGGTCAGGGATTGAGCGCGATCGCGGCCAGCGCGGCGATCGCCGCGGTCTCGGCGCGCAGCACGCGCGGCCCCAGCGTCAGCGGCGCGTAGCCCTGCGCCAGCAGCGCCTGCTCCTCCTGCGGTGACAGGCCGCCCTCGGGGCCGTGCACCAGCAGCAGCGGCGCGGTCGGATCGGTCGCCGCGACCTGCAGCAGCGGCCTGGAACCCGGCGCCAGCGACAGCACGCCGCGCAGCATTCCCGCAGGCGCGGGATCGCGCAGCCAGTCGTCGAGCGTTCGCACCGGATGGATCAGCGGCACGCGGTTGCCACCGCACTGCTCGCAGGCCGCGACCGCGACCGCCTGCCAGTGCGCCTGCTTCTTGTCGGCACGCTCGCCCTTGAGGCGCAGCACGCTGCGCTCGGTCATCAGCGGCTGGAGGCTGGCGACGCCGAGCTCGGTCGCCTTCTCGACCAGCCAGTCCATGCGATCGTTGGCCGGCATGCCGACCGCCAGATGCACGGCGCGCGCCGGCTCGCGCTCGACCGCATGGTGGGTGCCGATCTCGACCTCGACGCTGCTGCGGCCCATCTTGAGCACGGTGGCGTCCCACTCACCGCCGCAGACCGGGTCGCCGAACAGCGTGATGATGTCGCCCGGCTGCAGCCGCAGCACCTGGACATGGCGCGCGCCCTCGGGCGTGAGTTCAAGCTGCAGGCCGGTTTGCAGCGGCATGGGCTGGTGGATGCGCGGCATGGCTCAGGTCCTGCCGTAGGCGAAGCCGGTCGCCGCTTCCCAGCCCTCGACCTTGTCGATCAGGCGCAGCAGGGGGGTCAACTCGCGGTAGCGCAGCGCGGTGCTGCGGATGTAGTGGATGAAGCGCGGCGCGTCCGCCAGGTATTGCGGCTTGCCGTCGCGCAGCGTCAGGCGCGCGAAGATGCCGGCCACCTTGAGGTGGCGCTGCAGCGCCATCCAGTCGACCGCGCGGTAGAAGGCGCCGAAATCGCCGCTCCAGCCGTCGAAGTCGAGCAGGCCGGCCTTGCGCGCGCGCTCCCAGTAGCGGATCGTGACGTCGAGCACGAAGTCCTCCTCCCAGCTCAGAAAGGCGTCGCGCGTCAGGCAGGCGATGTCGTAGGTGATGGGACCCCAGACCGCGTCCTGGAAGTCGAGCACGCCGAGGCGGCGGGCCGGATCGGAGGGCTCGAAGCCCTCACGCGGCAGCATCAGGTTGCGCGGCATGAAGTCGCGGTGCACCAGCACGCTGGGCGCGGCCAGGTTGCGCTCGACCAGCAGCGCGAAGGTCTTGTCCAGCGTGGCGCGCATCGCGTCATCGATCGCGAGCCCCTTGTGCCGGATCAGGTACCAGTCGGGAAAGAGCTGCAGCTCGCGTTGCAGCAGCGCCGCGTCGTAGGCCGGCAGCCAGTCCGGGCGCGCGATGCGCTGCAGCTCCAGCAGGGCCGTGGTGGCATCCTTGAAATAGGGCAGCGCGGCATCCGGCTGCTTCGGGTCGAGCACGGTCAGCAAGGTCCGGTCGCCGAGGTCGTCGAGCAGCATGAAGCCCTGCGGCTGGTCCCAGTCCAGCACGGCCGGCACGCGCACGCCGGCTTCGCGCAGCAAGGCGGCGACCTGGACGAAGGGGCGGCAGTTCTCCTGCTCGGGCGGGGCGTCCATGATCACGCGCGTTCCAGCGGCCGAGTCGATGCGGAAATAGCGCCGGAAACTGGCGTCGGCCGAGGCCAGGCGCAGGCTGGCCGGCAGCAGCCCGTGGGCGGCGGCGGCCTGGCCCAGCCAGGCCTCGAAGGCGGCCTGGCGTTGCGGATCGGTCCAGGCAATGGAAGGCGGATGGGCGGGATGGGCTGGTGACATGTATAAGCTGGGATCTGGCGCGCCGCAGGCCGGCGCTTGCGACAACGACCCGCGGTGCGGGCCTCGTGGATAATTGTCCAGCTATTCTACGAACGGCGCCGCGCGCCCCATCCAGTACGCCCATCCGTGCCACCAGAGCCCCACACCGCCGCCCCGCTGCAGATCCCCCTGTGCCCCCTCAGCGCCGCTGTGCGCAGCGTCCTGCTGCTGGCGGCTGGCGGTGCGCTGCTGGGCCCGGCTGCCGCGCAGTCCGGTGGCGCCGAGTCTGGGCTGGCGTTGCAACCCAGCCTGCAATTGCAGCAGCGCCTGCCCGGCGGTCGTGAGCTGGCGGGACCGACCTTCCTGTTCGGCGACCACATCGAGGGTCAGACCGATGTGCAGACCCTGGTCGAGGGCCATGCCGAACTGCGCCGCCACGATCTGGTGCTCAAGGCGGAGCGGCTCGAACACGATGCGGCCAACGATACCGTGCACGCCAGCGGCGGGGTGCGTGTCAACCGGCTCGGCAACCTCTACCAGGGCAGCGAGCTCAAGCTCAAGCTCGACAGCAACGAGGGCTATTTCCTCCAGCCCCGCTTCACGCTGCTCAAGAACGGTGGCCAGGGCGAGGCGAGCCGGCTGGACTTCCTGGGACCGAACCAGTCCAGCGCCGAGCGCGCGGTCTACTCGACCTGCTCACGCCCCGATTCGGGCCCCTGGAAGCCCGACTGGTGGCTGTCTGCCAGCCGGATGGAGTTCGACACCGCGACCGACACCGGCACCGCGCACGGCGGCGTGCTGCATTTCAAGGGGCTGCCGATACTGGGGGCGCCCTATGTGGAATTCCCGCTGTCCGACCAGCGGCGCTCGGGACTGCTGCCGCCCAGCCTCAACATCGCGACCCAGAGCGGGGTCGAGGTTGCGCTGCCCTACTACCTGAACCTCGCGCCGCAGCGCGACGCGACGCTGACCCCCACGCTGATGAGCAAGCGCGGGCTGGACCTGGGCGGCGAGTTCCGCTACTTCGAATCCGACTTCAGCGGCGAGTTGCGCGGTGCCTACATGCCCGGCGACAAGCTGCGTGACGCCGACCGCTGGAGTGCGTCCATCCAGCATCGGCAGAGCTTCACCAGTGTGCCGGGCGTCGACCAGCTGGGACTGCGCTTGAACCTGAACCGGGTCAGCGACGACGACTACTGGCGCGATTTTCCACATGCGGGCAAGGGCTTGGGGCTGACCCAGCGCCTGCTGCCGAGCGAGGCCGTGCTGAACTGGGGCAGCGGCGACTGGTCGTTCTCGGCCGGCAGCTACAGCTGGCAGACGCTGCAGGATCCGGCACCGGCGGCACAGATCACCTCGCCCTACGATCGCGTGCCTTCGCTGGCGGCCCGCCTGGCTCCGGCGCCCTTCAGCCTGCTGGGCAGCGCGGGCTGGGAAGGCTCGCTGCAGACCGAGCTGACCCGCTTCGCGACCGACCGACAGGTCAAGATCGGTGACGGCAAGAGCGTGCAGGACGCGACGGTTCTCGGTGGCGACCGCGCCCTCGTGGTCGCCCAGTTGAGCAAGACCTGGCAGGCGCCGGGCTGGTTCATCAAGCCCGGAGTGCAGCTGCATGCACGCCAGTACCAGTTCGACCAGGCGCTGGACAACGGGCAAGCCAGCGTGGGCCTGGCGCTGCCGACGCTCAGCCTGGACAGCGGCCTGTTCTTCGAGCGCGACGCGAGCTTCTTCGGCCGTGAGCTGGTGCAGACCCTGGAGCCGCGGTTCTACTACTCGCGCACACCCTACCGCGAACAGGGCTATCTGCCGAGCTACGACAGCGCCCCGTTCGACTTCAACCTGTCCACCGTCTACCTGCCCAGCCTGTACGCCGGCAATGACCGCGTCGCCGACCTCAACGCGCTGACGCTGGGTGCCACGACCCGGCTGCTGCAGCCCGAGACCGGCGCCGAGCTGCTGAGCCTGGGAATCGCACAGCGCTACCGCTTCCGCGAGCAGCGGGTCACACTGCCTGGCGAATCGACTGTCGCATCCGGCCTGACCGACCTGCTGCTGGGCGCACGCATGCACTGGACGCCGCAATGGTCGGCCAGCGCAGAACTGCAGTACAACCCCGAGAGCGGCGAGTCGACCCGCAGCACGCTGGGCCTGCGCTACATGCCAGGACCCTACCGGGTGCTCAACGCTGCCTACCGCGTCAAGCAGCAGTCGCAGCAATCGGCCAGCGAGGCCAGCCGCCAGCTCGACCTGGGCTGGCAATGGCCACTGCAGGCCCTGTTCGACCAGGCGCCAGCTGGCGTGGCGGGTCGCGGTCTCGGTCCGCAACAGTGGTACAGCGTGGGCCGGATCAATTACAGTCTGCCCGAAAGCCGGATCGTCGATCTGCTGGCGGGCTTCGAATACGATGCGGGCTGCTGGATCGGACGGATCGTGGTCGAGCGGCTGCAGAACAGCACCACCACTGCCAACCAGCGCATCATGTTCCAGCTCGAGTTCTCGGATTTCACCCGCATCGGCTCGAGCCCGCTGCAGTCCCTGCGCAACAATGTGCCTCGCTATCAATACCTGCGTGAAGAAATCAACCCGCCCAGCCGGTTCGAGCGTTATGAATAAATCCCTTGCCCTGGCGGCTGCGCTGCTGCTGTCCGGCAGCCTGGCTGCGGCACCTGCCCAGAAGAAACCGGCGCCCAAGGCCATACCGGCTGCGAGCAAGACCGCCGCAGCCGCGGCAACTCCCGCCTCGCCGGAGCAACCGGCCCTGTCGGCCGACCATGTGGTGGCGCTGGTCAATTCCGAGCCGATCACCAACCACGAGGTGCTGGCCCGCCTGGCGCGACTGCAGCCGCCTGCCGGCGCCCAGCTGCCGCCGCGCGCCGAACTGCTGACCCAGGTCATGGAGCGGCTGATCCTGGAGCGCGCCATGCTGCAGGCAGCGGCCGAACAGGGGCTCAGGATCGATGACGCGGCGCTGGCCCAGGCCGAAGAGAATATCGCGCGCCAGAACAGCCTGAACGTGGAGCAACTGCGCGCGCGCCTCAAGGCCACGGGCCAGGACGCCGACAGCTTCCGCGCCGAGCTGCGCAACGAGATGCTGCTGCAGCGCCTGCGCGAACGCGAGATCGACAACCGGATCAGGATCGGTGAGCCGGAAATCGATGCCTACCTGAACGAGCGCCAGAGCCCCGAGCTGGCCGAGATCAACCTGGCCCAGTTGCTGGTCCGGGTGCCCGAGGGCGCCGACGACGCCGCGGTCGAAGGCCTGCGCCAGCGCGCCGAGCAGCTGGCCCAGCGTGCCCGTGCCGGCGCCGACTTCGCCGCGCTGGTGCGCGAGTCCTCCGACGCGGCCGACAAGGCCAGGGGCGGCGAGCTCGGCCTGCGCGGCATCGACCGTTACCCCGCCCTCTTCGTCGATGCCGCTCGCTCGCTGCTGCCCGGCCAGGTCGCCGACGTCGTACGCAGTGGCGCCGGCTTCCATGTGCTCAAGCTGCTCGACAAGCGCAGCGGCGGCCTGCCCGAGGCCGTGGTCACGCAGACGCGCGTGCGCCATATCCTGCTGCGCCCGGGCACTCAGCTGAGCCAGGAGGCCGCGGTCGCGCGGCTCAAGGAGATGCGCCAGCGCATCGGCGCCGGATCGGCCCGCTTCGAGGAGCTGGCACGCCAGCACAGCCAGGACGGCTCGGCCGCCGCCGGTGGTGACCTCGGCTGGGCCAAGCCCGGCATGTTCGTGCCCGAGTTCGAGCAGGTCATGAACCAGCTCGCGCCCGGCCAGCTGTCCGAGCCGCTGGTGTCGCGCTTCGGCGTGCACCTGATCCAGGTGCAGGAACGCCGCCAGGTACCCGTGAGCGCACGCGAGCTGCGCGAATGGGTGCGCAACCTGCTGCGCGAACAGAAAGCCGAACAAACCTACGAGACCTGGGCGCGCGAGTTGCGCGGCCGGGCTTACATCGAATACCGCGAGCCTCCCCAGTGAACGCACCCCACAAGGCGCGCAAGCGCTTCGGCCAGCATTTCCTGTCCGACCAGTCCATCATCGAAGCCATCGTCGATGCGATCGCCCCCAGGCCCGGCCAGTTCGTGGTCGAGATCGGCCCCGGCCTCGCCGCGCTGACCCAGCCGCTGGTCGAGCGCCTCGGCCAGCTGACCGTGGTCGAGCTCGACCGCGACCTCGCGGTGCGCCTGCGCGCGCACCCGCAGCTGACCGTGATCGAGTCCGACGTGCTCAAGGTCGACTTCCGTGCGCTGGCCGCCAGCCGGCCGGAACCGATGCGCGTGGTCGGCAACCTGCCCTACAACATCTCGACCCCGATCCTGTTCCACCTGCTCGGCGTCGCCGATGTGGTGCAGGACCAGCATTTCATGCTGCAGAAGGAAGTGATAGACCGCATGGTGGGCCGGCCCTGCAGCGCCGACTACGGCCGCCTGAGCGTGATGCTGCAGTGGCGCTACGAGATGGAAAACGTGCTGTTCGTGCCGCCCGAGAGCTTCGACCCGCCGCCGCGCGTCGACAGCGCGATCGTGCGCATGGTGCCGCTGGCGACGCCGCCGCTGCTCGATGCCAGGCTGCTGGAAGAGCTGGTGCAGGTCGCGTTCTCGATGCGGCGCAAGCTGCTGCGCCACAGCCTGGGCCGCTGGCTGGAAGCGCGTGGCTTCGCCGGCCAGTTCGACCTGCAGCGCCGCGCCGAGGAAGTGCCGGTGGCCGAATACGTGGCGCTGGCCCAGGCCTGTGAAGCCGGCCAGGCCAGCTGATCCGGCCTTGCTGCGCAGGTGCGGCTTTTCCGGCCCGCCAGACGGACCAAAGGCCCGCTTGCGACGGGCCTTTGGCTGACAGGATCAGAGCGGATCAGCCGGGGCGATGTCGTCCTGGCCGCCCGCCGGGACTCAGGCCGCGCTGAGCCAGTAGCCGGCGTTGAAGGGGCTGCTCATGCGCAGCGCCTGCGGGCTGACGTCGACCAGCTTGTCGGTCAGGGTCGGCTCGTCGCTGGCGCCGAGTTCGGCGCCCTTGGTCGCACGGGCCACCGAGAAGCTGTAGAAGCAGCGGAACGGCACCTTGCGGTCGTTCCAGTAGTCGGCGATGTCGCGGAAGATGTCGAGCAGCAGCTCGCGCGCTTCCTTGTCGAACTTCGGGCTGGTCGGGATATGCTCGAGCACGACGATGAAGCCGGTCTGCTGGCCCGACTTGTGCACCACGTCGGTCATGCAGTCGTAGAGCGCATCGAAGTTCTTGCCGAAGGTCGACGGCAGCGTGTACTGCTGGGCGATCAGGTCGAGCACGTCCTGCTTGTTGGTGGCCGTCGCCAGATTGGCGTAGAGGAAATGGTTGCCGAGTTGCTCGGCCGCTGCCTGCAGGTCCTTGACCGTGAAAGCCCGGATCGATTGAACGATGTTGCTGCGCACGTTACGAAGTGGCTGGTCCATCCGCGAGTCTCTTTCCAATTCAATGTTGTCGATGATGCGACCGCTCGCACTATGCTGCGGCTCAGGCTCGCGCCGGCGGTCGGAGAGGTGGCGACAGGATCGGGTATATTGGCGCTGCAGCGGTTTGTCGCGGGCTTCTTGCCCGCTTGATCGGGCGCAACCAAGCCCAGCTCCAGGGCTGCGCCCGAACTCCGATGCCTCTCGCTCACGGATCAACCCCACGACAATCGCGAGGGTAAACCCTGAAATTCAAGCGCGCTAGTGTGCCTGAAGCAGTCCCAAAAAGCAAGAACCCTGGTGCAGCGCAACATGGCACCGCACCAGGGTCGGACCGGGGCGTCGCGCGTCAGGCCTGCGCGGCAGCACCCACGGCACGCGAGCCGATATTGGCCTCGGCCACCGTCAGCGCGGTCATGTTGACGATGCGGCGCACCGTCGCGCTCGCGGTCAGGATATGCACCGGCTTGGCCACGCCGAGCAGCATTGGGCCGATCGCAATGCCGCCACCGGCCGCGGTCTTGAGCAGGTTGTAGGCAATGTTGGCTGCATCGACGTTGGGGCAGACCAGCAGGTTGGCGTCGCCCGCCAGCGTGCTGCTGGGCATGATGGCAGCGCGCGCCTGCGCATCGAGCGCCACGTCGCCGTGCATCTCGCCGTCAACCTCGAGCCAGGGCGCCTGTTCGCGCAGCAGTTCGAGCGTCTGGCGCATCTTGACCGCCGACGGCTGATCCGAACTGCCGAAGTTCGAATGCGACAGCAGCGCCGCCTTGGGCGTGATGCCGAAGCGCATGATCTTGCGCGCCGCCATCATCGTGATCTCGGCCAGCTGCTCGGCGCTCGGGTCGTAGTTGACATGGGTGTCGACGATGAAGACCGAGCGGCCCGGCAGCATCAGCGCGTTCATCGCGGCGTAGCAATGCGCGCCGGGCCGCTTGCCGATCACCTGGTCGATGTAGTCCAGGTGCATCGGGTTGTTGCCCCAGGTGCCGCAGATCAGGCCGTCGACATCGCCCTTGCGCAGCAGCATGGCGCCGATCAGCGACAGGCGGCGGCGCAGCTCGATCTTGGCCATCTGCTCGGTCACGCCCTTGCGCGCCGTCAGCTGGTGGTAGGTCTGCCAGAAATCGCGGTAGCGGTCGTCCTGCTCGACGTTGACCACGTCATAGTCCAGGCCCTCGCGCAGGCGCAGGCCGAACTTCTCGATGCGCTGCTCGATGACGGCCGGACGGCCGATCAGGGTCGGACGCGCCAGGCCCTCGTCGACCACCACCTGGCAGGCACGCAGCACGCGCTCTTCCTCGCCCTCGGCGTAGGCAATGCGCTTGTGCAAGGCCTTCTTGGCGACGGCGTAGACCGGCTTCATCATGGTGCCCGAAGCGAACACGAAGCTCTGCAGCTTCTCGCGGTAGGCATCCATGTCCGGCACCGGGCGCAGCGCGACGCCGCTGTCGACCGCTGCCTGCGCCACCGCCGGCGCGATCTTGACCATCAGGCGCGGATCGAAGGGCTTCGGGATCAGGTATTCGGGGCCGAAGGCCAGCGTCTCGCCCGAATAGGCGGCCGCCACCACATCGCTCTGCTCGGCCTGCGCCAGCTCGGCAATGGCACGCACCGCGGCCACTTCCATCTCGTCGGTGATGGTCGAGGCGCCGGCATCGAGCGCACCGCGGAAGATGTAGGGGAAGCACAGGACGTTGTTGACCTGGTTCGGGTAGTCGGTGCGACCGGTCGCCATGATGGCGTCGTCACGCACCGCCTTGACTTCCTCGGGCAGGATCTCGGGCGTCGGGTTGGCGAGCGCGAAGATCAGCGGGCGCTCGGCCATGCTGGCCACCATGTCGGGCTTGAGCACGCCACCGGCCGACAGGCCGAGGAAGATGTCGGCGCCCGCGATGATTTCGCGCAGCGTGCGCGCCTCGGTCGGCTGCGCGTATTGCGCCTTGTCGGCATCCATCAGCTCGGTGCGGCCCTGGTAGACCACGCCAGCCAGGTCGGTCACGTAGATGTTCTCGCGCGGCAGGCCGAGCTTGACCAGCAGGCCCAGGCAGGCCAGCGCCGCGGCACCGGCACCCGAGGTGACCAGCTTGACGCTCTTGATGTCCTTGCCGACCACCTTGAGGCCGTTGAGCAGCGCGGCGCCGACCACGATCGCGGTGCCGTGCTGGTCGTCGTGGAAGACCGGAATCTTCATGCGTTCCTTGAGTTTCTTCTCGATGTAGAAGCACTCGGGCGCCTTGATGTCCTCCAGGTTGATGCCACCGAAGGTCGGCTCCAGCGCGGCGATGATCTCGATCAACTTGTCCGGGTCCTTCTCGCTGATCTCGATGTCGAACACGTCGATGCCGGCGAACTTCTTGAACAGCACGCCCTTGCCTTCCATCACCGGCTTGGCGGCCAGCGGGCCGATGTCGCCCAGGCCCAGCACCGCCGTGCCGTTGGTGATGACACCGACCAGGTTGCCGCGGCTGGTGTACTTGAAGGCTGCATTCGGATCGGCGACGATTTCCTCGCAGGGCGCCGCCACGCCGGGCGAATAGGCCAGCGCCAGGTCGCGCTGGTTGGTCAGCTGCTTGGTGGCGGCGATCGCCACCTTGCCCGGGGTCGGGAACTCGTGGTATTCAAGGGCGGCGCGGCGCAGTTCGTTGCGCTTGTCTTCCTGTTGCGGCATGGGAATCGTCTCCATCAGGTGAAATGACTTGCCGCATGGCGCGGCCAGCTCCATGGCGCATTATTGCAGCAGCAGCAAGTCCATGGTCAAAGCGGGACCTGTGGCTGACCCCAGTAGCCGCCTGCCGATTCACCAGTGCTGGCAGCCAGCAGACGGGTCATTTCCTAAGTTAGAATATTTCTCGTTGGTGCTCGCGGCCCGCTTCTGTGGCCGCGGTTAAACGGGAAGCTGGGAAATTCGCCCTCACTGGAGCGAGTCCAACCAGCGCTGCCCCCGCAACGGTAAGCGGACGGTCGTGCCTCACGACCCGCCTCCTATTCGCCACTGGACGCTGCGTCGTCTGGGAAGGTTCTGGAGGTTTTGTCCGTCAGCCCGGATACCGGCCAACAGGAGAGTCATGCGCAGAGCGCATGGCTTGATCGTTCAAACGCTACCGGGGAAGGTGGCCAGAACTTTTCGCCGAATATTCCATGCTTGCATCGCCCGCCTTCGTGCGCATCGCGCACATCTTCCTGCCCTGTTGACCTGACGTCACAGCCTTGACCTGTGGCCAGCCCTTGTGCTGTCCGCTGGTCTTTCTGACGCCCTGTGATGGCGCGGGCACAGCTGCGCCTGTGCCAGACCAGCGCGTGGTTCTCGATCCGGGAACCCCGAAACCCCGAAACCTGTCTTGTGCCGGTCCAGCCTTGTCGCTTGGCACGCAGCACGAGCCGTTCAGCTTGATTACCCCCTACCGACCTCGCACAAGGAGCACAGCCATGCATATGGAACCTGGAATTGTTGACAGCGCCAAGATTGCCCTGAGTTACGCCAGCGCCGCTGGCGCCCTGGGCTTCACAGCCAAGCTCGCACTCGACACGGTCAAGCGCGATGGCTTGACAGCGCTGCTGTTGCGCGCGGCCATGGCGACGGCCCTGGTGTTCTGTTTCTTTGAAGTCCTGCCACATCACCCGATCGGCATTTCCGAGGTCCACCTCATCCTGGGATCGACGCTGTTGCTGATCTTTGGTGCTGCCGCGGGCGCGCTCGGACTGGCAGGCGGGCTGCTGCTCCAGGGCCTGTTCTTCGCACCGCTCGACCTGCCCCAGTACGGCATGAATGTCACCACCTTGCTGGTGCCCTTGTTTGCCTGTGCCGCACTGGCCCGCCGCATCATTCCGACCGACACCGCCTACGTGGACATCGGCTACGCCCAGGCGCTGAAACTGAGCACCGCCTACCAAGGCGGCATCGTGCTGTGGGTGGCTTTCTGGGCGCTCTATGGTCGTGGCCTGGGCGCTTCCAACCTGGAAGAAGTGGCCGGCTTTGGCGCTGCCTACATGACCGTGGTGCTGGTTGAACCGCTGATCGACCTCGCCGTGCTGGCTGGCGCCAAGTGGTTCCACGGCATGAAGGACAGCCTGTGGCTGGAGCAGCGCTTGTACAGCGCCGCCGCCTGAACCCGGGAGCAAGCTCGGCATGACCGTTCTTCGCCAAGGCATCGTCTGGTTCGTTGGCGCCGGCCCCGGCGACCCTGAACTCATCACCGTCAAGGGGCGCGGGCTGATCGAGCGCGCCGGCGCCATCCTGTTCGCCGGTTCGCTGGTCAACGAGGCGACCACGCGCTGGGCGCCACCCGGTTGCGTCATTGCCGACAGCAAGGACATGACGCTGGAGCAGATGGCGGCCTGGCTGATCGAGCAGGCCGGTCGCTGCGACACCGTGGTGCGCCTGCAAACCGGCGACCCGGCGCTGTACGGTGCGCTGATTGAACTGGTGCAGCCACTGGATGCAGCCGGTGTGCCTGTGGCCGTGGTGCCCGGGGTTTCGTCGGCCATGGCTTCAGCGGCAGCAGCGGTGGAGAGCTTCACGCTGCCCGAAGTGACGCAGACCACCATCTTCACCCGCGTCGAAGGGCGCACGCCCATGCCTGACGGCGAGGATCTGGCAGCGCTGGCGGCACACCGCACCACGCTCTGCATCTTCCTGTCCATCACGCTGCTGCACAAGGTGGAAGCCGGGCTGCGCGCCGCCGGCTGGGCCGAGGATGCGCCCGTGCTGGTGGTGCACAAGGCCAGTTGGCCGGGCCAGGAGCGCATCGTGCGCGGCACGCTGGCCACCATCAGACAACTGTGCCGCGAAGCCGGCATCGTGAGCCAGGCCATGGTGATTGCCAGCCCGACCCTGGGCGCGCGCCACTGGCCGGAACTGAGCAAATCCAAGCTGTACGACGCCAGTTTCACTCACCGTTTTCGCCGCGCCAGCGTGCCGGCTTCGGAGCCCCAGACATGAACTGCCCCCACCCGAACGATGCCACCATCCTGCTAGTGGGCCACGGCTCGCGCGAGGAATTCGGCAACCAGGAAATCCGCGACTTCGTCGCACAATGGCAGGCACGTCAGCCGGGCTGGCGCATCGAGGTCTGCTTCATCGAGTTCGCACCGCCTTCGCTGCACGACGGCCTGCTGGCCGCCGCCCGTGGCGCCCGCCGCGTGCTGGTGCTGCCGCTGATCCTGAACGCGGCCGGCCACGTGAAGATGGAGATTCCGGAAGCGATCGAGCACGCACGCGAACACCTGCCCGACGTCGAGTTCCATTACGGCCCGCACCTGACGGCCTGCGACCCGATCCTGGCCATCCTCAGGCGCCGCCTGCGCCAGGCGATGAGCAGCCTGGACATGCCCGACCCGACCACCACCGGCGTCGTGCTGCTGGGGCGCGGATCATCGGACCGTGGCGCCAACGGCGAGATGGCCAAGATGGCGCGCTGGCTGCAGGAAGAGGGTGATCACGAACTGGTGGATCTGGCCTTCACCGGCATCACCTGGCCGCGCCTGGAGCGCGTGGTGCAGCGCCAGGCGCTGCTCGGCATGACACAGATCGTGGTGCTGCCCTATTACCTCTACACCGGCACGCTGATGCAGCGCATCCAGCGCCAGGTGGCGCATCTGCGCGCGCAGTATCCGCAGCTGCGTTTCGCCTGCGGCACGCAGTTCGGCTTCGAGCAGGAAATCTGCGAGCTGCTGGAGCAGCGCGTGGCCGACCTGCTGGGCGGCGTGCCCGGCGCCAAGCTGCCGTGCGATGGCTGCAGCTACCGCGAGATCGCGCATGACCTGGGCCACGGCCATTCGCACGAACACACCCATGCACCGGCCGCCCCTAAGCCAGACCCTGTGCATGTCCACCACGCTGCCGATGAGGTGATCGCATGAGCACCGTCAACACCGTCACCGAACAGCTCACCCGTGCCGGCCAGGCCATCGAGCTGAGCAGCTTCGCCATCATCGACGCCGAGGCCGGCCCCTGCCGTTACACCGCCCTGCAGTGGCCGATCGTGCGACGCATGATCCACGCCAACGCCGACTTCGAATTCAACGGCCTGACCGATTTTCATGCGGAGGCGGTTGCCGCCGGCCTCGCTGCCATGCTGCGCGGCGGCACCCCCATCGTGGCCGACGTGGAGATGATCTGCTCCGGCCTGTCGCAACCGCGTCTGGCCCATTTCGGCATGCGCACGCACCAGTTCATCAGCGACGCCGACGTGATCGCACAGGCCCAGGCCGAGAACACCACGCGCGCCGTGCAGGCCATGCGCAAGGCGCACCGGCTGGGGCTGCTGGATGGTGCCATCGTCGGCATCGGCAACGCGCCCACGGCACTGATCGAGCTGGTGCGCCTGATCCGCGAGGAAGGCGTCCGCCCGGCGCTGGTGGTAGGGATGCCGGTGGGCTTCGTCTCGGCCGCCGAATCGAAGGAGCTGATGGCGGCCGAAAGTGGCGTGCCGTGGATCGTGATCCGTGGCCGCAAGGGCGGCTCGACCCTGGTGGTGGCGGCGCTGCACGCGCTGCTGGCGTTGGCCGAGGCGCGGCAGAAAGCTGGCGCCGACGCTTGAGCCAGCCATGAAGGACAAAGACACCCCACGCGGCACGCGCACCGGATTCACCACCGGCTTGTGTTCTGCCGCGGCAGCACGCGCCGCGGTCCTGGGTCTGGTGACGGGTCATGTTCCCGCTGAAATAGAGTGCCTGCTGCCCAACGGTGACCGGGTGCGCTTTGCCGTGCATGACGGTCGCTGCGACAGCCAGACTGCGCACGCCATGGTCGTGAAGTTCGCCGGCGACGACCCGGACTGCACCGATGGCGCGCATCTGACAGTGGACCTGCGCCTGCTGCCCGGGCAGGCCGGCCAGGTCGAATACCGCGCCGGCGAGGGCGTGGGCATGGTGACCATGCCCGGCCTGGGACTGGCCGTGGGCGGGCCGGCCATCAACCCGGTGCCGCGCCAGAACATCGCCGACAACCTGCTTGAGGCCGCACCGCAACTGCTGACGCAGCACGGGCTGGAAGTCACCATCAGCGTGCCCGGCGGGCAGGAGATGGCCAGGAAAACCACCAACGCGCGGCTGGGCATACTGGGTGGAATCAGCATCCTGGGTACCACGGGCATCGTCAAGCCCTATTCCACCGCTGCCTGGCGCGCCAGCGTGGTGCAGGGCATCCAGGTGGCGGCCACGCTGGGCCATGGCGTGGTGGCGCTGACCACCGGTGGGCGCACCGAAACCTTCGCCATGACCGAGCTGCGCGCCGAACGCCCGGAACTGCCGGCCGCCTGCTTCGTGCAGATGGGCGATTTCCTGCGCTACGCGCTTGACGAGGTGGTGGCCCAAGGCCTGAAGCAGGTGGTGCTGGGCCTCATGGTGGGCAAGCTGACCAAGATCGCGCAGGGTGAGACCATCACCCACGCCAACCGCAACGCGGTGGACACCGACCTGGTGGCCGAGATTGCGCAGCAGATCGGTGCCAGCGCCGATGACTGTGCTGCGATTGTCGCCGCCGAGACCGCGCGCTTCGGCGCCGAGCTGATGGTGGAGCGTGGCCTGGGCGCGGCCTTCCACCGGGCGCTCGCGCAGCGCGCAATCGACACCCTGACCGCGCCCGAGCGCTACGGTCATGCCTTCCAGTTGCGCGTGCTGGTATGCGACTTCGCCGGCCACAAGGTAGCTGATGTCTGCTCCGTCCCAGCCGATCAGCGCCCAAGCCCCGCCACCGCAGGCCGCACCGGCATCGGCCACACGCACCACGTCGATTTCGACACCGACTAGCCGCCATGGACATCCGAGTCAAAGACCCCAACCCCTGCCGCGTGATCGGCGTGCTCGACGACGGTGCCGCCAGCTTGAGCGCCACCGCCTTGGCCCACCTGCGCACGGCGGATGTGGTGATCGGCGCCGCACGCACGCTGGCGCTGTTCCGGCAGCAACTCAAGCCCGGCGCGGTGACACGCGACCTGACCGGCCAGATGAAGGCCGTGCCCGGCTGGGTGCGCAGCGCGCGCGACGCGCACCAGAGCAGCGTGGTGCTGGCCACCGGCGACCCGCTGTGCCATGGCATCGCGACCTATCTCGCGCAGCAACTGTGCCTCGACGCGATCGAGATCCTGCCCAACCTGTCCACGCTGCAACTGGCCTGCGCCCGTGTCGGTCTGGCCTGGCAGGACGCGCGCATCGTCTCAGTGCACAGCCAGGACGCTGGCGAGTGGGAACGCGGCAGCCGTCCGACCCATGGCCTGTACGCGCTGGCGCAGGCACTGCGCGCCGAACAGCGACTGCTGGTGCTGACCAGCCCAGCCAACAGCCCGGACCGCATCGCCCGCCTGCTGCTGGCCGAGGAATTGGGCGATGATTTCCAGCTGGCGGTAGCGGAAAACCTGCTGCAGGCCAGTGAGCGCATCCACCCGCAGCTCAACCCGGCCGATGCGGCGCAGATGCGCTTTGCCGATCTGAACGTGGTGCTGCTGTGGCGCATCCGCGCGGCGCAGCAACCGGTGCGCTTCGGCCTGGCCGACAGCGCTTTCGCGCAGCGCCAGCCCGAAAAGGGCCTGATCACCAAGCAGGAAGTGCGCGCCGTCAGCCTGGCCCGCCTGCAACTGCGCACCGACAGCGTGGTGTGGGACATCGGCGCCGGCTCCGGCTCGGTCGGCCTGGAAGCGGCCCGACTGTGCCCGCGCGGCCATGTCTACGCGATCGAAAAGAATGAAGCCGACCACGCGATTGCCGGGCGCAACCACGCGACCTTCGGCGTCAGCAACTACACGCTGCAGCACGGCAAGGCCCCCGAGGGATTGGACGCCTGGCCTGACCCGGACGCGGTGTTCGTCGGCGGCTCCGGCGGCGAGCTGGCCGGGCTGATCGCAAGTGTGCTGCGCCGGCTGCGTCCCGGCGGCCGACTGGTGATGAACTTCGTCACGCTGGAAAACCTCGCGACCGCCACCCAGGCGCTGCAAACCCTGAACGCCGACTGGGACGTACTGCAACTGCAGGCTTCGCGCAGCAAGCCCATCCTGCACATGCACCGCATGGCGGCGGAAAACCCGGTCTGGCTGGTCTGCGCCAGCCCTGGCACAGATCCAGACCAGCGCGACAACACCCAGGAGAGCAACCATGACTGACCATGCCCGCCAGACCGGCACGCTGTGGGGCCTCTCGCTCGGCCCTGGCGACCCGGGCCTGATCACGCGCGCCGCCTGGGCCGCGCTGCAGCGGCAAGACGCCGTCTGGGTCTACCCGGTGCGCAGCGGCAAGACACCGAGCTACGCGCTCGACATCGCGCAGCGCGCCGAACTGGCGCCACCCGAGATCCACCTGCCGCTGCTGTTTCCCATGACACACGACGGCGAGAAACTGGCGCGCGCCTGGCTGAAGGCGGCGCAGACCGTGCTGCCCTGGCTGCAGGCCGGACGCGACGTGCTGTTCCTGGTCGAAGGCGACGCCAGCACCTACGCCACCTTCGGCCATCTGGCGCGCACCGTACGCAGCCTGGACGAACATGTGCCGGTGCAGGTGGTGGCCGGCGTCAATTCCTTCACCGCCGCCTGCGCCGAAGTGGGCGAGCCCTTCGCGGAACAGGACGATACCGTGGCCATCATTCCCGCCGCCTACGGCGTGAGCGCGATCGACCGGCTGCTCGGTGATTTCGACACCCTGGTGCTGATGAAGATCAAGCCGCTGATCGAGGATCTGCTGGACTGGCTGCAAGCGCGCGAGCTGCTGGCCGGGGCACACTTCATCGAACGTGTCGGTGCGCTCGACGAACGTCGCCTGTCGGGCCACGAACTGCTGGCACTGCGCGGCAGCAAGGTCAGCTACCTGTCGCTGCTGATCGTGAAGAACCCGCACCGCGTGCGCGGCGAACGCATCAAGGGCTGCCTGAAGAAAAGCGGCCCGGGCCTGGCCGAGCCAGCTGCCTTGAAGCAGATCTCAACCCGCACCGAACCAGCAGAGGCCGCAGCAGCATGAGTTCCGACCGCCGGGTGGTCCTGTCCGCCCCCGCCACCGCACCCGCCGACTTGCGCGTCTGCCTGGTCGCCATCACTAGGCATGGCGCCGCGCTGGCCGCCCGCCTGGCCGCCGACCTGCCGCAGGCACATGTCTGCACCTCGGCCAAGTTCGCCAGCGCCTTCAGCGGCCTGCGGCAGCCGGTGCATGCCTACGCCGGTGCGCTGCGCGACGAGATCGGCCCGTTGTTCGAGCGCTACGACCAGATCGTGTTCTTCGTCTCGCTCGGCGCCGTGGTGCGCCTGATCGCGCCGCACCTGAAAAGCAAGGACGAGGACCCGGGCGTGATCGTGGTGGACGACGCAGCGCAGTATGTGATCCCGGTGCTTTCGGGCCATGTCGGCGGCGCCAACGCATGGAGCGAGCGCGTGGCCGATCTGCTCGGCGCCGCACCGGTGCTGACCACCGCGTCCGACGTCGGCAAGACCATACCCGTGGACATCCTGGGTCGCCACCTGGGCTGGCGCGTGGAAGCGCCCAAGATCAACATCACCCGCGTTTCGGCCGACATGGTCAATGGCGAGGCGATAGCCTTCGTGCAGGAAACCGGCAGTCCGCACTGGTGGACCCGCCCGACGCCGCTGCCCGCCAACGTCGAGCTGCTGAGCCGCTTCGACCAGGTGCGCCCGGAGCATCACCGTTCCGTGCTGTGGGTGACGCACGCCGACATCGCTCCCGCCTTCTGGGACCAATGGGCCGAACGGCTGGTGGTGTACCGTCCGCCACGGGAAGCCAGCTCACCGTGAGCGCGCCACCCCGCCCCCGCTACGCGCTCGGCCTGGGCTGCGACCGTGGCACGCCCTGCGCCACGCTGCAGCGTGCCGTGCAGGAGGCACTGGCCCTGGTGGATGCCAGTCCGCAGGATGTGGCCATGGCCGCGAGCATCGACATCAAGGCCGACGAGGCCGGCCTGCACGAACTGGCGCGGCAGCACGGCTGGCCGCTGCGATTCTTCCCGGCGGCGCAGCTGGCCCAGGTGCCGGTACCCAACCCGAGCGAGACCGTGCGCCGCCACACCGGCACGCCATCGGTCAGCGAAGCCGCCGCCTTGCTCGCCGCAGGCGATGCCGCCCAACCGGCTTCCTTGCTGGCCCTGCGCGTGGAAAAGCACAAATGCCGCGGCGCCGATGGCCGGAATGCCACCGTCTCCGTGGCCTGCATGGCTCCGCCGCTCCCATCGACAGACAACCCATTGAACGAAAGGCAGGCACCAGGATGACTTCTCCCTCCCCGAGCTGCGACACCCGACCCGGCAAGATCATGCTGGTCGGCATCGGCCCTGGCCACGAGGCCCACATGACCGCGCGGGCGCGCAGCGCGATCCAGGAGGCCGACACGGTGATCGGCTATGTCACCTACATCAAGCTGGTGGCCGACCTGCTCGACGGCAAGGAGGTCATCCGCAAGAGCATGACCGAGGAACTCGACCGCGCCATCAGCGCGCTGGACGCGGCGCGCCAGGGCAAGAAGGTGGCACTGATTTCCTCCGGCGACGCCGGCGTCTACGGCATGGCCGGCCCGACCTACGAGGTGCTGTTCCAGGCCGGATGGACGCCGGACGATCCGGTGCAGGTGGAGATCGTGCCGGGCACCTCGGCGCTCAACAGTTGCGCCGCGCTGGTCGGAGCGCCGCTGACGCACGACTTCTGCGCCATCTCGCTGAGCGACCTGCTCACCCCCTGGCCGACCATCGCGCGCCGGCTCGACGCGGTGGCAATGGCCGACTTCGTGGTCGCGCTCTACAACCCCAAGAGCGGCCGGCGCACGCGCCAGATCGTGGAGGCGCAGCGCCTGTTCCTGCGCCATCGCCGCCCGGACACGCCGGTGGCCATCGTCAAGAGCGCCTACCGCCGCCGCGAGCACATCGTCTTCACCACGCTGGACCAGATGGCCGAGGCCGACATCGGCATGCTCAGCACCGTGCTGATCGGCAACAGCAACACCTTCGTGCGCCACGGCTTGATGGTGACGCCGCGCGGCTACGCCAACAAGTACGACATCGAGCAGGGTGGCGAGACGCGCGACGGCGAACAGCGCGGCCGCTCGCTCTCCACCGGGCTGCTGGGCTGGCTGGAGACACTGCAGGCCGAGCATGCCGAAGGCGCCAGCTTCGAGGTATTGGCCGAACGCCACCGCCTGCCGCTGGACTACATCCGGGCGACCCTGATGGAACCGCTGGAAGCCGCAGCACCCGACACCCTGGAAGAAAGCGAAGCATGAGCACCACGCCACCGACCTTGTTGGTCATCGGCAGCGTGGTGGGGCTGATCCCGCCGCAGCAGCGGGATGTGGTGCGCGACGGCGACTGATCGGAGTCAATCTGCTGCCAGGCGGTGTTGCACGCCTTCACCAGCGCCCCGAAGCGCCGCCGCCACCGAAATTGCCGCCACCACCCGAGGAAAAGCCTCCTCCCCCGCCGCTGGAGCCGCCTCCCCCCGGGCCACCGCCCCAGCCGCCGGGTCCGCGTGGTCCACCACCGCCGCGCAGTGGCAGGCTGGGCAGCAGCAGGCTCAGGATGGCGGCCGCCAGCGCTGCCCCCCCGGCCAGCCAGACCGATGCCGTGAAATCCCACACCAGACCGGCGACGACCACACCGGACGCCAGGCCGCCCAGCGGCCGCCCGAGGACACGCCGCAGCACGGTGGAGATCAGCGGCAGGGCGACGAACAGGAACACCAGCAGCCCGGTCCAGTCGCTGTCAGCGGCTCCGACCGCAGCGGCCGGCAGCGGCAACGCCTCGCCCTTGAGCCGGGCCAGGATCTGGTCCACCCCGGCATCGAGCCCCACATAGAAGTCGCCCTGCTTGAAGCGTGGCGTGATGACCGCTTCGATGATGCGGCTGGCGGCCAGGTCGGGGATCGCGCCTTCGACCGCCTTGGCGGTGGCGATGCGCAGGGTCCGGTCATCCTTGGCGACCACCAGCAGCACGCCGTCGCCGACCTCCTTGCGGCCGATCTTCCAGGTGTCGCCCAGGCGCTGGGTGTAGCTGAAGATGTCCTCCGGTGCAGTCGTGCGCACCAGCAGGACCACCACCTGGCTGCCGCGCTCGCGTTCGAAGGCGGCCAGCTTGTCCTCCAGCGCCTGGCGCTGCGGCTCGGTCAGGGTGGCGGTCTGGTCGATCACGCGCGCGCTCAGCGGCGGAATGGCTTGCAGCGGCTGCAGTGACTGCGCAGAGCCCGCCAGCGGCCAGGCCAGCAGGGCGCACAGCAGCCAGGCCCAGATCCAGCGCAGGGCCGGCGTCATCACTTGCTGCCGAAATCGACCCGGGGCGGCGCGCTGATCGCGGCCTCGTCGGCCACGGTGAAGCCCGCCTTGGGCCGGTAGCTGAAGACCATCGCGGTCAGATTGGTCGGGAAGCTGCGCGCGAGCACGTTGTAGTCCTGCACCGTCTGGATGTAGCGGTTGCGCGCGACGGTGATGCGGTTCTCGGTGCCTTCGAGCTGCACGCGCAGGTCGCCGAAGGCCTGGTTGGCCTTCAGGGTGGGGTATTGCTCGGACACCGCCAGCAGCCGGCTCAGCGCGCTGCCGAGCTGGCCCTGCGCGGCCTGGAAGCGCTGCATCGCCTGCGGATCTTCGAGCATCTGCGGCGTGAGCTGGATCGCGGTCGCACGGGCGCGGGCCTCGATCACGCGCGTCAGCGTTTCCTGCTCGAAGTTCGCCTCGCCCTTGACCGTCGCGACCAGATTCGGCACCAGGTCGGCGCGGCGCTGGTACTGGTTGAGCACCTCGGCCCAGGCCGAGCTGGTCTGCTCGTCGAGGCGCTGGAAGTCGTTGTAGCCACAGCCGCTGAGCGCAGCGGTCAAGGTCAGGGCCATGCCCCAGCGTCGAATATCCATCGTCCTCACCTCCTGGTCAGAGCCAACACCGGACCATTCTAGAGCCGGGATGCGGACCGCGGGGCATGGCGTGACATGCGCTGCTGCAAGCCGCCTGCTCAAGCCAGCTGGACGCGATTGCGTCCCGCCGCCTTGACCTGGTAGAGCGCTTCGTCCATGCGCTTGAACCAGTCGTGCGACGTTTCCCCGGACCGCCATTGCGCCACCCCGTAGCTGGCGGTCACCCGGCCCACAGCCGGCATCGGGCAAGCCTCCAGCAGCGTCCGCAAGCGCTCGGCCAGCTGGACGGCCTCGGCCGCCGTGCAATGGGGCAACAGCACCACGAACTCCTCGCCACCCCAACGGGCCAGGGCATCCTCGGTTCGCAGATGTTGCTGCGTGACAAGCACCATCCTGACCAGGACCTGATCACCCACCAGATGGCCATGCCGGTCGTTCACCGTCTTGAAATGGTCGACATCGAACATCAGCATCGACAGCGGCGTCTCATGGCGGGCCGAGCTGGTCATTTCCACCTCCAGCAGGTGCTGGAAATGGCGCCGGTTCCAGGCCCCTGTCAGGGGATCGATGGTCGCGATCCGGTGCAGCTCGGCATTGGCTTCCTGCAAGGCGCGGTTGGCGGACTCGGTGGCTTCCTTGGCCTGCTGCAGCGCCAGGGCATAGCGCTTGTGTTCGGCGATGTCGCGGCTGACGCCGATGATTTCTGCCAGCCCCCCCTCGGCATTGAGCACGGGGTAGACGAACACCTCGGTCCAGTAGGTGGAGCCGTCCTTGCAGCGGTATTCCAGCTCACCCCGGAAGTTCTGCGGCGGGCGCCCGGCCTGCACATCTGCGCGCAGCTGACTGAAATAGGCCCGCGACACCGCCTGCGAAACGGGGGTGAGAATTTCCCCGAGGCGTTGCCGCATGGCTTCTTCGGGCGTGTAGCCGCGCACGGCTTCCACCGCCGGGCTGACATAGGTGGCGCGTCCGTCGGGCGACATGGTCCAGATCACATCGCGCGCGTTTTCCGCCAGCAAACGGTGGCGTTGCTCGCTCAGGCGCAATTTTTCCTCGGCTTCCCAACGCCGGGTGATGTTGCGCGTCACCCCGTAGACCTCGATCTGGCCCGTGATTTCGTTGCGGTGGTAATGGGTCACCACCTCGGTCCAGACCGAACTGCCATCCTTGCAGGGTTGCGCCAGCACCGTGGTGAAATGTTCCTGGGGCGTGAGTTCGCCGGCCTGGAACGCCGCCAGACGCTCGGCCATCAGTGCGCGCACAGGCTGGCGGCTTTCCGGCATCAAGGCGGCATCGATCGGCTGGGCCATGACCTCCTCGGGCGTGTACCCCCGCAGCGCCTGCACCGACGGGCTCACGTAGACAAACCGCCGCGTTTCAGCGTTGAGCACCCACACCACGTCCAGCATGCTCTCGGTCAGCAGCCGGTAACGGGATTCCGTGCGCTTGTGTTCGGTGATGTCGGTGAACGACAGCAGCAACATCCGTCCCAAGACTGCCGTGTGGATGATGACATCGCGCACGGTGCCGTCCTTGCAGCGCGGGCGGGCTTCCATCGGCGGGATCGGGCTGCCGTCGGCCATGGCCCGATGCAAGGCGGCTTGCCAGGGGCCGATGAGGCTGTAGCGGTAGGCATCGTCGGGGTAGGCCCGACGGGCCCAGTCACCCGCGCCGGGAATGTCGGCCAGCTGGTAACCGAAAGTCCGCTCGAATTGCCGGTTGATGTACAGCGTGCGCACCACTTTGCCCAGCGCGCTGCAGACAATCGGTGTCGGAATGTGGTCGAGAATGGTCCGGAGGTTTTCCTCGGTGACTGGATGCGTCTTCCAGGATTCAAATACGGTCACTAACCCTGCTCCCTGTCGATGTTTTTTCGCCCATGGTAGCAGCGTGCTCGCTCGCCATGCCCGGCACTGGGTGCTGACCATTTTTTCAGTCAGCCCGCGCCACGCTGGACCCAGGTCCGGTCGCGGAAAAAACAGGAGAAGACCTGCATGGGGCGCTGGAGCAAGCTCGGCGACAGGCATGGACTCCTACAATAAGACGGTTACCACGCTGTTGCACCAAGACCATGAAATTCCTGCGTTTCTCCGACATTTGCGCCAGCGGCCAGGCCGCCGGCAAGCGAGTCTTCATTCGCGCCGACCTCAACGTGCCTCAGGACGATGACGGCAACATCACCGAGGACACCCGTATCCGCGCCTCGCTGCCGGCGATCCGGATGGCGCTCGACGCCGGTGCCGCCGTGATGGTGACCTCGCACCTGGGCCGCCCGACCGAGGGCGAGTTCAAGCCCGAGGACAGCCTGGCTCCGGTGGCCAAGCGCCTGGGCGAGCTGCTCGGACGCGAGGTGCCGCTGATCTCGAACTGGGTCGACGGCGGCTTCGACGTCGCGCCGGGCCAGCTGGTGCTGCTGGAGAACTGCCGCCTCAACGTCGGCGAAAAGAAGAACAAGCCCGAGCTGGCGGCCAAGCTGGGCAAGCTGTGCGACATCTTCGTGCACGACGCCTTCGGCACCGCGCACCGTGCCGAGGGCACGACCTACGGCATCGCCGAGACCGCTCCGGTCGCCTGCGCCGGCCCGCTGCTGGCGGCCGAGATGGACGCGCTGACCCAGGCCCTGCTCGAACCCAGGCGCCCGCTGGTGGCGATCGTCGGCGGCTCCAAGGTCTCGACCAAGCTGAGCATCCTCAAGACCCTGGCGTCCAAGGTCGACCAGCTGATCGTCGGCGGCGGCATCGCCAACACCTTCCTGCTGGCGGCCGGCAAGCGCATCGGCGACTCGCTGGCCGAGCCCGAGATGGTGCGCGAGGCGCAACAGGTGATGGACATCATGAAGGAGCGCGGCGCCGAAGTGCCGCTGCCGGTCGATGTGGTGGTGGCCGACGAGGTCTCGGCGCTGGCGCGCGCCAACCGCATCCCGGTCGAGGATGTCGGCCCGCATGACCGCATCCTGGACGTCGGCCCCAAGACCTCGGCCAAGCTGACCGAGATCATCGCGCACGCCGGCACCATCGTCTGGAACGGCCCGGTCGGCGTGTTCGAGTACCCGCAGTTCGCGGGCGGCACCAAGATGATGGCGTCGGCGATCGCGCACTCGGAGGCGTTCTCGATCGCCGGTGGTGGCGACACGCTGGCGGCGATCGCCAAGTACCATATCACCGACGATGTCGGCTACATCTCGACCGGCGGCGGCGCATTCCTCGAAGTGCTGGAAGGCAAGACCCTGCCGGCCTTCGAGGTGCTGGCCAAGCGCGCCTGAGCGTGAACGGGCGGGGCCGGCGACCCTGCCTCTGTCGCGCACGAATGAGATCGTGAAGTCGACCGATACCCGCTAGAAAAGTTGCTCGATTGGAAGGTACCATGACCCATTCCAGTTTGCTGCCGCCGCCAGAAGATCCGTTCTGGATCGACTCTCCCTTGCAGGTCCGCCAGATCATGCGGGATCTGGCCAGGTGGCGGGCCAGCGTGCAGTGCTGGGGCGATCCGGCAGAGCCGGTGGCGGCCACCGTCGCCGAGGTCCGGGAATCCGGCGACTTGGTGTTGCGCTTTGCTGCGGGGCCGCTTCCGAGGCGACTGCTGCGAGCCGGCGATCCCGTCATGGTGCTGGCCAATCTCCCCAGCGCGCGGATCTGCTTTCTGCTCGAACATCTGCAGCCTGACGCTTCTGGCGAGGCGCTGGCTTATACGGCCAGGCTGCCGCCCTGCGTGCACCGAGTCCAGCGGCGCGAGTTCTTTCGGGTGCCGAGTCCTGCCACCCTGCTCTGCGAATTGCTGCTGCCCCGCGCCGTGGCGGACGGGGACGAGGCCGAGTTCAGCCGACTGACGCTGCGGCTGGTCGACATTTCCGTCGGGGGCGTGTGCCTGGCCCTGCCCGCGCAGGCCAGCCTGCCGGTGGAACTGGGGACCGTGCTGCCGGATTGCTCGCTCGATCTGCCCGGCTTCGGACCGATCCGCTTCGGCCTCCAGTGGCAGAACCGGCTGGACGCCGGCAGAACAAGCGGCCAGCAACTGCTTGGCGCGCGCTTCGTCGACATGGACCCGCGTGACCAGTTGCTGCTGCAGCGCTTTCTCTACCAGTTGCAGGTCGGTGGGCGCGATTGAGGGGTCGGCGGCGCAAAGCTCTCTCTTGCCAGCCGCTGCTAGAAAAACGACACGAAAAAAAACCCCGGTCTAAAGGACCGGGGCTGGGAAGCCTTTTTGCTGTCACACACTAAGGCGCCCGCTCAGGGAGGAAAAGCGGGAGGCTGTCGCAAAACAACCTGAGATAAATTATAGGCAAGCTGGCGCCATTGTCAACATATCTGACACAAAAATTATTTCAGGAGTATTTCTGCCAGTTTGAAGCCGACTTCAGGGCCAATGCGGCTGGACCGCCACGCCGAGCGCCTGCAGGCGCTTGCGGCAGGCCAGCACGGCCTTGTCCTTGCTCAACAGGGTCGCGCCCTGCTGCAGCGCCAGGTCGATGAAGCCCTGGTCGTCCGGATCGGCACAGCGCACCGGCGCGCGCGGCGCGGGCTCGGCCCACTCGACCCGCCGTTCGAACTCGGCCTGCAGCGCGGCCGGCTCGCGGCCGTCGGCCTGCAGCCTTTTCGCGACTGCGGGGTAGCCGAGCACACGCTCGAACTCGATCCGCATCGGCGGCGTCGCGAGCCAGCGCAGCTCGCCGGCTTCCAGCGCGGCGCGCAGCGGCTGCGCGCGCGGATCGTCGAAGACCCAGAGGTCGAGCAGCCAGTTGGTGTCGATGACCAGGCGCGGCAGCGCGCTCATGCCCGGCCTGCTGCGTGGTCAGTGCCAGCGCCGTTGCCAGCCGCCGGGTTGCCGCGCGCCGAGCCGGCCAGCAGGTCGAAGCGGAACAGGCGGCATTCGATCGGACCGTTCCACATCGGCACCCGGCGCGATTCCTTGAAGCGCATCTTGCCCGGCAACTTGAGGTCGGGCGTCAGCAACCAGGCGCTCCAGCCAGCGTAATGCTTCTTCCAGTGCGAGGCGAGCTGGGCGAAGAAGTCGTTGTTCTCGAGTCCGTCGGCAGTCTGCGCGGTCTCGCGCCCGCGCAGCATGGTCTCGACCGGGGCACCGGCGCTGAAGACACGGGCGCCGCCACGGCCGGCCGCGCGGCTCTCGGCGCGCTGGCCGGCGACGCCGGCAGCCGCGATGCGCTCGCCATAGGGCGGGTTCAGCAGCAGCACACCCGGGGTCTGGGTCGGCGGCATGCGCTGCAGCGCGTCGCCGCCGCGCAGCTCGAGCGCCTGCATGACGCCGGCACGCTCGGCGTTGCGGCGCGCGAAATCGACCATGCGGAAGGCGATGTCGCTGCCGAAGATGAAGGGCTGGGCCGGCAGCGGGCGCTCGGCGTCCTTGGCCTCCTGCTTCAGCGCCTGCCAGACATGAGGCTGGAAGGGCAGCAGCTTCTCGAAGCTGAAGCGGCGCTGGCCGCCGGGCGCGATGTTCAGCGCCATCAGCGCGGCCTCGATCAGCACGGTGCCGCTGCCGCAGCAGGGGTCGTAGAGCGGCACCGGCTGGCCGTCCGGGCCCGGTTCGCCAGTCCAGCCGGTGGCGGCGATCATGGCGGCGGCCAGCGTCTCCTTGAGCGGCGCATCGCCCTTGTCCTCGCGCCAGCCGCGCTTGAACAGCGGCTCGCCCGAGGTGTCGATGTAGACCGTGCAGGCGTCATGGGTCAGGTGGGTGAAGATGCGCACATCGGGGCGCAGGGTGTCGACGCTCGGCCGCTCGCCGCGCTTGTCGCGCAGGCGGTCACAGATCGCGTCCTTGACCCGCAGCGCGGCGAAGTTCAGGCTCTGCAGCGGGCTGTGCTGGGCCGTGATCTCGACCTTGATGGTCTGGCGCGGCGTGAACCAGATCTCCCAGGCCACCTCACTCGCGATGTCGTAGACGTCATGCTCGCTGCGGTAGGGCTGGTAGGCCAGCCGCACCAGCACGCGCTGGCTCAGACGGCTGTGCAGGTTGAGCTTCATCGCGTCGCGCCAGCTGCCGGGCAGCTCGACGCCGCCGCGCGAGGCCAGCATTTTGGTTTGTGGCAGGCCCGTGATGCGCTCGATCTCGGCGGCCAGATAGCCCTCGACGCCGGCGGCGCAAGGCAGGAACAGGGTCAAAGCATTCATGGCGGGTTCCGGTGAACGATGGGACAGGGGTCGGGACAAACCCGGGCCGGGGAGTGTAAGCGCAAGTGCCGGCTCAGAGCGCCTTGCGCAGATTGGCCGGCGCGATGCGCAGCGCCTCGCGATACTTGGCGACGGTGCGGCGCGCGCATTCGATGCCCTGCTCCTTGAGCAGCTCGGCGATCTGGTTGTCGCTCAGCGGTTTCTTCGGGTTCTCGGCGGCGACCAGCTGCTTGATCAGCGCGCGCACCGCCGTGCTCGAGGCGTTGACCCCGGTCTCGGTGCCCAGGCCGGAGCCGAAGAAATACTTGAGCTCGTAGGTGCCGAAAGGCGTCGCCATGTACTTGGCGGTCGTCACGCGGCTGATGGTTGACTCGTGCAGGCCAAGCTCGTCAGCGATCTCGCGCAGCACCAGCGGACGCATCGCGAGCTCGCCTTGCTGGAAGAAGCGGCGCTGGCGCTCGACAATCGCGGTCGAGACCCGCAGGATGGTGTCGAAGCGCTGCTGGATGTTCTTGATGAACCAGCGCGCTTCCTGCAGCCGCTGCTGCAGGCCCTGGGCCGCCTCGCCCTTGTGACCGCGCAGCGCGCTGGCGTAGATGTCATGCACGCGCAGGCGCGGCATGACGTCGGGGTTGAGCCGGACCTGGAAACCTTGACCCTCGGCGCTCACGAGCACGTCGGGCACGACGATGTTGCGCTGCACATCGGCAAAGCGCCGGCCGGGCTTGGGTTCGAGCCGCATGATCAGCGCCAGTGCTTCGCGCACCAGCGCCTCGTCGATGCCGCATTGCGCGGCCAGGCGCTTGAGGTCGCGCCTGGCCATCAGCTCGAGCGGCTGCTCGCAGATGGCGAGCGCGGCGCGCGCCAGCGGGCTGTTGCGCAGTTCAAGGATCTGCAGCTTCAGGCATTCGGCCAGGTCGCGCGCGCCGACGCCGGCAGGCTCCATGTGCTGCAGCCAGTGCAATGCCGTCTGCAACAGCTGCTGCAGCGCCTCCTGACGCTCCAGGCGCAGCTCATCGGGCCAGGGCAGGCCACGCGCCCTTTCCTCCTGCGCCAGCAGGGCCTCGGCCAGCTCGGGCAGCAGATCGGCCAGATAGCCGTCGTCATCGAGCGACTCGATCAGGAAATGGAGCGCGGCGCGTTCCTCGTCGTTCAGGCGCAAGGAGAGCGACTGCTGGTGCAGGTGGGACTGCAGCGTGACCCACTCGCTCGCAAGGTCGATGGCGCTCGCACCTTCCTCGTCGCTGCCCGGGCCCTGGCGCGCCGGCGCCTCGCCGCCCCATTCGCCGTCGTCCGGGCTGAAGTCGACCGCGCCGTCGCCCTCCCAGTCGGGTTCGAGCGCGCCGATCTCATCGCTGCCATCGGTGCCGGGCTCGGGCGCTGTGCCAGCCACCGTTTCGTCCGCCGGGCTGGCCGCCGATGCCGTTGCCGACAGGCCCGGCGGCGGCTCCGTAGCCTCACTGGACGGTGCCTCCTCCCGGGCCGGACCTGGCTCCTCCAGCTCGGCGGTTTCGGCTTCCAGCTCAAGGAAGGGGTTCTCGTCGAGCATCTGCTCGACTTCCTGCGCCATCTCAAGCGTGGACAACTGCAGCAGGCGGATCGACTGCTGCAGCTGCGGCGTCAATGCCAGCTGCTGCGAGGTGCGCAGCGACAAGCCGGGTTTCATGGACATGGGTGCGTCACATCCTGAAATGTTCGCCGAGATAGACCCGGCGCACATCGGCGTTTTCGACGATCTCGGACGGCGTGCCCTGGGCCAGCACCCGGCCCTCGCTGATGATGCAGGCGTGATCGCAGATGCCCAGCGTCTCGCGCACATTGTGGTCGGTGATCAGCACGCCGATGCCACGCGCGGTCAGGAAGCCGATGATGCGCTGGATCTCGATCACCGCGATCGGGTCCACGCCCGCGAAGGGCTCGTCGAGCAGGATGAAGCGCGGGTTGGTGGCGAGCGCGCGCGCGACCTCGACCCGGCGCCGTTCGCCGCCCGACAGCGCGGGCGCCGGCGTGGCGCGCAGGTGCTCGATATGCAGCTCCTGCAACAGGGCGTCGAGCCGGCGCTCGATCTCGGCTTTCGCCAGCGGCTTGCCGTTGGCGTCGACCTGCAGTTCGAGCACGGCGCGGATGTTGTCCTCGACGCTGAGCTTGCGGAAGATCGACGCCTCCTGCGGCAGGTAGCCGAGCCCGAGCCGGGCGCGCCGGTGCATGGGCAGGTCCTCGATCGGCTGGCCGTCGAGCAGGATCTGGCCGGCGTCGACCCGCACCAGGCCGACGATCATGTAGAAGGAGGTGGTCTTGCCGGCGCCGTTGGGGCCGAGCAGGCCGACCACCTCGCCGCTCTCGACCACAAGCGAGACATCCTTGACCACCATGCGGCTGCCATAGCTTTTCTGCAGCCCGCGCGCTTCCAGCCGGCTGACGGCCGGCGCGCTCACGGCTTGCCCCCGATGCTGCCGCTCGGCTGCAAGGTGACGGGCTTGCCAGGCAGGGGCTCGGCCTGCGAGCGGGGTGCCAGCGTCGCGCGCACGCGGCCCGAGGGGTTGGCGGGAGAAGCGCTGGCCGGGCCGCCATCGACGCGGAACACCTCGGTCTGGTTGTCGTAGACGATCACGGCGCCGGCGGTCTCGTCGCTCAGGGTCGTGCCCCGATAGCGGCGCAGCACCGCCTGGCCGATGAACTTGACCTGGTCGGCGCGGCCGTCGTATTCGATCCGCTGTGCCTCGCCCTCGATATGCTCGTCGACGCCGTCGCGCTTCTGGCGGTAGCTGGCCGCCTGACCGGGGCCGGCCAGCACGAGACCGAACTGGTGGCCCTGCGGGTCCTGCCGGACCTCGACCTGGGCGCCGCGGATCTGGATCGTGCCCTTGGTGATCACGACCCTACCGCTGAAGACACTGGTCTGACTCGCATCGTCATGGCGCAGCGCATCGGCCTCGGCGTTCATGGGCTTTTCGCGGTCGGCGCGCTCGGCCAGCACGACCGGCGTGGCGCAGGCACAGGCCAGCGCCAGCAGGGCGGTCAGCGGAGAACGCAGGAGTGAGGTCTGGGACATGGTCAAAATCGGCACGGAACTTGCATTCATTGTAGTCACTGGGTGCGATCCGGTCACGCGCCGCAGGCGCTCTGGCGTGTAACAGCGACAAAAAAGCCTGCACGGCGGCAGGCTCTGGAAGTTCGACCGGCCCGGTTCAGCCCTTGCGGGCTTCGGCGATCAGCGCATTGACGATCGGCAGCGTGCGCTCGGCCTGTCCCGGCACCAGGAAGCGACCGGCGACACCGACCGCCGGCGTGCCCTCGACCTGGTACAGGTCGGCCAGCTGGGTCGCGCGCCTGACCTTGCCGGCGACGCCGAAGGACTGGTAGGCCTCCAGGAACTTGGCGCGGTCGACGCCGGCCTTGGCCACCCAGTCGGCCACCGCCTCGGGCTTGTTGCCGGCCGGGCGCACCGAGTCGGTGAAGAACAGCGCGAACAGCTTGTCGTGCGCGGCTTCGAGCTGGCCCATGGCCTCAAGCGCGTAGTAGGCGCGCTGCAGCGGCTCGGCGAACACCGGCACGCGCCGGAACGCCACCTGGGCCGGCTTCTGCTTGAGCCAGGCCTTGACCAGGGGCTCGAAGTGGAAGCAGTGGATGCAGCCGTAGGAGAAGAACTCCAGCACCTCGACCTGGCCGGCCGGGGCATCGACGGCCACGGGCTGCTTGAGGCGCTGGAAATCCTTGCCCTCCTTGAAAGCGGACTGTGCCTGGGCGGGCAGACCCAGCAGGCCGGTACCGGCCAGGGCAGAACCAGCCAGCAGGGTGCGGTTGAACGATCGACGTGCTATCACGGTAAAACTCCTGATCCTGTGGGAGGTCAGCGCTGGCTGCGCACCTGCGCGACCTCGACGCCCTGGTCCACAAGGCGTTGCTGCGCCTGATCGACCTCGGCCTTGCTGCGGAAAGGTCCGAGGCGCAGGCGATAGACCAGCCGGCCGGCCTGCTCGCGCTCGCTGACCTTGAAATCGAAGCCCTGCATCGCGAGCTTGGCGCGCTGGGTCTCGGCTTCCTCGGGGGCGCGGAAGGCACCGGCCTGCAGGAAATAGATGGAGGGGTCGGCCTTGGTCTCGGTCTTGGCCCCGTTCGTGGAATTGGCTCCGGCCCGGGATTCGATCAGATCGCCGATCGGATCCTTGGCCTGATGCTGAGGCTTGGCAACTTGCACCGGCTTGCCGGGTTCGGCGATGGAAGCGGAGGCGGGGGCGGGGGCCGGAGCCGGCACGGGCGCTGATGCGGCCGGAGCCGGAGCCGGAGCCGGAGCCGGCAAGGGTGCCGGTACGGCCGGGGCAGTCGCCTCGGCCGGCTTGGGCATGGGCACGCTCTTGCTCGCCAGGCCCGCATTCGGGTTCCAGTCCCGGTTGCGCTCCTGCTCCTTCGCGTCCTGCACCGCCCCGGGCTGCGGGAGCGGCTTGAACAGCGAATCCTGCCCCTTGTAGACATAGACCGCGACCGCCAGCGCGACCGCCAGGCCGACCAGCAGACCCAGGGTGAATCCGAGCAGGGTTCCCCCCTTGTGCTTTTTCATAGGCATTTACATTTTCCGAGGCGCGCTGACACCCAGCACGGCCAGACCATTGTGCAACACCTGCGCCGTCGCCGCCACCAGCGCCAGCCTGGCCCGCTTGACGGCCTCGTCATCGACCAGGATGCGCTCGGCGTCGTAGTAGCTGTGGTAGCTCGACGCCAGCTCGCGCAGGTAGAAGGTCACGTCGTGCGGCGCGAAGTCCTGGGCGGCGGCGCTCAGCATCTCGGGGTACTTGGCCAGCTGCAGCATCAGCGCCTGGGCCTGCGGGCCTTGCAGCGCCGACAGGTCGACCTCCTTGAGGGTCACGGCATCGCCACCCCAGGCCGCCAGCACCGAGCAGATGCGCGCGTGCGCGTACTGGACGTAGAACACCGGGTTGTCGTTGTTCTGCTGGATCGCCAGGTCGACGTCGAAGGTGTATTCGGTGTCGGGCTTGCGCGACAGCAGGAAGAAGCGCACGGCGTCCTTGCTGGTCCACTCGATCAGGTCGCGCAGCGTCACATATGAACCGGCGCGCTTGGAGATCTTGACCTCCTCGCCGCCCTTGACCACGCGCACCATGGTGTGCAGCACGTAGTCGGGATAGCCTTCGGGGATGCCGATGCCGGCTGCCTGCAGGCCGGCGCGCACGCGCGCGATGGTGCCGTGGTGGTCGGTGCCCTGGATGTTGATGACCTTGCCGAAGCCGCGCTCGAACTTGGTGATGTGATAGGCGACGTCGGGCACGAAGTAGGTGTAGCCGCCGTCGGACTTGCGCATCACGCGGTCCTTGTCGTCGCCGTAGTCGGTCGAGCGCAGCCAGAGCGCGCCGTCCTGCTCGTAGGTCTTGCCGGCGGCCTGCAGCTTTTGCACGGCCGCCTCCACCTTGCCGCTGGTGTAGAGGCTGGATTCCAGGTAGTAATGGTCGAACTTGACCTCGAATGCCTTCAGGTCGAGATCCTGCTCGTGGCGCAGGTAGGCGACCGCGAACTGGCGGATGCCGTCGAGGTCCTCGACATCGCCGCTGGCGCTGAACTCGCGGTCGTCGGCCTTGACGGTCTTCCTGGCCAGGAAGTCATCGGCGATGTCCTGGATGTAGTCGCCGTTGTAGGCGGCGTCCGGCCACTCGGCGTCGCCCGGCTTGAAGCCCCGGGCGCGCAACTGGGTCGAGTTGGCCAGGGTCTGGATCTGCACGCCGGCGTCGTTGTAATAGAACTCGCGGTGCACGTTCCAGCCCTGGGTCTGGAACAGGTTGCAGATCGCGTCGCCGAGCGCGGCCTGGCGGCCATGGCCCACGTGCAGCGGGCCGGTCGGGTTGGCGGAAACGAATTCGACCAGCACGCGCTGATCCTTGGCGGGTTGCTGGCCGAAGCAGGCACCCGCTTCGAGCACCTCGCGCACGATCTGCTGCTTGGCAGCCGGTTTCAGCTTGACGTTGAGGAAACCGGGGCCGGCGATTTCGAGCGCGTCCACCCACTGGGCGTAGGCCGGCGTGGCCAGCAGCGCATCGACCAGCTGCTGCGCGAGCTGGCGCGGGTTGGACTTGAGCGCCTTGGCCAGCTGCATGGCGGCGGTGCAGGCGTAGTCGCCGTGCGCGGCCACCTTGGGGTTTTCGAAAGCGGCTTTCGCGCCGGCGCCGGGGGAGAGTTTTTCCAGCTCGGCAGCCAGGGCGGCGAGCAGTTCGTTTTTGACGGTGAGCATGGAGGAGGATTCTACGGTTGCCACCGCCCGGCTGGGCTTATTCATCCCGCTGGCCCGCGGAAGCTGGCATGGGCACGAGCTGTTCGCTGGCGGCTTGCTTGACCGCCTGCGTCAGGCGTTGCGCTGATGGCGGTTCGCGCAGCCAATGCTGCCAGTAGAGCGTCACGTCGACCGTCGCACCCGGCAGCAGTTCGACCAGCTCGGGGCGGCCGGCACGCTGCGCGAGCTCCTGCTCGGGCACCATGCCCCAGCCCAGGCCAAGCTCGAGCGCCGCCATGAAGGCGTCGGTTGCCGGCAAGAAGTGGCGCGGGTAGCCGGCCTGGCGCAGACCGAAATGGCGCTCAAGGAAGGCATCCTGCAGCGCGTCCTTGCGGTTGAAGATCACCGCCGGCAGTGCGATCAGCCGGTGCGGCGAGACCGCGCCGCGCACCGTCCGGCATTGCTGCACCAGCGCCGGCAAGGCGACACAGCGGTAGCGCATCACGCCCAGCGGCTCGGCAACGCAGCCGCGCATCGGCTGTGCCAGCGTCGTGACACAGCCGCTGACCTCGCCATTCTTGAGCGCGTCGTGGGTGTGATCCTGGTCGTCGATCACGATGTCGAGCAGCAAGCGCTGTTGCCGCAGCAGCGGCGCGACACCCGGCAGGAACCAGGCGGCGACCGAATCGGCGTTGACCGCCACGCTCAGCCGCTGCCAGTCGCGGCCGGCGGCTGGCGCATGACCGGGCAGACTCGCGAGCAAGTCCGCCTCCATCAGCTGCAGCTGGCGTGCATGTGCGAGCAGGGCCTGACCGGCGGCGGTCGCGCGCAGGCGCTTGCCGCGTACCAGCAGGCGCTGCCCCAGTGACTCCTCGAGCGCCTTGACGCGCAGCGAAACCGCCGCCAGCGTGAGGTGCAGCTGTTCGGCAGCGGCACCGAAACTGCCCTGTTCGAGCACGGCGACGAGCGCCTCAAGCTGACGGGCATCGAGCATGATTCAAGTTTTTCTTGAGTGAATCTAGTTTTATTTGAATCATTTTAATTGATGCGGCCAGCCGGCACACTCCTGATGGCGCTGCGTCGATGGCGGCGCAACCGGAGTCCCTGTCATGTCGATCGCCCTGCCCTCCATCCTTTCCCCAGCCTTCAGCGCCGGCCTGGCGCTGAGCCTGTCGCTGATCATGGCCATTGGTCCGCAGAACGCGCATGTCATGCGCATGGGCCTGCGGCGCCAGCATCTCTGGCTGACCGTCGCGATCAGCATGCTGGCCGACTTCGTGCTGATCGCGCTTGGCGTGCTGGGGCTGGCCGAGCTCGGCGGCCTGAGCGACAAGCTGCAGGGCGCGCTGGTCGGTGCCGGTGCGCTGTTCCTGCTGGTCTATGGCTGGCAGGCAGGGCAGCGCTGCTGGCAGCCGGCCGTGGACCAGCCGCTGGGTACAGAAGCGAACGCCAATCAGCCGATGACGCGGCGTCAGGCCGTGCTCACGGCGCTGGCCTTCTCCTGGCTCAACCCGCACGCCTGGCTCGACACCGCGGTGCTGATCGGCACCGCCTCGCTGGCCTGGGGCCGGCCTGGCAACCAGCTGTTCGGTGCCGGCGCGCTGACCGGATCGCTGCTCTGGTTCACGCTGCTGGGCGCGGCGACCTTCTGGCTCGGTCGCCGGCTCGGATCAGCCGCGCTCTGGCGTGCCATCGACGGCCTGGTCGCGCTCATGATGTGGGGCACCGCCGCCTGGCTGGTCGGTGGCCTGATGTGAGCGCCGGCGGCGCATGGGCACGACGATCAGGTGAGCAAGGACGCCGGTCGGCGCTAACATCGACGCATCCAGACTAGGGGGCCAATCCAGCCCAGATCCGCATGAAAATCGCCATCGCCGGCACCGGTTACGTCGGTCTCTCCAATGCCGTGCTGCTCGCGCAGCAGCACGAAGTCGTCGCGCTCGACATCGTCCCGGCCAAGGTCGAGCAGCTCAATGCGCGCCAGTCGCCGATCGAGGATGCGGACATCGAGCATTACCTCGCGACCAGGCCGCTGAATCTGCGCGCCACGCTCGACAAGCGCGAGGCCTACCAGGGCGCCGACTACGTCATCATCGCGACGCCGACCGACTACGACCCGGCGACCAACTACTTCAATACCGGATCGGTCGAGGCCGTGATCCGCGACGTGCTCGCGATCAACCCGGACGCGGTGATGGTGATCAAGTCGACGGTGCCGGTCGGCTTCACCGAGAAGGCGCGCGCCCAGTACGGCACGGACCAGCTGATCTTCAGCCCCGAGTTCCTGCGCGAGGGCAAGGCGCTGCACGACAACCTGTATCCGAGCCGCATCGTGGTGGGCGAAGACTCCGAGCGCGCGCGCGTCTTCGCCAGCCTGCTGCAGGCCGCCGCCATCAAGACCGACATCCCGCTGCTGTTCACCGGCAGCACCGAGGCCGAGGCGATCAAGCTGTTCGCCAACACCTACCTCGCGCTGCGCGTGGCCTATTTCAACGAGCTCGACAGCTACGCCGCCAGCCACGGCCTGGACACGCGCCAGATCATCGACGGCGTCTGCCTGGACCCGCGCATCGGCGCGCATTACAACAACCCGAGCTTCGGCTACGGCGGCTACTGCCTGCCCAAGGACACCAAGCAGCTGCTGGCCAACTACCAGAACGTGCCGCAGACGCTGATCAGCGCGATCGTGAGCGCCAACAGCACGCGCAAGGACTTCATCGCCGACGACATCCTGCGCCGCCGCCCGAAGGTGGTGGGCGTCTACCGCCTGGTCATGAAGGCCGGCAGCGACAACTTCCGCGCCAGCAGCGTGCAGGGCGTGATGAAGCGGCTGAAAGCCAAGGGCGTCAAGGTGGTGGTGTACGAGCCGGTGCTGGAAGCTGACGACTTCTTCGGTTCCGAGGTGGTGCGCGACCTGGCTGGCTTCAAGCAGGAATGCGACGTGATCGTCGCTAACCGCCAGACCGCCGATCTCGACGATGTGAGCGACAAGGTCTACACGCGCGACCTGTTCGGCAGCGACTGAGGCGATCCGCTGAAAAATGATACAGCTGGCAAGGGATAAAATCAGTTCCCCTCGTTTTCTGGCCAGCCTTGCCATGCCCGCTCCCTCCAAACCGGCGCCCAGCGCTTGCCCTGGCCAGGCGCCGCAGGCCATTCCCCGCAGCTGGTGGCTGGTGGCGCTGATACTGGTCGTGGCCGGCGCGCTGCTGCACGGCTCGCGCTGGAACCAGGCCGCCATGCTGTGGGGCAACGGCCTGGGACTGTTGCCCGATGCGGTCTGGGCCGGGCTGACGCTGCTGGCCTTCGGCTGGTCGGCCCTGATCCTGGTCAGCGCGGCCGACCGCGGAGCCGAAGGCAGCCGTGCCGTGCTGCTGGCCTTCCTGCTCGGTGGCGGACTGGCGCAGCTGCTCAAGCTCTGGTTCGCGCAGCCCAGGCCGGGGCTGGTGCTGCCCGAGGGCGCATTGCATTTCATCGGCAGCCCGGTGCTCAACAGCCCCGCGATGCCTTCGGGCCACGCGCTGGCCGCGTTCAGCATCGCGACGCTCTGGGCCTGCCTGCTGCGCCGTGACGGCAGGCCGCTCTGGCTGCAGGCGCTGGCCTGGGCGCTGGGGGCCGCGATGGCCTGCTCGCGCGTCGCGGTCGGCGCGCACTGGCCGGCTGACATCCTGGTGGGTGCCGGCCTGGGGCTCGCGGTCGCCGCGCTGTGCTGGCAGCTGCAGGCCCGCTGGCTGCGCCAGGGCGGCTGGATGTCGGTCCGGGTTCCGCTGATCGTCGAGTTGCTCGGCGCGCTGGCCACCTTCACGGCGCGCGAAGGTTACCCCGAGGTAGAAGCCCTGCAATGGGCGCTCGGCCTGGCCGCGCTGGCCAGTGCCGGCTGGCGGCTGGCGACCTGTCTGGGTCAACGCCGCATCCGCGGCTGATGGCGACTGACAGCGGCCGAGAGCGACACAAGGCAGCGATGAGCAACAAACACAAGCCAGCAGGCAAGAAATTCTGGATCACCATCCTCGTTACGCTGGCGACCGTCGTCGCGCTGGGTTGGATGCTGCGTCAGGTGGACTGGCAACAGGCTGCCATCACCTGGGGCAAGGTGCCGCCTTGGGTCTGGCTGCTGTCGGGCTTGGGACTGGCTGCCAGCCATGGGCTGCGCGCCGGCCGGGTGCGCGCCGAATGGCGCGGCCAGCTGCGCATGGGGTGGCGCGAGGCCTGGGGCCTGATGGTGCGCCACAGCGCCTGGGTGGTGCTCGTTCCCATGCGCGGCGGCGAGGCGATCTACGTCTGGGCGCTGCACCGCCAGGGCGGCGTGCCGTTGCGCCAGGCGGGCTTGAGCCTGCTGCGGCTGCGGCTGCAGGACATGGCGGTGCTCGCGGTGCTGGCGCTCGCGCTCTTTGCACCCTTCAGCTGGCCCTGGCGCCTGCTGCTGCTGCTGGCCATGCTGGTGGCGGCGATCTGGCTGCTGCCCGCGGTCTGGTTCATCGTGCAGGAGCGTGCCGCACGCCGCAGCGGCGAGAGCGGCCGCCAGCTGCCAGCGCCGGCCTGGGCCAGCTGGGCCTATGCGGTCTCGAACTGGATCGTTAAACTCGCGGCCATCGCCTGGCCCTTGCTGAGCCTGCTGCCGATCGACTTCGACGCCGCGCTCAAGGGCGCGGCCGGCGGCGAACTGGCTGCCGCGCTGCCGGTGCAGCCGCCGGCCGGCTTCGGCCCCTACGAGGCTGGCGTCATCGCGGCAGTTCGCAGCGCGGCCGATGCGCCCTGGAGCGAGATCGCGCTGGCCGCGCTGGTCGTGCACCTGCTGGCGCTGGCCGTCACGGTCGGCTCCTCCATCGTTGCCCGCCTGCTGGGCTGGAGCCACCGCGACCTGCGCCGCCACCCGTCCGGACAAGATCCGGCCTGAAACCTGCAACAAGATCACCACATGTCCGAGCTGACCTTTCCCCTGCCGCCGCACCGCCTGTCGGTGGTGGTGCCGATGTACAACGAAAAAGACAACGCCCGGCTGCAGATCGATGCGGTGCAGGAGGCGCTGCAGGACTACCCGCAACCCTGGGAACTGATCGTGGTCGACGACGGCAGCACCGACGGCACGCCACGCGAGCTGCGCCAGCGCGCCGCCGAGCTCGGGCCTCATGTCCACATCGTCGAGCTGCGCCGCAACTTCCGCCAGACCGCCGCGATGCAGGCCGGCATCGACACGGCACGCGGCGACGTGATCGTGACCATGGACGGCGACCTGCAGAACGACCCGCGCGACATCCCCAAGCTGGTGTCGCGCCTGCTGACCGAGGACCTCGACATGGTCGCGGGCTGGCGCCAGAAGCGCCAGGACGGCTTCCTGCTGCGCAAGCTGCCCTCGATGATCGCCAACCGGCTGATCCGCAAGGTCTCGGGGCTGGAATTCAAGGACCTGGGCTGCAGCCTGAAGGCCTTCCGCGGCGACGTGCTGCGCCAGGTCCGCCTGTACGGCGAGATGCACCGCTTCATCCCGGCCTGGCTCGCCACGGTCACCTCGCCGGGCCGCATGGCCGAGGAGCCGGTGCGGCATCACGCGCGCCGCATGGGCGAGTCCAAGTACGGCATCTCGCGCACCTTCCGCGTCATCGTCGACCTGCTGGCGATGCATTACTTCCTGCGCTTCGGCACCCGCCCGGGCCATTTCTTCGGCGGCTTCGGGCTGATCCTGTCCTCGCTCGGTGGCCTGATGCTGGGCTATCTCGCCGTGCTCAAGCTGCTCGGCGAGGATGTCGGCGGCCGGCCGCTGCTCTGGCTGGGCTTCTTCTCGGTGCTCGCCGGCGTGCAGATGCTGACCACCGGCGTGCTGGCCGAGATCCTGATGCGCAGCTACTTCGACCAGTCCGGCGCGCGTTCCTACCAGGTGATGCGGCCCGACCCGCGCGCTATTCGAGAGGGCTGGCATGGCCAGGACAAGACCGATGCGGCCGTCTGAGCGAGGCGCCCCCAGGTTCTGGACCGTGGCGCTGGCGCTGGTCCTGCTTTACCTGTGGCAGCTCGGCGCGGCGCCGTTGTTCGATGTTGACGAGGGCGCCTTCTCGGAGGCCACGCGCGAGCTGCTGAGCTCGGGCGACTGGGGCCACACCACGCTCAACGGCACCGACCGCTTCGACAAGCCGATCCTGGTCTACTGGCTGCAGGCCGCCTCGATGGCGGTCTTCGGCATCAACGAATGGGCGACGCGGCTGCCATCGGCGCTGTGCGTGCTGGCCGCCACGCTGGCGGCGGGGCGCTTCGCTGCCCGACGCTGGGGCCAGGCCAATGGTGCGCTGGCCGCGCTGGTGCTGGGCAGCGGCCTGGGCCTGCTCTCGATCGGGCGCGCCTCGACCGCCGACGGCCTGCTCAATGCGCTGCTGGTCGCGATCTCGCTCTCGCTCTGGCTGTTCGCCGAAAGCGGCGAGCGCAAGCCGCTGCATTGGGCCTATTTCTGGTGCGGCCTGGGCCTGCTGGCCAAGGGGCCGGTGGCGGTGATCGTGCCGGGTGGCGCTTTTGCGCTGTGGTCGCTGTTCAGCGACCGCGGCCGCAGCGCGCTGCGCGCCGCCTGGAATCCGCTGGGCTGGCTGATCATGCTGGCCGTCGCGCTGCCCTGGTACCTCTATGCGCTGCAGCGCCACGGCCAGGCTTTCATCGATGGCTTCTTCCTGAAGCACAACGTCGAGCGCTTCTCGGGCACGCTCGAAGGCCATGGCGGCGGCTTCGCCTATTACCTGGTCGTGCTGCCACTGCTGCTGCTGCCCTGGTCGCCGCTGCTGGTCGCCGTGCTGGCCAGGGCGCGGGTGCTGTGGCGCGATCCGCTGGCGCGCTTCCTGCTGCTGTGGGCCGGTTTCGTGTTCGCGCTGTTCTCGGCCTCGGGCACCAAGCTGCCGCATTACATGCTGTACGGCGTGGCGCCGCTGGCGCTGCTGATGGCGCGCCAGTTGGGCGAGCTCGGCCGCTTCGGCCGCGCCGCGCTCTGGACCGTGCTGGCCTTGCAGCTGGCGCTGGCCGCCGCGCTGCCGATCCTGCTGCCGGCGCTGGCGCCCCAGGTCAAGGATGCCTGGGTACGCGGCCTGTTCGAGACCGCGCCCGGCGCCGGCTTGCTGCCGCTGTGGACCGGACTGGCCGGCGCGCTGGCCCTGGCCGCGCTGCTGCTGCGCCGCTTCGACTTCGGCCAGCGCTTCGGCGCCGCCGTGCTGGCGGTCGCGCTGCTGTGGGTCGGTGCGGTCATCCCCTGGCTGTCCGACACGCTGCAGGGGCCGTTCAAGGCGGCCGGGCTGTGGGCGCAAGGTCGCTCCGAAACCGTGGTCCAGTGGAAGATGCACCAGCCCAGCTTCGCCTACTACCGCGGCATCCCGGCCGTGCAGCGCGATCCGGCCGCAGGCGAACTGGCACTGGTCAAGCGGCATCGGCTGGGCGATTTCCCCTATCCGCATGAAGTCGTTTTCGAGCAGCGCGGTTTGCTGATCGTGCGCCGACTCGCGGAGCCGCAGCGATGAACGACTTCAAGCTCCGCCCCGTGCTGGCAGTCCCGATCGCACTCGTGCTGCTGCTGGCCTGGCGACTCTGGCAGGTCGCGCACAGCGGCGCCGGCCTGCATGTCGACGAGGCCCAGTACTGGTACTGGTCGCAGGCGCTCGAATGGGGTTATTTCTCCAAGCCGCCGCTGCTGGTCGGCCTGATCCGGCTCTCGACCGAACTGTTTGGCGACAGCCTGCTCGGCGTCAAGGCACTGGCGATGGTCGCCTGGCTGCTGGCCTCGGCGGTGCTCTGGCGCCTCGGTGCCGCGATGGGCAGCGAACGCGCCGGCATGGCCGCTGCCGCGCTGCTGGCGGCTTCGACCGCATCCGGCCTGCTCGGCTTGAGCGTGACCACCGACTCGGTGCTGATGCTGTTCTGGTCGCTCGTCATGCTGGGCACCTGGCGCGCCGCACACGCTGAAGGAGCCAGCGCCTGGCGCTGGTGGGCGCTGACCGGGATCGCGCTCGGCCTGGCCCTGCTGTCCAAGTACACCGCCGGCGCCTTGAGCCTGTCGGTGCCCTGGCTGCTGTGGCGCTGCCCGCCGACGCAGCGTAGCCGCCTGCTGGCCGGCCTGGCGCTGGCCGCCGGCATCGCGGCGCTGCTGCTGCTGCCGCACCTGTTCTGGAACATGCACAGCGGCTGGCCAACGCTGCACCACACGCTCGACATCACGGTGCATGGCGGTGCCGCGAGCGCCGCGGACCGCACCGCGGGTCTGGGACACAAGCTGGGCTCGGCGCTCGAATTCAGCCTCGGACAGCTGCTGCTGCTCGGCCCGGCCGGACTGGCCATGTTGGCAATGGCCTGGAAGCGCCGCTGGCAGCCGGTCGATCAAAGCCCGGCTGCCGGCAAGCCTGCCCTCTGGTCCGCCCTGTGCTACGCCTGGGCTTTTGCCTGGCCGCTGCTCGCGCTCGGCCTGCTGCAGGCCTTGCGCGCCAAGGCGCAGGTGAACTGGGCGCTGCCGGCCCTGCTCGGTGTCTGCCTGGCGGCCGGCTGGCTGACAGTGCGCAGCCGGGTTTCCTGCAAGACGCTGGCGGCCTGGGTGCTGGCCGGCCTGGCGCTGTCGGCGGCGATCGCGCTCGGCGGCGACCTCAAGCGCTGGGTGGGCGTCCCAGCGGTGGCCGGCAAGCCAGCCTGGGACATCTGGAGCCGCATGCGCGGCTGGCACGAGGCGCTGGGCGCGTTGCAGCCCGCACTGCAACCGCTGCGCGAGCTGCCTTGGGTGCTCGACGACCGCACGCTGCTGGTGCAGACCGGCTACGAACTGCGCGCCTTGCAGCCGACGCTGCGCTCCTGGAGCGAGGATGGCCTGGTACACCACCATTTTGACTGGAAGCAACCCTTCCAGCCCGATCAGGCCCCGCAGGGCGCAGTCTTCCTCGGCCAGGGTGAGCCCCCAGCCGGACTGCTGGCACTTTATCCACAGTCTCGTCTGCTGGCAAAGGCGGAGTCAGGCCGACTCAAGCTGCAGGCCTGGTTGCTTCAGGGAAGCCCTGCAGCGGAAAAACAGGAAACACAGCCGTGAGCGCCTAGCGCGTCACGCGTGCTGGACCCGCTGGCGCCTGTGGCGCTGGCACAAGTTGCGGCGGATCGCCGCCTGAAAGGATTCGACGTGAAGATTCTGCTCACCGGCTGTGCCGGTTTCATCGGCATGCACGCCGCACTGCGCCTGCTCGAACGCGGCGACGAGGTGGTCGGCATCGACAATCTGACGCCCTACTACGACGTCCAGCTCAAGCGCGACCGGCTCGCGCAGCTGACCGGCTACCCCAACTTCCGCTTCATCGAGCAGGACCTGGCCGACCTGGCGGGCGTGCAAGCCGCCTTGGGCGACTGGCAGCCACAGCGCGTGCTGCACCTGGCCGCGCAACCCGGCGTGCGCTACTCGATCGACCACCCGCACACCTACGCCCAGGCCAACCTGGTCGCCTTCCTCAACGTGCTGGAACTGTGCCGGCATTGGCAGGTCGAGCATCTGGCCTACGCCAGCAGCTCCAGCGTCTACGGCGCCAACGCCAGGCTGCCGTTCAGCGAGGACCATCCGGTCGATCACCCGGTCAGCCTCTACGCCGCGACCAAGAAAGCCAACGAGCTGATGGCGCACACCTACAGCCACCTGTACGGCATCCCGACCAGCGGCCTGCGCTTCTTCACCGTCTATGGCCCCTGGGGCCGGCCCGACATGGCGCCGTTCAAGTTCGTCAAGGCGATCTCGGAAGGCCAGGGCATCGACATCTACAACTACGGTCGCCAGATGCGCGACTTCACCTACGTTGGCGACATCGTCGAGTCGACGCTGCGGGTGCTCGACAAGCCCGCGACGGCCGATGCGGACTTCGACCGCCAGGCCCCGCGCTGCTCGACCAGCTTCGCGCCCTACCGCGTGTTCAATATCGGCAACTCCGACCCGGTGCAACTGATGGACTTCGTCAGCACGATCGAGCAGGCGGTGGGCCACGAGGCCGACAAGCGCATGCTGCCAGCCCAGCCCGGCGACGTCGAGGCCACCTACGCCGACACGACCGCGCTGCGCGACTGGGTCGGCTTCCAGCCCGCCACGCCGCTCAAGGACGGCGTCGAGCGCTTCGTCGCTTGGTACCGGAGCTACTACGGCGCTTGAGTCCGGCCTGTTACCGGCCAGTCACATCCGTGCCGGATAATGACATCGTGCCGTCGCTGGAACGGCACACCATTCGACCAACGCCTTTCTCCCGGAACCACCCCATGCCTCAGCGTGCCACCAAGATCGTCGCCACCCTGGGTCCCGCCTCCAGCGACCCCGCCCTGCTCGAACAGATGATCCGCGCCGGCGTCAACGTCGTGCGGCTGAACTTCTCGCACGGCAAGGCCCAGGACCATATCGACCGCGCTGAGATGGTGCGGGCGGCGGCACGCCGCGCCGGCGTCGAGGTCGCGATCATGGCCGACCTGCAGGGTCCCAAGATCCGGGTCGGCAAGTTCGCCGAGGGCAAGGTCATGCTGGAGGACGGCGCGGCCTTCGTGCTCGATGCGGCCCGCACCGAACCGGGCGACATCGAAGGCGTGGGCCTGGACTACAAGGACCTGCCGCGCGATGTCAAGGCCGGCGACCGGCTGCTGCTCAACGACGGCCTGATCGTGCTCGAAGTCAGCCAGGTGGCTGGCGAGGCGGTGCACACCGTGGTGGTGATCGGCGGCGAGCTGTCCAACAACAAGGGCATCAACAAGCAGGGCGGCGGCCTGACCGCGCCGGCGCTGACCGGCAAGGACATGGACGACATCAAGACCGCGATGGGCCTGAAGGCCGACTATGTCGCGGTCAGCTTCCCGAAGACCGCGACCGACATGGAGCTGGCGCGCCAGCTGTGCCTGGTGGCGGCGCCCCCGGGACACAAGCCGGGCCTGATCGCCAAGATCGAGCGCGCCGAAGCCATCCCCGAGCTGGAGAACATCCTGCGCGTCTCGGACGGCATCATGGTCGCGCGCGGCGACCTGGCGGTCGAGGTCGGCAACGCCGCGGTGCCGGCGCTGCAAAAGCGCATGATCAAGCTCGCGCTGGCCAACGACAAGGTCGTGATCACCGCGACCCAGATGATGGAGAGCATGATCACCCACCCGGTGCCGACCCGCGCCGAGGTCAGCGACGTCGCCAACGCGGTGCTCGACGGCACCGACGCCGTGATGCTGAGCGCCGAGACCGCCGCCGGCAAGTACCCGCTGCAGACCATCCAGGAGATGGCCAAGATCTGCCTGGCAGCGGAAAAGGCCGACAGCTACGAGCTCGAATCCGACTTCACCGGCAAGACCTTCGACCGCATCGACCACACCATCGCGATGGGCGCGCTGTTCACCGCCAGCCATCTGGGCGCCAAGGCCATCGTCGCGCTGACCGACTCGGGCTCGACCGCGCTCTGGATGAGCCGGCACAAGGTCGCGATGCCGATCTACGCCGTCACCTCCAAGCTCGCGGCGCAACGCAAGATGGCGCTCTACCGCAATGTGCGCCCGCTGCTGATGGACACCAGCGCCGAGCGCGACACCGCGCTGCAGCAAGCCGAGCAGCACCTCAAGGAACGCGGCATCGTGCAGAGCGGCGACGTCTACGCCATCACCTGCGGCGAACCGATGGGCACGCCGGGCGGCACCAACATGCTCAAGATCTGCCGCGCGCAGTGATCTTCTGGCTCGCCACGCTTCAGGCGTGAGCGCCCATGTCGATGGCACGGCAGGCCAGTCCAACCACCTTGGGGATGGGCCGGCTGCCGGTTCGGTACTGGCTAACGGTACGCCATGTCAGCCGCCGTAGCCAGCGCTTGGTTCAGACCAAGTCCCGGGCCGCTGCCACACCAATGTCATGAAGCAATCCCATTATTTTGATATTATTCAAAACATGGAAACACTCAACGCTGCTGAACTGCTGGCCGCCCTTGGACACGAGGCGCGTCTGTCCATCTTCCGCCTGTTGGTCGAAGCCGGTGACGAGGGCTTGTTCCCGGGCGTGATGGGCGAGCGGCTTGGACTGGTGCCGGCCACGCTGTCCTTTCATCTGGCGCACTTGAGCCGAGTCGGCTTGATCCGGGGGCAGAAGGAAGGCCGCTTCATCCGCTACAGCACCGACTACTGCACGATGGACGACCTGATCGCATTTCTCACCCACAACTGCTGTCAGGGCAGCAGCTGCCTGCCGCAGACGCAAGCCGTGGCCACCGCCACGCAGCGGCGGGGCAGTCTCCAGAAAACCTCCTCCCGCAAGACCTGCTCATGACCAAGACCGTACTCGTACTCTGCACCGGCAATTCCTGCCGTTCGCAAATGGGCGAAGCCATCCTCAACCACGAACTGGCGGGTCAGGTGCGCGCCATTTCGGCCGGCACAATGCCGCAGCCCAAGGTGGCGGATGGCGCCATCGCGGCGTTGCAGCTGCTGAATCTGCCTACCGACGGCCTGCATCCGAAGACCGTCGAGGACGTGATGCACGAACCGATTGACCTGGTCGTCAGCGTGTGCGACAACGCCAAGGAAAGCTGCCCCATCTTCCCGGGGCCGGTGCAGCGACTCCATGTCGGCTTCCATGACCCGCACGGTGAGCCGCTGGAGAGCTTCGTTGCCGTGCGCGATGACATCCGCGCCCGCCTGGTACCAGCCGTCCGCGAAGCTCTGGGCCTCTGAGGAAGCGCCATGTCTGCTGTCCAATGTGAAACGACCGCCAAGGCGGCTACCGGCGCACCCATGAGCGTTTTCGAACGCTACCTCACCGTGTGGGTCTTTCTCTGCATCGTCGCCGGAATCATGGCCGGCCAGGTGGCACCGGGCTTGTTCCAGGCTATCGGCCACATGGAGGTCGCCCAGGTCAATCTGCCGGTCGGCCTGCTCATCTGGGTCATGATCATCCCGATGCTGGTCAAGGTCGATTTCAGCGCCCTGCATGAAGTCAGGCAGCACATCCGTGGCATCGGGGTGACGCTGTTCGTGAACTGGCTGGTGAAGCCGTTCTCGATGGCTTTCCTGGGCTGGCTGTTCGTGCGCCACCTGTTTGCGCCGCTGCTGCCGGCCGACCAGATCGACAGCTACATCGCCGGCCTGATCCTGCTGGCGGCTGCCCCCTGTACCGCCATGGTGTTCGTCTGGAGCCGGCTCTGCAACGGCGACCCCCTGTTCACGCTGTCGCAGGTGGCGTTGAACGACTCCATCATGGTCTTTGCCTTCGCGCCCATGGTGGCCTTCCTGCTCGGCATCTCGTCCATCACGGTGCCCTGGGAAACGCTGCTGACCTCGGTCGCCCTCTACATCGTGATTCCGGTCATGCTGGCCCAGCTCTGGCGCAAGGCGCTGCTGGCAAAGGGGCAGGCAGCCTTCGATGCGGCCATGGCCAGGATAGGCCCTTGGTCCATTTCGGCGCTGCTGGCGACCCTGGTCCTGCTGTTCGCCTTCCAGGGTGAGGCCATCATCAAGCAGCCGCTGGTCATCGCGCTGCTGGCCCTGCCCATCCTGATCCAGGTGTTCTTCAATTCTGCACTGGCCTACTGGCTGAACAAGGTCGTCGGCGAGCAGCACAGCGTCGCGGGTCCATCGGCACTCATCGGGGCCTCGAACTTTTTCGAGCTGGCCGTGGCTGCCGCCATCAGCCTGTTCGGGTTCGAGTCAGGCGCTGCGCTGGCGACCGTGGTCGGCGTCCTCATCGAGGTGCCGGTCATGTTGCTGGTGGTGAGGGTTGTCAATCAATCCAAGGGCTGGTATGAAGCCCGAGAAGCATAAGGAGAAAGTCATGAAAAAGCTGGAAGTGTTCGACCCCGCCATGTGCTGCTCGACCGGTGTCTGCGGCGTGGACGTGGACCCGGTACTGGCGCAATTCGCGGCCGACCTCAAATGGGTCGAGGAGCATGGTGTCGCAGTGGCCCGCTACAACCTGGGCCAGCAGCCGCAAGCCTTCGTGGCCAACCCTGCCGTGGTCAAGGAGATGGAAGGCGGCATGGACCGCCTGCCCATCATCGCCATCGACGGGTACATCGCCTCCACCGGCATGTACCCGTCGCGTCAGCAGTTGGCGCAAAAGCTCGGCATCGCGCTGACGACGGCCGAGAAGCCGCGCATCAAGCTCGGCAGTTGTTGCACGCCGGGCTCCGGCTGCTGCTGAGCGGGAGGCGCCATGGCCCTGCCATCGACCCAGACCCGCTTCCTGTTCTTTACCGGCAAGGGCGGGGTGGGCAAGACCTCGCTGTCCTGTGCCACCGGCCTGTCCCTGGCCGAGGCCGGGAAGCAGGTGCTCATCGTCAGCACCGACCCGGCCTCCAACCTCGACGAGGTGCTGGGTGTGAGCCTGGGCCAGATGCCCACGGCCATCCCCGGGACCAGCGGTCTGTTCGCCCTCAACATCGACCCGGAAGCGGCGGCACACGCCTACCGCGAGCGCATGGTGGCGCCGTATCGGGGCATCCTGCCGACGGCGGCCATCCAGAGCATGGAGGAGCAGTTCTCCGGCGCCTGCACGGTCGAGATTGCGGCCTTCGACGAGTTCTCCAAGCTGCTGGGTGACCCGTCCGCCACGGCCGGGTTCGACCATGTCATCTTCGATACCGCGCCCACCGGGCACACGCTGCGGCTGCTGACCCTGCCCTCGGCCTGGGACGAGTTCATTTCCTCATCGACGGGCGGTGCCTCCTGTCTCGGCCCCCTGGCGGGCCTGGAGCAGCAAAAGGCGCTCTATGCCGCGACCGTGGCGCGCCTCTCGAATGCCAACGAGACGACCGTCGTCCTGGTGGCCCGCGCCGATACCGCGTCCCTGCGCGAAGCCGACCGCACGCGCGCCGAGCTGGCGGACCTGGAAATATGCAACCAGACCCTGGCCATCAATGGCCTGTTCTCGGACACGTCCTCTGGCGACCCGTTAGCGAGCGCCATGGCGCAGCGCGCGGCTGACGCATTGGCCAACATTCCGGCCGGTCTGGCGCTGCTGCCCCGAACGAGCATCCCCTTCCTGCCACGCGGCACGGTCGGTCTGGACGCGCTGCGCGAAATGGCCCACCCGGAAACCGTTGCGTCGCCGACGAGCCATGTGATGCCGGCAACCGCCTTGCCTCCCGGCTTGAGCGGCCTGATCGAGGGCATCGCCGCTGCGGGGCACGGTGTCATCATGACGATGGGCAAGGGCGGCGTCGGCAAGACCACCGTGGCGGCGGCCATTGCCGTGGCGCTGGCCCAGCAGGGTCATCGGGTCGTGTTGTCCACCACTGACCCGGCGGCGCACATCGCGGCTACCCTCGACGGCGTCGTCCCGGGCCTGACGGTGACGCGCATCGACCCGGCGCAGGAGGTGCGCCAGTACACCGAAGATGTGCTCGCCAAGGCCGGCCCGCAGCTCGATGCTGGTGGCCGCGCCATGCTGGAAGAAGACCTGCGCTCGCCGTGCACCGAGGAAATCGCGGTCTTCCGGGCCTTCGCCCGCACCGTGGACGAGGGCCAGAACGGCTTCGTCGTGCTGGACACGGCCCCGACCGGGCACACCATCCTGCTGCTTGACGCGGCCGAGGCCTATCACCGCGAAGTGATGCGCACCCAGGGCGACATGCCGGACGCGGTGCGGCAGTTGCTGCCCCGGCTGCGCGACCCCGCCTATACCCGGGTGTTCATCGTCACGCTGCCGGAAGCGACGCCGGTACACGAGGCCGAACGCCTGAGCCAGGACCTGGCCCGCGCCGGCATCGAGCCCCATGCCTGGGTCGTCAACCAGTCGCTGCTGGCGAGCGGCACGGCCCACCCCGTGCTGTGCCAGCGCGGCGGCTACGAGGTGCCTTTCATCCGCCGCGTGGCCGATGAGCTGTCACGCCGTTGCGCGCTGATACCTTGGCTGGCCGAGTCACCGGTCGGCGTCACGGGGCTGGAGCATCTGGTCACCCATAAGCCTCGGGTCGAGGATGCGATCCCGCTGCCTTGAAGGCCGGCGTTGCGCCAGCAGGCACCGCTAGAATGGCAAGGGTTACCGGCCGGTTACGCGCCGGCCTTGGCTGCGCCCGCAAGATCTCTCAAACTATCAGGATATATCCCATGGCTCTCGTCTCGATGCGCGAACTGCTGGACCACGCTGCCGAAAACGGCTACGGCATCCCGGCCTTCAACGTCAACAACCTGGAGCAGGTCCAGGCCGTGATGGAGGCCGCCAAGGAAACCGGCGCTCCGGTGATCCTGCAGGCCAGCGCCGGCGCGCGCAAGTACGCGGGCGAGTCCTTCATCAAGCACCTGATCCAGGCTGCGGTCGAGGCCTATCCCACCATCCCGCTGGTCATGCACCAGGACCACGGCCAGAGCCCGGCGATCTGCCAGGGCGCGATCGACCTGGGCTTTTCCTCGGTGATGATGGATGGCTCGCTGCTGGAAGACGGCAAGACCCCGGCCAGCTTCGAATACAACGTCGAGGTGACCCGCCGCGTGGTCGAACTGGCGCACCGGGTCGGCGTCTCGGTCGAGGGCGAACTGGGCTGCCTGGGCAACCTGGAAACCGGTGAAGCCGGCGAGGAAGACGGCATCGGCGCCGTCGGCAAGCTCGACCACAGCCAGATGCTGACCGACCCCGAGGAAGCCGCCGCCTTCGTCAAGGCGACCCAGCTCGACGCGCTCGCGATCGCCATCGGCACCAGCCACGGTGCCTACAAGTTCTCGCGCAAGCCCACCGGCGACATCCTGGCGATCTCGCGCGTGAAGGAGATCCACGCCCGCATCCCCAACACCCACCTGGTGATGCACGGTTCGTCCAGCGTGCCGCAGGAGCTGCTGGCCATCATCAACCAGTACGGCGGCCAAATGAAGGAAACCTACGGCGTGCCGGTCGAGGAGATCCAGGAAGCGATCAAGCACGGCGTGCGCAAGATCAACATCGACACCGACATCCGCCTGGCGATGACCGGCGCCGTGCGCAAGTTCATGTTCGAGAACCCGGACAAGTTCGACGCCCGTGAATGGCTCAAGCCTGCGCGCGCCGCCGCCCAGGCGCTGTGCAAGCAGCGCTTCCTCGAATTCGGCTGCGAAGGCCAGGCCGGCAAGATCAAGGGCCACAGCCTGCAGGTCGTCGCCGCCCAATACGCCGCCGGCCAGCTGGCCCAGGTGGTCAACTGAGCCAGACGCTGGAGCAGCTGCGCGCCGGCGAGCTCGCCGGCTGCCGGCGGCTCACGCTGCGTGCGGGGCTGACCGAGTTCCCGCGCGAGATCTTCGCCCTCGCCGACCAGCTCGAGATCCTGGACCTGTCGGGCAACGCGCTGAGCTCGCTGCCCGATGATCTGCCGCGCCTGCACCGGCTGCGCGTGCTGTTCTGCTCGGACAATCCTTTCACCGAGCTGCCTGAGGTGCTGGGCCGCTGCGAACAGCTCGACATGGTGGGCTTCAAGTCCTGCCGCATCGAGCATGTTCCCGCCGCCGCGCTGCCGCCCAGGCTGCGCTGGCTGATCCTGACCGACAACCGGATCGAACAACTGCCACCCGAGATCGGTCGCTGCAGCCGGCTGCAGAAGCTTGCCCTGGCCGGCAACCGGCTGCAGGCGCTGCCGGTAGAACTGGCGGCCTGCCAGAACCTGGAACTGCTGCGCATCTCGGCCAACCGCCTGACCGAACTGCCCGGCTGGCTGCTGGAGCTGCCCAGGCTGACCTGGCTGGCCTGTGCCGGCAATCCCTGCTGCGCCGACCAAGAGCAGGCGACGCTGACGCACAGCCCGATCACCACCATCGACTGGAACTCGCTGCAGCTGGAGCAGATCCTGGGACAAGGGGCTTCCGGCGTGATTCACCTGGCCCGACAGCGGCTGGATGGTGAAACCCGGCCGGTAGCGGTCAAGCTGTTCAAGAGCGCAATGACCAGCGACGGCCTGCCGGAATCCGAAATGGCTGCCTGCCTCGCGGGCGGCGAGCACGAGTACCTGATCCCGGTGCTGGGCCGGATCGAAGCTCATCCGCAAGCCGTCCAAGGTCTGGTGATGGCGCTGGTCGGACCGGAGTTCAGCAGCCTGGCCGCGCCGCCCAGCCTGGAATCCTGCACCCGGGACATCTATCCCGCCGACAGCCGCTGGAGCCCGGAGCAGGCGCTGAAACTGGCCAGCGGCATGGCCTCGGCGCTGGCGCATCTGCATGCCCGTGACGTGCTGCATGGCGATTTCTACGGCCACAACATCCTGCACGACGGCAGCGGACAGGCGCTGCTGGGCGACTTCGGCGCCGCGACCCTGTTGAGCGCCATGCCGCGCGAGCTGGCAGAGGCGCTGCAGAAGCTGGAGCTGCGCGCCTTCGGCTGCCTGCTCGAAGAGCTGATCGAGCGCATTGTCCCTGCGGAAATTGTCGACCCAAGGCTGGCCGGACTGGCGGCCTTGCGCGATGCCTGCCTGGACCCGCTGCCAGCGCGCCGCCCCGACTTGCAGGCCGTCATCACGGCACTGATGCCGCTGCGCGCCCGCCCGCACTGAGTCGCCACACTCGCTTGCTCGTCTGTCTGGTCTTGACATCCTCCCCGCCCTAAAGGACGGAGATTCCTCCTGCGAGACGGCCATGTCCGGCCGCGAGAATGTTCCGCGCCGCGTTGACGTCCCGATCGTGGACCGTGGCGCAGACGCTGCAAGCCCATTCTCTTATTCCAAGGCCTGCTCT
>CALPRQ020000007.1 GCA_943326015.2 Chitinophaga pinensis | reverse complement strand
CGCCACGTCGAGCAGCGTCATCAGCGCGCCGCCATGCACCACGCTGAAGCTGTTGTGGTGCTCGGTCCGGGCATCGAAGCGGATCTCGGCCTCGTCATTTTCCCAGCGCAGCAGCTCGAAGCCCAGCAGTTCGACGAAGGGGATGTGGACGGGGAATTCCATTTTCAGATCTCCACCTTGGCGCCGAGGTCGAGGTCGAACGGTTGCGGCAAACTGCGGGGCGTCTTCATCTGTTCCTTTTCCGGTTCTGTGCTGGGACGAGACGGTCGAGCATAGCGCAAGCCCTTGCCGGTACAGCCGGCATCAGACCTCCAGCCACTCTTGCCTGAGCTCGGCGTTCGCGAGCAGCTGCGTCGGCGTGCCGTCAAAGACCACCCGGCCGTGCCCCATCACCAGCGCGCGCTGCGACACCGCCAGGGCGATCGCGAGCTTCTGCTCGATCAGCAGCACCGCGACGCCCTCGCGCTGCAGCTGGCGCAGGAAATCGCCCAGCTGCTCGACCAGCTGGGGCGCCAGGCCCTCGGTCGGCTCGTCGACGATCACCAGTTGCGGCTCGCCCATCAGCGTGCGGCACAGGGTCAGCATCTGTTGCTCGCCGCCCGACAGACGCCCGGCCTCGGTCTGGCGGCGCGCTTCGAGCTGGGGAAACAGCCGGTACATGTCGTCCAGCTGCCAGCGCCCGGACTTGCCGCGCTGGCGGCCCAGCAGCAGGTTCTGCTCGACCGTCAGGCCGGGGAAGATGGCGCGATCCTCGGGCACATAGCCCAGGCCGGCGCGCGCGATCTCGAAGGTCGGCCGGCCCAGGAGGGAACGACCGCGCCAGCGGATCTCGCCCGCGCAGTCGACCAGCCCCATGACCGCCCTGGCCGTGGTCGAGCGTCCCGAGCCGTTGCGCCCGAGCAGCGCGACGATCTCGCCGGCACCCACGCACAGATCGACCCCGTGCAGCACATGGCTCTTGCCGTACCAGGCGTGCAGATTGCGGAGCTCCAGCAGCGGGCTCGGTTCAGTCATGCCTCGGCTCCAGTGGCGGCAGCGCGCCAAGGTAGGCTTGTTGCACCCGCGCATCGGCGCGCACCTGCGCCGGCGTGCCACAGGCGATCAGCTCGCCCTGCGCCAGCACCGCGATGCGGTCGGCCAGCTCGAACACCACCCCCATGTCGTGCTCGACCATCAGCAGCGTGCGGCCGGCGCTCAGCTCGCGGATCAGCTCGATGCAGCGCGCGGTCTCGCTGCGGCTCATGCCGGCGCTGGGCTCGTCGAGCAGGATCACGCCCGCGCCGCCCGCCACCGTGACGCCGATCTCGAGTGCGCGCTGCTCGGCGTAGCTCAGGCTGGCCGCGCTGTCGTCGCGCCGCTGCGCCAGGCCCAGGCGCTCCAGCAGGACCTCGGCGCGCGCGTTGAGCTCGCGCAGCCGCGACAGCGGACGCCAGAAGCTGTAGCGCTGTCCCGCGCTCCAGAGCATGGCGCAGCGCAGATTGTCGAAGGCGCTCAGGTGCGCAAACAGGTGGCTGACCTGGAAGCTGCGCGCCAGTCCCAGCCGGCTGATCTCGTGCGGGGGCCTGCCATCGATGCGCCGGCCGTCCAGCCAGACCTCGCCCGCGCTGGGTGCATCGCGCCCGCTCAGCAGGTTGAACAGCGTGGACTTGCCAGCGCCGTTCGGGCCGATCAGCGCCAGCCGTTCGCCGCGTGCGACCGACAGCGTCACCTCGCGCAGCACCTCGGTGCGACCGAAGCGCTTGGCCAGGCCGCGGATTTCGAGCACGGGCTTTGCTGCGGTGTCCATGCCGCTCATCTCGACCTCCAGGATCGGCCTGGCCTTGATGGATGACCAGGACTGTGACTCCGCGCCAGCTTGCGCTCCCTGCGACTGCGCAGCCAGCGGCCCAGGCCCCAGCCGGCCAGCAGGACCATGGCAGCCCCCAGCCAGCTCGAAGGACGGCCGCTGTCCAACGCCAGGCCAAGATAGCGAAACTCGCTGCCGATCACCGACTCCAGTTGCAGGCGATAGCTCAGCTCGACCAGCACACTGGCACCCAGCAGCGCGAGCCCTCCTGCAACGGCCTGGGCCAGCCAGGCAGGCAGCCAGGCGCCGAATGGGCGGGAGCGGGCCTGCGCCCAAGCCTGCGCCAGCAGGCCCGCAATGCCCTGGGGCGCGCGCATGACCATGAACAGGAACAGCAGGCCCAGGTAGAGCTGCCAGGCCGGCGTCCACTCGGACAGCAGCACCGTGCACAACACCAGCAGCACCGCGCCAATCACCGGCCCCAGAAAATAGGCTGAACCGCCCAGGAAGGCAAACAGCAACCAGGACGCCGACCGATGCGCGCCCAGCACCTCGGCGCTCGCGATCTCGAAATGCAGCGCCGCAAGGCCGCCCGCGACACCGGCGAAGAAGCCCGCCGCCAGAAAAGCCAGAAAACGCACCGCATGCGGGTCATAGCCGACAAAGGCCGCGCGCTCGGCGTTGTCGCGCACGGCGTTCAGCATGCGTCCGAGCGGCGTGAAGCTGAAACCCCGCATCAGCCCGGCACAGACCAGCGCATAGAGCGCGCACAGGTAATAGATCTCAAGCTGCGGCCCGAAGGTCACGCCCAGCACCGCCGGTCCAGCCACCCGGTTGCCCGAGACCCCCGCCTCGCCGCCAAAGAAGGCCGGAAACATCAGCGCGGCCGCCGCCACCAGCTCGCCCAGACCCAGGGTGATCATCGCGAACGGGGTGCCCGACTTGCGCGTGCTGGCCCAGCCCAGCGGCAGCGCCACCAGCAGGCCCGCCAGGCCGCCGACCAGCGGCACCAGGCTGACCGGCAGCGGCAAATCGCCAGCCGAGACCGCCCGCAGCGCATGGATCGCGGCATAGCAGCCCAGGCCGGTGTAGACCGCATGGCCAAAGCTCAGCATGCCGCCCTGGCCGAACAGCAGATTGTAGGACAGACAGGCGAGCGCCGCGATCGTCACCTGCGTCAGCAGCCCCAGCGCCGCGTTGTCGGACCAGATCCAGGGCGCGATCAACAGCGCCAGCGCCGCCAGCAGCCAGCCCAGTCGCTCGGTGCGCATCAGGCTGCCCTCCGGCCGAACAATCCCGCCGGGCGCAGCAGCAAGACCAGCACCAGCAGCAGATAAGGCAGCATGGGCGCGACCTGTGCCAGCCAGCCGCCGCAAGCCACCGCAAAAGTCTGGACCAGCGCGATCAGCAGCGAAGCGCCAAAAGCCCCCGCCAGCGACCCGAGCCCACCGACCACCACCACGACGAAGATCACCGGACCGACCGCCGCCGCCATGCCGGGCTCGGTGACGAAGGTGCTACCGCCGACCACGCCCGCCAGCCCGGCCAGTGCCGCGCCGGCACCAAACACCCCCATGAAGACACGCGGCAGATCGTGGCCCAGCGCCTCGACCATCTCGGGATGGGTCAGCGCGGCCTGCACCACCAGCCCGATGCGGGTGCGCTGCAGCAGCCAGCCCAGCGCCAGCAGGATGAGCAGCGCCACCACGACGATGAAGGCGCGCGTGGCCGGAAATGGATGACACAGCACGCCGGGCGCGCGACAGACCGCCTCGCCCGCCGCGCCCCAGGCCAGGCTGATGCCAGCCGTGGCATGCTGGACCAGCGTGAAGGCTGGCCCGCGCAGCAGCTCGGGCGGCTGGAAGTCCAGTGGTGCCCGGCCCCAGACCAGCTGCACCAGCTCCAGCACGACGTAGCTCAGGCCGAAGGTCACCAGCAGCTCGGCCACATGGCCATGCTGGTGCACGCGCCGCAGGCAGACCGACTCGAACCAGGCGCCCAGCAGCCCCACCGCCAGCGGCGCCAGCAGCAGCGCCAGCCAGAAGCCCAGATGTGCCGACAGCGCCCAGCCGAAATAGGCCCCCAGCAGGTAGAAGCTGGCATGGGCGAAATTCAACACCCCCATCATGCTGAAGATCAGGGTCAGGCCGGAGCTCAGCATGAACAGCAACAGGCCATAGCTCAAGCCATTGAGCAGCGAGATAAGAAAAAACTCCAAGATGCGACATTCCGGGCCGGCCCCGGCCAGCCCCGCCAGGTTTTTACCATGACCTCCCATGGCACAAGGCCACCCGGGCCGCCCGACAATGCGCGCATGCAACTCCAAGTCAGCCGATTCGAGTCCCTGGGCGACGCCTTCCACACCCGCCTGCACCCCAGCCCGCTGCCCGCGCCCCACTGGGTGGGCTGGAGCGCCGAGGCCGCCGCCGCGCTCGGCCTGCCGACCGAACCGCCGCAGGACGACGAACTGCTGCAACAACTCAGCGGCAACCGGGTCGCGGACCGCGTCACGCCGATCGCCAGCGTCTACAGCGGGCACCAGTTCGGCCACTGGGCCGGCCAGCTCGGCGACGGCCGCGCGCTGCTGCTGGGTGATCTGATCAGCCCGCAGGGCCGGCAAGAGGTCCAGCTCAAGGGCGCCGGGCGCACGCCCTACTCGCGCGGCGGCGACGGCCGCGCCGTGCTGCGCAGCTCGATCCGCGAATTCCTCTGCAGCGAGGCCATGCACGCGCTCGGCATCCCGACCACACGCGCGCTGTGCGTGACCGGCTCGCCCGCGCCGGTGCGGCGCGAGGAGGTCGAGACCGCCGCCGTCGTCACGCGCCTCGCACCCAGCTTCATCCGCTTCGGCCATTTCGAGCATTTCAGCCACAACGGCCACCATGCCGAATTGCGCCGGCTGGCCGACTTCGTGATCGACCAGTTCTACCCCGAATGCCGCGCTGCCGACGGCAACCCCTATGCCGCGCTGCTCGCCGCCGTGACCCGGCGCAGCGCCGAGCTGGTCGCGCAGTGGCAGGCGGTGGGTTTCTGCCACGGCGTGCTCAACACCGACAACATGAGCATCCTGGGACTGACGCTGGACTACGGCCCGTTCCAGTTCCTCGACGGCTTCGACCCCGGCCATGTCTGCAACCACAGCGACAGCAGTGGCCGCTACGCCTACGCGCGCCAGCCCAACATCGTCTACTGGAACCTGTTCTGCCTGGGCCAGGCCCTGCTGCCGCTGCTCGACGACAGCCAGCAGGCGCTCGACGCGCTGGAGCCCTACAAGGCGCTGTTCCCGGCGGCGCTGCAACGGCGCATGAACGCCAAGCTGGGCCTGGACGATCCGCGCGCGGGCGACGCCGAACTGACCGAAGAGCTGCTGCAGCTGCTCAGCCGCGAGCGCACCGACTACACCATCTTCTGGCGCCGCCTGAGCCTGGCCCAGGCAGCCAGCGAGGCCGATACCCGACAGGCGGATCAAGGCGCCAGCCCGCTGCCGCAAGGCCCACACTGGCAACCCGTGCGCGATCTGTTCCTGCAGCCCACAGCCTTCGACGACTGGTGGGCGCGCTGGCGCCAACGCCTGCAGCCATCAGCCGGTCTCGGCGCGGGTCCGCAAGCATCGGCACGCATGCTGCGCGCCAATCCCCGGGTCGTGCTGCGCAACCACCTGGGCGAGGTCGCCATCCGCCAGGCCCAGGCCGGCGACCTGAGCACACTGCAACGCCTGCAAGCCGCCCTGGCCCGCCCCTACGATGAACACCCCGACAGCGCGGACCTGGCCGACTTTCCGCCCGACTGGGCCGCGGCCATCAGCATCAGCTGCTCATCCTGATCAATTCAGCCGGAATTCGACCCAAGCCCACAGACCCAAGGAACATCCATGCCCTACCCCGTCCAGAAATCCGATGCCGAATGGCGACAACTGCTCGCGGCCAAGGACGCCGAACCGCTGGCCTATTCCGTCACCCGCCAGGCCGCCACCGAACGCCCCTTCAGCGGCAAATACGAACAGGTCTGGGCCGACGGCAGCTACCACTGCATCTGCTGCGGCCAGCAGCTGTTCGAGTCCGACAGCAAGTTCGACGCCGGCTGCGGCTGGCCCAGCTTCAACGAGTCGCTGGCCGGCGCGATCGAGGAAAGAATCGACCGCGCCCATGGCATGACCCGAGTCGAAACCGTCTGCAGCGGCTGCGGCGCCCACCTCGGCCATGTGTTCGAGGACGGCCCGGCACCGACCGGCCTGCGTTACTGCATGAACTCGGCGGCGCTCGACTTCAAGTCACGCTGAATCATTTTCAGATCACAAAACAGGACTTCTGCCATCGGAACTTTCCCTTGTTTCGGCCAAAAACAAGGGAAAACCCCTAGAACTATCTGGACCTGATTCAGTTTGATGTCAGGGTTTTCCCTTGGTCAGTTTTAGAATGGATTACAGTAATTACGCAATAAACGCCAGTTATGAAAAATCCAATCTACGAAAAAATGCGGAACAACCCCAAGTTCCAACAACTCGTGCAGAAGCGCAGTCGCCTCGCCTGGACGCTGTCGCTGATCACGCTGACCGTGTTCTACGGCTTCGTGATGCTGGTGGCCTTCCAGCCCCTCACGATCGGTCAAGCCCTGTCCGAAGGCTCGCAGTTCACCATCGGTCTGGTGGTCGAACTCGCGATGTTCATCGGCTTCTGGCTCATGACCTGGGCCTACGTGCGACGCGCCAACGGCGAATTCGACGCGATGACGCAGGAAATCGTGCGTGAAGCGACCCGTGGAGGCCAGAAATGAGCCAGCGCCTCAAGACCCTGGGCACGCTCGCTCTGACCCTGTGCGCGACCGCCGTGCTCGCTGGCCCTCCGGTCGGCGGCGAGCTCGAAAAGCAGGCCACCAACTGGCATGCCATCATCATGTTCTGCCTCTTCGTCGCGATGACGATGGGCATCACCTACTGGGCGGCTGGCCGCACCAAGTCGACCTCCGACTTCTACACCGCCGGCGGCGGCATCACCGGCTTCCAGAACGGCATGGCGATCGCGGGTGACTACATGTCGGCCGCTACGCTGCTGGGCCTGACCGCCATGATCTACGGCCAGGGCTTCGACGGCTACGTCTACATGATGGCCTTCTTCGCCGGCTGGCCGCTGATCCTGTTCCTGATGGCCGAGCGCCTGCGCAACCTGGGCAAGTTCACCTTCTCCGACATCACCGCCTATCGCCTCGACCAGGGCAAGGTGCGCACCATGGCCGCCGTGTCCTCGCTGACCGTGGTCTGCTTCTATCTGATCGCGCAGATGGTCGGCGCCGGCCAGCTCATCAAGCTGCTGTTCGGCCTCGACTACAACATCGCCATCGTCGCCGTCGGCCTGCTGATGATGGTCTACGTGACCTTCGGCGGCATGGTCGCGACCACCTGGGTGCAGATCATCAAGGCCGGCATGCTGCTGGCGGGCGGCACGCTGGTGATGGTGCTCGCGATGAGCCAGTTCGGCTTCTCGTTCACCACGCTGATGGAGCGTGCGACCAGCATCCACAAGCTCGGCTCCAAGCTCATGACCCCGGGCAGCCTGCTGGCCGATCCGGTCACCGCGATCTCGATGTCGATGGGCCTGATGTTCGGCACCGCCGGTCTGCCGCATATCCTGATGCGCTTCTTCACCGTCAACGACGCCAAGGAAGCCCGCAAGTCGGTGCTCTACGCCTCGGGCATCGTGGCCTACTTCTTCAACGTCATCATGCTGATGGGCTTCGCCTCCATCCTGATCGTCGGCCAGAACCCCGAGTTCTTCGAGGGCGGCAACATCGCGGGCAAGCTGATCGGCGGCGGCAACATGGTTGCCATGCACCTGTCCAAGGCGGTCGGCGGCAACATGCTGCTGGGCTTCCTGGCGGCGGTGGCCTTCGCGACCATCCTGGCGGTGGTGTCCGGCCTGGCACTGGCCGGCGCCTCCGCGATCTCGCATGACCTCTATGCCAACGTGATCATGAAGGGCAAGGCCTCCGAAGCCACCGAGATCCGCGTCTCCAAGTATGCGACCATCGTGCTGGGCCTGATCGCCATCGTGCTGGGCATCCTGTTCGAGAAGCAGAACGTCGCCTTCATGGTCGGCCTGGCCTTCGGTATCGCTGCAGCGGCCAACTTCCCGGTCCTGATCCTGTCGATGTACTGGCGCGGCCTGACCACCCGCGGCGCGCTCGCCGGCGGCTACAGCGGCCTGATCTCGGCGGTGTTCTTCGTGGTCGCCTCCAAGTCGGTCTGGGTCGACGTGCTGGGCAATCCCGCCCCGCTCTTCCCCTACACCCAGCCGGCGCTGTTCGCCATGCCGATCGCCTTCCTGATGACCTTCGTCGTCTCCAAGCTCGACGGCAGCGCCCAGGGCAAGGCAGAGATCGAAGCCTTCGAAGACCAGTATGTGCGTGCACAGACCGGCTTCGGTGCCGCCTCCGCTGCCCAGCACTGATCTGATCTGATCTGATCTGATGGTCGGCTGATCCACAAGGCCGCCGGTTCACCCCGGCGGCTTTTTTCGTTTCAGACATTCAAAGCCGCAAGCGCCCAAGCCCCTGGCGGCCATTCGGACACCACGCTGCCGCCATAATCGACCCCATGCGCTTCCTGATCGATTTCTTCCCCATCCTGCTGTTCTTCGGCGCCTACAAGCTGCACGACATCTATGTCGGCACTGCGGTATTGATGGCGGCCACCGTGCTGCAAAGCGGCATCATCTATGCCATCGACCGCAAGCTGCAGACCATGCAGAAGGCCACCTTGGTATTGGTGCTGGTGTTTGGCGCGCTCACGCTGGGCCTGCACGACGAACGCTTCATCAAGTGGAAACCAACCGTGCTCTACGCCGGCATGGCGCTGGGCCTGGCGGCTGCGCTCTGGGGCTGGAAGAAGAACGTGCTGCAGCTGCTGCTGGGCAGCCAGTTGCGCCTGCCCGCGGCCGTCTGGGGCCGCCTGACCGTGGCCTGGATCCTGTACTTCATCTTCATGGCCGCCAGCAACGCCTATGTCGCGGCCTACTATTCGACCGAGGCCTGGATGGACTTCAAGCTCTGGGGTTATGCCTTCCCGGTACTGTTCCTCATCGGCCAGGGCCTCTACGTCGCCCCCCACCTCAAGGACGAACACCGCCCATGAACACCCTGCCCACCGCCGCTGCCATCGAGGCGCGGCTGCGCGCGCAACTGGACCCCACCCTGCTCGAGGTCGAAGACCAGAGCGCGGCCCACGCCGGCCACTCGGGCGCCAACGCCGAAGGCTATGGCACCCATTTCCGTGTCGCCATCGCCTCGCCCCTGTTAACCGGCCTGAGCCGTGTCGCCGCGCATCGGCTTGTGTATGATGCGCTGTCGCCTTTCATCGACGCCGGCCTGCATGCCGTAGCGATCGAGATCCGGCGCTGATTTAGCATTTCTCCGTCACACACGCATGAAAAAAGTCCTGACCGCAGTGGCCCTGGCCACCCTCCTGAGCGCTCCCGCCTGGTCGCAAAACCTGGCCGTCGTCAACGGCAAGGGCATTCCGACCTCGCGCGTCGAAGCCATGGCCGCCCAGCTAGAGCAATCCGGCCGGCCGGTAGATGATGCCCTGCGGGGCCAGATCAAGGATCACCTGACCAGGCTCGAGATCTTCGCTCAGGCTGCCGAGCAGCAGGGCATCAAGTCCAAGCCCGCGTACAAGCAGGCCGCCGAACAGGCCTTGCAAAACGTGCTGGTGACCGAGCTGTTCGCCCAGTACATGCGCAAGAACCCGGTCAGCGAAGCCGAGATCAAGGCCGAGTACGACAAGTTCACCGGCAGCAACACCGGCAAGGAATTCCGCGCCCGCCATATCCTGGTCGAAAGCGAAGCCGAAGCCCAGGCGCTGATCGCGCAGATCAAGGGCGGCGCCTCGTTCGAAGAACTCGCCAAAACCAAGTCCAAGGACCCGGGATCGGGCGCCAACGGTGGCGACCTCGACTGGGCCAATCCGGGCAACTTCGTGCCAGAGTTCGCCGAAGCGATGAAGAAGCTCGACAAGGGCCAGCTCACCGACGCGCCGGTCAAGAGCCAGTTCGGTTGGCACATCATCCGGGTCGACGATGTCCGCCAGGCCCAGCTGCCCCCGATCGAGCAGTTCAAGCCCCAGATCCAGCAGCATCTCGGCCAGCAAAAGCTCGCCCAGTACCGCGAGGAAGTCCTGAAAGCCGCCAAGCGCAGCACCGAACCGGCCAGCATCAACGGCAAGCCGGTGTCGCAGGCGCGCATCAACGCCATGCTGGCGCAGGTTGCACGCAGCGGCCGGCCGGTCGACGACGGCGTCAAGGCCCAGGTCGTGCAGCACCTGCTCGACCTCGAAACCTTCATCCAGGCCGCCGAGAAACAAGGTGTCAAGGCGGCCAAGGGCTACGAGCAGAAGGCCGCCATCGCGCAACAGCAGGTTCTGGCTGGCCTGATGCTGGCCGACTACCAGAGCAAGGTCAAGGTCAGCGACGCCGAAATCAAGGCCGAATTCGACAAGTTCGCTGCCAGCGCCGCTGGCCAGCCACTGCCTGAATTCGAGCAAATCAAGCCCCAGATCGCCCAACACCTGGCGCAGCAGAAGCTGGCACAGTTCCAGGAAAACCTGATCAAGAAGGCGCGCGTGCAGTAAGCCTGCCGCTTGCCCGCAGCAGGGAAGCATTCTCCTGCTCCACAAGGCCCGGATCTTCCGGGCTTTTTTCATGTTCACTGCAACCAGGCAACTCCAGCCAACCAAGGATTTCACGATGGCAAGCACAAGCAAGAATGCCCTCGACGGATTGCTGTACCTCCGCAACGGGAACTTCACGGCACGCTGGAATTTCCCGGATGCGGTGAGCAGTTCCATCTCAGCCCCAGCCGGAATCGGGAATGCCGCCACCATCACGTACAGCTTCCTGACAGCCACTCCGGCCTACAGTTCAGAAAGCAATTTCCAGGCTTTCAATTCCTCACAGATTCAAGCCACCCGACTCGCCCTGAACTCCATCAAGGAAATTGCCAAGGTCAATTTCATCGAGACCACTGGCGTGGGCCAGGTGACTTTTGGCAACTCGGGACAAGCTGCCGATCAGGGAGGGTTTGCCTACACCCCCAGCTACAGCTACCGATATTCCGGCTCGACGATCCTGTCCGTCACCGAACACTCGAACGCAGGAGATGTCTGGATCAATCGTTATGCGTCTTGGGATGCCAATGACTGGAAGCCAGGACAAGACGGCTACGCCACCTTGCTGCATGAAATCGGTCACACACTGGGCTTGAAACACCCTTTCGAGGCCAGCAGCAACGGCTATTTCCTGGATGCCTCGCTCGACGATGAAAGCCACACGGTCATGTCCTACCAGGCGGCTCCCAACTCGAAAATCATCGAGGTCAGCGGATCACCGACCAGCTACTCCTGGCAGACGTACTCCCTGAGCCCCAGCAGCTTGATGCCGCTCGACATCGAGGCGCTCCAGTATCTGTACGGGGCGAATCTCGCCACCCGCAAGGGCAACGACACTTACCAGTGGGCTTCCAATCCTGAAATCCTGGAGACGATCTGGGACGGTGGCGGCACCGACACCATCGACTGCTCCAATCAGACGCTCAGGTGTGTCATCAACCTGCAAGCGGGAGCCTACAGTTCGATCAGCCTGCGACAGACCGATGCGGAAAAGCGTCTGGGACTGGCGCTCCCCAACTGGTTCAGCGAAGCGCTGCCCTCGGATATCTACAACGGCAGCAACAACCTCGCCATCGCCAAGGGAGTGACCATCGAAAACGCCAAGGGCGGAAGCGCTGCGGACAAGATCCTGGGTAACGCAGCCAGCAACTCCCTGACGGGTGGGGCTGGCAGTGATTCAATGATGGGCTACGACGGCAACGACACCCTGATCGGCGGCACCGGCAAGGACACTCTGGTGGGCGGCAATGGCAACGACGTCTTCGACTTCAATGCCTTGTCAGAGCTGGGAACCACCAGCGCCAACTGGGACGTCATCTCCGACTTCGTGCGGGGCCAGGACAGGATCGATCTGTCCACGCTGGATGCCAACACCGCCACGACGATCAACGACGCCTTCAACGGCACGCTGATCGCCTCGACGGCCAGGTTCACCGCAGCCGGCCAGCTCAAGTTGGCTTCGGCGGTGCTCTACGGCAACACCGATGCGGATGCCGATGCCGAGTTCGCCATCCAACTCACGGGCATCACCGCCTTGAGTGCCGCCGACTTGATCCGGTAAGCCATCCTCTCCGTTGCACGCTCGGGCCTCAGTGCATCACGCGCCCGAACTGGAACTGACCTGGTGCCGTGATCGGGTCGACATCGACCGGGATCTCGCTCTGGGGCGGGAACCTACCCTCCAGGATCAGCCTGGAGAGCGGGTTCTCGATGCGCTGCTGGATCGCGCGCTTCAGGGGCCGCGCGCCGTACACCGGGTCGAAGCCAACCTTGGCCAGCTCCTCCAGCGCCGCCTCGCTGACCTGCAGGTGCAAGTCGAGCCTGGCCAGCCGTTCGGTCAGCACCTTGAGCTGGATGCGGGCGATCGCCGCGATATGCGCCGCGTCGAGGCCGTGGAACACCACCGTCTCGTCGATCCGGTTCAGGAACTCGGGCCGGAAATGGGCCTTGAGCTCGCCCCAGACCGCATCCTTGATATCCTCGGCATCCTGTCCCACCATGGCCTGGATCAGCTGCGAGCCGATGTTGGACGTCATCACGATCACCGCGTTCTTGAAGTCCACCGTGCGACCCTGGCCATCGGTCAGGCGACCGTCGTCGAGCACCTGCAGCAGCACGTTGAAGACGTCCGGGTGCGCCTTCTCGACCTCGTCGAGCAGGATCACGCTGTAGGGCTTGCGCCGCACCGCCTCGGTCAGGTAACCGCCCTCGTCGTAGCCGACATAGCCGGGCGGCGCGCCGATCAGCCGTGACACCGAATGCTTCTCCATGAATTCGCTCATGTCGATACGGATCAGGTGGTCCTCGCTGTCGAACAGGAAACCCGCCAGCGCCTTGCACAGCTCGGTCTTGCCGACGCCGGTCGGACCCAGGAAGAGGAAGCTGCCCAGCGGCCGGTTCGGGTCACTCAGGCCCGCGCGCGAGCGGCGGATCGCGTTGGCCACGGCCTGGATCGCCTCGTGCTGGCCGACCACGCGCTCGTGCAGCTTGTCCTCCATCGCCAGCAGCTTGTCGCGCTCGCCCTGCATCAGCTTGGAAACCGGAATGCCGGTGGCACGGCTGATCACCTCGGCAATCTCCTCGGCGCCGACCTGGGTGCGCAGCAGCTTGGGGCGCTTGGCGGTCTCGGGGCCGGCGGCCTCCTTGGCCTGCGCCTCCTTCAGGCGCTTTTCCAGCTCGGGCAGGCGGCCGTACTGCAGCTCGGCCACCTTGTCGAAATTGCCCTTGCGCTTGAAGTCCTCGATCTCCAGCTTGACCCGCTCGACCTCCTCGCGCACCGCGCCCGAGGTCTGGACACTGGCCTTCTCGGCCTTCCAGATCTGGTCCAGGTCGTCGTACTCGCGCTGCAGCTTCTCCAGCTCCTCCTCGATCAGCGCCAGCCGCTTCCTGGAGGCCTCGTCCTTCTCGCGCTTGACCGCCTCGCGCTCGATCTTGAGCTGGATCATGCGGCGGTCCAGCTTGTCCATCACCTCGGGCTTGGAGTCGAGCTCGATCTTGATCTTGGCCGCCGCCTCGTCGATCAGGTCGATCGCCTTGTCGGGCAGGAAGCGGTCGGTGATGTAGCGATGGCTCAATTCGGCCGCCGCGACGATGGCCGGGTCGGTGATGTCGACGTTGTGGTGCTTCTCGTAGCGCTCCTGCAGGCCGCGCAGGATGGCGATCGTGTCCTCGACGCTGGGCTCATCGACCAGCACCTTCTGGAAGCGGCGCTCCAGCGCGGCGTCCTTCTCGATGTACTTGCGGTATTCGTCCAGCGTGGTCGCGCCGATGCAGTGCAGCTCGCCGCGCGCCAGCGCGGGCTTGAGCATGTTGCCCGCATCCATCGCGCCCTCGGCCTTGCCGGCGCCGACCATGGTGTGCAGCTCGTCGATGAACAGGATGATGCGGCCTTCGTCCTGTGCGACTTCCTTCAGCACAGCCTTGAGCCGCTCCTCGAACTCGCCGCGGAACTTGGCGCCCGCCAGCAGGCCCGCCATGTCCAGCACCAGCACGCGCTTGTCGCGCAGCGTGTCGGGCACTTCGCCCGCGACGATGCGCTGCGCCAGCCCCTCGACGATCGCGGTCTTGCCTACGCCCGGCTCGCCGATCAGGACCGGATTGTTCTTGCTGCGGCGCTGCAGCACCTGGATGGCACGGCGGATCTCGTCATCGCGGCCGATCACCGGGTCGAGCTTGCCCAGGCGCGCGCGCTCGGTCAGGTCCAGGGTGTATTTCTTGAGCGCCTCGCGCTGGCCTTCGGCTTCCGGGTTGTCCACGCTCTGTCCTCCACGCACCGCGACAATCGCGGCTTCCAGGCTCTTGCGCTGCAGGCCGGCCTGGCGCGCGGCCGCCGCCAAATCGGTCTTGCCGTCGGCCAGCGCCAGCAGGAAGGACTCGCTGGCGACGAACTGGTCGCCGCGCTTGATCGCGTCCTTCTCGGCCGCCTGCAGCAGGCTGACCGTGTCGCGTCCGACCTGGACCTGCTCCTGGCCCTGCACCTGCGGCAGCTTTTTCATGGCCGCTTCGGCCGCCTGGCCCAGCGCCGCCAGATTGACGCCCGCGCGCTGCAGCAGCGATTTCGGCCCGTCCTGCTGCGCCAGCATGGCGGCCAGCACGTGCGCCGGCTCGATATAGGCATGGTCGTTGCCTAGCGCCAAGGTCTGAGCCTCGCCCAGTGCCTCCTGAAACTTGGTGGTGAGTCTGTCAGATCGCATCGAAGCCCTCCGTGATGATTGATTGTGTCGGACTTGGGGGCCGGTGGGGAGGATTTCAAGGCCGGGTTCTCAAGGCACGGAGACGGGACGACGGAGGTTCAACCAACTTAACTTGTCATATTGGCATCCTGCAATATGCCCCCCACTACGTCAGCAATCTGCATCGCCAGATATGGCGGCACTGCATTGCCTACCTGGGTGTACTGGGATGTCTTGTTGCCAAGGAACACATAGGAATCCGGGAAGGTCTGCAGCCGCGCTGCCTCACGCACTGTGAGACTTCGGCACTGCATTGGGTCATAGTGTATGAAGGCATGCCCATCCTTCGACATATGACTAGTGACGGTCATGCTGGGGGCGGTTTTCAACTGGACCCTGAATCTGTCCTTGAATATCGTGGCACCGGGATTTTCCTTGTCGACATTCTTGTGTTCTGGCAAGAGCACGCTAGGGAAATCGTTAAGGCGCGGACTGAGATTCGCAATTTTTCCGTAAGACGCGACGAAGAAGTACCGCAGCAAGTCTGATGGCATGTGCGACTTTGTCTCATGATTCGAAAGAACCTCCGGCGCGCGGTCCCTGAACCATTTCTCAAGCTTGACCATGGAACTGAACCGGTACCGCCTTCTTTCAGCTCCGGTGCCAGGATCAGCGCAGAGCCGGTGCAAGCCGCTCAACCTTGACATCAGGCTGGCCACTTCCATACGTACCTTGTTCTCGGGGTTGGACGAGAGCTCACGGATAGCCTCTTTAAGCATCGGCAACTCAAACACCTCCGACCATTTCATGCCCTGGCCTCGGCGGGAGAGGATGGGTCGCAGTTCGGGCAGGTCTGCAATGACATCGCCTACGGATGTTGGCCGTTGTCGTACAAGTGCCGGTGCTTCACTGATCCGGTCGAACACGTCCCGTCGTATGCCACAGACAATCACCCTGTGTCGGGCTTGTGGCACCCCATAGCGCTCGGCCTGAACAATGAAGTCCTCCGGCTCTGGAGCCGGAGTGTCCTTGGTCGCACCACGGGAAAGGGAGACTAGCACATACTCCGGCCCCGAATCCGAGGCTTCGGATCTTCCCGGTCGACGCAGATCTGACATGATCGAGTAGAAGATCTGCCTGTCAGACACCTTCGAGCTGAGGATGCCCTTCACGTTCTCCATCACGAAGACCGCAGGGCGGAACTCGCTGATGACGTGCAGGTACTCGAGGTACAGGAAGTGCCTTTGGTCGTCTTCCGGCCTGTACGCCGTGTTGCCACGGTTGCGCGCCCTGCCGACATGTGAGTAGGCTTGGCACGGAGGTCCACCGATCAGCACGAGGTTGTCCGGGAGCTCTCCTTCTTCCTTTAGGTATGGCGACAGTCTTTTCCTGATTTCCCGGGAAACCCGCTCCCGGTTCAGCGGACCCATCTCGAAGTTCCAGACCTCTCCGTCTGCATGCTCGCATGCTGCGCGTATGTACTCATTCCCTGCACTGGCGAGCTTACCGAACAACTCGTTCCATGGTGTCTTCTCGACCATGGTGTCCCACAGCTGCCATGTGCTATTGTCAGGCTTCATTCGCTGGAGCGCTCTGTGTGCTGCACGCAAGCGAAGAGTCAAGGATGCAGACGGATCTTTCTCGATCGAGACAGCAATCTCGAATCGAGCCTTGGAGGAACGGGAAAAACCTTCGCCTAGACCACCTGGGCCGGCAAAGAGATCGATCACAGGAACAGTCATGCTCGCTTCAAGAAAAAATGCAAAAAGAAAAACCGAGCATGAAGAAACCTCTGCCACAGCCAAAAGACCGCTATGGTACCAGGAGCAGACCGCAAGCCGGTCAATATGCCGTGACGTTCAGTTCCCCCTTGGTCGTCATGGCAGACGTGGTTGATGCGGAAACGCGGTCGCGAATGATGTCCGCGATCCGTGGCAAGGATACCGGCCCGGAGATGCTCGTGCGTCGTTATCTGCATGCCTGCGGCCTGAGGTACAGGCTGCACCTGCGGAAACTCCCCGGCCGGCCCGACCTCGTTTTCCCCGGATACCGCACGGTCGTGTTTGTCCACGGATGTTTCTGGCACCGGCATTCTGGATGCCGATTTGCTACTACGCCCACGACCCGTGCAGAGTTCTGGGCCGGCAAGTTCGCGCAGAATGTCGCCAGGGATCAGGCGAATGTTACTGCTCTGGTGGCCATAGGGTGGAAGGTTCTGACGATATGGGAGTGTGAGACGCGTGATCCTCTGATACTCGATCAACTCTTCTGGAAGATCCTCGCCGGTTGACAGACCGTACACAGCCTCGCAAGGCCTGCCGTCTGCACCGTCCCGCAGACCGGGCAACAAGACACGATTGGTCTGTGATCGGATCATGCACTCGCTGCAGCACCCCGTATCCACCGCTCACTTGCGGACGCTCTGGACGCTTTTAAGCTCCGGAATGTTGGTGGCCGGCTCCGAATATCTTGCAGCCATGACGGCTTCCTTGCACTCAGGTTTCTTGGCCGATTCCGAAATCATTCGTCCACCGGATGTGGAGTGCAATATTTCGTTCACCTCCTTGGCCCAGGTACCGATTTGATCAAGGAGCTCGGGAGAGACAGCTTGCTTTTCCCAGATCCGGTTCAGGTCAATTCTATGCCCCAATTTCTGTGCTACCAGAGCCACGGTGTAAGCAGTGACGTTGGCCTGGAATGCCTGGAACATGGGGCGAATCAGCTTTTGCGTGTCACGATACAGCTTGGCCTTCGCCACCATCGACTTGAAGTCGGCAACGGTCGGGAGCGGAGATTCCACTCCTTCTGCCGGTGCGAGGCTTGTCATGAACCGATCAAAGTTCTTTTGCGAACCAAGGCTCACGATGTCAGGCTTCTGATCCCAGGCTGTCAGGTATTTGGCCAGATCGGTCTTGGTAATTCGGCGGGATGTAGGTATTGATTCCTTGAGGACTTTCAGCTTGGCAGCTGTTGTGCCTTCACGGGCAAGAAGCGTGTTGTAGCTGCCGGCGGCTCGTTCATAGAACCACTGTCCCACTCCATCAGGGCAGTAGACCGATCGCGATAGCCTTTCAACCTCGACATGGAAAGGCTTGTTGGCAGAGAGATCGGATTGGCGGACAGCGTTCTGGCTGTTGGCGAAGCGGGAGATGTCGGACACGAGCGCCTCTTCCTGCGCCGAGTCCTGCGTTTTCATGATGATGATCTTGGCAGGGACTCGCACGCGGCTGAGATCGGTGTCGGGAAATCTCTTCTTGGTGAAATACAGGGATGCCGTGGACTGACCACCGTTGACGATCTGCATGCCTTTCAGCCAAGAGATGCCGTGATGGCCGTCTGCTGACTTTCCAAGGAGCATCTCGTCAGCCACGATGACGATGCCGTTATTGTAGGCCATGAACCTCTCAGGCGCCTTGCGAAGTGTTGCCTGGATACCCGCATTGACACCTTTTCCCTTGACGCTGAGAAACGAACGAACATTCGCCTCAAGCAGGCGTGCGCCAAACTTCTCGTAGAGCAGGCGCAAGGCCTCGCCGGGGATGGCAGTCATGGCGTAGTCGTAATCCTCGTTTTCGCCAGGCACGAACACGCAGGGGAGTGGAGTTCCGGAGACTTCTGTGAAATCCACCACCAGCTCGTCGCGCGGCTTGCCCTCGGACCAATGCCGAAACAGGCGCTCGATGTCCATGACTTCAAGCCGGACCGATTTCCCGCCTATGTCGCGCGACTGGAAGAACTTGGACCTGGCCACACGGTCGGTGATGACATAGACGCGAATCTGCTCCAGGTCGTTGTAGATGCCCTGCAGGGTTTCAGCCAAGGAGTGGATGTCAGTGGACTGATCAAGCTTGGCGGCCATCTTTCCTTCGGCACACAGCTTCAGGAAGCGCAGGCATTGCTCAGCGGCAGTCTTGGTTTCGACTTCCGGGATGGGCGTTGGAACGTCTACTCCAGCGTAGAGGCTAACGAACAGGTCCAGCTGATCACAGTCATCCGACACGGCGTATCCGCTCAGGCGTAGATTGGCGTTGCCGATCTTGCTCTCGTAATGGCACTCAACAGGCTCGAAGGTCATGCCAACCTCTGCCATGTGATCCATGACGATGCCAGCGAAAACCAGCTCCTCGAACAACGCGCCGTCACGCATCTGCGAGCGAACATTGGTCTGGGTTTCAGTCAGGAAGTCTTGCAAATCCATGTTTATAGCGATCCCAATTTCATCAAAGCTTCTGGAATACCAATGTTGGTGCCAGCATTTTTTCCCAGTTCGATCCCGTAGGATGCGTGTGTGATGCCAGATGGAACCGTGGCATGCGTGAGGCGAGGAAATGTGCTGTCAACGATAATCACTCGAATATCCATCACGATGAAGCGACGAACATAGCGCTCCGAGTGGACGTCGAAATAGCCTGCAGCGATCAGCCGGTCACTGAGAGTCGTCACAGCCTCCATGTCAATTTTGGTCGACTCACGCAACCCATCCACCATGTCAGGGAGGCTCTTCCCCGTTTCAACTTGGCGCAAGCGAACTCCGGCAAGAAACAGTGGCTGGCGCATCGAATCATCGAGTTGCTCAAGGGATCCGACCTTCATCGGAAACCCATCTGCCGACAAAGTGGCCTTGACCTCTATTGCCCCGATGCCCAGCTCGAAATCCTGTACCCCGTCGAGCGGCCCCACCCAAGACTCAACTGCGATGGCATGGGAGATGCCCGCATCGACGATCGCTTTCAGCACAGTGAGCTCACCGACCAATCCAATTTCGGCTTCTGGACTCAGCGCTCGTGAACCCTTGCGCATGAATTCCTGCCATGCACTGACTCTCCGAATGAACACACGCAACAGCTTGGACTCGCCAGCACCACTGGATGCAGCCTCGTCCAATGCACCAACTACGTCGCAGGCCATGGCTGCGAAAAGTTCAGCACTGCCGGAAAATCGACGCGTCAGTGCGAGCCTAAGTTGACCTGAATGCTCCGGGTTTGCTCGTTCGACAACGAAGCCTTGACCTTCCGGCAGTTTTTCTGCGGCAGCCAATTGTGCGGATGAAAACCCAAGCAGGACAGATTCCGCGTTGTCCGGCGAGCGCCGTCCCGCTTGCACTTCGACGGGACCGGCCGGGGGCAAGGCGATGGCCTGCCAGCCGGGCGTGGGGTCGTCCCCGGACAGCGACGCCCAGGCGAGCAGAAACTCTTCACTCGGACGGGCCATATTCCTGCATCCAGTAGAGAAGATTGACTTCATATTCCACGCTGATTGCCTTGTCGCTGGCGGGAAAGGCGATGGCGAAGGCCATGATAGGCTTGCTCCACCCGGGCACGATGAGCCGATCTGCTGTCTTGTCCTTGTAGAAATAGGGTGTGAGCGGATAGAGGACCAACAACCCACGATCCGCATCGCCACCAAGCATTTTCCGTGCTTCGCGGATGCCCTTGCCGCTGGGCGAAGTCGGCAACGCAATTCGACTGCGGGCCGGATCCGGCGTCCATGAAGCCTGCGTCAGGGCAAGGGCCTTGCGCCAGGCATCGTCACCAAGGTCGATTCCTTCGTCCTTAGGGTCCGTCAGCACGCCAATTGCGAAATTCCTGGGATCGACCTTCTCTGGGTCTGCAGGATCTTCGGTCTTGCGGATCGAGTAGGCAGTCGCAGCCTCGCCTCCGGGAAAGGCGTGCGGATCACCTTCGCCATTGCCACCCCCGAGCAGCGCGACACTCCACTGGGTCAATTGCCCGGTGTCGACCATCTTGGCGATGAACTCCGAGAGCACCGCAGCCTTGGCGCTGGTGGCGTTCGGGTGCGTGACATACGCACTGAAGAACGCGAGCACCTTCGAGACGTCGACATCCTTCCAGAGACGTGCACTCGGCCAGGAATCCGGATCGCCATCGCGGCCATATCGTGGGCTGTTTTCCCAGGAGCCGCCGAGCGAGACGATCAAGGCGTCGGTCGCATCGAGGTTCTGCTGCTGGATCTTGGCATCCCGATGGAAAAGGATGGTCTGCGGACGCGTGCCACTGTAGCTCAGCGACAGCGTCTGAGCATTGCGCATCTTCAAGGGGGAGGTTACGGTGAGCACTTCATGTGACATAACCTTGAGCCCGTATTGCTCCGGCGTCAGCTTCGCCTCGGCCATGAAATCAAGCTCCTCCCGCAGTTCTTCCGAGGCGTCAGCGATGTGGCTGAACCACCTCACCAAGTCGGGCGACGTGTAGAGGCGGCAAAGATCCAGGTAGCCCGGTCGATAGCCGAACCAGCGGCCCATCTGCATGAGCGTGTCATACATCTTCGTGGTGCGCACGAAGTAGCTCACGCAAAGCCCCTCCAGCGTCAGGCCCCGTGCGAGCTTGTCACCACCGACCGCGATCACCTTGAGTGCCGCGCCTGGCGTGGCATAATCCAGCGCGTCCTTGGCCGTGCCGTTGATCGAACGGACCTCGATGTCGTCCAGTACATCGGGCAGCACGGCAAGGATGTCGTCCCAGCTCGGCATCGCGGGAAGAAGCTCCTCGCTGGGCGACAGCGCCGCAACCTGGTCGCGTACAGGAAGGAAGTCCTCCTCCCAAAGTTTGTGCAACTGGCCCAGCAGTTCCTCCGCATCGTTGCGGCGGTTGATCTTCTGGCGCATGCGGCGCACTGCCTCCTCGACCTGCTCGCGTACATGCTTCTGCACGTCCACGTAGCGCGTGACGTGGATCAGCATGGAACTGTGCTGTTCGCCTTGGCCGCGCAGTTCGCGGGCTGCACAGGCCAGGACGAAGGCATTGATGGCCTCTCGCAGCGATGGCGGAATCATCTCCTGGCCATTGTGAGTTGGCGTGTGCGTCTTCTTGTGCTTGGGCGGCATCCATCCCGAGTCCGTCTCGGGATCGTAGTGATCGAAGATGTCCCGCGAGAGGGGCAGCGCACCGCTGCGCCCTTCCTTGGTCATCTTGCCGAACATGCGGACTGATCCCACATAGTTGGACGGCGCGGCCAGGTTGATGATGAAGGAACGAGGAAACAGGTCCGGACCTTCCTTGGCTGTCGTTCCCTTGTGGTGAATGAAGATGTTGGCGAATGGCGTTGCCGTGTAGCCAACATAGGCCTTGCGCGTGAAAGCGTGCAGCACTTGGCGGATGAGACTGTTGATGGTCTTGGGCTGATGCTCTTTGTCCGGCGTGCCATCGCCGTTGAATATCTGTTCGCCCGTGTCGACGGAGGCGTTGTCGGCCTCGTCGTCGATCATCAACAGGGGCAGCTTCGTCACTAGCTTGCGCCCATCGCCCGCGTCCGTGCTGTCAGCCACGCGCGTCTGGATCCAGTGCAGCAGCGCCGTGAGTACCGTCTTCTGCTTCTTGACCACGAAAAGCCATGGCCGCTCTTCGGGGGAGATGCCGTGGAAGTGCTTTGCGATGGCCTTGTTGAAGTCGCCGTTCTCCGCGCGTGTCGTCGCGGAGTTGGTCTTCAGGTCCTCGCCGAATTCGGCCACGCCGATCGACATGCCCGGATCGCGGTCGATGGTCGTCTCGTAGCCCAGGAAACTTTCTTCAAGCCGCATCTGGGTCTGGGAACGCAGATTGTTGTGCATGCCCGCGAGCACGATGATGATCTTGTAGCCGGCGTCGGCCGCCTTGCAGATCAGGCCCGAGTAGTTGCTGGTCTTGCCGGACTGCACATGCCCGACTACCAGTCCGCGACGGTCCCAGTCGTCGGGCCGCCGTGGATCCTCCAGCAGGCCCAGGATGTCGTCGGTAGCTTCATCGAGCCCATCGACCACGATGTCGGACATCCTGGATTCCAGAAAGTCACGATAGCGCCGCCAGTATTGCCAGTCGCGCTTACGAGCCGCGGAAATCCAGTCAATGTGACCGGCGTTGTCCTTGAGCGTGGTGGCCTTGCCGATCCAGTGGCTGAAACGCTGGATCAGTTCCCTGACGGCCTTGCCCTGATCCACGGAATGCGGCGCATCACCCGCAAACATCATCGTCGACAGCTGAACCTTCGCTGCGATGAAGGCTGGGGTGATCTTGGACTTGTCCTTCTCGGCCTTCACCAGCCGCTGCGCGGTGGCGATGACGTTTTCAAGCAATTCCGCCTGGGCTGCCGCCTCTTCTGTTGCGGTCATTGGTTACTTCCTAGTTTTGCGACCAGCATCGGGAATTTCTGGAATGGTTCGGTCCTGAGCATCGACTTGCGGGCTTCTTCGATGCTCAGGCCCTTGCGCTCGATCAGGTCATTGAAAAGCACGCTTGCCACCTCGATCACCGCAGCATTGGGCTCGCCTTCGAAGCCGGTGCGCGGCGTCTCCTTGTTCTCAGCGGTGTCCAGCCAGATGCGCTGTACAGGAACGGTCTCTTCGATCACGCGCAGCATAGCCTTAACCAAAGGCTGGAGGTCACCCGCGCGTTCAAGGACAGCAGCTACAGAAGGATGCGAGTGGTCGATCCGGTAGCCCATGCCGGCCTTCAGACGCTCGGTCCGCCATGCCTGCTCTATGGGATGGTTGCCGGCAGCAGGGGTGGGTGTTCCGCGAAAGGCGAACACCTTGCGGGCGTGATCACGCGTTTTCTCGGCCAGCGCAATCAACCAGGGGCGAAGCGATACCGGCGGCCGAGCAGTCGATTTGCGCACATCAATCTTCCAGTCAGCATCGGCGGTATTCGGAATGTCCAGCCGGATGCGAGCCAGCCGATGCGCCTCTTCGCGATTCCAAGCCCGTGCGTTGCCAAGTCCGAGCCAGCCGCCCGCGACCAGGAGCCGCTCGTTACGATAGACGTAGAACCCTTGCTGAGCGGTCCATCCTGCCGGACCTGCGCTCTCATCGAACTCGGCACGGGTCAATTTGTCTCGGTGTGGCAAGACATGGCACTGTGCCAGCACCATTCCGCTATCCGTTCGCTGCTGGGCGACGGGCGAGACCCAGGGTTTTGCGGGATGCCCCGACATGAACGGATCCCAGGGCTCGACAGGGCGGCCGTTGAGCAGCAGCTTGATCTGCGCGCGCGGTCCTTGCAGCAGGCGATGGAAGACCATGGCCAGATGCGACTCGACGTTGTCGATGAGGTCGTTGAAATTGTCGACTGTGTAGCCGGAGGTGACGATGCGATCGAGCATTTCCCAGAGAACAAGCGTTCCGGCCTTCATGTCGTCGAGGCTGGCAAGATGAGGCTGGGAACCTTCGGCTGGCCCTTCGAAAAGCAGCCAGTCGCCTTCAGGATTGGCTGCCAGCTCGTCAAGATCCCAACGAAGGCAGCTACGCGCACCATCCTTGGCACTGGCTACCGTCAGCCTCCGGCATTGGGAAAGCGAAGCCGTCTTCAAACCCATTCCGAACCGCCCCAAGTCATGTGCTTCGCGCTCAGCCAAAGGGTTCTTGTCGCCAAGCCTCATCGCCCCTTCGAGCTCTGGATCGCTCATCCCACGCCCATTGTCCAGTATCAGCACACGGCTATTGCCACCGTCCCACTGGAAATCGATGCAGACTTCGCTTGCCCCGGCAGAGATGCTGTTGTCGACGATGTCGGCAAGTGCCGCGCCTGTCGAATAACCCAGGCCCCTGAGGGACTCGAGCATGGCCATCGCGCGCGGTGGCGCGCTTCGGGTCTTTTGATTCATCTCCAGTAGCCTTTCCCTGGCCAGAAGGTGAAGCCGTTGTCCATGAGCTTGCGCGCCAACCTTCGATGTCGGCTGTCCGGCATGTCGACGAAATTTATCCAGACTTTTCCTGAAGGACCGTTTCGTTCGTCTTCACAAGAAATTTCAAGCTCAGATGCCAAGGACAGCATTGCGTCGATGGGCGAGAGCTTTGTCTTTTTTGCCCCTCTGGGCGAAGTCTTTGGAGTTGTCTCCTGCACCTCTTCACTCGACGGATCGGCTTCATCCTCTGTGCCTGCGGCGCCTAGGTAGGCCTCGGCATTGTTCTCGATGAGCAAGGCCTCTATTTCCTCTTGATCACGGCTCCTGCGTCTTTTCCGGGGTTGGACCAAGTTGTCGACTTCGATAGCCTCCCGCGCGAATCGGACTGCATGCACCAGCCTCCTGAGCAACTTTGATTCAACCTGTCGGATTCGCTCGCGAGTGACTCCGTAGCATTGACCCACTTCATCCAGGGTCATCGGTTCCTGGCCGCCAATGCCATAGCGCAGGCGCAGGATCTGGGCCTGTTTGAACTCTAGCGTTTCAAGCAGGCCATGGACAGCATTGGAGAGTTCAGAACTGGAAGCGGCTTCCATAGGGTCCGCATTGATGAAGGCATCCTGTGAGCCTGCGGCAATGAGGTCGTCAATCGAAATGTCGTGCAGGCACACGGTATCAGGCAGTAGGCGCATGAGCCCTGCGGTCTTGTGCGCTGACATGTCGACGAGTTTCGCCAACTCGTCAACCTTGGCCGGGCGTCCATGTGATGTCTCGAAATCGTCAGCGGCTCGCCGGAGTCGCTGCATTTTCTCGTGGACATGGACGGGCACTCGAATAGTCCGGCCCTTGTCGGCCACGTAGCGGCCAACCTGCTGCCTTATCCACCATGTAGCGTAAGTGGAGAATTTGAAGCCAAGGCGCCAGTCGTATCGATCCACGGCCTTGAGCAGGCCCAAGTTGCCCTCTTGCGTGAGGTCGTCGAGGGGAAGTCCGCTATAGAGATACTTCCTGGCAATGTGAAAAACGAGTTTCAAGTTGGCGCAGGTCATGGTCTCCCGCGCCTTCAGATACTCGGTCATCACAATCACATACGCGGCTCGCCCGTCCTGCATAGCCGGATCGGACATCTCGGCAAGTTCCAGCAGAAAGCTTCGGCTCAGGTTGAGCGCTGACAAGGCTTCGCGGACTGTTTTCTCATCTGACCGGCTGGAAGCCGTGCACGTGCTAACCCTATTAAGGACTTTTATGGCTTTGACGAACGAGGAGTCACCCAATATTTCCTGGCTTGCAGATGACAAGTCGGCTTCCGACTCGATGTCTTCTGCGATTTCATCAGGGCTGCCGATTTCATTGGCGTCATCTGAACTGGATTCAGTTTCACCATGAGACATCCAGGCAAGGGGCTTCTTCCCAGAGATGACCTCCGAACCAGCGGATATTGTTCGAGCAATGCCTAAGGGCCAGGCTGCGAGCGCGTCCAGCGCGGCATCCAGTGACCTTTCCATGGATTGGCCTAAGGCCACCTCCTCTTCCGAGGCAATGAGCGGAATACGCTGGAACTCTCGCTGATAGACGCGCAGGGGCTCGTTTCTGTGACTGGCAGCCCCATCGATGAAGGCAAACGCCTCGTCAAGCAAGGCTTCTTCCTCTGGGGATTCGGCAGATGCCTCCAAGTAGCCCGCGCTAGCCGATGAAAACTCAGGACCTTTCCAGTCGTCGATCGGAGCCCCAAGATCGTTGATGACCATGAGCAGAAATTTGCGCGCGTCAGCATTCGCTGTGCCATCCTCGTTGACCGACAGGTCGTCAATCGCATGATCTGATGCAATCCCTTCTCGCATTGCACGCAAGAGTAGTGCTCGAAGCTTGGACCTTGTTTCGGTGTCTGCGGCTCTGGCGAGGGGTGACGCCCTGTCGGGCAAGAAGGCTTCAACATCGCTCCACTCGACATAGGAGTCGATCGGGGCGTGGACAGAGATGGCTGACTGAATCGCGCCAGCAACAACGGCGATCACCGGATCGGCAGCAGGCGGTGTGCGCTCCTCCTCTGCCTCCCAGCCTGACAGGTCAAACTCCAGATCGTCGTCCGAGTCGACGGCAACGCGTTCCTGCTCTTCATCAGCATTGGCCGCTAGGGAAGACTCGCTGATGATGTTCATAGCTGGCTCTTCGACAAACAGGGACTCCGTCGAAAACCATGTCTCGCGCTCAGTATCCAAGGTCAGATCAGCAATACCTCGTGCAAGGACTGCCGCTGCCGATGGTTCATATCTGCCGTGATTTTCTGCAGCCGACAAGCCTTGCTCTTCCAGCCCGCCGAGTCCATCGACTTCCAAGACGGAGTCAGCATCGATCTGGGCCTTATTTGGAGACTGGATCCTTGATGCAACAATCACGGCGGCAGCGTCGTGCGCGCTCGCCGCAACAGCGATGTCGTGTGCCGTCTTCCCTGTGAGCTCCTGAAGACTCCCATCGGCTCCCGCATCGAGAAGAAGCTTGCAAATGGCCGGTTTGTTCCGAGCCGCAGCCAGCATGAGGGGCGTCAGCCCTTCACTGTCGCGGGCGTTGAGGTCATCTCCTCTGTCGATGTGAACCTGAACTGCTCGTGAGACACCCGTCACAACAGCCAGCCTAAAGAGCTTGCTCAGAGGAGGAGCAGGCGTAAACTCAGTAGCATTCACATGAGTGGCCTCAATGCAAGGAATGCTGGGACTGAGTTCCTCGCGGATGAAACACAGGTCTTGCCCGCTCTCGTTCCAGCATGTGGGGAATGGGCATATGGCTTAGAGTCCCGGGGCGTCATTGCTTTCATGATAATTTTCACCATATTGTACATTTTTCAAGCGCGTTGCTAGCGAAGTTTTGATATCGATCTTTGACAAAGCGGAATCAAGCACAGTTACCTGCATAGCTGGGTCTGGTGTGATCGTGCAGGGCCGTTCTGAAACTGTTGAAACATTGCCAGAAAGAACAACTCGTACTCAACTGGCATTGCTTGACCGCCACGCACCCCAACCCAGACACCTTGGCTCGACAAGGTGTGGCTGAATGCTCGCTCACCCGCAACGCACCGATCCAGTCGGTGCTAGCATCCCCCCTCCATGCAAATCCAAGACATCAGGCAGCGCCTGCGCGCGCTCGCCGCCCGCCCCGTCCACGAAGACCGCATCCTGCGCGCCTGGTTGCAGGCGCGCCCGCTCGACCAGCGCACCAAGCGCCAGTCCGAGCATTACTATCCCGTCAGCCTGCGCGAGGGCATGCCCGCGCTGCAGGCCGATCTGGCTAAGCTGGCGACCATCCGCAGCGTGCATCCCGGCAATGACGGATCGGCGCGGCTGCTGGTCGAGTTGTCGGATGGCCAGACGGTCGAGAGCGTGCTGCTGCCGCGCGGCGGCGTCTGCGTCTCGACCCAGGTCGGCTGCGCGGTCGGCTGCCAGTTCTGCATGACGGGGCAGAGCGGCCTGCTGCGTCAGATCAGCTCGGCCGAGATCGTGGCCCAGGTCGTGCTCGCGCGCAGCCAGCGCCAGGTGGACAAGGTCGTCTTCATGGGCATGGGCGAGCCCTCGCACAACCTGGACAATGTGCTGGCGGCGATCGAGCTGCTCGCCAGCCATGGTGCGATCGGCCACAAGAACCTGGTGTTCTCGACCGTCGGCGACCCGCGCGCTTTCGAGCGCCTGCCGCAGGGCAGCGTCAAGCCCGCCCTGGCCGTGTCGCTGCACACCACCGACGCCGCATTGCGCACACGCCTGCTGCCGCGCGCCCCGCGCATCAGCCCGGCCGAACTGGTCGAGCAGGCCGAGGCCTACGCGCGCGCCACTGGCTACCCTATCCAGTACCAGTGGACGCTGCTCGAAGGCGTCAACGATGGCGACGAGGAAATCGAACGACTGGTGCCGCTGCTGCAGGGCAAGCTCGCGATGATGAACTTCATCCCCTTCAACTCGGTCGAGGGTTCGGGCTTCCAGCGCCCGAGCGAGGAGCGTGCCTGGGAGATGACCCAGGCGCTGCGCCGCCACGGCATCATCGCCTGCCTGCGCGACTCGGCCGGGCAGGACGTGGACGGCGGCTGCGGCCAGCTGCGCGCCCGCGCGCTGGGCCGGCAGCCGGATCAGGCGTTGCCGGTGGTGGCAATGCCCCAGCGCGCCAGCGCCGCGTCGTCGCTCACGCGCGCATCGACCCAGCGCGCGCCCTCGGGCGTGACTTCCTTCTTCCAGAACGGCGCCTGAGTCTTGAGGTAATCCATCAGGAACTCGCAAGCCTGGAAGCTCTCGCCGCGGTGCATCGAGCTCACCGCCACCAGCACGATCTGGTCCTGCGGCTGCAGCAGCCCCACGCGGTGCACCACCCGTGCGCCCAGAATGTCGAAGCGCGCGAAGGCCTGCGCGATCATCGCCTCGATGGAGCGCTCGGTCATGCTGGGATAATGCTCCAGCTCCATAGTCGCGACCGATGCGCCCTCGTTGCGGTCGCGCACCGTGCCGACGAAGGCACAGACCGCACCCACGGTCGGCTCGCCACGGCGCAGGGCCTCGACTTCGGCACTCAGGTCAAAGTCCTCATGCCGGATGCTGACGCTGGCGCGGCGCCCGTCCAAGCCGGCACCGCCCCCTTCAGCGTCGCTGGAGGCATCGGTCTGGGTTGCCGACGGCGTACTCATGCTCAGCCCCCCGTCACTGGCGGAAAGAAGGCCACCTCGGCGCCTTCGCGCAAGGCGGCCTCGTCACCGACCATGTGCTGATCGAGCGAGGCCCGCACGGCGCGGCCACGCGCCAGCGCCTCGGCCCAGACGTCACCGCGCGCGATCAGCTCGTCGCGCAGCGCGCCCACCGACGCGGCCTCGGTCTGCCAGCTCAGGCTGGCCAGGTCCAGCGCCTCGCGGATGGAGGCAAAGAATCGGAGCTCGATCTGCATGTGATTCAGCCCAGCAGGGCCGCCAAGGGAATGAAATTGACGCTGTCGCCACGCGCGACGGTGCGACCCGCCGGCAGATCGACCAGCCCGTCGCACCAGGCGACCGAAGTCAGCACGCCCGAGCTCTGATTCGGGAACAAGTCCAGCCCGCCCGCCGCATTGCGGCGCGCGCGCAGGAACTCGCGCCGGCGGTCGGCGCGCGGCCAGTCGAAATGCGCCGGCAAGGCCAGCGCGGGCGGCAGGCCGTCGGCGCCGGGCTGGACCGGCACGCCCTGCCCTGCGCTGATGCCCTGCAGTCGCAGCAGCAAGGGCCGCACCAGCAGCAGGAAGGTCACGAAACTCGACACCGGGTTGCCCGGCAAGCCGACGAAATGGCAGCGGCCCGCCGCATCACCCCGGTCGCCAGCCTGGTCCGATGGGTCCGCCTGGCCCGAACGGGCAATCCAGCCCTGCGCAAAAGGCTTGCCCGGCTTGATGGCGATCTGCCACAGGTCCAGCCCACCGAGCTGCTGCACCGCAGGCTTGACATGGTCCTCCTCGCCGACCGAGACGCCGCCGCTGGTCACGATCAGGTCATGCGCCTCGGCGGCAGCGCGCAACGCCTCCAGCGTGGCCTCGCGCCGGTCCGGCACGATGCCCAGATCACTGACCTCGCAGCCCAGGCGCCGCAGCAGCACGCTCAGGAAATAGCGGTTGGAGTTGTAGATCGCGCCCGGCGCCAGGTCTTGCGGCGCCACCTCGCCCGGCATGACCAGCTCGTCGCCGGTCGAAAACAGCGCCACGCGCACGCGCGCGCGCACCGGCAAGGTCGCCAGCCCCAGGCTGGCAGCCAGGCCCAGCTCGGCCGGCCCGAGCCGGGTTCCGGCAGGCAGCACGAGTTCGCCCTGGCGCATGTCCTCGCCGCGGCGACGGATGAACTGGCCGGAAACGGGCGCCTGCAGGAAGCGCACCGATCCGTCAGCCAGGACCTCGACCTCCTCCTGCATCACCACCGCATCGGCACCCGCAGGCAGCGGCGCGCCGGTGAAGATGCGCGCCACGCTGCCGGGCTGGAGCGCGGGGCCGAAATGGCCGGCTGGTATGCGCTGCGACACCACCAGCGCCCGGTCCGCCGCGATGGCAACCGCCAGCTCGGCGCTGTTGACTGCATAGCCGTCCATCGACGAGTTGTCGAAGCCCGGCACATCCAGCGCGGACCGGATCTCCTGCGCCAGCACGCGGCCGTCAGCCTCCAGCGTGGCCACCGGCTGCTGGCCCGCCAGCGGCTGCGCCGCGCCCAGCAACTGGGCCAGCGCCTCCTCCAGGCTCATCAAGCCGGGACGGCGGGGGGCTTCGGTGTGGCTCATGATGATGACGGCTCCACGCTCAGTCGGCGCAATGTTCGGCGATATAGGCCTTGACCTGCGCGACATCGGCCGACATCACCAGCACGCGCTTCGGCAAGGCCTCGATGCCCTCGAACTTCGCGGGACGGTTGGGCTCCTGGCCCAGCGCCTCGACGATGGTGGCGGCAAACTTGATCGGCAGCGCCGTTTCCAGCACGATCATCGGCACGCCCGCGGTCAGGTGCTCGCGCGCCACCTTGACGCCATCGGCCGTGTGGGTGTCGATCATCTGGCCGAAACGCTGGTAGGTGTCGCGGATGGTGTCCAGCCGGTTGTCGTGCGTGCTCTTGCCACTGACGAAGCCGAAACGCTGGGCCGCCTGGGCAAAATGCGGGTCGGCACTGAGGTCAAAGCGACCGTCGCGGTTGAGCGCGTCGCCAAACAGCACCTTGACGCGCGCACCATCGCGACCCAGCAGGTCAAACACGAAACGCTCGAAGTTGCTCGCCTTGGAGATGTCCATCGACGGGCTCGAGGTCTCGAAGGTGTCGGCGCTGCCACGCACGCGGTAGATGCCGGTGCGGAAGAACTCGTCGAGCACATCGTTCTCGTTGGTCGCCACCACCAGCTGCTGGATCGGCAGGCCCATCATGCGCGCGACATGGCCGGCGCAGACGTTGCCGAAATTGCCGCTCGGCACCGCAAAGCTGACTTTCTGTGCGTTCGACTCGGTCGCGTACAGGTAGCCGGCAAAGTAGTACACCACCTGGGCCAGCAGACGCGCCCAGTTGATCGAGTTGACGGTGCCGATCTTGTACTGGCGCTTGAACTCCAGGTCGTTCGAGACCGCCTTGACGATGTCCTGGCAGTCGTCGAACACGCCGTCGATCGCGAGGTTGTGGATGTTGGCGTCGAGCAGGCTGAACATCTGCGCCTGCTGGAACGGGCTCATGCGCCCGTTCGGGCTGGTCATGAAGACGCGCACGCCCTGCTTGCCGCGCATCGCGTATTCAGCCGCGCTGCCGGTGTCGCCCGAGGTCGCGCCCAGGATGTTGAGCTGCTCGCCGCGCCGGCCCAGTTCGTACTCGAACAGGTTGCCCAACAGCTGCATCGCCATGTCCTTGAAGGCCAGCGTGGGGCCGTTGGACAAGGCCTCGATCAGCACACCGTCTTCGAGCGGGCGCAGCGGCACGATTTCCTTCGTGCCGAACACCGCCTCGGTGTAGGTCCTGGCGCACAGCGCGCGCAGGTCATCGGCCGGGATGTCGTCGATGTAGAGCGACAGGACTTCGAACGCCAGCGCGGCATAGCCCTGCTCGCGCAGGATCTTGCGCCACTGGTCCAGCGTGGCGCCGTCGACCTGCGGGTAGGACTCGGGCAGATAGAGGCCGCCGTCTGGCGCCAGGCCTTCGAGCAGGATTTCGCAGAAGCGCTTGCGGTCGGCATGACCGCGGGTGGAGAGATAGCGCATCAGGCCAGTTCCTCCTTGCGGATGCGGGCGATCGGCGCCAGCACCGTGGGCAGGGCCTGGATCTGGGCCAGGGCGTCGTTCATCGTGCCTTCGCGCGTGTCGTGGGTCAGGATGATCAGGTCGGTCTGGGTCGAGCCCTCGCCCGCCACCTCGTCGGCCTCGCGCTGCAGCACCGCGTCGATGCTGATGCCCAGGCCGGCCAGGATGCCGGTCACCTGGGCCAGCACGCCGGCCTTGTCGGCTACGCGCAGGCGCAGGTAGTAGCTGGTCACGACTTCGCTCATCGGCAGCACCGGCAGGTCGCTCAGCTCGCTGGGCTGGAAGGCCAGGTGCGGCACGCGATTCAGCGGGTCGGCGGTATGCAAACGGGTGATGTCGACCAGGTCGGCGATCACGGCGCTGGCGGTCGGCTCGCTGCCGGCGCCCTTGCCGTAGTAGAGCGTGGTGCCGACGGCATCGCCCTGCACCACCACAGCGTTCATCGCGCCCTCGACATTGGCGATCAGTCGCTTGGCCGGCACCAGGGTCGGGTGCACGCGCAGCTCGACGCCGCCCTCGACGCGCTTGGTGATGCCCAGCAGCTTGATGCGGTAGCCCAGTTGCTCGGCGTACTTGATGTCGGCCGCGCCCAGCTGGGTGATGCCTTCCACATAGGCCTTGTCGAACTGGACCGGGATGCCGTAGGCGATCGCGCTCATGATGGTCGCCTTGTGCGCCGCGTCCACGCCCTCGATGTCGAAGGTCGGATCGGCCTCGGCGTAACCCAGACGCTGCGCTTCCTTCAGCACCACGTCGAAGTCCAGGCCCTTGTCGCGCATCTCGGACAGGATGAAGTTGGTGGTGCCGTTGATGATGCCGGCCACCCACTGGATGCGGTTGGCGGTCAAGCCCTCGCGCAGCGCCTTGATGATCGGGATGCCACCGGCCACGGCCGCCTCGAAGGCGACCATCACGCCCTTGGCCTGCGCCGCGGCGAAGATCTCGGTGCCGTGCACGGCCAGCAGCGCCTTGTTGGCGGTGACCACATGCTTGCCAGCGGCAATCGCTTCCAGCACCAGCGCCTTGGCAATGCCGTAGCCGCCGATCAGCTCGACGACGATGTCGATCTCGGGGTTGGCGATCACGGCCCGCGCGTCATTGACCACCTGCACGCCCTCGCCCACCACGGCCCGGGCGCGCTCGACATCGAGGTCGGCGACCATCGTGATCTGGATGCCACGGCCGGCACGGCGGGTGATCTCTTCCTGGTTGCGCTTGAGCACGTTGAACGTGCCGCTGCCCACGGTGCCTATGCCCAGCAGGCCGACTTGGATCGGTTTCATTGAATGTCTTCCAGTTTCAAAAATCAAAAAAGTTCAGGCGCGGTCGGTACCGTGGCGCTTGCGGAAATTGGCCAGGAAGCGCGCGATGCGGCCGACCGCATCGGTCAGGTCGTTCTCGTGCGGCAGGAAGACCAGCCGGAAATGGTCCGGCGTCGGGTAGTTGAAGCCCGTGCCCTGCACGATCAGCACCTTCTCCTCGGCCAGCAGCTCATAGGCAAACTGCTGGTCGTCGGTGATGGGATAGATCTCCGGGTCCAGCCGCGGGAACATGTACAGCGCCGCCCTGGGCTTGACACAGCTCACGCCCGGAATCTGGGTCAGCATCTGGTGCGCCAGGTCGCGCTGGCGGCACAGGCGCCCGGTCGGAGCCACCAGGTCGGCGATGCTCTGGTAGCCGCCCAGCGCGGTCTGGATCGCCAGCTGGCCCGGCGTGTTGGCGCACAGACGCATCGAGGCCAGCATGTTCAGGCCCTCGATGTAGTCGCTGATGCGGCGCTTGTCGCCCGAGATGATCATCCAGCCGGCGCGGTAGCCGCAGCTGCGGTAGTTCTTGGACAGGCCGTTGAAGGTCACGAACGGCACGTCATCGGCCAGCGACGCGATCGAGGTGTGGACGTTGCCGTCATACAGCACCTTGTCGTAGATCTCGTCGGCGAACACGATCAGGCCATGGCGACGCGCGATGTCGACGATCTGCAGCAGCACCGAGTCCGGATACAGCGCGCCGGTCGGGTTGTTCGGGTTGATGATCACGATGCCCTTGGTGCGGGGCGTGATCTTGCGCTCGATGTCGGCCAGGTCCGGGTTCCAGTCCGACTGTTCGTCGCACAGGTAGTGCACCGGGGTACCGCCCGAGAGGGAGATCGACGCCGTCCACAGCGGGTAATCCGGCGCCGGCACCAGGATCTCGTCGCCCGGATTGAGCAACGCGTTCATCGACATCGCGATCAGCTCGCTGGCGCCATTGCCCAGGTAGACATCGTCAACCGTGACGCCGGCAATGCGCTTTTCCTGGCAGTAATGCACGACCGACTTGCGCGGCGCGAACAGGCCCTTGCTGTCGGTGTAGCCGGCCGCCTGCGGCAGGTTTCGGATCATGTCCTGCACGATCTCCTCGGGCGGCTCCAGCCCGAACACCGCGAGGTTGCCGATGTTGAGCTTGATGATCTTGTGACCGTCTTCCTCCATCGCGCGCGCCTTGTCCAGCACGGGTCCACGGATGTCGTAGCAGACGTTGGCCAGCTTGGCCGATTTCTGGATATTAGGGGCGGGCATGGTCTCGACCTTGGTGAAACCTATAATTTCACCACATTTTCGAGCCCGACCCATGAAACTGCAGCCCGACCGCTTCGACACCCTGTTCATCAATGCCTACGGCGAGGACTGGTTTGCCGTCAGCGGCCAGAAGAAACACCACAGCCTGGTGATCAGCTCGCAGGGCCAGTGCAGCGACTGGGCCTGCGCCAGCCTGGCCGAACTCAGCCAGGAGCACTTCGACCGGCTGGCCGCCGACGCGCCCGAAGTCGTCATCTTCGGCAGCGGCAGCAAACTGCGCTTCGTCTCGCCGGCACTGCTGCGCGGCCTGATCGAACGCGGCATCGGCGTCGAGACCATGGACACCGCCGCCGCCTGCCGCACCTACAACATCCTGGCCCAGGAAGGCCGGCGCGTGGTCGGCGCCCTGTTGCTCGCATCGGCCTGAAGCAAAGGCGAGCCCCGACCCCGGGGAAAGGCCCGCTTCGGGGTAAAATAGCGGGCTGATTCCCGTAGCCGTGCACATGCATCGGACCCCAGACAAGGCCCGTTCATCCGCGCACGGCGGCATGTTACCTTACTCGATCCAAGCAGGGAGCCGAACAATGGCCGTTGTCGTCAATAAACTTATTCCTGAATTCGAAGCCAATGCGACCGGAGGCGTCAAGGTCACCAACCAGTCGCACAACGGCCAAGTCATGGTGCTGTACTTCTACCCCAAGGACAACACCCCCGGCTGCACCACCGAGGCGATGGAGTTCCGCGACCAGTACCAGCATTTCGCCGACGAAGGCGCCGTCGTCTTCGGCGTCTCGCGCGACAACATGAACTCGCACAACGAATTCAAGCAGAAGCTGGAACTGCCGTTCGAGCTGATCGCCGACACCGAAGAGAAGATGTGCCACATGTTCGGCGTGGTCAAGAACAAGATCATGTACGGCAAGAAGGTCAAGGGCATCGAGCGCAGCACCTTCCTGATCGGCGCCGACGGCCAGCTCAAGCAGGAGTGGCGCGGCCTCAAGGTGCCCGGCCATGTCGAGGAAGTGCTCGCCGCCGTCAAGGCCCTCAAGCAGCCTGCCTGAACCCGCTGCCGACGGCTTTCAGCCGTCCCGGTGCTGGTGCATAATGGTTCGCATGCTTCAAGGCGTAGCACCGAACTTTCTTGCCACCCCACCCTCCCTAGCCGCCCGGTGATCCTGGCGGCTTTTTGCTTTCTGGTCCGACCATGCCCCTGCCCCCCGCTCCCTCCCGCAAAGCCGCCCGCGTCCCCACCGAGGCCTTCGAGGTCAAGGCCAGCCGCAAGGCCGTGGCCAGTGCCAAGACCCAGGTCGTATCCAGCGCCAGCACCGCCGATCTTGTTGCAGCCCCTGAATTGCTGGCCAGCCCCGTGCTGACGGCCGCAGCCAGCCCGGCCCCCAAGCCCGCGCGCAAGACAGCGGCACGCAAGAAAACCGCCGTCGTCACGACCGCAGTCGATCTCGCACCAACCGAGCCTGTTTCGACTGTTGCCGCGCTGGCTTCCGTTGCCGAGGTCACGCTACCGCTTGCAAGCGAAACCGTCACAGTCGAGGCAGTCGTCACGCCAGTCGCTTCGGTCGCACCAGCCAAGCCCATCAAGCCCGCCAGGGCTGCCAGATCGGCACGCCCGGTCGCAGCCAAGACCGCCGCCGGCCAGGCCAGCCCGCAGCCCGCTGTCGCCGAGACGCCCCAGGCCTCCCCGCGCCCGGGCCGGGCCGCCTCCTGCCTGTTCGTGCTCGACACCAACGTGCTGATGCACGATCCGATGTCGCTGTTCCGCTTCGAGGAACACGACATCTACCTGCCCATGATCGTGCTCGAAGAGCTCGACGGCCACAAGAAAGGCATGACCGAAGTCGCCCGCAACGCGCGCCAGGTCAGTCGCTCGCTCGACCAGCTCGCCGCCAAGAGCGGTGGCGACATCGCGCAAGGCCTGCCACTGGCTGCCATCGGGCACAAGGAAGCCACCGGCCTGCTGCTGTTCCAGACCGAGCCGCTCGACGTCACGCTGCCCGCGCTGCCGCAAGGCAAGGCCGACAACCAGATCCTCGGCGTGGTGCAGGGACTGAGAAAGCGCTACCCCGAGCGCGGCGTGGTGCTGGTGTCCAAGGATATCAACATGCGCGTCAAGGCGCGCGCGCTCGGCATGCAGGCCGAGGACTACGAGAACGACAAGGTCCTGGGTGACGATGAACTGCTCTACTCGGGCGCGCTCGCCCTGCCGGCGGACTTCTGGACCCGCCAGAGCAAGAAAGTCGAAAGCTGGGCCCAGGGCCCGTTCACCTTCTACCGCATCAGCGGCCCCGCAGCCGAGCAGATGAGCCTGAACCAGTTCGTCTACTTCGAAGCCCCTGGCGAACCCTCGCTCTACGCCCGCGTGACCGAGGTGCGCGGCAAGACCGCCGTGCTGCGCACGCTCAAGGACTTCGGCCACCTCAAGCATTCTGTCTGGGGCGTGACCAGTCGCAACCGCGAACAGAACTTCGCGCTCAACCTGCTGATGGACCCCGAGATCGACTTCGTCACGCTCGCTGGCACGGCAGGCACCGGCAAGACGCTGATGGCGCTGGCCGCCGGCCTGACCCAGGTGCTCGACGAGCGCCGCTACACCGAAATCATCATGACCCGCGCCACCGTCAGCGTGGGCGAGGACATCGGCTTCCTGCCCGGCACCGAGGAAGAAAAGATGGGTCCCTGGATGGGCGCGCTCGACGACAACCTCGAATTCCTGGCCAAGGGCGAAGGCGGCAATGCGGGCGAATGGGGCCGCGCGGCGACCAACGAGCTGATCCGCAGCCGCATCAAGATCAAGAGCCTGAACTTCATGCGCGGTCGTACCTTCATGAACAAGTACGTCATCATCGACGAGGCGCAGAACCTGACCCCGAAGCAGATGAAGACGCTGATCACCCGCGCCGGCCCGGGCACCAAGATCATCTGCATGGGCAACCTGGCGCAGATCGACACCCCCTACCTGACCGAAGGCAGCTCGGGCCTGACCTACGCGGTGGACCGCTTCAAGGGCTGGCCGCATGGCGGCCACATCACGCTGGCGCGCGGCGAACGCTCGCGGCTGGCCGACTACGCCAGCGACGTGCTCTGACCAGAGCGCTGGTCCCACGCGATGCAAGACCCGGGCAAGCCCGGGTTTTTTTCGTCTGGCCGGCCAGGATGACAACTACGCGATCCGGGACAGTAGAATCATGGTACAGAGTGGCAAACATGCCACCACAGGAAGGCCATGACAAACAGCAAAACCACGCAACACCCCGTCCTCGATGCCACACGGGACACCGACTGGTACCTTGCCTACAGCAAGCCCAGGCTGGAGGATGTCGCCCTCGAGAACCTGCTCAAGCAAGGCTTCGAGGCCTGGTGCCCCAGCATCAAGAAGGTCGCCGGCAAGCGCCGCAGCCAGGCCTCAGCCCAGCTGTTCGACCAGGAGGTCCTGTTTCCCCGCTACATCTTCTTCCGCCCGGCGCACGCGCAGCAGTCGATCACCGCTGTGCGCTCGACCCTGGGTGTGAACAGCCTGGTGCGCTTCGGCATCGAATTCGCCCGCCTGCCGCATGCCAAGGCGGTCCAGATCGCGCACTGGGTCCAGCAGCAGCAGGACCTGGGTGCGGCCGAAATCATGGGTCTCAAGCCCGGCGCACAGGTCAAGGTCAACGCCGGCCCGCTCAAGGGACTGGACGCGCTGGTGCGCATGACCGCACAGGACCGCGTCGTCGTGCTGCTGCAACTGCTGGGCAAGGACCACGAAGTCACCATTCCCTATACCCAGCTCGAAGTCGCCTGAGCGGTCAGCGCTTCAGCTGCTCGTTCAGCACCGCGCGCAAACGCGGTGAACTGGCCATCAGGTCAACGCTGCCGTTGCGGTCGTAGTCGATCACATCGGTCTGCAAGCCATGGCGCGGGCGCGGAATCTTGCCGTAGCCTGAGGTCAGACGGTTTTCTTCCTCGCCCACCTTGCTCTCCAGGCCCAAGGCGAAACGATCCATGCCGCGCACCGTGACGGGGCCGACTGCATGGGCCTCCTTGGGACCCAGCGGCAGGCTGACACTGAAACCGAGGAACTTGCTCTGACCCGCCACGATGGTACCCGCATCACCCTGGCTGCTGCGATAGTAGAGCTGGAGCAATGTGTCGCCGAACCAATGCCTGGATGAGAGCCGGTAACCCCGGTCACCACTCAGGAAGCGGCCCGCATCCGCCTCCAACTGCCAGGCGCCCGGCGCCAGACTCCAGCGCGCACCAGCCAGGACAGGCGACTGACTCTCGCCGGATTCGCGGCGGAAGTTGCCCGTCGTGCCGCTCAAGCGCCAGCGTCCGTCAGGGCTCATCCACACCGCATCTCCCAGCACACCCTTGTATTCGCGGTCGATGTAACCGGCGCTGACCTGGGCCGCCACGCCATGGGGGAAAGGCTTCCACCAGGTCAGCAAGCCGCTGTCAAAGCCCGCGTTGGGATGACGCTGGGCAGAAAAAATCCGGCGGTCACCGTAATCATCCGAATGCGCCACCGGTGCCGACAGCACGCCCTGCCAGGAGAGACCCGGGGCCAGGTTGACCTCGGCGCCGAGCTCCACGGCGGCCGAATAGTCGAGCAGGCCCATTTCGGTGCCCACCTTGTAGCGCAGCCCGGGGCCGATCTCAAATTGCGGCGCCCAGGAAGGCCCGCCGTCGGCGCGCGCCAGCGAGCCCGGCGCCTGGCGCATGCGCGTCTTCAGCTCGGCCACGCCAGCACCCAGACCCGCCAACTCGCGACTCATCTCCAGCGCGCGGCCCTGGGCCAGACCAGACTGCAGACCCAGTTCGCAACGGCGCCAGCCCGCGCGCCAGCCATCCAGGCAGCGTGCGCTGGTGTAGGCGTGCAGCACTGGCTTGCGCTGCCAGGTCAGGGTCAGCAGCAGCTCGTCGCTGGACGCGGCTCCCACCGGCTTCAACCAGCCTGCCAGCGCCACACCGAGTGCCTCGACCTGGCTCTGGCGCCAGCGGCGCGGCTCGGCGCGCACGCTCCACAGCGCGGGCTGTTGCGCCGTCGCCGGCCAATGCCGCACCTCGACCTGCGCGAAACCGCGCTCGACCAGCGCCTGGGCCACCGATTCGGCCGTGGGGGCCGCCACAGCAGCGGCAGCGGCAGCCAATGCCGATACGCCAGACGCCAGTGGCGCGGAGGCCCCTGCAGACAGCGGCGTGGAGGCCGCTGCGACGGCTGACTCGGGCACGCGGCCCAGGCTCACATTCAGGGTCGCCGATGCCTGCCAGGGCTTGAGCCCGGCATCCTGGCCCAGGAGACGGCTCACACCCAGCTGCAAGGCCGCATCCCGGAACACTGGCAGGCTGTAGTGCAGGCCGGCGCGGGCATTGCGGGAATCGTGCTCGAGCGCGGCACTCCAGCGGTCGCTCACGCGCAGCGCCGCGCTGCCAAAAGGTCCGTCCAGCAGCGCATCAGGCGCGCGCGGACGGCTGTAACCCAGACTCAGATCCAGCGGTCCCCAGGTCGAGGTCGCCACGCCGTAGAGCTGCCTGAATTTGGCCGTTGGACCTCCATAGTCCGTGAAACCCAGCGCCACACGGGTATCGAAAGGCAAGGTCATTGGCAACTGGTACTTGCCACTCAGCGACAGATCGCGCTGACCATAGCGACATGCTGGATCGAAGGTGCTGCAGTCCAACTCCCCCTCATAAGCCAGCCGCCCTACCAGTTCAAGTCCTGGGAGCAGGCCGAAACCCGCATTCATGCTGCCGAAATGGCCCGCGGCAATCGTGCGTTTCAGCTCCGGATTGTTGTTGCTCAGGCCAAGACTCATGCCACCCCAGGGCAGGACATCGGCCGTGGGCGTGTTGATGGCGCCGACATAGCCCGATGGCGAAAGCACAGCGGTAGGCCAAGGCTCGGTATCAGACCAAGCCAAAACTGGCAGCCCTGACAAAGCCAAAACTACCGTCACTGATTTCAGGCGATTGAAGGCCTTATTCTGAGCATTTTTTTCAAACACTAGCATGTCATTTTTTTCATTCATTTTTTAGGATATTAGGCGCTAGAATGTGTTTAATTAGGACAGCAGTTTAACCATGCTGGCCCTGCGGTAGCCATGATAGAGGCCATTCCCGATGTCCTAGCCACAGGCCAGAAAACCAATCAAATTTCAGCACCTATGTCCCTCATCACCTGCGACCGCCAAGAGCCCCAATTCCAGCGCAAAGTCTCAGGCCTGGGCCTGAGACTCCTGATCGCGGCCACACTGAGCGGGTGCGCCTTGGCCCCCGGCCTGCACATGTCGGGTGCGGCCAACCAGGAGGCCAGCAAGCGCACCACCCTGCTCACGCTGCTGAACCAGCCGGCGGAAGATGACACCCCGCCGCCCGGTGCGCTGACCGAAATCACACCGCAGCTGATCCGCCAGCAACGCTCGACCCAGGAAGTCGACTCAGTCGAGCAGGTCAAGCACCTGTTCGGCAAACCGCAGCCCTACAGGATAGGCCCGGGTGATGTGCTCAGCATCGTCGTCTGGGGCCACCCCGAATTCGCCATGGCTTCGGCAGCGAGCGCCACGGCTGGTGGCGTGGGCGCCCCCGCCTATCAGGGAGGTGTCACGGGAGCACCGGAAACCGGCACCACCGCCCTGGGCGGCCAGTACGTCAGCGCCGAAGGCACGATCCAGTTTCCCTATGTCGGCAGCCTGGAGGTCAAGGACCTGAGCGAAGCCGAGGCCCGCGACGCCCTGGTCAAGAAGCTGTCGCGCTACATCAGGGATCCGCAAGTCACGCTGCGCATCCAGGCTTACCGCAGCAACCGCATCTACATCGAAGGCGATGTGCGCATTCCCGGCCTGGTCGCGCTCAACGACCTGCCCATGACCCTGCCCGAGGCACTGGCGCGCGCCGGCGGCCTGCTGCCCTCGGCCGATCGGTCGGCCATCAGCATCACGCGCGGCGACAAGACCACCGCCGTCAACCTGCAAAAGCTGACCGAGGAAAACATCAACCCCAACCAGATCCTGCTGGCCGCCGGCGACATGGTGCGGGTGCCGGGTCGGGAAGACGCCAAGGTCTACGTGCTCGGCGAAGTCACCGCGCCCAGGCCGGTGCCCATGCGCTACGGCAAGCTCACGCTCAACGAGGCGCTGGGCGAAGTCATCGGCGTGAGCCAGATCAGCAGCGACCCGAGCCAGATCTACGTCATGCGCAACGAAAAAGGCGACCAGCCCGAGATCTACCACCTCAACGCCTCCACGCCTTACAACTACATCCTGGCCGAAGGGTTCCAGCTCAGGCCGCGTGACGTGGTCTACGTCGATCCGGCACCCATCGTGCGCTGGAACCGCGTGATCAGCCTGCTGCTGCCCAGCGCCGGCGCCATCACCACCACGCGCGGCGCCGTCAACCCGACCAATCGATGATGCGCATCCTCACGCTCTGCGTAGGCAACATCTGCCGCAGCCCGATCTCACAAGCCCTGCTGGCGCGCGAATTTCCCCGACTCTCGGTGCGCTCCGCCGGCCTCAGCGCCATGGTCGGCAAACCCGCCGATGCCCTGGCCTGCGAAGTCGCCGTCGAACATGGCCTCGACCTCTGCCAGCACCGCGCGCAACAGGTATCGGCCATGCTCTGCCAGCAAAGCGACCTGATTCTGGTCATGGAGCAAAGCCACAAGAACTGGCTGGAACAACTCTACCCCCAAGTGCGCGGCAAGGCGTTCCGTCTCGGACAGTTCGGGCAGTTCGAAATCGCCGACCCCTACCGCCAACCCAAGCAAGCGTTTCAAACCGCCTATCAGGCGATCTTTCGGGGTGTGACCGACTGGTCGCATCGCATCCGGAAACTCAGCTGAGACCTCCCACCCCATGACCTCGATTCAAGCGGCTCAAGTCCCTGTTCCTGCTGCCCCCATGGCCGAAGAAAGCAGCTTCAACCCGATCGAACTGCTCGATTTGGCGCTCGAACAAAAATGGGTGATTGCTGCTGTCACGGCCATCGGCCTGGCCGCCGGTTTCGTGCAATCCAAACTGGCCGTACCGATCTACGAAGCCAGCACCCTGATGCAGATCGATGATCAGGGCAACAGCAGCCTGGGCCCGATGTTCGGCGGCGATGGCAAGAATTCGACGGCGACCGAAATCGAGATCATGCGCTCGCGCTCGGTGATCGGCCAGGCCGTCAACAACCTGGTACTGGACCTCAGCGTGGAGCCCAAGTATCTGCCGGTGGTGGGCAACTGGCTGTCGCGCATTTCCAGTCAGCCCTCCAACCCGGGCTTCCTGGGTTTCAACGGCTATGTGCATGGCAACGAAAAGCTCGAAATCGGACAACTTGAACTGCCTCCCTCCTTCATTGGCCAAAGCCTTGTCTTGCGCCTGACCGGCAAAGGCTACCTGCTGCTGCGCGAAGACGGGGGACAAATCGGCCAGGGTGAAATCGGCAAGCCGCTGAGCTTCGACTATCTTGGCGAGCGCGGCACCCTGCTGGTCAAGTCGGTCATCGGGCGCCCCGGCGCCGAGTTCATCATCAAGCGCGAATCCCATCTGGCGGTGACCCAGGAGATCCAGAACAACCTGCGAGTCATCGAAGTGCGCAGCGGCACCGGAATCATCACAGCGTCCCTGGATGACCCCGATCCGGCAAAAGCTGCCAAGGTACTCAACGAGATCGCCGGCATCTTCGTCAGCAACAGCACCAAGCGCAAAGCCGCTGAAGCCGAGAAATCGGTCGAGTTCCTCGGCGAGTTGCTGCCACAGCTGCGCAAGGAAGTCGAAGCCAACGAAGACAAGCTCAACAAATACCGCATCGAGCGCGGCATCTTCGAGCTCAGCGACGACGCCAAGGACCTGATGCAGCAAAGCGCCAGCCAGCGCACCCGCCTGGTCGAACTGCAGCAAAAGCGCAAGGAACTCGAAAAGCTCTACACCGACGAGCACCCGGCCATGCAGGCGCTGGAAAACAAGATCAGGGAGTTGTCCGGCCAGATCGGCAAGATCGAATCGGCCGCGAAGAACCTGCCTGCCGTGCAACAGGAACTGCTGACGCTTGAACGCGAGGTCAAGATCAGCGACGGCATCTACACCCGCCTGCTCGAAACCTACCACCAGCTGCGCCTGACCAAGGAAGGCAAGCTCGGCAACGTGCGCGTGATCGACCCGGCACTCAAGCCGCAAACATCGAGCAAACCCAACCGTCCGGCCATGATAGGCATCGGCACCGCCATCGGCCTGGCGCTGGGCCTGGGCCTGGCCCTGCTGCGCAACTACATGCGCTCGGGCATACAGCACGCCGACAAAATCGAGCAGGAGCTGGGCCTCAATGTTTTCGCCACCGTGCCGCTCAGCCCGGTACAGCAAGTGCTGGCACAGGCGATCAAGGCCAAGCAACCCGGCCAGCACCTGCTGGCGCTGACCAAGCCGGACGACCCGGCGGTCGAAAGCCTGCGCAGCCTGCGCACCGCCTTGCAGTTCGCGATGCTGGATGCCCCCAACAACATCGTGCTGCTGACCAGTCCCACGCCGGGCATAGGCAAATCCTTTACCTGCGCCAACTTCTCGACCGTGCTGGCTGCTGCCGGCAGGCGCGTGCTGCTGATCGATGCGGACATGCGCAAGGGTCACATGCACAACATCTTCGGCCAGCAGCGCGGCCTGGGCCTGAGCGAGCTGATCGCCGGCAGCCAGACACTGGAGCAGGTGCTCAGGCAAAACGCCGCGCCCGGTCTGGACTTCATCTCCACCGGCACCCTGCCGCCCAACCCGGCCGAGCTGCTGATGTCGCCCACCACCGTCGAACTGCTCAAGGCCCTGTCGGCCCAGTATGACGTCGTCATCATGGACTCGCCGCCGGTGCTGGCGGTGTCCGACACCACCGTACTGGCATCGCAAGCAGGCACGGTGTTCCTGATGGCGCGCGCCGAAGTCACCACGCTGCCTGAAATGCAGGAATCCATCAAGCGACTCGAGCAGTCCGGTGCCAGCTTGCGCGGTGCGATCTTCAACGGCCTGGACCTGTCACGCCGGGCCAATCGCTACGGCTATCAGTACGGCTACAAGCACGGGCGCTACCGCTACCAGTACAAGGCCTACGACTACAACTCCCAATCGACATGAACCACACCATGCAACTTGACCATGCCACCCTCGCCGTCATCGGCCTCGGCTACGTCGGCCTGCCACTGGCCGTCGAATTCGGCAGGCAGCGCCCCGTCATCGGCTTCGACATCAACCCGGCACGCATCGCCGAACTGCAGTCAGGCCAGGACCACACGCTGGAATGCAGTCACGATGAACTGCAGGCGGCCAAGCAGCTGCGCTTCAGCAACCGGCTGGATGATCTGAAGCAGGCGCAGATCTTCATCGTGACCGTGCCGACTCCGGTCGGCCAGGCCAATCGGCCCCTGTTCACGCCGCTGGTCAAGGCCAGTGAAACCGTGGGCAAGGTCCTGAAGGCGGGTGACCTGGTGATCTACGAATCCACCGTTTACCCCGGTGCCACCGAAGAAATCTGCGTGCCCGTGCTGGAAAAGCTCAGTGGCCTCAAGTTCAACCAGGACTTCTTCTGCGGCTACAGCCCCGAGCGCATCAACCCGGGCGACAAGGAACACCGCCTGCCCTCGATCAAGAAGGTCACCAGCGGCAGCACACCCGAGGCGGCCGAGGCAGTCGATCAGCTCTACCGCCAGATCATCGTCGCCGGCACGCACCAAGCCAGCAGCATCAAGGTCGCGGAAGCCGCCAAGGTGATCGAGAACATCCAGCGCGACATCAACATCGCGCTGATGAACGAGCTGTCGCTGATCTTCCACAGGCTCGACATCGACACGCACGAAGTCCTCAACGCCTCGGGGACCAAATGGAACTTCCTGCCCTTCCGTCCCGGCCTGGTCGGTGGGCACTGCATCGGCGTGGATCCCTACTACCTCACCTACAAGGCGCAGCAAGTCGGCTACCACCCCGAGGTCATCCTGGCCGGGCGACGCATCAACGACAGCATGGGCTCGCATGTGGCGGACAAGACGGTCAAGCTGATGCTGAGCAAAGGACACGCGCCTACCGACAGCCGGGTACTGGTGCTGGGACTGTCGTTCAAGGAGAACTGTCCCGACGTGCGCAACACCAAGGTGATCGACATCGTCAACACCCTGAATAGCTACCACACGGCAGTCGACATTTACGACCCCTGGATAGATGTCGATGAAGCCCGCAGCGAATACGGCATCGAATGTCTCACAGAGACACCGAAAGAAGGCGATTACAACGCGATCGTGATCGCGGTCGCGCACCGGCAATTCATCGAACTGGGCGAGACCGGCATCCGCTCGTTCGGCGCACCCGATTCGATAGTGTTCGACGTCAAGGGCATCCTGCCCATGGGGACAGCGGATGGACGACTGTAAGACTCCCATGAACCGCTACGAACAGATCCAGGCCGAGCTGCGTCTGGCGACCAAGACCTGGCTCGTCACCGGCGTGGCCGGCTTCATCGGCAGCAACTTGCTGGAAACCCTGCTCAAGCTCGACCAGCGCGTGGTCGGACTGGACAACTTCGCCACTGGCCACCAGCGCAACCTGGACGAAGTCCAGACCCTGGTCACGCCCGAGCAGTGGGCGCGCTTCAGTTTCATCCGGGGCGACATCCGCGATCTGGCGGATTGCCAAAAGGCCTGTGCCGGTGTCGATTACGTCTTGCATCAGGCCGCTTTGGGCAGCGTGCCGCGCAGCCTGGCCGACCCCATCACCACCAACGCGGCCAACATCACGGGTTTTCTGAACATGCTGGTGGCGGCACGCGACGCCCAAGTGCAAAGCTTCACCTACGCGGCCAGCAGTTCCACCTACGGCGACCATCCCGCCCTGCCCAAGGTGGAAGCAAACATCGGCAAACCGCTGTCCCCCTACGCCGTCACCAAATACGTCAACGAACTCTATGCCGACGTGTTCGCGCGCAGCTACGGCTTCAACTGCATCGGCCTGCGCTACTTCAACGTCTTTGGCAAGCGTCAGGACCCCAACGGCGCCTATGCGGCAGTCATCCCCAAGTGGACGGCCGCCATGATCGCAGGCGAAGACGTCCACATCAACGGCGACGGCGAAACCAGCCGCGACTTCTGCTTCGTCGACAACGCCGTGCAGGCCAACCTGCTGGCCGCCACCAGCACCGACCCGGCAGCGCGCAACCAGGTCTACAACGTCGCGGTCGGTGACCGTACCAGCCTGAACCAGTTGTTCGACGCATTGAAACAGGCATTGGCTGCCAACGGCATTGCCTACGCCAAGACTGCGTTGCATCGAGACTTCCGCCCTGGCGACGTGCGGCATAGCCAGGCAGACATCGGCAAGGCAGCGAACCTGCTCGGCTATGTGCCTAAATTTGACATCAAAAATGGTGTTTCAATGGCAATGAATTGGTATATCTCGAAAAAATAATTTGATCCATAAATCCAGCAAGAACACAAGCAACCAACTCGTCAAATCATGACAACAAGTCGATATACCTTCCTGGATGGAATTCGAGGATTGGCTGCAATTTTTGTCGTGACCAGACACACCACCGAGCTGTGGGGATTTTCATTCTTCAGGAGTTATCTCGCCGTTGACCTGTTTTTCATATTAAGCGGGTTTGTCATTGCAAATGCGTATGAAAAAAAGCTAGAAGCAGGATCTATTTCAACCAAGTCATTCGTGATCACAAGATTAATCCGGCTATATCCGATATATTTTATTTCACTTCTGCTCTGCTCTATTTTGTATCTGACGAATACAGCAGGAACTGGAATTTTGGAAGACAACAAATCCAGCCTGATAGCAAGCATCATTCTTGCGACTGCAATGCTACCGTCGAAAATTCCTGGATCGGCGTCACTGTTACCGATACACGGTCCGTATTGGTCACTTTTTTTCGAACTCATCGTCAATCTTGTTTATGCAGCAATAAGACCAATTCTATCCAGAAAAATCTTAATAGCATTGATCGCATTTTTTGGCACCCTGGTCTCCGCAACAGCGTTGATCCGAGGCGATCTTGACGTTGGCCACACATGGGGCATCGGATCCATCTCTGCCGGATTCTCCAGAGCAGGATTCGGAATTTTTATCGGCGTATTCATTTTCAGGAACATTGAGTCTCTCGCGAGAAAATTTCAAAAAATACCATTTCCATGGATTGCAACGACATTAGCCATGGGGATATTGGCATCCCCTTCTTTAGGACGACTCAACCCCATTATTGACATAGCATCCGTGATCGCGATATTCCCCATGCTGCTTATCATTGCATCACAGGGAAAAGGCAGCAAGGCGGAAAAATTGCTCACAGCCCTGGGCTCAGCAAGCTATCCAATTTACGTACTCCACCTTCCTCTAGGATTGATTTTCTCCTCGTACCTGAAAGAGCAAGGTATCCATGCAACACCAACCATCGGCATCATTTTTCTGATTCTGTTGCTGCTCATCTCATTGTCGGCAGAGAAAATTTATGACATACCCGTTAGAAAATGGCTTACAAACATCTTTACAAAAAACACCACTCAAAAATCAAACCACATGCAAACAATAAGACAAAAACAAACAATCAACTAGAATCACCTGCTCTGCAAAACTCCACAATACATCAAAAATAATTACGTCATCAGCAATCCAAGATTGAGAATAAAGCACTCACGGCCATTTAGATGAAAGCCCATACAATCTTATGCTGAAAAAATTCATATCAAGAATTCGATTCAATTGGCTTGTTGATAGAGAATTAAAAAGAGTCTCCAACAGCTTGTCATTTCCTCAGAAAACCCACAGGGATGGCATTTGGGCCGTCACCATGGTCAGAAATGAATCTGCCACACTACCTGCAATCATCGAACATTTTCGACAACAAGGCATATCGCGTATCTTGGTAGTAAATCATCTATCCACCGACGATACAGCTGAATCACTCATCCCCTTCGGCGACTTCGTACAAATCGCCCAATACACCCATTCGGCTTATGAGCAACGGGCTGTCATGACCCTTGCTTCACGCTTTGCAACGGAATGTGGCGCAAGCTGGATCATCCCGTTCGATGCCGATGAAATCTGGTGGCCTACCCATGGCGACACGATCGCAGAACTGTTTGAATCCAGCACAGCGGACAAGATACCTGCTCCCCACTATGATTTTCTTCCACCCAGCAATCCATTAGCTGAGTTCTTTCCACACACTTTCCACCTTCGTCGATCCCAGCCCAACCCAATGCCCAAGACGGCTTTCCGCTCTCATCCCAAAGCGATTGTCCTGATGGGGAATCACTGGGTGCAACGCCCAGGAAGCAATGGTGACGGATTGGTGATCGCACATTATCCCTATCGCACCAAGGAGCAGCTTCGAAAGAAAGTAAGAGAAGGAGCGCTGGCCATCGATGCTCTGGGCAACTCGAAAGGACTGGGCACGCACTGGCAGCAGTGGAGCGCCATGAGCGATGAAGGCTTTGACCATTTCTGGAGTTCTATCCAATCAAGTAACGATGTCATGGAAGACCCGGAACTGCGCTTACTTCGTACAGGCAAGAGGCAGTCGTGAACACTCGCGTTCTAAATTTCGTCGGTCGCTTGAGTCAGCAAGGCGGGATACAAACGGTCGTCCGCCAAATCCTGCGAGGACTTGACACAGAAGAGTTTGATAGTCATGTCTGCACCATACGGAGTCACAGCCCGGATGAAGAACTTTCCGCCTTAGGCCAGCATCACTGGCACAGCTTGAACATCAATGGTCCCTTAAAGTTATGGAACCATCTGCTTGTGATATTTCATTTGCGCCGTCTTATGACGCAAGTACGTCCTGACGTGATGCATCTACATAGCGGGCAGGCTTGGTACGCCTTTATTGCTGGAATTGGTTTACGCATACCCTACGTCCTGGAAATGCACTATGCCCCAGGCAGCAAGCAGGTTTCTCGTGCAATTGACTGGATCGAGCAAAAGACTGCAAAACTACCGTCCGTCTTGACGGTAGTTCATTCCAGCGAGGTCGAAAAGCGCACATTTTCATTTCACCAAAAACCACCCGCCAGACTTTTATCAATGCCTCTGGCAATAAATTTCTCTTACTACAACGAATGCCTTATAAAACCTAATGAATGGCATAAAAAATTATCTATTCCAGTAAATTTTGTCATTGTCTTTTGCGCTGCTCGACTGGTTCCAGTAAAAAATTTCCGCCTATTTCTTGACACAGCGAGAATTGTCGTCAATGAGTCCCCTGATGCAATCTTCGTGATTGCAGGTTCTGGACCTGATCTTGCGAGTCTCCAGCACCATGCGAGACAGCTAGCTATAGCTGACAATGTGCATTGGCTTGGCTCAATCCATGGCAAGGAATTGGTGGATGCATACCATGCCGCCGATATATTTCTGACGACTTCCGACTACGAGGGCTTCGGCCTGACGCTGGTGGAAGCCATGGCAGCTGGCAAACCGGTGGTCAGCACTGCGGTGGGTGGCACCGTCGATATCGTGGTCGATGGAGAAACAGGACGTCTATGCCCGGCAGGGGATGCAAAGTCTCTGGCCGCAGCGGTGCTGGAGTTGCTGAACGATCCCGTCAAAGCCAAGGCCTGGGGCCAATGCGGGCAGGAGCGGGCACGCGCACGCTTCGACCTGCCGGCGTTCCAGGCAGGTTTTCAATCGATCTACAGGCAGGCTGCTGGTCGGTCAGGCACATGACACTTCAAGCTCTGCGCCTGCACTGGCTCAAGACCGGGCCCTCTGACAGTCCCGATGCCATGCCCTATGGCGCCCAGCATGCTGTCACTCAGGGCGTCATCTGGTCTGAATCGCCGCGCTGGGCCTACCGACTGTTGAACTGGTGGCAACACTGTCGTCATGCCAGTGGCGGTCGGCTGCCGCGCCTGCACGGACCCACCTTGCACACGCTGGCCAGTTTGTGGCGTATCTGGCACGCTGATGCCACGCTGGCACTGTTCGAGAGCGAAGGCCACGCCCTCGCGGCACTCAGGACCTGGCTGCCGCCACTTCGGCGCAAGCCCCTGGTCATCGTCGCATGCTGGTTGGCCCAGGATATGAAGACGACCACGCCAGCGCGCCGAGACCGCTTGCGCCGACTGTATCGTCAAGTCACCCGGGTGGTGGTATTTTCCAGTAATCAACAGATAATTTTGCAGGAATGCCTGGGCCTGCGCGATGATCAGATCGAGGTCGTGCACTTCGGCATTGACACCGATAAAGCCGACCGACTGCTTCCCACTGGATCAGATAGCGGCGCCTGGCTCAGCGTGGGGCGCGACCTGGGCCGCGACTGGCCTACTCTGATCGATGCCATGACCCTGGCAGGCTTGCCCTGTCATGTCATCGCCAGGCCCGGCGTGCTGCCGCAAGCGCTGCCGCCCAACATCACGCCTTTGCCGGCCATGCCCGAATCCGCATATTGGCAACGCCTGTCCTCTTGTCGTGGCTTGGTGCTGGCCGTGCACGAACTGGCCTATCCCAGCGGCCAGACGGTACTGCTGCAAGCCATGGCCTTGGGAAAACCCTGTGTGATTACTGCCACACCTGCCCTGGCTGACTATCTGCCGCCGGGTGCCGTGCTCACAACACTGCCGAAAGATCCCTGCGCGCTGGCCGATGCGGTGCTTCGACTCGATGCCGATACCAGCTTGCGCCAGCAATTAGGGCAAGCAGCCAGAGAATTCGTGCAGCAACAGTGCAATGAAAAGATGATGTGGGCTGGAATTGCCCGTGCTGTGCGAGAGGTATCCAGATGACAGACTTGGACGTGATGCTGGTCAGCCACGAAGCCAGTCGGACCGGTGCACCGCGAGTCGCCCTGAACACGGTGGGGTGGTTTGTAAAAGCAGGACTTAAAGTAGCAGTCGTTGTCCGCACGCCTGGGCCTATGGTGGATGAATTCCGCTCAAGCGGTGCCACCGTCCACGTCGAGCCACTGCATGTGCTACGTATCCTGTTGCGCAGGTTCAAGCCCAGCAAGCAATTAGCCAGATTCGTGGAGAACTGGGCTGCCAGGACTGTTCTGCACCGTCTTCGACCCAAGAGGGTCTATCTCAACTCTGTACTCTCGCTTTCATATGCCCAGGCGTCGCTTGAAACCAGCACGCCGACCATAGTGCATCTGCACGAAACGGGAGCCTTGCTTGAAGGCGGCTTACGTCGCTATGCCCTTGATGATCATGAAGCCAGCCAAATCACCTGGATCGCCTGCGCCCATCAGGCAACACAACTGCTGTCTGAAAGATATCCAGACGCCCATGCACTGCACTGGCCATCCTGCGTAGACGAGAGACAGCTTCAGCAGTCAGCAAGATCATTTGACACGCCGTTGCCGGAAAAATTCATTTTAGGCGTCGGAAAGGGAAACAAAGGCAAAGGCCTTGACATATGGCTGCGGATGTGTAGTTCAATCACAGCATATCCAGAGCATGACGACATAAAATTCTTGTGGGTAGGAAATATTGAGGAATCTGGCTTGCTGGAGTTGCACACAACTGACGAAACAAGAAGTCGATTTCTGTTCCTCGGAGAACTTTCCAATCCGTACCCGGTAATGGAAAAAGCCATTCTGCTGACCGTCACCTCTCGAACGGAGGCCTCACCATTGGTGACCTTGGAAGCCCAAGCGCTGGGCGTTCCAGTCGTGGCCTTCGATGTCGGAGACATCAAGGACCAGATTCCGCCTCATCACTTGGTTCACGCTGGAAACGAAGCCGAATTGCTGGCGACGGTGCTGCAGGTCTTGAATGAAAAACCACCCGTATTGGCGTTCGACAACAGCCGTCATGGTATCGCCGTGGCGCGTCAGCGTGCCCTGGATTTGCTTTCCCCCGACACCCCACCCAAGGATTGACACGTGATTTCCGAAGCCAGAAAGATCTTGGCTATCCTGCCCCCTCGCCTGCGTCGTCTGCTGCTTGCCCTGGCCTTTCTGATGCTGCTGGGCACGGTCGCCGAAGTGGTTTCCCTGGGGGCCATTGTTCCCTTCCTGGCCGTGCTGATCGACCCGCAGGGAGCGGCCCGGCTGCCCATGGTTGGAGCCTGGCTATCCGCTCTGCCCTTGCTGGAGCAGCGCCTGTGGGTCGGTGGAGGTTTTCTGCTGGGATTGGGTCTGGCGGCCATGATGCGGATCGTCCTGCTCGCGGCCAACATCCGTTTTACCCATGCAGCGGGCTTTGCCCTGTCCCGTGCGGCCTTCGGCAAGACGCTGTCGCAGTCTTACGACTGGCACACGCAACACAACAGCAGCGATCACATCGCCAATCTGGAACGTGTCAACAATTTCGTCGGCCGCAACATCGGTCCGATGCTGAACCTGCTGACGGCGGTCGTCCTCGGCTGCGGTATTCTGACCCTACTGTTCCTGACGCATCCCGAAATCATGCTGGGCTTGCTGCTGGGCGTCTCTGCATTCTATGCAGTGGTCGTTCATGTGACCCGGCGTCACCTGCTGCAAAATGGACAGGCCATCAACCGTGCCACCAGCGAACGGGTACGCGTGCTGCAGGAAAGCCTGGGGGGCATCCGCGATGTGATTCTCGACGATTCCTACGCAGTGCACCAGAAACGCTTCGAACGGGAGGAAATGGCTCTCCGTGCAGCCATGCGGCAGAATGAATGGGTCAGCCAGTTGCCACGCTACCTACTGGAATTCATCGGCATGGCCACCATCGTGGCGGTTGCCACCACAATCGCAGCCACACAGAAGGAAGGCGCCCTGACTACCTTGGGTCTCATTGCCTTCGGCAGCCAGAAACTGCTACCGTTGGCACAGCAGATTTATTACGCCTGGGGAACACTGAAGACTGCAGGCCCTGCACGAGCAGACGTGCTGAGAGTGCTGGCATTGCCTGATCACCGGGCTGGAACCAGCAAGAAAAGGCTGTCCTTCGAATCTGAACTTGAACTATCCGATGTGACCTACGCCTACCCAGGGCACAACAAGGAAGTACTCAGTCACATCAATCTGAAGATTGCGCGCGGTTCCAGAACAGGTTTCGTCGGCCCATCCGGAGGAGGAAAATCGACATTGATCGATCTCATCATGGGACTTCTGACACCCAGCGGTGGAGAAATGCGTATTGATGGTGTGTCAGTGACAGCGCAAAACATAGCGCAGTGGCGCAAACGTGTCGCTCATGTACCGCAGAGCATCTACCTGCTCGACGCCAGCGTGCGGGAAAACATTGCTTTTGGCGTCCACCCCAGCGAGATCGATGATGCCCGCATCCAGCACTGCATCGCAATGGCACAACTGACCGAGACCATGGAGGGTCTGCCCGCAGGCCTGGACACGGTCATTGGCGAGCGTGGCGTGCTGCTGTCCGGCGGTCAGAGACAGCGTATTGGGATTGCACGCGCGCTCTACCGTCAGGCCGACATCCTGGTGTTGGACGAAGCCACGAGCGCCCTGGACAATGCCACGGAACAACGCGTCATATCAGCATTGCAGAATATAGGCCCGGGCGTCACCGTTCTGATGGTAGCGCACCGCCTGACCACATTGGCGCAATGTGATCGCATCGTTCATATCGAAAACGGGCGCATCGCGCGACAGGAGAGCTATTCGGAGCTCATGGACAGATCCGACGACATCATCCATTCAATGTCCGCGAGGTGAAGCTTGAACCTGGCCATCATCATGACATCGTGCAATCGTGAGGAACGTGCATTTGCCACCGCACGGTCCTTGCTGGATGCAAAAATGGGAGAAGTCATCATCATCGATGATGGCAGTCCAGTGCCCTACCAGAATCCTGACAGTCAGCCAGGACTCACGCTTCTTCGACTACCTGCGAACAGTGGTCCCTCTGCCGCCAGAAACCATGGAGCTCGCAACAGCCATGCCGAATGGCTGATATTTCTTGACGATGACGACGGACTGGAATCCGGACTGATTGACTGGATACATGCCCACGAAAGCAGTAGCCTCAACGACCTTGATCTGGTGCACTTCGGCCACAAGACGGTGGATCAGGACAGCAAGGCAAGTTCCGCCATCACCCTCAGCAGCCATGAGCAACCCACCGTGCTGGCCGGATCGTGGATGATGCGTCGCGAGTTCTTCATGCGACTTGGCGGCTACGAAGAAAAATTGAAATACAGCGAAAACAGCGACCTGATCGAGCGCGCCGCCCTTGCAGGTGCCAGGACGCTTCATGCGGGGTTTTTCAGTCTTTCATATACCGTCGGTCGCCCCAGAAGAAGAGAGGAAATGGCGGCACGCCGTGCTGAAGCCTGTGTTTTCTGTCTGAAGAATCGGCTGCATTGCAACCGGAAGCAGACCCTGAAAATCGGCCTGATGAACAGTTGGTGGGACAGGAATCCGCTGCTTGCGCTTCGACTCGTTGCGGCCTTCCTCATGACCCACCGTGATGCAAACCATGTCTGAAGTTCTCATGCAAGCGGAAATCAGGAGAGCCACCATGATGCCACTGAAAAGCCCGATCGACTCGCCACTGACCTTCAGGCAACTTCGAGCCCATGATGATCTACAGATCGCACATTGGCACCGGCTACTGCAAAGTGAACTAGGCTACTCTCATGCAGCAGCTGAACTGAAGAGAAAACACTTTGGCTCGCCTCTTGGAGAATCAGTTGTCTTCGCGGCCTTGAACGAATCTGGTGACTTGATGGCGGTCAGCAGCTTCTTCAGAATGCCTGAAAACCTGAGGACGAAACAACCAGTTTGGCAACCAGGCGATATCGTGACATCTCCTGCAGCGAGAGGAAAAGGCCTGTTCGCCGAGGTCAACCAAAGAATCCTGGATGAACTACCAAAGGAAGATCTCATCATCGGATTCCCCAATACTGCGGCCCTCAATCCCTGGAAAAAGCTGGGTTGGCCCGTCCTGATGGAAACCATGACGGTACGTGGCTTCGGCTGGCGACCCTCCAGACGCTTGAAGCTGGAGGCCTTGTCCAGTCTCCATGGGGCGAGCGATCCAGGACTGATTGCCTACCTCCAGCATCGTTTCAATCGACCAGACTACAGCTTTTCCGTTCACCCCGAATACTTCTTTGTCCACAGGGAAAACCTGTGTGGCGTGCTCTCACGCCACGGTGCTGCGACTTCCCGTGCCCCCATGCCCCTGGGCTACAGAATCGTCCTGGCGACTGAGCCAGACCGGTCCATGCTGCCTCGCTACTCACGGCCAAGCGGCCATGTGATCGGCCGCCCTGGCCAGACACATGAACAGACGCTGGAGGTGCTCAACCAGATCAGTCCATTGGCTTTCCTTGACACGCTATGACCCAAGTCTTTCTGGCCGCACAGGCGTTGAGGATACTGGGCACGCTGCACGACTGGCTGTTTGGAACTTCGTTTCGCGTCCTCTGCTACCACGCCGTCAGCAATGCCCAGCGTTTCAGCCAGCATATGGCTGTTCTGAACAGATCCGCGGAGGTACTGGGCCTGGGACAACTGCTGGCGGAAAAGCACAAGCATCACAGTCTTTCGACCAGGCCCCGAGTACTCATTACCTTTGACGATGGCGACCCGTCCGTTCTCGACCGGGCAGCGCCAGTTCTCGCGTCTCACGGCATGCCATCTGCCTTGTTCGTGGTCACAGACTGGATCGGTTCCAGAACTGAACCCTGGTGGGTGACCAGCAGCCGCGCATGGCAACAGAATTCCAACCTTGAAATTCATGGACAACGCTTTTCCAGCAGCCAGGCACTGATCGCCAGACTGAAGACGCTGCCCGACACGGATCGTAAAACCTTTGTTTCGGAACATGTCTCCGCATCTCGTCCAGCCAGGAATCCCGAATGGAGCGAATTGAGTGCGGCCATGAAGCAGGGCATGGAGATCGGCGCACACAGCGTCAGTCACCCTTGCCTGGACATGTGCTCGGCAGAACAGGTACAGCGAGAAGTCAGCGGCAGTATCGCCACAGTGAAAAAGCAGCTTGGCTTTGCGCAGGTAGCCTTTGCCTTGCCCAACGGCAACTTCAATCCAGATGCCTTGCAGGCAGCTGCCGAAGCCCAAGCGTCTTCGGTTTTTCTGTTCGACCATCGCACCATGCCTGCCTCGCAGCTCAATGCAAGCATGCCCTTGATCTCGCGACTTCGCATGGATGACTACGCCTCGATCTGGCGCTTCGTCTTCATCGCTTCGGGCTGGCACAGCCGCATCTATCACCTCATTCGCCGCGACACCCAGGCGCGCGCACTCAGAAACAGCTGACAACCGTGAAAATCTGCTTGTTGATTGATGGGTTAGGTCCGGGTGGAGCCGAGCGTTCGACGGCGCACCTCTCCATTTGGCTGAAGCAGCATGGGCATGATGTCCACGTTGCCATGCTCCACGATCGACGCCCTGGATTTTCCGATGAAGTCATCAGCCATGGAGTTGCAGTAAGTTACCTGGGAAATAATTGGTGGCAACGTGTCAACAGCTTGAGGCAGCTGCTGGCACGTAAAGAATTCGATATCTTGCACAGCTGCCTATTTTCCAGCGACATATTGGCTCGTTGCCTTTCACTCTCGGGTTTTCGATCAAATCTGGGGCTATCCTGCAGCATCGTCAACAATTCCTACGGACCACAGCGCCAGCAAGACCGGGGCGTCAAGCCCTGGAAGCTTGAGTTAGTCAAGCGCATGGACAGGATTTCGCATCGGCTGGCCTCGCCCATGGTTCATGCCGTGACCCGTTCCGCCGGGCTCAACGCTGCGGAGCATCTACACCTTCATCCTGAGGACATCACGGTCGTTTACCGCGGTCGACCTGAAATCCATGTCGAAGATGGCCGTCAACGGCTGCGCCACATGCTGAACCTGCCGGATGGCGCATGGGTGTTCATCCATGTGGCTCGGCAGGAGCACCAGAAGAACCACCTCGGCTTGATCGCCGCTTTCGAGCCAGTCTGGCAAGGACACCCGGATGCACGCCTGCTGCTGGTCGGACGTGAAGGCAACTCCAGCGCCGAGATTCAGCAACGACTCGAAGTCAGTCCGGCACGCGACGCCATCCTGAGCCTGGGTCACCGCAGCGATGTGTCTGAGTTGCTGCGCTGCGCCGATGTCTTCGTGCTGCCTTCCCACTACGAGGGCCTGAGCGGCGCCATGATCGAGGCCATGGAGGCGGAGCTACCGGTGATCTGCTCCGACCTTGACGGCTTGCGCGAAGGCTGCGAGCCCGATCGCAGCGCCCTGCTCTGCGACCCCAAGCGTCCCGAGAGCATTGCCGCCGCGATGAATCGGATGCTGGATGAACCGGATCTGGCCCAGCGCCTGGGGACCCGGGGTCGCGAGCTGTTCCTGGAGCGTTTCACGCTCGAGGCATCCTGCCAGGGCATGCTGGCATTCTTTCAATCGGTCGTGGCCAGGAACCGTCGTGCAGGTCGTACAACTCATTAACCACCGCGAACGGCGCGGCGCCGAACTGTTTGCCACCCGCCTGACGGAGGAACTGCCCCGCCACGGCGAGCCCGCGTTGCCCATCGATGCGCAACTGATCGCCTTGGCAGAGGGGCGCGGGGAATTGCCTGTGGATGCCTGCCTGCTGCAGGGCCGCTCGCTGTCGCTGCCGCGTTGCCTGCTGGCGGCGACCCGCTTGGCGGCTCGCCTGGCCGCGTTGCCGGCCAGCGAAGCCTTGATCCTGCAGGCCAATGCCGGCCGCACCTTGTGGGTCGCGGTATTCACCGCCTGGCTGCTGCGCTGGCGTGGTCGCCGCGCCACCATCTTCTACCGGCAGGCCAGCCTGGCCTCGCCTTGGCTACGCGGTCGCAGAGTCGTCACTGCCGTGCAGGATTTCTTTCTGAATCGCTGTCAGGCGGTGGCCTCGATTGCGCAGGCTTGCGCGGACGACCTGCGTTCCATGCACCCCGGCCTACAGCCTCCCATCGAAGTCATACCCAACATCGTCCCGCTCGTCTCGGGTGACATCAGGCCTTGGCACGAACGCCCCCAGGTGCTGCTGATGGTGGGCGCCTTCACGCCGGAAAAGGACCATGGCCTGGCCTTGCAGGCGGTTGGCCCCTTGCTGGCCGACAACCCAGCATTGCTCCTATTTTTACTAGGGGATGGACCCGAGAGAATTAGATGGCATAGCGTGGTAGCATCCTATCCATGGGCATCGCAAGTAGCATTTATTGGCAATGTATCGGCGGCCAGCGTGGCTGAACACATGCAGTGCGCGCGCGCCTTGATCCTGACCAGCCGTATCGAAGGCCAACCCGGTGTCATCGTCGAAGCACTGGGCGCCGGCCTGCCGGTCGTGGCCACCAACGTCGGCGGCGTGCCCGAGTTGCTGGCCGACAACCGCGGGATATTGGTTGCTGCGGGCGATGCCGATGGATTGCGTGCAGCGCTCGATCAGGTGCTGGCAGGCGGGCTGCCCGACCTGCATGCGGCGCGCGAATATGCCCACCGGACCTTCTCGCCGGCTATCGTGGCCGCTCAGTTCGCCCAACTCTATCGAAGGTTTGCCGCTTGCTGATACTGCTCTTTTCCCTGACCTTGCTGGTGGCACTGGCCTTCGGCATGCGCTATCCGACGATCCGGGGTGTCATGCTGCAGGCCTGGGCAGTGCGGATGCTGCTGCTGCTAATCCACCATCAGTTCTTCGTGCTGCTGCCTGGGCGCGGCGACGCCAGGACCTTTTTCATGGAGGCGCAGAACTTTTCCCGCCTGGGCTTCGACGGTGCACTGGCTGAATTCACCGTCACGCACAGCACCGGTTTCAGCGCACTGATGGGAGCCATGCTGTCGCTGTTCGGCAACTCCATCCTGGTGATGGAACTGATCAACATCAGCATGGGCTTGACGATCGTGGCGCTGGCCTATCGCTTGGCGCTCAACTGCGGTGCCGACCGCAGCCAGGCCAAGCGGGCCGCGCTGATCATGGCCCTGGTGCCTTCGACCGCACAGTATTCGGTGGTGGCGCTGCGCGAGATGATCCTGGTGCTGCCCTTCATGCTGGGCCTGGTTGCCTTGACTGGCCAGCGCAGTCACGCCACGGCCACGGGCATGCTGCTGTTCACGTTCTGGTGCAGCGTGGCGGCCATGTTCCATGGCGGCATGATCGTCGGCATTGGCGGACTGGGGGCTGGTGTCTTTGTGTTCCAGATGTTCGCGAGCCGCCTTCCGGGCCAGCCCAGGCCCAACATGATCTGGAACCTGGTGCTACTGGCTTTGTTCCTGGCCTTGGTCAGCATGGCCGGAGGCCTGGTTGGCGAAGTCGGCCTGAACAAGGTGAGCGAGGTCGGCAGCGGCAATCTGGTCAAGCAGCTCAACACCGCCTCGATACAGGCCGCCAGAGGCGGCTCTGCCTACTTGCAGGATTTCGCCGTTGAGGGCTACGGCGACGTGGCCGCCAGCGTACCGCTGCGCCTGATCTACTTCTTTTTCTCGCCGCTGCCCTGGGACATCCGCTCGGCCGGGCATGTACTGGGTTTTCTGGACGTGCTGCTGTATGCCTTCTGCTTCCGGGAATTGTGGCGCGCCTACAAGGCCAACGCCTTGTCTCCCAAGGTGCTGATGGTGCTGGGCGTGGTGATGACCATTGCGCTGGCTTACGCCTTCGGTTCCAGCAACGCGGGCACGGCCATCCGCCATCGCGCCAAGTTCAGTTATGCGCTGGCGGCCATTGCCTGCGCCGCGCGCACTGCGCGCTACCAACGAGTTCCGCTGACTGGCCAGAATCCGGGCTTGTCAATCCGGCGCCCCTTGCAACCGCAGCGCGGTTTCCGGAGCCCGGCATGAGCCTGGGCCACCAGCTCAAATCCCTGGCCTGGCATGGCGTCAAGGCTTTCAGTGCCATCGCACCCTCGCCCTCGCGGCGTGCTCCGGTGACGGTGTTCACGCTGCATCGCCTGATGCCCGATGCCTGCAGCGAACTCGAGGTCACCCCGGCACAGGCGCAATCCTGGCTGCACAGCATCGCTGCGCGCTATCGTGTCTTGCATGGATCGGAATTCCTGTCCCCTGCACGAGACAATCGCCCGCTCGCACTGATCACGGTAGACGACGCCTTCAGCGATGCACACGATCACCTGTGGCCGCTGCTGCAGCGTTTGCAACTGCCGGTCGTACTCTTCGTTCCCACCCACTTCATCGACACTGGTGAGCCCCCAGTCAGCTTTGCGGTCGATCGCAGCCGCTACCGGCCCTGCAGCTGGGAGCAACTGCGCGCGATGGCCGACTCACCCTGGATCACCCTGGGGGCACATTCTCATGCCCATCGCGAAGCTCCGACCCAGAGCGCAGCCGAGCTGGCTGCCGACACCGAGAAGGCGCTGACCCGCTTTGCCGCCGAAGGCCTGCCACGCCCGCGCCTGTACGCCTACCCAAGGGGCAAGTTCACTGCCGAAACCGCCAGTGTGCTGGGCAGCTACTTTGACGCCGGGTTTGCCGGCCTGCCACATCACGGACTCCCGGGCGACCTGGCCTGCATGGCCTGGCCCCGCGTCCCCTTGCGCGGCAGCGATGCCGGTTTCTGGGGTGAGCGAAAAATAAGAAACGGCATCAGCCATGAAGAATATTGGGTGGAACGCATCAAAGGGAGGCTCAAATGATCATTCGCGAATTGAGTGAAGCGGACCAGCCCGCGCTGCTGGAACTGGCTACCGAATCCCTGGGCGAAGGCCCACAGGGCTCGCGCCAGGCGGACTGGTGGAGCTGGAAGCATGTCGACAACCCCTTCGGGCGCAGCCTGGTGCTGGGCACATTCGAGGACGACAAGCTGATCGGCCTGCGCGCCTTCATGCGCTGGCGCCTGGTCGATGGCCAGGGGCGGCGCTGGGCCTGCGCGCGCGCGGTCGACACCGCCACCCACCCGGCGCACCAGGGCAAGGGCATCTTCAGCAAGCTGACGCTGGAAGGCCTGGAATACCTGCGAGCCGATGGCACCGACATCGTGTTCAACACGCCCAATGGCAAGAGCGGTCCGGGCTACCGCAAGATGGGCTGGGTAGCTGTGGCCCCCCTGTCAGCCGGCATTCGCCCCAACGGCCTGGCTGGCGCTTCAAGGCTGGCACGACGGGCGGCCGGCAAGCCGGTCCAGGAATTACCGCTGCCGGCTGCTGCCGACTGGTCGGTTTTCGATCACGGCGACTGGGCCGGGCTTGCCGAGGCCTGGAAGACTTCGGACCTCGGCACCGACTGGAGCCCGGAGACTTTGGTCTGGAGGCTATCGACCTGCCCGGTGGCCAGCTACCACCCCGTCATCGTCAAGGACAAGCTGCTGGGTGCCGTTCGCGTGCACAGCCGCAAGGGCTTGCGTGAAGGCGTCTTGTCGCTGGCGCCGGGACTGCAGGTATCGCAAGCCTTGCGCTCCATGCCGCTGTCCGTGCGCCAGGGCGTCGATTACTGGGTCTGGCGTCCCACCCACAGTGCGGCCCGCTGGCCGGAACTGCTGCGGGGCGGAAGCCTGCCGATCCCGAAACCGGTGCTGCACCTGCATTCACGCGAGGTCAACAGCCCGGTGCCCTCAGCCGACCAATGGCATCTGCGCTTCTCTGACTTGGAATTGCTGTGACCGTTGCAGCTTATCGACCCGACATCGATGGCCTGCGCGCCGTGGCCGTGGTGTCGGTCATCCTGTTCCATGCGGGCGTCCCCTGGGCAGGCGGTGGCTTCGTGGGCGTGGATGTGTTCTTCGTGATCTCGGGCTATCTGGTCGGTGGCATCGTGCTTTCCGGTCTGGCTCGCGGTGATTTCTCGTTCCGGCATTTTTTCGAGCGGCGCTTTCGCCGCATCGTGCCACCGCTGCTGCTCACCATGGCCTTGTGCCTGCCGTTCGCCTGGTTCTGGATGATGCCAGACCCGTTCCAGAACTTCGGCCAGAGCATGGTGGCCGCCACGCTGTCGGCCAGCAACCTACTGTTCGACATAACCATCAATTACTTCTCGCCCGGCGTGGAAGAGATGCCCTTGGTCCACACCTGGTCGCTGGGGGTGGAGGAGCAGTTCTATCTCAGTTTCCCGCTGCTGGCCTGGCTGCTGTACCGATGGGTACGCAATGGCAAGCACAGGCTGGTGGATGCGGTGCTCTTGCTCGTGACGCTGGCATCGCTGGCCTACGCGATCTGGCTGACGCGCCAGCCTGAGCCCACCAGCTTCTACCTGCCGCTACAACGCTTCTGGGAGTTGCTGATCGGCACGCTCTGCGCGAAGTGGACGGCGGGCCGCTGGACAGGGAATAGTCTCCCACGCGAACTGCTCGCTGTCGCTTCGCTGGGACTGCTGCTGTTGGCTATCCTGAGCCTGGACGAACAGACTTCCTGGCCCGGTCCCTTGACCATGCTGCCGGTGCTCGCCACCGCCGTATTGCTGGTGACGGCACCCGGCACCCGGGTGGGCAAGATGCTGTCCTCGGCGCCACTGGTCTGGATCGGCCTGCTCTCTTACGGGCTTTACCTCTTGCATCAGCCGGTCATGGCTTTCACGCGGCTGCGCCTGCTCGACGCGCCCAGCCCTGGGCTGCTGCTGGTCCTCATGTTGCCCACGGTGATACTGGCACGCCTGTCCCTGGTGCACTTCGAGCAACCGGTGCGAAAGGCTCAGCAGGTGCCGACCAAGCCTTTACTGTGGAGTTGTGGTGTCGTGGCCGCATTGCTGACAGCGACTGGCTTGCTGCTGCACGAGACAGATGGCCTGCCGCAGCGGCTCACGCCACAGGAACGCGCCTGGCTGAGCTACGAAGGGGACGGCGTGACCAGACTGCCCAGAACCAGCCATGAAGTAGGTGGAGTGCACATAGGCCGGTTCAGCGACAACATAGGCGCCAGCTCCCCCTTGCATCGCTTTGCCTGGTGGGGCGATTCGCATGCCGACATGCTCAACCATGGCATACAGCAAGTATTTCCGGCTTCCACCTGGGGTGTTCATTACATCCGTTTTGGCGACTGCAAGAACATCCCGACCCTGATGGCACCACAAGCCGATTTTGCCGATTGGAAACGCTGCGAGAGGTTCTTTGCCCGTGATCTAGGCCCATTCCTGCGCGACAAGCAGATCGATGCCGTCGTGGTGTCGCTGCGCTGGAGCTACGGCTTGTCGATCATGGGAGCGAAGGATGAAACTGGATGTCTTTTCGACAACACGATCGGTGGTCGGGAAACCACGCGCTGCCCGCTGAAAGTCGGAGTCACCCAGGACAACCAGCGTGGTCACGACAGAGGCCACAAAGCCGAAGCACTGCAGACCTGGCTGGGTTGGCTGGACGGACTGGGTGTACCCGTAGTGCTTGTGGCACCAGTTCCTGAAGTCGGCTGGCATGTACCCGAGCAAATGATCAAGCGGTCACGCTACGGTGGCGGCCCGGTTCAGACCCCCTATTCCGCTTATGTGAAGCGGCATGCCTGGGTACTGGAGCAGTTCGAATCGGCAATGCGCAAGCACCCCAATCTGCGTTTGATGCCGGTGGCTGACCTTTTCTGCGACACCAGACCTGCTGGATGGTGCCGCGCCGAGGCCGACGGTCAGCCTCTGTACTTCGACGACGACCACTTGAACGAGCGTGGTGGAGCGCTGGTGGCACGACGGATCCTTGAAACCCTGGACGGCCTGGCTGTCGCTCAAAAGCCTTTATGAGATTGTTGCTGTTGATCAAAGGCCTGGGGCTGGGTGGCGCAGAACAACATGTGCTTCAGCTTGCGACCGCCATGCGCGATCGTGGTCATGCCGTTCGCGTCGCCTACCTGCTGCCGCACAAGGGCGAGTTGAGTACAGCCTTGAGCGCCGAAGGCATAGCAGCCGTCTGCTGGGGCAGCGGTGGCGGCCCCTGGTGGCGCTCGGCATGGCGCCTAGCTTGGCAAGACCTGCGGTCTTTCCGACCGGATACGGTCCATGCCCACCTGCCGGTGACCGGCATGCTGGCGCGCCTGTTCAAGCCCTTGCTGGGCTATCACCTGGTCTATACCGAGCACATCACCTATCCCCTGCTGCACCCCTTGACGCGTCTGCTGCACCGGGCGAGTTGGTGGCTAGACGACGCTGCGGTCAGCTGCTCCCAGGGCGTCGCGGATAGCCTGCCGCGCGCCAGCCTGGTCGTGGACAACGGCATCGCCGCCAGCACGCCCGCCAGCGCTCCGATTGCCATGCGTACGGCGCTCGGCATCCCCGCCGACGCCAGGATTCTGCTTTGCGTCGCCAACTTCCGGCCGCAGAAGAACCACCCCCTGCTGCTGCGCGCCTTTGATCGCGCCAGCCAGACCAAATGCATGAACGACTGGCACCTCGTCCTGGTAGGCCAGGACGCGAGCGAGCGCCCGGGCTGCGCGGCACTGGCCGCCAGCCTGGACAGCCGGGCGCGCATTCACTTCGCCGGCAAGCGCACCGAAGCCGCGGCCTGGATGGGCGAAGCCGATGCCTTCGTGCTCTCCTCCGAAGAGGAAGGTTTGCCTTTGGCCTTGCTCGAGGCCATGCGCGCGGGCCTGCCAGCGGTGGTCACCGCCGTCGGCGGCATGCCCCAGGTGGTCACGCCGGAGACCGGCTTCGTCGTGCCGCGCGGTGACGAGGCCGCGTTGGCCAAGGCATTGCAGCGCTTGGCCAGCGACGAAGCGCTGCGCAGACAAATGGGCATGGAGGCGCGCCTGCGCTTCACGACCCATTACACCCAGGACGCCATGCTGGATCAACTGGAACGCCTGTACAAGGAGACAAACTGATGTGTGGCCTGGCGGGAGCGCTTTCACTCAGCGGAATCACTGGACCCGAGGTATTGCAGGCCATGACCCGACGCCTGCATCACCGTGGCCCCGATGACCAGGGCGTATGGTTCGATGAGGCAGCAGGCATCGCCCTGGTGCATGCACGCCTGGCCATCCAGGACCTGAGTGCGGCCGGCGCCCAGCCCATGCACTCGGCCTGCGGGCGCTACGTCATCGCCTTCAATGGCGAGGTCTACAACCACCAGGATCTGCGTAAGCGGCTGGAGAGCGAACGGCGCGCGCCAGTCTGGCGCGGCCACTCCGACACCGAAACCCTACTGGCCGCCATGTCGGCCTGGGGCCTGGAAGCCACGCTGAAGGCCGCCGAAGGCATGTGGGCCTTGGCGCTGTGGGACCGGCAGACCAGGACGCTGCAGCTGGCGCGCGACCGCGCCGGTGAGAAGCCGCTGTACTGGGGCTGGCAGGGACAGGGAGCCGCCCGCACCTTGCTGTTCGGCTCCGAACTCAAGGCCCTGGTCGCCCACCCGTCCTGCGAGCGCCGCATCGACCGCAATGCGCTCACGGCCCTGTTCCGCTACAAGAACCTGCCGGCGCCGCTGTCGATTTACCAGGGCATCAACAAGCTGCGCCCGGGCCAGATCCTGACTGTCACACACGAACGAACCGAGCCGGTGCTGACAAGCTACTGGTCGGTCACCGAACGCGTGCGGCACGCGCTGGCTAATCCTTTTCTGGGCGATTTTTCCGAGGCAGTGAACGCGACCGAATCGGCCTTGATGACAGCCGTCAAGGCCCAGCAGCTGAGCGATGTGCCGCTCGGCGCCTTCCTGTCCGGCGGCGTGGACTCTTCCCTGGTCGTGGCCTTGCTGCAGGCTCAGAGCCAGCGGCCCGTGCGCACCTTCACCATAGGCTTCGAGGCCGCGGGCTTTGATGAGTCACCACACGCCGAGGCCGTGGCGCGGCACCTGGGCACCGATCACAGCAACTGGCGGATCAGCGACAGGGAAGCACGCGAAGTCATCCCCGAACTGCCCACTATCTGGTGCGAACCGTTTGCCGACTCGTCACAGATCCCCACCTTGCTGGTGTCGCGCGCGGCGCGTCGTCATGTCACCGTGGCCCTGAGCGGCGACGCCGGCGACGAACTGTTTGCCGGCTACAACCGCTACGCGCTGACCGACAGACTCTGGCACAGGCTGTCCCCTCTGCCGCTGCCCTTGCGCAGGCTGATGGCAGCCACGCTGACAACGGTGCCGCCCGTACGTTGGACCGCGCTGGGGCAATGGCTGCCAGGTGGTGCACCGCTTTCGCAACTGGGCGACAAGCTGCACAAGGCCGCTGGCGTGCTGACCGCCACCGATGTGGCCGAACTGCACCGCCGGCTGCTTTGTCACTGGCCAGATCCCGCCGCGCTGGTACTGGGGGCACAGGAACCACGCACCGTGTTCGACGAAACGGCCGATGCCCTGCACGGCGTGCCCGACATCCTCAGCATGCAGGCGCTGGACTTTGCCGGCTACCTGTCGGACGACATCCTGGCCAAGGTCGATCGCGCCGCCATGGCCACCAGCCTGGAAACCCGGGTGCCTTTCCTGCACAGTCGCGTGATGGACCTGGCCTGGTCGATGCCGACCGCCTACCATCTGCAGCAGGGACAGTCCAAGGCGCTGCTGCGCCAGGTGCTCTACCGGCATGTGCCACGTGAACTGATCGAGCGACCGAAGATGGGATTTGGCGTGCCGCTGGCGCAATGGCTGCGCGGCCCCTTGCGTGCCTGGGCCGAAGAATTGCTCGATGAATCCCACCTGAAAGCCGACGGCTACCTGAATCACCTCCCGGTGCGTGTCGCCTGGCAGGAACACCTGAGCGGCAAGCGCAACCATGCCTATCGACTGTGGGATGTGCTGATGTTTCAAGCCTGGCATGAGCAGGTCAGCGTGTTTTGATGAAAAACCTCAACCCCACTCTTGACAGCAAGTGCGCAGCAGAGGTGTCGAGCGCCCCAAGAAGTATTACAAGAAAAATACTCATATCTGTCGTGGTAGTCAGCACTTACCTCCTGATCGCGGGATCAGTTGACAACACACTGACTGAATCCGATTTAAAGGCAATTGCGAAGCTGGGGCCATTGCCACAGTGCCAGCACATCGATACCTTCGAGGCAGACGTCAACTGCGCGAAAGCAGTCCAGCAAGCAATCAGAACATTGCTCCCGGTCAATCGCTGCCCGAAAATCGATTTTTCACTCCGAGTCGAACCTGAGTATTTCATTGCGCGTGGCTACGGGTGCTGCTACAGCAGAGCTCGTTTCACCGAAAAAGCCTTGAATCATTACGGCTTAAAGACCCGCCATGTTGCCATCCACGCCAAGGGACCATTCGGCATACCAGGCACGTTCGTTCCTGACACGGCTTCTCACGCGACCACTGAAGTCTTGACACAACGAGGCTGGATGGGAGTTGACTCGAATGAACCTTTCATCCTGCTGACCCGATCCGGGCAACCGGTGACATTCAAGAACTACAAAGAACACTTGGATGAATTGCAGCAAGCACCGCAACCAGCTGATTTTTATCAGTACGACTTATCAGTGGTTTACGGACTTTACTCCCGGCATGGCATGTTCCATGGTCTACCATTGCCGTCACCAGAGTTCAACATATTCGAATTAACTTATAACATCAGATAAAACGAAAATCCGATCATTGAAAAGTCAACCAGCATCAGTTGATCGAGTCATAAAATGGCTGGAAATCAGACTTGCAAAATAACAAAAAATGGAGAATGAAATTGATGATCCTACTTGTCGGCAGCTTCTCCGAATCGCTTGTTACCTTTCGTGGTCCGCTATTGCAGGTGCTGCGTGCCGCCGGTCACGAGGTCCATGCCGCGGCACCTGACCTGCTGGCGCGACAGGATGTGACCAACACCCTGCGGAGCTGGAATATCCACCTGCATGATGCGCCGATCCAGCGCACCGGCACCAACCCGATTCATGACCTTCGCTCGCTTTGGGCCCTGCGCGGCTTGATGCTGCGCCTGCGTCCGGATGCCGTGCTGACTTACACGGCCAAGCCGGTGATCTACGGCAGCATGGCCGCCGCGTTGGCCGGTGTCCCCAGGCGCTATGCGCTCATCACCGGGTTGGGCTATGCCTTTACCGGCAAGGCCCGGGGTCTGCGCGCATCGATCAAGTCGGTGCTGATGGGGTTGTATCGCTTGGCCTTGGGCCGCTGCACCCGGGTCTTCTTCCAGAACCCGGATGACCTCGGGCTGTTTCGCCAGCTTGGCCTGTTGCCCAGCCAGGTGCCGGCTACCGTGGTCAACGGCTCAGGCATCGACGTGGAAAGCTTCAATCTGGCACTCATGCCAGCAAATCAGCCGCTGACCTTCCTGCTGATTGCCCGACTGCTGGGCGACAAGGGGGTACGTGAATACGCCGAAGCAGCCCAAGCACTGCGCAAGCTGCACCCGAATATCCGTTGTCAGCTGGTCGGCTGGATTGACGGCAATCCTGACGCCATCTCTCAGGCTGAGCTTGATGGCTGGGTGACCTCAGGCGACATTGAGTTTCTGGGACGTCTCAGCGACGTTCGCCCAGCAATTGCTGGCTGTCACGTCTATGTCCTGCCCAGCTACCGTGAGGGCACCCCCCGGACCGTGCTGGAGGCCATGGCCATGGGCCGCCCCATCATCACGACCGACGCTCCCGGCTGCCGTCAAACCGTGACGGATGGCGATAATGGATTCCTGGTCCCGGTACGGTCGGCTCAAGCCCTGCAGCAAGCCATGTTGCGTTTCGTTGAATCGCCCGATCTACTGGCAGGCATGGGGCGTCGCTCACGCGAGATAGCCGAGGACAAGTTCGATGTGCACAAAGTCAACCAGGTAATGATGCAGGAAATGGGCCTGACATGAAGCGTTTTTTTGACCTCGTATTGTCATTATCAGGAATTTTATCTCTTGGATTACCATTATTGTTCTTGATCTGCCTGATCAGAATCAAGTTGGGAAGTCCGGTTTTCTTCCGGCAGTTGCGCCCTGGCATGAACGGCAAACCCTTCGAGATGGTCAAATTCCGCACCATGACCGACGAGCGCGGCGCGGACGGCGAACTGCTGCCCGATGCCGTGCGCCTGACGCCCTTCGGCCGCTTCCTCCGGGCCAGCAGTCTTGACGAACTGCCCGAACTCTGGAACGTGCTGAAAGGTGACATGAGCCTGGTCGGCCCCAGACCCCTGCTGATGGAATACCTGCCGCTCTATTCGCCGGAACAGGCACGTCGCCACGAGGTTCGCCCGGGCGTGACAGGCTGGGCCCAGGTCAATGGGCGCAACGCACTGAGCTGGGAAGACAAATTCAGACTCGATCTGTGGTACGTCAACAACCAATCCCTGTCGCTGGACATCAGAATCCTCTGGCTGACTATCAGGAAGGTACTGGTTCGTGAAGGCATCAGCGCGGCTGGAGAAGCGACCATGAGCAAGTTCACGGGCAGCAAACCATGAAACAGCTGGCATTGCTGGGCGCCAGCGGTCACGGCAAGGTCATAGCCGATGCGGCCTTGCTGTCAAGCTGGCGATCCGTGACCTTTTTCGATGACGCTTGGCCGACCGTCAAATGGAACGGACACTGGGCGGTTGAAGGCAATACCGCCACTCTGCTCGCCCGACTGGCTGAGTTCGATGGCGTGATCGTCGCTATTGGCAGCTGCAAGACCCGTTGGGACAAGCAGCAATTCCTGCAGGCTGCTGGCGCCAATATCGCGACAGTCATCCATCCTGCCGCAGTCGTCAGTGCCTATGCCAGCATGGGCGCTGGGACCGTCATCATGGCAGGTGCCGTGGTCAACGTGGACGCTGTACTGGGCAAGGCCTGCATTGTCAACACCGGCGCCACGGTGGATCATGACTGCCAACTGGCCAATGGCGTGCATGTAAGCCCTGGTGCGCATCTGTCTGGCAATGTCCAGGTCGGTGTCTGCAGCTGGGTCGGCGTGGGCGCCGCCGTGCGGCAGGGAGTCATGATTGGCAATCATGCGATGGTGGGTGCAGGTGCAGTGGTAGTCAAACCCGTAGCGTCTGGCATGACCGTGGTGGGCTCGCCCGCCATGCCGCTGGCACGATGCTGACATGGGCAGCAATCCGATATCGGATCGATCTTCAACGAGTGGAATCTTTCATGCTGAACACCGCCTTTTCTCCCTGGCCCAGCTTCACCGCTGAAGAAGCCAGCGCCGTGCAGCAGGTACTGCTGTCCAACCAGGTCAACTACTGGACCGGCACCGAGTGCCGCGAGTTCGAAAAGGAATTCGCTGCCTGGGCCGGCACCCACCATGCAGTGGCCTTGAGCAACGGCACCCTGGCGCTGGACCTGGCGCTCAAAGGCTTAGACGTAGGCCCGGGCGACGAGGTGGTGGTGACGCCCCGCACCTTCATCGCCTCGATCTCCTGCGTGGTGACGGCCGGCGCCACGCCGGTGTTTGCCGACGTGGATCGCGACAGCGGCAACCTCAGCGCGGCCACGATTGCCAAGGTGCTGACACCGCGCACCAAGGCCGTGATCTGCGTGCATCTGGCCGGCTGGCCTTGCGACATGGACCCCATCATGGCACTGGCCGAACAGCACGGCCTGAAGGTGATCGAGGACTGCGCCCAGGCACATGGCGCCCGCTACAAGGGGCGCGGCGTGGGCAGCATCGGCCATGTGGGTGCCTGGAGCTTCTGCCAAGACAAGATCATGAGCACTGGCGGCGAAGGCGGAATGGTCACCACCAACGACGAGGCCCTGTGGCGCGCGATGTGGAGCTACAAGGACCACGGCAAGAGCTACGAAGCCGTGTACGAGCGCCAGCACCCGCCGGGCTTTCGCTGGCTGCACGAGAGCTTCGGCACCAACTGGCGCATGCTGGAAATGCAGGCGGCCATAGGCCGCATCCAGCTGCACCGTATGGCAGACTGGACCGCGCGTCGACACGCCAACGCCAGTGCATTGAGCGCCGCGCTTGCGCCCTTTGCCGGACCGAAAGGACCTGTGCGCTTGCCCACGCTTGCTTGCAGCAATGGCTGCGCGTCTTTGGGTGCGGGCCAGATCTGCCCTGCTGGCTGCGTCCATGCACAGTACAAGTTCTATGCCTATGTGCGCCCGGAAAACCTGGCTTCGGGCTGGAGCCGTGAGCGCATCGTCGAGACGATCAACGCGGCCGGGGTGCCCTGCTACCAGGGCAGCTGCTCGGAAGTCTACCGGGAGAAAGCTTTCGACGGCACGAGCTGGCGTCCAGACTTGCGACTGCCGGTGGCGCGAGAACTCGGCGAAACCAGCGTGATGTTCCTGGTTCATCCCACGTTGACAGAGCAGGAAATAAACAAGACCTGCGAAGTGATCGGGGCGGTACTCGAACAGGCGGCAGCCCACACGGAATTCGCCTGAATCATGGGCATTTATCTCCACAAGATCCTGCCGGTACTGCTGCTCCCCACCGGCATCCTGCTGCTGCTGCTGGTCATGGCTTTGCTGCTCAAGCACCGCTGGCCACTGATGGCAGCGCTGCTGCTGGTCTGGATCGGCAGCACCCCCGTTTTGAGCGAGCAACTGCAGCGCTGGCTTGAGAACGGCGCCATCCGGATACCTGCCACCGAGATGCCTGCGGCAGACGCCATCGTGGTACTGAGCGAAGGGCGGGTGGTCGCACCTGGACCGGCCAGGATCAGCGAGTGGACAGACAGCGACCGCTTCTGGGGCGGGATCGAACTCTACCGCGCCGGCAAGGCGCCACTGCTGCTGTTCACCGGTGGCTGGGCACCCTGGCTATCCAATGCCAAGCCCGAAGGCGAGATCCTGACGCAATCGGCATTGGCCCAAGGGGTGCCCGCTTCCGCCATCCGCACGACCGGTCGCGTGACCAATACGGCCGAAGAAGCGCGAGCCGTAGCAGAGCTGCTGGCAAGCCCCAACTCGGGCAAGCCAGATCGCAAGCCTGTCGTGCTGCTGGTGACTTCCGCCTATCACATGCCGCGTGCAGGCAGACTGTTTGAAAGCGCTGGACTGGACGTGCTGCCCTTCCCGGTTGATTTCCAGGTCGGGCAGGAACGGGAGTTCAGCGTCATGAGCCTGCTTCCCAGTGCCCAGGCCTGGGCCAGGACGGAGTCTGCCTGGCGGGAATTGATCGGGCGTGGCTACTATGCCTTGAGCACATCCGTCCGACCACCCACCCCTTGAGGGATACAGCCCGTCGCAGCCACAACAACGAACTCGGCACCCAGTTCCCCAGGCTTCCCAGACACCTGAATAAATAATTATTTTTACCATCTAAAACACGTGACATTAAGGAGAACAAGTCTAGAATGATGAGCAAACGGCCAGGGAGGCCGCGAGCCGTGAAATGATAAAGAACATCGCATCACCTCTACTAGCCCTTCCCCGGCCAGCCAAGCGGCTGTTGGCTTTGGCACTGGATGCAGCACTTTGCTCCTTCACGCTCTGGCTGGCATTGAGCTTGCGGCTGGAGCAACCCGCCAGCTGGTCACCGGTTTATGGCTGGGTCCTGCTTTCATCGATACTTTTCGCACTACCGCTTTTCGTCGTTCACGGCTTTTACCGAGCCATATTCCGCTACGCCGGCTGGCATGCCATGGTGGCCGTGACCCGCGCCGTGGGGTTATATGGCCTGTTGTTCGCGGGGCTCTACACGCTGGTCGGCGTGACGGGGTTGCCGCGCTCGATCGGGGTCTCGCAACCCTTGCTGTTGCTGGTGGCAGTTGGCGGCAGTCGCGTCCTGGTGCGGCACTGGCTGGGTGGCAATTACCGCAATGCCCTGAAGATGGGCGAAACCCCTGGTGTGCTGATCTACGGTGCCGGCTGTGCCGGCCGGCAGCTGGCCATGGCATTGCGTGATGCCAGCAAGCCGCAGCGCCTGCTGGGCTTCCTGGACGACGATCCGAAGCTGCAAGGCCACCATGTCAACGGCTGGACGGTCCACGCCCCAGCCAGCTTGCCCGAGCTGGTCAGCAAGCTGAACGTGACGGATGTGCTGCTGGCCGTACCCAGCATGACTGCCCAGCGCAGGCTGGAGGTGCTGGAGCAATTGCGGCCGCTCCCGGTGCATGTGCGCACCCTGCCCGGAGTCGAAGACCTGGCTACCGGTCGCGTGCAGCTGGGCGACATTCAGGAGCTGGACATCAACGACCTGCTGGGTCGTGCACCCGTCGAGCCCCAGCACGAACTGATGGACCGCAACAACCGCGACAAGGTGGTACTGGTGACGGGTGCTGGCGGCAGCATAGGCAGCGAATTGTGCCGTCAGCTCCTGCACTGCGCACCACGCCAACTCCTGCTGATCGAACGCGGAGAGTTCGAACTTTACCAAATTCACCAGGAATTGATGAATTTAAAAAGAGAGCATGGGTTGACCGTCGAGATCGTACCCTTGCTGGCCTCGGTGGGCTCGCGCAGGCGCATCCAGGAGATCATGGACACTTGGCGGCCGCACACCATCTATCACGCAGCCGCCTACAAGCATGTTCCGCTGGTGGAACACAATCCGGCCGAGGGCGTCTACAACAACACTTGGGGCACCTGGGTCACGGCACAGGCAGCCGCACAGGCCGGCGTGAGCAACTTCGTGCTGATCAGCACGGACAAGGCGGTGCGTCCGACCAACATCATGGGCGCGAGCAAGCGCCTGGCCGAGATGGTGCTACAAGCCATGGCGGACCGGGCCGCGACCTTGCGCACCGCCGATCAGCCCGGCACCTGTTTTGCGATGGTGCGATTCGGCAACGTGCTGGGATCGAGCGGGTCGGTCGTTCCGCTGTTCCGCGAACAGATACGCAAGGGCGGGCCGATCACGCTGACGCACAAGGACATCAACCGCTTCTTCATGACCATACCGGAGGCGGCACAGCTGGTGATACAGGCCGGTGCGATGGCCAAGGGCGGGGACGTCTTCGTGCTCGACATGGGCAAGCCGGTACGCATCCACGACCTGGCGCGCCGCATGGTGGAACTGTCAGGCCTGCGACTGCGTGACGAGATTTGTCCGGATGGCGACATCGAGATCCAGATCACCGGCTTGCGCCCCGGCGAGAAGCTCTACGAGGAACTGCTGATAGGCGACAACCCGGAGCCCACGCAGCACCCGCGCATCATGAAGGCGCACGAGGATTTCATCCCCATGGCCCAGATGGAAGCCGGACTGAACATCCTGCGTCGCGCCATGGACAGCAATGACGTGAAGACCATCAAGAGCGTGCTGCGCATGCTGGTACATGGCTACCAGCCCGACGGCATGGTGGTCGATCTGGTGCATCTGGAGCAAGGCCGCATATCCGAGCGTCTTGCGGCTTGAATGCTGGCCAGGAATTCGACCCAACCACAGATTCCAATGGAAAAATCCATTATGACAATCGGTATGAAAGCCAATCTTGCCGTGACCTTGCCTTGGTTCGGCACCCTCAAGCTGCCTGCCACCCCGCGCGAACTCTGGCTCTGGCTGGCCGCCGTCGTGGTCATCAACCATCTGGTTCTGGCCTACCGCATGCAGTCCATCGACTTCGTCGTGCTGGCGGCTCTGACCTGGGGCGGCGCCCTGCTCTGCATCGAGGACAAGCTGCCCGAACTCACACCTGAGCCCAGCCAGCTGAGCCTGGTTCTGGGCAGTCTGCTGCTTGTTGCTGGCCTCTGGCGCAGCTCGCAAGTCTTTCACCCCGAGCCTGTCATCCACCTGCTGGCGCTGACGCAGGCAGTCGGTCTGGCGCTGCTGCTGGTACCGATCCGACAGCTGCTGCGATTCGCTGCGCCTCTGATCGTGACGGGCATGCTGGTCGTGGAACTACTGCTGCCCGAGCTGATTCCCCTCAAGGCACTGAGCCGACTCACCGCGCAGATTTCGGGCGGAATACTGAACCTGACGGGATTTGAAGCCATCGTCGCCGCTCAACAAATCTGGTTGCCCAATGGCGGTGTCAACGTCGACAACGCCTGCGCCGGACGGGAAATCATCACCCAGCTGATCTGCGTCGCGACCATCTTTCTGCTGGCCTTTCCGCTGAGACACAAAGGCTGGCGCTTCACCATGCTGCTGCTGGCCCCCCTGCTGGCCATACTCGTCAATGCGGCACGCATAGCCCTGCTGGCCTGGATCAACGCCAGCGCACTGGCGGAAAAGGACTACTGGTTCAAGTTCATGCACGAGGACGACGGCTCGCTGATCTTCGGCGCAGTCAGCGTATCGCTTTTCGCCTGGAGCTACCTCAAGTTGCTGGACCGGCAACTCGTCAAGAAAGAGACCCAAAATGCCTGAATCGACAAGCACGCGCAGCCTTCAATCGACCCTAGGCGGACTTCTGCTGCTGGCCATTGCCGCGGCAGCTCACACAGGAGTCCTGAGCAGAACCCCGGCAGCGCTCGAGCCGACCTTGGGCGACTTGTCCCTGCCTGGTTTCAGGCTTGATCCCCTGGCCAGGTCAGAACCGGCCAGAGAGAGAGATCATGCGAACAGCACCCAATATCGCTGGAGCGCAGAGCCGACAGCGCCCGGTCAAGACCCGTTCCAGCTGGAGGCGGTCGTGGTGCACAGCAGCACGAGCAACGGCCTGAAAATCAATCAGCTGGTGCGCAACGCAGGGCTTCCTGCAGCCGAGCACGAGGTACAGACCCTGGAACCTGGCTCAGGCCAGGCGGATGAGGAAGTTGCCATCGGCGAAACCGGCGGCGACCTGGTGCTGCGAACCTGCATCACACCCAAGGGGCGCGCTTTGGTGGCGAGCCTGAAGAAGACCCTGCAGTCAGAGCGACCCACCGGAGCCAGAGCCAAAACCCTGCAGGCACTCGGCCTGCAAGACAACATTCGCTGGGAATGCCTGCTGGTTTCGATCAGCGTCCCCAGGAGTGAAAACAGTCAAGCTGAATTGCTTGCAAGCTGGAAGAATGTGAAAACACCACTACTTGCCTGGGACAAATCAGCTCAGCCGTGAACCTGCTGGATGGAAGCGAGATGCGTAACGACGAGTCATCAAAAAACCACATGGGAGGAAATCACAGAAAATGTCACACACTCGATTGCACAAACCCGTGCTTGCAGCCTGCATGACGCTGATTGCCTTGACAGGCTTGAGTCCAGCTGCAATGGCCGAGCAAGAGAAAGCCCAGGAGGCCGTCGCTGCGGCACCTCCGGTCGTGGCCGTGGTCAACGGGATCGAGATCACGCGCAAGGAACTCGACTACCTGTACGCCCGCACCTCCCCTCCCAATCTGCCAACTGAAATGGCCTTGGCGCGCAAGCGCGCCATCTTGACCGAACTCGTCAGCAGCGAGGCGCTGGCACAGAAAGCCATCGAGGCCGAACTGGACAAGACGCCGGAATTCGCCATGGAAATGGCAATTGCCAAGCGATCGGCACTGGCGGAAAAGGTGGAGCGTCAGATTGTGCGCAAGGGCCCACAGGTCACGCCGCAAAATGCCCTGGACTACATCAACACCAACCCGGGAATGTTTGCCGAGCGCCAGTTGCTGACACTGGAACGCATGGACCTGATGAAGACAGACGAGGAACTGCTGGACAAGCTGGACAAGGCCAGCGACGACGGCGCCAGCTTGCAGCGGCTCGAGAAGCTCGCACAGGAATCGCGCGCGGACACGAGACGCCAGGTGTTCAACAGCTACAGCGACCGCATGGAGCCGCAACTGCTCAAGGTCATGCTGACCAAGCCCTACAAGCCGGTCATCATCAAGTTCAATGACGACAAGACCCGCAGCAGCGTGTTTTATGTCCACTCCGCAGTACCTGCCCCGCTGACGGGACAGCAGGCCCTGCAGGCATCCGGTCTTGCACTGATGTCGAAACAGGCGCAGGCGACGAGGCAGCAAGGCAGGCAAGCCATCGTCGGCGCGGCCAAGGTCTCCTTTTACGGCGAGTTTGCCGGCACGGAGTTGCCTTCCGCAGCAGCAGACGGTGAAGACCTGAAAATGGCGCAACTGTTTGTCAAGCCGTTCAGCTTCCAGCGCAAGCTGGCTGTCGCCAGCGGGCTGGCGGCCGCTGCCACCCTGCTGGTGCTAACCCTTTTGACGGCATCGCGTTACTGGAAAGGCAGCAGCAACCAGCCTGGCACGTTGCGGCAGACGCTGCAGGCCATGCCTCTCATTGGCCGCTTGTTCGGCAAACCAGCCACTGCGGATGAACTGGCCAAGGTGCTGGCCGCCAGTTCAGTAAGTCAACGGGATGAACAGGCCAGCTGGTACGGCAAGCTGCTGGTGCTGGCAGGCCTGACGGGTGGATCGGCACTGATGCTGATCCAGTTGTCGGGGGCCTGGCATCGTCTGCAGCCTTGGCAGATTGCCGTAGTGCTGGCTGCGGGCTTGTTCGCTGGCGCCTTGGTCAGCGTGATCTATGTACGCAGCCGCCTGCGCGACATCAAACGCGAACGTCGCTGGATTCCTGTATCTGTGGTCAGCATTCTCCTGTTGAGCGTATCAGCAGCTGGTATTGCGATCAATTGATCACAGTTCCACAATAAAAAACCCGCTGACGCGGGTTTTTTCATTTCCAGAGTTCCATCAGGCTTGAACCTGGATCAAGCCCTGATTTTCCCAGAGGCCACAAAAATGCCAGTCAGAATCATCTGACTGGCATTGCACTGGCGCGTACTATTTCGAGAATCTGATCAGGCCTGGACTTGATCTTGCTCTTTGGCCTTGGCCTTGCGGCGGCGGGCCGCTGCCAGACCCATCAGACCGGCGCCGAGCAGCGACATGGTAGCCGGCTCGGGCACATCGCGGGCATTGGCGCTGCTCGCAATGTTCAGACTCAGATCATAAGAACCCACTTCCAAGGCAGATGCCGGAGTCAAGGTGAAATAAGACCCCGCTCCAGCCGTGGAGTAGTCCAGCATTTCGTCACAGGTGCCAGTACCGTCGGCATGGAAGCACTGGCCAGTCAACAGGGTGTACGGGCTTGCCGCCGTCATGGCAATGACCTTGCTAGGATCAGCCTTGTTGGTGAGAGTAAAGCTCACGTTGGTCGATGCGAAGGCATATTCACCAACTTCCGTGGTGTTGGCATAACGACGTACCAAAGCATCAAAAGTAAGGTTCAATGTGTCAAGCGGAGCATTAGTGACATCCAGGATACCGAGAACGCCCGAGTTGGTGTTGGCGCTCCCCCCTTGGGTAGATCCGCTGATATTGTTGATCTTGACTTCGCTCACGTTTTGAACAGACAGACCACGGCCATCCCCCAGACCTGCAGTCCGGGCATCGCCACGAGCACCGGCGGTGCCGATGGTCAAGGAAGCCACGTTAGTGACTGGAGAAGGAGAGTAGGTATTTTCAGGGGGAAAAGAACCAGGACCCGACATCGATTGTGGCGCATCGGACCCACCACCAGAAAGGTTTGCGCCCACCGTGTGAGCATCAGGGAGGTAACCAGGATAAGAGGCGTTGGTAGAAGTCTGACGAGCGTTGGGAGTCGGCGTGAAGGTTGCTCCGTTGAGCGGCGTAACGGCAAATTCGAACAGTTGAACCGACGAATAGGCCACAGCAGTTGCCTGTGCCTGCCCTGCCAGACCCAGACCCGCCAGAGCCAAGGCCGATGCCAGCAGCGGCTTCCTGAATGTTGTGCGCGAGATGTTCATGTTGCACTCCGAGATGATTATTGAAGAGTTTGCGGCCTACCTATTGGCACGGAATCCAGTGAACCCCACGCCTCCCTAACCGCACCATCAATTAGCATGATTCGTGCCAGATCATATAAATCCAAGAATAAAACTTTAAGTCGTTGATTTAATTAGATTTTTCTATCTAAAAGCAAGACTAAAGATTGCATCCATTCTTCAACAGTCATCTACTGTAAAAATATTCGACATATGCCATTTCGGGCTCAGGCTGCACTCAAAGCCAACGTTCCATATTCCGAAAAAGAATTTCCCCGAAATCCTTTGAATTCCGGGGAAATTTTCTTAGCCAGCAGATGGGGAGAAGCATCCCCACGGAACTCGCTGACTCTCGAGGTCAGGCCTGGACTTCAGCTTTGGCTTCAGCCTTGGTCTTGGCCTTTCGGCGACGGGCAGCCGCCAGCCCGATCAAGCCCGTGCCGAGCAGGGAGATGGTCATGGGCTCGGGGGCATCCTTAGTCATCGTCTGACCACGACTTGTCATGATTCCACCCCTTGGCAGCGTGTAGTCAAAAACCAGGCTCATGGCGAAAGGCCCGGTATTGGGTGTCGTGAGCACCGGACCATGGTTGTACGAGAAACTGTCGCCAGGAGGCGCGTAACTGAAAGAGTTCACCAGATTGCCCACCGTACCCGAAGGACCTGCCAGGTTCAAGCCAGCGACAAACACGTCGAACGCCGCCTTGTTGGCCAGGGGCGCGGGAGACGGGAGACCGTTGGTCGGATCTTCGAAATAGTAGAAATCAATTTTTGCCCCGGTCTTGTTACCCGCAAATGTCCCGGAAGCCGTATTCGACAACAGATCCTTGGGGGCCGTGAAGTCATCGTTCGACACGACGATGAAGGTTCTGGTCGTGGTATTTGTATTGTTTCTGCTGATGGATGAACCCGTAGAAATAAAGGAGTTTTCCGCACTGTCGGCGACGTAGGACAAGGCCCCGCTCACCGAGTAACCCCTCAGCCACGATGGCACAGTACCGCCCAAGGCAGCAGCAAGGTTGAATTCGATGATGCCTTCATCGGGGTTGGTATCACCCAGTCCCATAGCTGCGCCCCCCGGAAAGGCGTCTTTTATAGTTACGTTGACAAAATTTGCCGGGTTAAAAACATCATAGTGGGTCACGTTCACCTGGAGAGCGTGCGCGCTGGAGGCGGATCCCAACCCCATCGCGGCTGCGGTGGCCGCCGTTGCCAGCGACTTCAACTTGTTAAGTTTCATTTTTCACTCCCTGAGTAATTGATTTGGATTCGATGACGGCGCCAGCTTTCTCCCCTCCAGGAACACGTCACTTTTACCGTCTTCTACATCAAGCAAAAAACATTCCAGATCTGGAAATGTCGTGGACTCATTCCAAGTTATTGTTTTTAAATGATTTAAAATCCTGGCTTAGCGCTTTCAACCGGCATGACCTCCAAGTCAATTTGGAGTTGTAAACATTTTCGACACGGCTCAACAAGCAAGCACTGCGCTTACTTCAGCCCCAGCCGGTGCATCAAGTCGTAAAGCGTCGGCCGGCTCACGCCCAGCAGTTCGGCGGCCTTGAGCACGTTGCCGTTGACCCGCGCGAGCGCGGCGAGCACGGCTTTCCTTTCCGCTTCATCACGCACCAGTCTCAGGTCCAGCGCGCGATCCGAGTCCTGCGGATCGGTGGGGTTCAGGCCAAGGTCCTCGGCGGTAATCTGCTTGCCGTCGGCCATGATGCAGGCGCGCTTGAGGCAGTTTTCCAGCTCGCGGATGTTGCCGGGCCAGGGGTGCGACTCGATCGCGCGCACGGCATCGCCTGACAAGGCGCAGGCGCCGCCCTGCTCCTGACCAAACTTGCGCGCAAAGGCATGCGCGAGCAGCGCGGCGTCGCCGACACGGTCGCGCAGGGGCGGGATGTCGATCACGATCTCGGCCAGCCGGTAGTAGAGGTCTTCGCGGAAGCGTCCTTCGCCGATCAGACGCTTGAGGTCCTGGTGGGTGGCGCAGACTATGCGCACATCGACCGGGATTTCCTGCCGGCCACCCAGGCGCTCGATCACGCGCTCCTGCAGGAAGCGCAGCAGCTTGGCCTGCAGGGCGTGTGGCAGGTCGCCGATCTCGTCGAGCATCAAGGTGCCGCCATGGGCCGACTCGATCTTGCCGGGCGTGGTCTTGGCCGCGCCGGTGAAGGCACCCTTCTCGTAGCCGAACAGTTCGCTTTCGAGCAGATTGTCGGGAATGGCGGCGCAGTTGATGGCCACGAAGCGCCCCTTGGCACGGGGGCTGGCCTGATGCAGTCCGCGCGCCAGCACTTCCTTGCCGGTGCCGCTCTCGCCCAACAGCAGCACGGTGGCGTTGGAATTGGCAACTCTTTCGACAGTCCGGCAGACGCGCAGCATGCCGGGGTCGCGTGTGATCAGGCCGCGGAAGGCGTCGGGCGGCTGGATCTCGCGCAGGCGGCGGTTTTCGGCCTGGAGCTCGGCCAGGCGCAAGGCGCGCTCGACGATGAGATTGAGCACCTCGGGCTCGAAGGGCTTGGCCAGGAAGTCGTAGGCACCCAGGGCAACCGCTCGCAGCGCGTTGTTCTGCCCGTTCTGGCCAGTCAGCACGATGATCTTGGTGTCGGGCTGCTCGGCCAGGATCTGCTCCAGCAGCGCGAAGCCTTCCGAAACCGAGTCGGCATCGGGTGGCAGGCCCAGGTCCATCGTGACCACAGCGGGCACGTGGCGGCGCATCTGCACCAGGGCGGATTCGCGGTCGGCGGCGGTGACGACCTCGAAGCGGTCGAGCGACCATTTGATCTGCTTTTGCAGCGCGAGGTCGTCCTCGACCACCAGCAATTTATGCGTCTTGTCCACTGGGTCTTCCCTGTCTGGTTGTGTCATTGGTTGGGGGCGGGCTAGCGCAGGTCGGAGGTGCGCACGGCATCGAGCGCCGGCAGCAGCAGGGTGATGCGGGTGCCCTGCCCTTCGCGGCTGTCGACTTCGACCTTGCCGCCGAGCTCCTTCACGTACTGGAAGCTTTCAAAAGCCCCTATGCCCATGCCGCTGTGCTTGGTGGTCTGGAAGGGACGGAACAGCTGTTCGCGCACGAAATCGGCACTCATGCCCACGCCTTGGTCGCCGACTTCGAGGCTGGCCTGACTGCCCTGGCGCTGCGTGCGCAACCAGACCCGGGCGCCGCTGGCTTCGGTGGCATCGAGCGCGTTGTGCACCAAGTGGCCAACGATGCGCTTGAGCCTGTCGCTCTGGCCGCGTGCGAACAGGTCGGGCGCGAGGTCGAGCTCAACACGCCGACCGCGCTGCTCGGCCTCCCTGGCCCAGTCGCGTGCGATGGTGGCGAGCTCGACCCCCACCGCCTGGCCAACGGCGGGGGCGCCTTCGCGCAGCTGCGCCATGAGCTGGCGCATGCGATCGAGCGAGTTCTCGACCGTCATGAGCATGTCGGCCTGGAATTCGGGGTCATGGCCCAGGCGCCTGGCATTCTTGGCCATCAGCGAGAGCTGGGTGACGATGTTCTTGAGGTCGTGCACGACAAAGGCCGACATGCGGTTGAAGGCCTCGAACTTGCGCAATTCGAGCAGGGTCTCGGTCGCCTGCGCCTGCGTCAGGAAGCTGGCGGCCTGACGCGCGGCGGTCTTGAGCAGATCATGCACCTCCCAGTCCACGTTCAGCGGCGCGAGGGACTTGTCGAGCACGACGAAGCCCATCATCTCGTGGCGGTCGAACAAGGGCACCATGAGCCAGGCCTGCGGCAGGCTGGCGAGCCAGTCGGGTGCGCAGTGGTGCTCGTAGCGGGCCGGATGCTGGCGGTATTCCGCCAGGTTCATGATCCAGTGACGCTGGCGCATATAGGTGGTCCAGGGCGTATCGGCAGGTTCGATGGCACTGATTTCGGCTTGCTGCCAGCGCGCGGACTGGCGGTAGCCGCCTTGCGTGGCATCGAGCAGCCAGAGGCTGCCGGAAGGGCTTTCAACCAGCTCGGCCAGGCCGCGCACGACCGAAACCTTCAGTTCGCCGGGGTTGTCGTGGCTGGAAAGCGACTGGGTGAACTTGCGCCATTCGTCCCGGTAGTCGTAGAGGTAGTGGAACAGATGCTTGGCCAGTTGCACGCGCAGCGTGGCGCGCAGCCGTCGCGACAGCAAGAGCGCGGCCAGCCCAGAGGCAGCCAGGAAGATGAAGGCGACTTCGAGCACCCGGCCCCAGTCCCCACCGAAGTAGCGCACATAGTAGCCAGCCGCAGCGATCAGCAGCAGATAGGCACCGGCCAGGAACAGGCTGGCGCTGTGAAAGGCGAGCTGGCGCGAGACACGCAGGCGTGCGATCCAGTGCCGGTGCCGGCTGCCGGCCAGCAGCAGCAGCACCGCCATCAGGCCATGCACGAGGGGGCGGGCAAGCGCCTCGTCGCGGTCCACACCACGCAGCAGCACCCCCTGGGAGAACAGGTAGAGGTCGAAGACGAACAGGCTGGCCAACGCCAGGCAGAAGGGCTTGGCATCCCAGCGGGCTTCTTCGTCGAGGTTGCGGTAGTACTGCTCCAGCAACACGAGGCCGAACAGGGGCAGCAGCAGCAGTAAGGTGTAGCCGCCGGTCAAGGCCAGCAGGCACAACAGTACACCGACTGCAGCGGGCCAGCGCGCTGGCCTGGCGGATGATTCGACCACGCCCTGGCGCAGCAACACTACAAGCAGTGCGTACCAGGCACCATAGCGCAGCACATCAGCGGCCTGGGCCAGCAACAACATATAGAGCGGACGGCCGGGTGCCAGCGCCACGGCCAGTGCCCAGACCAGGGAAGCGACAGCGGCCAGCGCCAGATGCAAAGAGAGACGGTCCTTGCCGTCGCGCCACCTGATGCGCTGCAGGGTACGCGCCGCCAGCAGCGCATAGACCAGTGCCGCGAAGCCGTAGCTCAGCCAGGCGGCTGCGAGGGCGGTGACCGGAGCATCAACCAAGGCAAGCTCTCCGCCGCCTTGCGTGGGACACGACTGACTGGCCGGCTTGTGCTCGATGAGAGTAACTGGACTTCATGCAGGCCGCCTCCCACAGCCTTGTTTCCTGGTGCATTAGAAGTCATTTTACGCATTTTAGAGTCAACACTCCAAGTGAGATACTCATTGAATTTCGCCTTCCAAGGAAGCCTGCTTCATGCCGCCAGGGGTTGCTCAGCGCCGTGCTTGCTGACCCAGTCCTGCAGGAACCGAACCGGCGAGCTGTAGCCCTGCGTGGAGTGACGGCGACTCCGGTTGTAGAAGACCTCGATGTAGCAGGTCACGTCATGCGAGCAACGTACACCACGATGCGGACCTCGGGTGATCAGGGTAACTGGATCGACAGCCTGAACGGCCAGTTCATCGCTGACATCCCAGCCCCGCTTCCGATTCTCGGTGCCTTTGCGGCCTTTGGCTGGAGCCGCAAGCTGCGCCGTCGCATCCGTGACGCCAACAGGGCTGACCAGGCTGCTGCGACCGACATGGCACTGGCAGCCTGAAGCCGCTGGATCAAGACTGACCTGATCGGTCGTCAGACCGATCCTCAGCCCCGCCATGGCGGGGCTTGTCGTTTGCACCGCGTTGGCTAGCTTGCATCACTGCGAGCGGATGCGCAGGGTAGCGAGTCGACTCAGGCCGTGACGCCGTTTTCCTGCTCGAACCGGGCCTTGATGGCCTGCAGCTGCTCGGGCTGGAGCCGGTTGCCGTGCTGGCTGACGACGGCAGCAGCGCAGCGGTTGCCCAGCTCTGCCGCCTGCGCATGCGGGTAGCCATGGGTGGCAGCGTAGAGGAAGGCGCCAGCGAACATGTCACCGGCTCCATTGCTGTCGACGGCCTTGACAGTGGGAGCAGGCACTTCGATGACCTGGCCGGCTTCGAGCACCAAGCTGCCCTGGGCGCCGCGCGTGATGCAGACGGTTTTGGCCAGGCCAGCCATCGTTTTCAGGATTGCATCCAGGTCCTGCGAGCCGCACCAGATTTGGGCTTCTTCCTCGTTGCAGAACAGGTAATCGAGGCCGCCGGCCAGCATGGCGTCGAGGCCCGGGCGGCAGAACTGGATCATGCTGACGTCGCTGAGCGTGAGCGCGAGCGCGGCGCCGGCCTGGCGCGCCAGCTGGCGACCCTCGAGCGCGGCCTGCAGCCCGGTGGGTGAGGCGGCCAGATAACCTTCCATGTAGTAGACCTTGGAGCGCGCGATGTCCTTGGGGTGCAGGGCGCTGGAATCGAGCTCGGCGGTGGCACCGAGGAAGGTGCTCATGCTGCGCTCGGCGTCGGGGGTGACCAGCACCAGGCAGCTGCCGGTCTGGCCGTGCGGGGCCTGGGTGTGGCTGAGGTTGGTGGCGACGCCATTGCGTGCCAGGTCGGCGGCGTAGAAGGCGCCGAGTTCATCGTCGGCGACGCGACAGGTATAGAAGGCGTGACCACCGAGCTGCGCCAGCGCAACGACGGTGTTGCCGGCCGAGCCGCCACCGGTGCGGCGCGCATTCTGGCCATGCAGCTGCGCCAGCAGTTCGGCCCGGCGTGGGGCGTCGATCAGGGTCATGTGACCCTTGTCAACACCGATGGCCTGCAGCTGGGCATCGGAGACTTCGTATTCGGCATCGACCAGGGCGTTGCCGATCGCGTAGAGGTGGTAGTGGTGCGTGGACATGGCCCGGAGTCTATGCGATCAGGCCGGCTGCGCCTGAACCATGACCCAGACTATGGCTGGGCTGGGCTTTGCATCGAACGCTGGAGCCGGCTCAGGTCGAAGCCTTGCTGTCGCAGTCGGCCCAGCAGGGCCTCGTAGGCCTTGGGGTCGACCTGCGGCTGGCGCGCCAGCACCCAGAGGTATTCGCGTCGGGGTTCGCTGACGGCGACCAGCTGATAGCTGGGGTCGAGATCCACTACCCAGTAGTCGCCCCAAACCATGGGCAGCCAGGACAACCAGGCCGGCGCGAAACGGACTTCGAGCCGGGCCGAATCGGAACCGCCGACGCGACGGGCTTCTCCGATGGCCTCGCTGAGTTCGCCATCCTGGGTGCGGCAGCGGTTGAGCACCCGCACCGTGCCGCCGGGGTTGAGCGAGTAGTCGGCCTGGGTGTCGGCGATGCATTTCTTCTGGAACCAGTTGGGCGTGCGCGCGATTTCGTGCCAGCGGCCAAGGTAGCGCGGCAGGTCCAGCCGTTCGATGGTCTGGAGCGCAGCGGGAGCGGGTTCAGCGCTGTAAGCAGGGGCGACCGCCAGCAGGCCCAGGCTCAGACCGATGGCTGCGATCGCTTGAGCCAGGGATGCTTGGACGGCGTGAGCGATAAGGGGTTTCATGCCAGCATGGTAGTGCGAATCGGCCAGCAAAAAAGCCCCGAGTGACGAACACAAGGGGCTTTGATGGGTGGTGGGTCGTGCGGGACTCGAACCTGCGACCAATTGATTAAAAGTCAACTGCTCTACCAACTGAGCTAACGACCCCACCTGAAACTGTTGCAAACGCTTACATCGTTTGCTGAGGCTCGCATTCTAGCGGAATTTTTTCCGCTTTTTTCGGCGGCATGGGATTTTTGCACAGACCCTGCCCGCGCGCCCAGGCGTCCATGGCCCAGCCGGCCGCAGCCAGGCCGAAGCTGGCCGTGACGCTGACCATGGAGCCATAGCCATGGCAGTTGAGCGTGCCGTCGCTGGTGCCGGGCAGCACGCAGGAAGCGTCGGGTGGCGCGACGGGCTCGCGACTGAAGACACAGGCCACCTGCATGCGGCCCTGGCGCGCGCCGCCATGCGCCTTGCGCAGACGGTAGCGCAACTGCGCCAGCAGCGGGTCGTGCGTGGTCTCGGACAGGTCGGCGATCTCGACCGCATGTGCCAGCCGCTTGCCGCCGGCGGCACCCACGGTGACAAACAGCGCCCGCGCGCGCGCAGCCCAGGCTGCCATGGCGGTCTTGGCCTTGACCTGGTCACAGGCGTCGACCACGACCAGGCGCTGGCCGTGCTTGAGGTCGGCCTGGCGCAGGCAGTCGAGCCAGTTGTCAGGACTGACGAAGTCGTCGATCAGTTGCACCTGTGCCTGCGGGTTGATCTGCGCAATGCGCTCGCGCATGGCCTCGATCTTGGCCTGGCCATGCGTGCTGCTGAGCGCGTGGATCTGGCGGTTGGTGTTGGATTCGCTGATGTGGTCGAGGTCGATCAGCGTGATGCGCCCCACTCCGCTGCGCGCGAAGGCTTCGGCGGCCCAGGAGCCGACGCCGCCGATGCCGATCACGATCGCATGGGCATCGAAAATGCGTTGCGCGCCTTCAGCACCGTAGAGCCGGCGCAGGCCACCGAAGCGGCGCTCGAAGACTTCGTCGTCTGGGGCGGGGCTCACTGCATGCGCGCCAGGCGATCGCGAGCGGCGACACCGGCTTCCGACTTGGGGTGGCTCTTGACCAGGTCTTCCAGCGTGCGTCGGGCCGCCTTGGCGTCCTTGAGCTCCTGCTGGCAGTTGGCGATCGCGAGCATGGCCTCGGGCGCGCGGGCATGGCCGGGCAACTTGGCGATCAGCGCACGGTAGCTGTCGATGGCCGGCTTGTAGTCGCGCGAGGCATAACGGGCGTTGCCCTGCCAGTAGAGCGCGGCGGGCAGGTAGCCGCTTTCGGGGTAGCGTCGCAGGAACTGGGCGTAGAGGTCGGCGGCCTTGTCGAAGTCGGCCGCGCGCAGCGCGCTCATGGCGGCTTCGAACTCGGCTTTCTCGCGCGGCTGGACCGTGAAGTCGACGCCATCCTGGCTCACGCGAACCGGTTCGAGCGTGCGCAGGCGCTCATCGAGCACGGACAGCACGCTCTTTTGCTGCCGCTGCAGCTCGGTGACGTCGCGCGTGAGTTGCTCGTTCTGGCCACGCAGCTGAGCCAGTTCGGTGCGCAGCGAATCGAGCTGGTTGGCGAGGTCGAGCACGGCGCGACGGGAGTTGCCACCCTGCTCGTCCTGCTGGCGACGCAGTTCGGTCAGCGCGCTGTCGCTGGCCTGGCGGTTGACGTCGACCTTGCCGCGCAGTTCCAGGATGGCCTTGCGCGCCTCGTCGTCGCCAAACAGCGCGGCCTGGGCCGGCAGGGCGACGGCCAATGCCAGCCCGCCGGCGCAAACCAGCATTGCCAGACTCAGGTCCGCGCGACGCGCGCGCAGCGGGATAGCAGTCGTCTTGGCCATGCAGATCAGCGGTAGGTCAGCTCGACGCGGCGGTTCTTAGCCCAGGCTTCCTCGCTGCTACCCTGGACAGCGGATTTTTCCTTGCCGAAGCTCACTGCTTCCATCTGGCTATCGGATACGCCCGAGACGGCCAGCGCGCGGCGCACGGCCTCGGCGCGCTTCTGGCCCAGTGCCAGGTTGTACTCGCGGCCACCGCGCTCGTCGGTGTGGCCTTCGAGATTGACACGGCGCTGGCTGTTGCCGTTGATGAACTTGGCATGGCCTTCGATCAGCGGATTGAACTCTGGACGCACGGCGTAGCTGTCGAAGTCGAAGTAGACGACGCGCGCGACGTTGGCAGGAGCCTGGCCAGCGATGAAGCGGTCGGCCTGCACGCCCGAGATGTCACGCTGGCCCATGCCAGCAGCACCGGCACCACCGTTGGTGCCGACGGTCGTGGCGGAGCGCTCGGCCACCGGGGTGTCTTCGAGCTTGACGCTGGAGCCGCAAGCGGCGAGCAGCGCGCCGAGGGCGGCGACGGCGGCCAGTCGGGTCATGCGCTGGGCGGGATTTTGAAAGGCTTTGGAGACTTGCATCTTGATCAGAAAAATAGGCTTGAAAAAACGGTCAGAAATCAGCGCGGGAAAGGACCCCAGCTCGGCTCCCGGATGTCACCGGGCACGCTGGCCAGCCGGGTCTTGATCTGGCCGTCGAGCGTGGTGGTCATCAAGGCCTCGCGGCCGCCGACCTTGGTGGCGTACATGATCAGGCGGCTGTTGGGCGCGAAGGTGGGGCGCTCATCATCGCTGCTGTCTGTGACAGAAGCAATGTTACCGCTGCCCAGCTCCATCACCTGCAGCTTGAAGGCGCCGCCGACGCGCGAAACATAGGCCAGCCAGCGGCCGTCGGGGCTGATCGCGGGCGAGATGTTGTAACTGCCCTGAAAAGTCACGCGCTCGGCGCTGCCGCCACTGGCGGGCATGCGGTAGACCTGCGGCGAGCCACCCCGGTCGCTGACGAAGTAGATGGAGCTGCCGTCGGGCGTGAAGACGGCTTCGGTGTCGATGCCGCCGGACTGCGACAGGCGCCTGGGTTCGCCGGCACCGCTGGGGCTGATTTCGTGGACCTGCGAGTTGCCCGACAGCGTCAGGGTGGCCAGCATGCGGCTGCCGTCGGGCGACCAGGCCGGCGCCGAGTTGGAGCCGCGCCAGGTCGCAACCGGACGGCGGCGACCGCTGGCGATGTCATGCAGGTAGATGACGGGCTTGCGCGACTCGAAGGACACGTAGGCCAGTTGGCTGCCACTGGGCGACCAGGACGGCGAGATGATGGGCTCGTTGCTGGTGAGCGCGGCCTGCGCACCTTCGCCATCGGCGTCGGCCACCCAGAGGCTGTAGCGTGAACCGCTTTTTGAAACGTAGGCGATGCGGGTCGAGAACACGCCCTTGGCGCCAGTCAGCTTTTCATAGACATAGTCGGCGACCTTGTGCGCAGCCAGGCGCAGGTCGGGGGCCGCTACGGGGAAGCTCAGGCCGCCGAGGTCCTGCGCGCGCAGCGTGTCCCAGAGCCGGAAGCGCACATCGAAGCGGCCGTCGGCCAGCCGGGTCACGCTGCCGGTCAGCAGGGCATCGGCGCGCTCCTTCCAGGGGCCGAGATCGGGGCGGGCGTTCTCGTCCAGGCCGGCTGGCGCAGCGACCAGACGGAACACGCCGCTGCGCTCGAGGTCGGAGCGGATCACGGCCGGTACATCGGTGGGGGCGCCCTCGAAGCCGCGGAAAGGCGTGATCGCGACCGGAATCTGCTTGATGCCGACGCCACTGACCTCGACCCGGAACTGGGCCCAGGCCGGCGCCAGCGGTGCGGTCAGCAGGCCGGTCGCGGCCAGTGCCAACAGGCTGCGGCGGCGGCCCGAGGCCGGGGAGAGGTCATCGAATCCCGAATTCTTCATGTCGCGCATCGTCTTGGAATGGTTGGGCCGGGGCGCGGGGCGCCGGGCAAAGATCATAGCGGAACCGCTTGAATCAAAGCAGCACGATGTCGTATTGCGCTTGCGTCATCGAGCCTTCGGCCTGCAGCGAGATCGGCTTGCCGATGAAGTCGGACAGGCCCGCGAGGTGGGCGCTCTCCTCATCCAGGAACAGTTCGATCACCTGGGACGAGGCAACGACGCGGAACTCGCGCGGGTTGAAGGCGCGCGCCTCGCGCAGGATCTCGCGCAGGATGTCGTAGCAGACGCTGCGCGGGGTCTTGATGCGGCCCTTGCCTTCGCAAGTGGGACAGGTCTCGGTCAGCATCTGGGCCAGCGATTCGCGCGTGCGCTTGCGCGTCATCTCGACCAGGCCGAGCTGCGAGAAACCGCCGACCATGGTCTTGACCCGGTCGCGCCCGATCTGCTTGCGGAATTCGCTCAGCACGGCCTCGCGGTGGTCCTCGCGCACCATGTCGATGAAGTCGACGATGATGATGCCGCCCAGGTTGCGCAGTCGCAACTGGCGCGCGATGGCCTGTGCGGCTTCGAGGTTGGTGCGGAACACGGTGTCGTCGAAGTTGCGCGCGCCGACAAAGCCGCCGGTGTTGACGTCGACGGTGGTCAGCGCCTCGGTCTGGTCGATCACGAGGTAACCGCCCGACTTGAGCTCGACCCGGCGGCTGAGCGCACGCGCGATGTCATCGTCGATCTGGTGCAGGTCGAAGATCGGGCGCTCGCCGGTGTAGAGCTGCAGCCGTTCCTGGGTGCTGGGCATGTACTCGCGCGCAAAGGCTTCGAGCTGGGCGAACTGCTCGCGCGAATCGACCCGGATCGTCTGCGTCTGGGCCCCGACCAGGTCGCGCAGCACACGCTGCAGCAGTGTCAGGTCCTGGTGCAGCAGCGAGGCCGGCGGCAACCTTGTCGCGCCGTTCTTGATATGGGCCCAGGTCTTGCGCAGGTAGGCGATGTCCTCGGCGAGCTCCTCGTCCGAGGCATCCTCGGCGTTGGTGCGCAGGATGAAGCCGCCGCCGCCCTCGGCTGTCAGGGCCAGCAGGCGGGCGCGCAGGGCCTCGCGCTGGGCAAAGGGAATCTTCTGCGAGACGCCGATATGGTTGTCCTGCGGCAGGAACACCAGCAGCCGGCCGGCGATGCTGATCTGTGCCGTCAGGCGCGCGCCCTTGGTCCCGATCGGGTCCTTGAGCACCTGCACCAGCAGGGCCTGGCCCTCGAAGATCTGGCGCTCGATCGGCAGCGCCGCGTCGGCACCCGGCAAGGCAGCACCCGCGCTGGCCGAAGCACTGGCGGCGGGCTTGTCCTTGTCCTTGCCCGCGTGACGCGCCGTGATGTTGGGCATCAGGTCGGCGACATGCAGGAAGGCCGCGCGGTCCAGGCCGATGTCGATGAAGGCGGACTGCATGCCGGGCAGCACGCGCGAGACCTTGCCGAGGTAGCAGTTGCCGACCAGGCCGCGCTCGAGCGTGCGCTCGACGTAGACGTCCTGCACGGCGCCCTGCTCGACCACAGCGACCCGGGTCTCCTGCGGCGACCAGTTGATGAGTATGTCCTGTGCCATGGCGGGTCTCCGGTGGGCTTAGATCAGTTCCAGGCCAGCTGCAGCCAGCAGCTGGGCAGTCTCGTAGGCGGGCAGGCCCATGATGCCGGTGTAGCTGCCGGAAATGCGCTCGATCAGCAGACCGGCCAGGCCCTGGATGCCGTAGCCGCCAGCCTTGCCCATCGGTTCGCCGCTGGCGACGTAACGCGCGATCTGGGCCTCGCTCAAGGACGCGAACTGGACCGTCGAGCGGCTCAAGCCCTGGTAAACCTGCCCTTGGTGCGCCAGCGCGACTGCGGTCAGCACCTGATGCCGTTGGCCCGAGAGCTGGCGCAGGATCTGCGCGGCATGTTCGGACGAATCGGGCTTGCCCAGGATCTGGCGACCGAGCGCGACCGTGGTGTCGGCGCACAGCACCGGACCGTCGGGCAGGCCACGCCGCTGCAGGCGTTCGACCGCGTGCAGCAGCTTGAGCCGGGTGACGCGCTTGACATAGGTCGCGGGCGCCTCGTTCGGCCGCACGACTTCCAGGCCTTCGGCGTCCTCGTGCGGGTCGGGCAGCAGCAGTTCGCAGCGCACGCCCCACTGCTCAAGCAGCTGGCGTCGGCGCGGGCTCTGCGAGGCCAGGTAGAGCCAGGGCGGATTGGTGCTCATTCGCGGTGGTAGGGATGGTTGGCGTTGATGGACCAGGCGCGATACAGCTGCTCGATCAGCAGCACGCGCGCGAAGGCATGCGGCAGCGTCATGTCGGACAGGCGGATGCGCATCTGGGCCCTGGCCTTGAATTCGGGCTCCAGACCGTCGGGGCCGCCGATCACGAGCGCGACATCGTCGCCTTCGAGCTGCCAGTTTTTCAGCTGGCGCGCCAGCGCGACCGTGGTCAACTGGCTGCCGCGCTCGTCGAGCACGACAATGCGCGCGCCCTTCGGGATCGCGGCCTCGATGCGCGCGCGCTCGGCGGCGTAGAGGGTCTCGAGCGTCTTGGAGCCGCGCGGCTCGGTCTTGACGGTCTTGATCTCGACCCGGCAGTCGGGCGGGAAGCGCTTGGCGAAATCGTCGTAGGCGGTCTGCGCCCAGTCGGGCATGCGCTGCCCGACCGCGACGATCACGAGCTTCATGCCTTCTTGGGAGCGGCGCGTTTGGCGGCCGGCTTCTTGACCGGGGCGCCAACCTTGACGACCTGGACCGGCTTGGCAGCAGCCTTGCGGGCCGGTGCCTTCTTGGCGGCCGGTGCGGCCGAGCCGCCACCGGTCTTGACCGTCTTGGCGGCCTTGCGGACCGTTGCCTTCTTGGGCTCGTCGGTCACGGCGGCTGCACCATCGGCGGTCTTGCGAGCCGCGCGGGTCGCCTTCTTGGCGGCCTGGGCGGGCGAAACTGCCTCGACCTCGGACTGTGCGCCTACCTTGAGGCCGGCCTTGCGCGCCGAAGCCAGGTTGGACTTCTCGGCGGCGGCGCGCGCGGCCTTGCCGCGGGCCTCGTTGCTCTTGAGACGCACCGGCACTTCGCCCCAGAGGTCTTCGAGACGGTAGTACTGGCGGATGGTCGGCTGCATCACGTGGACCACGGCCTGGCCGCAGTCGACGATGATCCATTCGCCGTTTTCCTCGCCCTCGATGCGCGGCTTGTCAAAACCCGCTTCGCGCACGGCGTCACGCACGCTGGCGGCGAGTGCACGGGTCTGGCGGTTGGTGCTGCCGCTGGCGATGATCACGCGCTCGAACAGCGGCGACAATCCCTCGGTGTTGAAGACCTGGATGTCCAGTGCCTTGACGTCCTCGAGGCCGTCGACGATGGCGCGCTGGAGTTTCTGGATCTTTTTCTTGTCGGCTGTTTCGCTCATGTAGCGTGTCGGTATAAATGATGTTCGGAAATATAGCGCGCGACGCCCTCGGGCACCAGCACATCCAGATCGGGATAGCGGCGGCTGCTGCCCTGCACTTGCGCGCGTACGGCGGTGGCGCTCAGGTTATGCAGCGGCATGTCGAGCCGGGTGAAGGGAGTGTCCACCCCGCTCAGGTCCTGCGCCAGCTGGCTGTCTGAGACCGCCTCGGCGCCGATATTAACGCCCCGGCTGGCCACCGCCAAGGTCGCGCACTGTAACACTTCCTGCCAGCGCACCCAAGTCTTGAAGGCCAGCAGCTGGTCAGCCCCCAGGATCAGGAACAGCCGGGCCCCCGGATATTCGGCTGCCAGCTCGGCCAGCGTGTCGGCGGTGTAGCTCGGGCCGTCGCGCCTGATTTCGCGCTGATCGACCCACACAAGGGGCAGCCCGGCAAAGGCGCGTTCGCACATGGCGACGCGGTGCTCGGCCGGCGTCAAGACCCTTGTCTTGTGCCAGGCCTGGCCGGTCGGCAGGATATGCAGCCGGTCGAGCCCGAGCTGCTGCAGCGCGGTCTCGGCCAGCGCCCGATGGGCCCAGTGCGGCGGATCGAAGGCGCCGCCGAACATGCCGACCCGCAGCGGGCGATGCGCGGGTTGAGTGGTCAAGTCGCTCACACCCAGTCCCGGCGTGGCAGGAAGTCGCTGTACAGGCGGGCCTCGGGGCTGCCGGCGGCCGGCTGCTCCTGATAGGACCAGCGCACCAGCGGCGGCATCGACAGCAGGATCGACTCGGTGCGCCCGCCCGACTGCAGGCCGAAGTGGGTGCCACGGTCCCAGACCAGGTTGAACTCGACGTAACGGCCGCGCCGGTAGAGCTGGAACTGGCGCTCGCGCTCGCCGTATTCGATCCCCTTGCGGCGCTCGACGATCGGCAGGTAGGCGTGCAGGAAGGCGTCGCCGACCGCGCGCGTCATGGCGGCACCGCCCTCGAAGCCGAGCTCGGAGAAATCGTCGTAGAACACGCCGCCGATGCCGCGCTGCTCGTTGCGGTGCGCCAGGAAGAAATAGTCGTCGCACCAGGCCTTGAAGCGCGGGTACTTGTCCGCGCCGAAGGGGGCGAGCGCGTTCTTGCAGGTGCGGTGGAAATGGACTGCATCCTCCTCGAAGCCGTAGAACGGCGTGAGGTCCATGCCGCCGCCGAACCAGGCCACGGGCGCGCCACCGCCGACCGGGGTGGCCGTGATCATGCGCACGTTCATGTGCACGGTCGGCACATAGGGGTTGCGCGGGTGGAACACCAGCGAGACGCCCATGGCCTCGAACGGCGCACCGGCCAGCTCGGGGCGATGCTGCGTGGCCGAAGGCGGCAGGCTCGTGCCCGAGACATGCGAGAAGCCGCAGCCGGCGCGCTCGAAGACCTTGCCGTCCTCGAGGATCTGCGTCACGCCATTGCCCTGCAGCTTGTCACCAGGAGCCTTCTCCCAGCCGTCGGACAGGAAATCCTTGCCATCGATCTCGGAGACCGCCCAAGTGATGCGCTGCTGCAGGCCGAGCAGGTAGTCGCGCATGATCTGCGTTGGCGACTGTCTCATTTGCCCAGGGCCCGGTAGCCGATGTCCTGGCGGTACTGCATGCCGTCGAAAGCCACGCCAGCGACCAACTCGTAGGCACGTGAGCGCGCCTCGGCCACGCCATGGCCCAGCGCGGTGGCGCACAGCACACGGCCGCCCGAGGTCACGACCTGACCGTCCTTCATGGCGGTGCCGGCGTGGAAGACGACGGCATCATCGCGATCCTGCGGCAGTGCGCTGATGGCATCGCCCTTGCGCGGATTCATCGGGTAACCGGCGGCAGCCAGCACCACGCCCATGGCGAAGCGCTCGTCCCATTCCAGGCTGACCTGGTCCAGGCGTTCTTCGGTCGCGGCCAGCAGCACCTCGGCCAGATCGGACTTGAGGCGCATCATGATGGGCTGGGTCTCGGGGTCGCCCATGCGACAGTTGAACTCCAGCGTCTTGACCGAGCCATCGGGCGCGATCATCAGGCCGGCGTAGAGGAAGCCGGTGAACGGGATGCCATCAGCTTCCATGCCACGGATGGTCGGCAGGATGATCTCGTCCATCGCGCGGCGATGCACCTCGGCCGTCACGACCGGAGCCGGCGAATAAGCGCCCATGCCGTCGGTGTTGGGACCCTGGTCGGCGTCGAGCAGGCGTTTGTGATCCTGGCTGGTGGCCAGCGCGGTCACGTTCTTGCCGTCACAGAGCACGATGAAGCTGGCTTCCTCGCCCTGCAGGAAGGACTCGATCACGACGCGGGCACCGCCTTCGTTGTGCGTCACACCCAGGGTGTTGTCGACCAGCATGAAGTCGATCGCCTCGTGCGCCTCGGCCAGGCTCATCGCCACGACCACGCCCTTGCCGGCGGCCAGGCCATCGGCCTTCACCACGATCGGCGCGCCGACCTGATCCACGTAGGCATGAGCCTGCACCGGATCGCTGAAGGTCTCGTAGGCGGCGGTCGGGATGCCGTGGCGCTGCATGAAGGCCTTGGAGAACGCCTTGGAGCTCTCCAGCTGGGCGGCGGCCTGGGTCGGACCGAAGATGCGCAGGCCGTGGGAGCGGAATTCGTCGACCACGCCAGCAGCCAGCGGGGCCTCGGGGCCGACCACGGTCAGTGCGATGCCGTTGGCCTGCGCCCATTCGCGCAGCGCGACGACGTCGGTGATGGCGAGGTTGCTCAGGTCGGCGTCGAGCGCGGTGCCGCCGTTGCCCGGCGCCACGAAGACCTGCTCCACGCTAGGGGATTGCTTGAGCTTCCAGGCCAGCGCATGCTCGCGCCCGCCGCCACCAATCACCAGTACCTTCATCTTGTTCGCGCTCATTCGTTGATCTCCGCGTTGTGGAACACGTTCTGCACGTCGTCGAGGTCTTCGATCGCGTCGAGCAGCTTCTGCATCCGGGCGGCGTCGTCACCGCTCAGTTCGATCTGGTTGTCGGCGCGCATGGTGACCTCGGCCACCTCGGGCGTCAGGCCGGCGGCTTCGAGCGCGTTCTTGACCGCCTCGAAGTCGACCGGCGAGGTCAGCACCTCGATCGCGCCGTCGGCGTCGGCAATCACGTCATCGGCGCCGGCTTCGAGCGCGACTTCCATCACCTGGTCCTCGGAGGTGCCGGGCGCGAAGATCAGCTGGCCGCAATGCTTGAACTGGAAGGCCACCGAGCCTTCGGTGCCGAGGTTGCCGCCATGCTTGGAGAAGGCATGGCGCACCTCGGCCACAGTGCGCACGCGGTTGTCGGTCATGGTGTCGACGATGATGGCCGCGCCGCCGATGCCGTAGCCTTCGTAGCGGATTTCCTCGTACTGGATGCCTTCCAGCGCGCCCGAGGCCTTGTCGATGTTGTACTTGACGCGGTCGGCGGGCATGTTGGCGGCCTTGGCCTTGTCCACCGCCAGGCGCAGGCGCGGGTTGGCGCTCAGGTCGGGGCCGCCGGCGCGCGCGGCCACCGTGATTTCGCGAATGATGCGCGTCCAGATCTTGCCGCGTTTTTCATCCTGCCGCCCCTTGCGGTGCTGGATGTTGGCCCACTTGGAATGCCCTGCCATGAAAACCTCGTCTAATGGAAATGCTGTGCGTAACCGGGTATTGTAATTTGGGCCTTGGCCCGACTGGACACGAATTGGCTCAGGCTTCAGGCGTGATGGCGCAGGCGTAGTCGTAGAGCTCGGACAGGATGGCCTCGGCGCGTTCGTCCTCGCGCTCGACGGCGTCTTCCTGCAACTCGTCCAGCTGTGTCAGCAGCGCCTCGGCGCTGAGCGCCCCATGCTCGCCGCGCAGCAACCTGGCCTGGCAATGCGCCTGCCAGCGCTGCGCCTCTTCGGGCGCCAGCTGTTCGGGAAAGTTGCGCGCGCGATAGCGAAACACCAGCTCGGGCAGGCGCGGGTCGTCGAAGCCGGCCTCGCGCCAGGCCGGATCGGCCGGGTCGCAGTCGCGCAGGCGGTTCAGCCGCAGGCGATCGGCGTCACTCAGGAAGCTGCCATAGAGGTCCTGGTCGACATCGACCGGGCCGGCGGATTCGCGCGGCGCGAACACCTCGCTCCAGCGCCCGCTCAGGTCGGGCAGCGCGCGCGCGATCTCGGCGTGCTGCAGCGCGCGCTCCAACTCGATGCCCCACTGCTGCGCCAGCTCGGGCCGGAGCGTGCGCAGATTCGACACCACCATCGGCGACTTGTTGAGGTGGATGCTCTTGAGCGGCAGCCGCTGGACGCCCTCGGGCAGCTCGTCCCGGGGCGTGAACAGGCGCTCCCTGAGCTGGGCCGCGCTGAGTTCGAGCAGCACGCGCGGGTCATGAGCCAGGTCCCAGGCCAGCAGCTCGTTGCGGTTGCCCGGGTGCATGGCCAGCGGCCACATGACAGCCAGGCAGCCGCGCTCGGGCGCCAGCATGCCCGAGACATGCAGGAAGGGTTTGGCTTCGGCCGGCAGCGCCGGCAAGCCCAGCTCGGCCAGCACGCGCTTCCTGTCACGCAATCCCAGCGCGAAATCGAACAGGCGCGGCTGCTTGTCGCGCAGCAGGCGCGCCAGCGCCAGGGTCGCACGCACATCCGACAGCGCGTCATGCGCGGCCTCGTGCGCGATGCCGTTGGCGCGCGTCAGGTCTTCGAGCTTGAAACTGGGCTTGCCGTCGGGCTTCTTCGGCCAGGCGATGCCCTCGGGCCGCAGCGCATGAGCGAGCCGCAGCACGTCGAGCAGGTCCCAGCGCCCGCAGCCGTGGCGCCACTCGCGCGAGTAGGGGTCGATCAGGTTGCGCCAGAACAGGTAGCGGGTGAACTCGTCGTCGAAGCGGATCGAGTTGTAGCCCACGCCGACGGTACCGGGCCGCGCCAGCTCGGCCTCGATGCGCTCGGTGAACTCGCGCTCGGGCAGGCCTTGTTCGAGGCAGAGCTGGGGCGTGATGCCGGTGATCAGGCAGCTCTCGGGTGCGGGCAGGTAGTCGGGCGCCGGGCGGCAGTAGAGCATCAGCGGCGCGCCGATCTGGTTCAGGTCGGCGTCGGTGCGGATGGCGGCGAACTGGGCCGGGCGGTCGCGCCTGGGGCTGATGCCGAAGGTTTCGTAGTCGTGCCAGAGAAAAGTCATTGCGCTCATCCTGGCGAGTATGACACCCGAATGCCCGGGCGGAACAGCCAGGCGGCGCACCGCCCTCATCACAGCAGACTGAAGCTTGATCCCGGAACCACCCGGTACAAAAATCATTTTCATCGGTTGACACCGGCTTGCGCTACTTCGTAGCATGCCGAGGATGGAAAAATCATTCAAAGAACGGGAACGGGCAGAAATCCAAAAGACGATGCATAGGCTCTTCAGGGTCATGCTGATGGGACTGGCCAGCGTTCCGGTCTACGCGCTCTATGCGCTATTCGACAAGAACTTCGGTCAGTTTCCGGTCGTCCTGAGCGTGGGCACGCTGCTGTGCGGCGCTGCCGCACTGGCGGGCGGCACGCTGGGCTTCCTGTTCGGCATACCGCGCACCTTGCAGCAGGAGGACGGCAATGCGTCTGCGCAGAATCAGCGGCACATGCTTTCCTACCGCCCCAACACCAACCTGGAACAGATCTCGGACTGGCTGACCAAGATCCTGGTCGGCGTGGGCCTGACACAGATCGAGGCCATCCGGGGAGGCTTCCACGATCTGACGCGACAGGCGGCCAAGGGGCTGGGTGGCCACCCCCACAGTCAGGTCTACGCCGCCGCCTTGATCGGCTTTTCTGTGCTGCTGGGCTTCCTGTTCGGTTTCCTGTGGACGCGCTTGTACCTGCCGAGCGCGATGTGGCTGGCCGACCAGGAGGCGGCATTAGGTGCTTTGGCCGAAAGCGTGCAACAGGCCAGCGCCCGCGCCGAGTCGGCTTCCCGCGAGATCGAGGGCCTGAAGCAGCAGGCTGAGCGCGACGCCAACGCCCTCAACCTGGTCTACCGGCAGCTGAACCCCAGCCCGGATCTGCCCACGATCGCGCAGGACAAGCTCGACGAGGCACTGAAGCTGGCCTCGCGGCCGATCAGGGTTCAGGCCTTTAACAAGGCCTGGCAGGTCCGCTCAGACAACTGGCGCGACCCCGCAAGCAAGGACAAGATGGCGCTGGCGATTCCGGTCTTTCGCGCCCTGATCCGCAACGACCCGGACGACCAGTACCACATGAACCACGGACAACTGGGATTCGCGCTCAAGGACAAGGAGCCGCCCGAGTGGGAAGAGGCGCAGGCCGAACTCAGCACCGCGATCAGGATACGCGGCGACTGGCGGGAAAAGGGCTGGCTGTATTACGAATTCGCCCGCGCCACCTGCCGGATCATGCTCGACCCCGGCCACCTGGCCGGCAAGGCCAGCGCACCCGATACCCGTGAAGCGATACTGGCCGACCTGCAGGCAGCACTGCATGCCGAAGACATCCGGAACATCCTGGCCCAGACCCCGGAAGCCGGGCCGGAGCCCCACGCATCGCAGGCCGAGTCCACGGCAGTCGTGATCGACAAGTGGCTGGCGCAGAACCACCTGAACAAGAGAACACTGCTCGCCGGCAAATGATCACGCCACGCCGGCACACCGCTTGCGCACTGGTCTGGCACCAGAAGACAAAAGGCTGACGTCCCTGCGGACACCAGCCTTCCGGTTTACCTGCTTGGCCGGCTCATTCGGCAGCGGCCTCCTCGGGCTCGGCCTTGGCATGCCTCTCCTTCTTGGCCAGTGGCTGGATGTCGAGCTTGACCTCGGGCTTGTCGGCGTCCTGCAGATCGATGTCGACGCGCAGGCGGCCGCCCTCGGTCAGGCGACCGAACAGCAGCTCATCGGCCAGCGCGCGCCGGATCATGTCCTGGATCAGGCGCTGCATCGGGCGCGCGCCCATCAGCGGATCGAAGCCCTTCTTGGCCAGGTGCTGACGCAGCGCGTCGGTGAAGCTGACCTCGACCTTCTTCTCGGCCAGCTGGTGCTCAAGCTGCAGCAGGAACTTGTCGACCACGCGCAGGATGATCTGCTCGTCGAGCGGCTTGAAGCTGACGATGGCGTCGAGCCGGTTGCGGAACTCGGGCGTGAACAGGCGCTTGATGTCGGCCATCTCGTCGCCGGCCTGGCGCGGGTTGGTGAAGCCGATCGCGGCCTTGTTCATGGTCTCGGCGCCCGCGTTGGTCGTCATGACGATGATGACGTTGCGGAAATCAGCCTTGCGCCCGTTGTTGTCGGTCAGCGTGCCGTGGTCCATGACCTGCAGCAGCACGTTGAAGATCGCCGGGTGCGCCTTCTCGATCTCGTCGAGCAGCAGCACGCAATGCGGCTTCTTGGTGATGGCCTCGGTCAGCAGGCCGCCCTGGTCGAAGCAGACATAGCCCGGAGGCGCGCCGATCAGCCGCGAGACGCTGTGGCGCTCCATGTATTCGCTCATGTCGAAGCGCTGGAGCGGAATGCCCAGGATCGCGGCGAGCTGCTTCGCCACCTCGGTCTTGCCGACGCCGGTGGGGCCGGTGAACAGATAGTTGCCGATCGGCTTCTCGGGCT
>CALPRQ020000006.1 GCA_943326015.2 Chitinophaga pinensis | reverse complement strand
ACGGCGCCGGTCATGGGCACGCCGAAATGGGCCTCGAACATGGCCGGCACGTTGGGCAGCATGACGGCGACGGTGTCGCCGCGACCGATGCCGCGCGCGGCCAGCGCGCTGGCCAGACGGCGGCAGCGCTCATAGGTCTGGGCCCAGTTTTGGCGCTGCTCGCCATAGATGATGGCGGTGCGATCCGGGTAGACCCGCGCGGCGCGCTCGAGGTAGCTGATGGGGGACAGCGCCACGAAATTCGCGGCGTTCTTGTCCAGCCCCTGGTCGTAGGGGTTCAGTCGGGTCACGGTTGTCTCCTGAAGGCCGGCATCACCTCGGACGGGTGACTTGTGAAATCAATCTATTTTCATGATTGAAAACATTTCTTGCGACAGGCTGACACAACTACTGCATGAAAACCCTAGCTTGACAGGCTGCAGCAGGCGGCTCGCGGCGTGATCCGGTCGCTGGAACGGGCGCGGCCAAGAAAAAAGCCGCCCCCGTTTTCGGTAGCGGCTTTTTGCCGGGTTGACTGTCCTGCTGGCAGCGCACCCGGGGCAAACGCGGTCCGATGCTGGGATCGAACCGGGCGATTTTTGCCTGATTAGGCGGCGGCCAGGGCCTTGACCTTGGCGGACAGGCGGCTCTTGTCGCGAGCAGCCTTGTTCTTGTGGAAGATGCCCTTGTCGGCGATGGTGTCGACCACGGCTTGCATCTTGGCAAACAGCTCGGTGGCCTTGCTCTTGTCGCCGGTCAGGACAGCCTTCTCGACGTTCTTGACAGCGGTGCGGTACTTGGAACGCAGCGAGGTGTTGGCAGCGTTCAGCTTGATGTCCTGGCGGACGCGCTTGCGACCGGATGCCAGGCGGGGGTTCTTTTTCTTCGGCTTGGTTGCCATGATGATGTTCCTTTGAGTTTGTGGATGTTGCCAGCAGAACCCAGGATTATAGCGCCCGTGCCAGATCTGCCAAGCAGCTGGGCCCTCACTCAATGCCTGGATGTGGCTTTCATGCTGCGCCGCGCCGCCAAGCTCAGCGAAGAATTCCTTTTTTGTTCCCCGTTTCTTTGCGAGATGAGACAATCGGGGCTCAGATGACACAAGCTTTCTCAGAACTTTCGCTGGCTGAACCGCTGGCACGCGCCATTGCCGAGATGGGTTTCTCGGCCATGACACCCATTCAGGCGCAAGCCATTCCAGTCGTGCTGCAAGGCCGAGACGTGATGGGCGCGGCGCAGACCGGAACCGGCAAGACGGCGGCCTTCTCGCTGCCGCTGTTGCAGCGCATGCTCAAGCACGAGAATGCCTCGACCTCGCCCGCCCGCCACCCGGTGCGCGCGCTGGTGTTGCTGCCCACGCGTGAGCTGGCCGACCAGGTCGCGCAGCAGATCGCGCTCTATGCCAAGCACACCCAGCTGCGCAGCACGGTGGTGTTCGGTGGCATGGACATGAAGCCGCAGACGGCCGAGCTCAAGAAGGGCGTCGAGATCCTGGTTGCGACGCCGGGCCGTCTGCTCGACCATATCGAGGCCAAGAACTGCGTGCTCAACCAGGTCGAGTACGTGGTGCTCGACGAGGCCGACCGCATGCTCGACATCGGCTTCCTGCCCGACCTGCAGCGCATCCTGAGCTACCTGCCCAAGCAGCGCACCACGCTCTTGTTCAGCGCCACCTTCTCGTCCGAGATCAAGCGCCTGGCCGGCAGCTACCTGCAGGACCCGGTCACGATCGAGGTGGCCCGCTCCAACGCCACCGCATCGACCATCGAACAGCGCTTTTTCCGCGTCGACGAGGACGACAAGCGCCAGGCCCTGAAGCAGCTGCTGCGCGAGAAGGGCGTCAAGCAGGCCTTCGTCTTCCTCAACAGCAAGCTCGGTTGTGCCCGCATGGCGCGCGCGCTCGAGCGCGACGGCCTCAATGCCGTGGCGCTGCACGGCGACAAGAGCCAGGACGAGCGTCTCAAGGCGCTCGACGCCTTCAAGAAGGGCGAAGTCGACCTGCTGATCTGCACCGACGTGGCCGCGCGCGGCCTCGACATCAAGGATGTGCCGGCGGTGTTCAACCTCGACATCCCGTTCAATGCCGAGGATTACGTCCACCGCATCGGCCGCACCGGCCGCGCCGGCGCCTCGGGCATCGCGATTTCCTTCGTCACCGGGCGCGATGTCAAGCAGCTGGCCGAGATCGAGAAGCTGATCGGCAAGAAGGCCGAGGTCGAGCCGCTGCTGCTCGGGGCCGACCAGCGCCGCTTCGGTGCGGCCCCCCCGGTGCGCCAGAACGATGGCCAGCGCCTCTGGAGCGATCCGCAGGCGCGCGCCGAAGTGCGCAGCGAGCGCCCGGCGCGGGTCCGTGCACCGCGCGCCTCGTCCGACCCCTTCTTCGACCAGCCCTACCAGCCGGCCACGGCATCCGATGCCAGGCCCGAATGGGAAGGCAAGGCCCAGCCCGCCCGCGGCCTGTCGCCTTTCATCAAGAGCAAGCGCAAGGTGGCAGCGCTGTTCCGCCCCGCAGCGGCTCCGGCCCCGGCTGCTGAACCCAGCCCCGAAACCACCAGCTGAGCGGCTGGTCCAGGTTCGGCCCCTCGCCGGACCGGCTTGGCTCAGGCGCCGGGTTGGCGCGCCTGCGGACAATCCACCTGCACGATCTCGGCCACCCGCGCCGGGCCATCGGCTTGCGGCTGCAGCCGGGCGGCGCTCAGGCAGCCACCCCAGAGGCAGCCGGTGTCGAGCGCGAGCAACCGCTCCCGCTGCAGCAGCCCCAGCGTCGACCAGTGGCCGAAGGCGATCGGTGTATCGGCGCTGCGCCGGCCCGGCACGTCGAACCAGGGCAGGTAGCCCGTCGGCGCCTGGCCTGCGCCGTCCTTGCTTTCAAAATCCATCCGGCCCTCGGCGTCGCAAAAGCGCAGCCTGGTCATCGCGTTGACCACCACGCGCCAGCGCTCGTCACCGGCCAGGTCCTCGCTCCAGCGGTCGGGCTGGTTGCCGTACATGCGCTGCAGCCAGTGAGAGCCCTCGCTGCCCGACAGCATGGCCGAGAACTCGCCGGCCAGCGTCAAGGCCTGCTGCGCGCTCCATTGTGGCAGCAGGCCGGCATGCACCAGCAGCCAGCCCTGGGCCTGCAGCGCCAGCGGTCGCGCGCGCACCCAGTGCAGCAGCTCGGCCCGGTCGGGCGCCGCCAGGATCTCGTCCAGCGTGTCGCTGCGGTGGGCCTTGCGCACCCCTTCTGCCACTGCGAGCAGGTGCAGGTCATGGTTGCCGAGCAGGCATTGCGCCGACGCGCCGTAGCCCATCAGGCGGCGCAGCACCGCCAGCGAACCCGGACCCCGGTTGACCAGGTCGCCGAGCAGGTAGAGCGTATCGCGGCTCGGTGAGAAATCTATTTTCTGCAGCAGGTGCTGCAGCGGCTCGTCGCAGCCCTGCAGGTCGCCGATCAGGTAAAGTGCCATTCACAAATTATGGACGTTCTACTCATCATCTTCCTGACCCTGCTCAATGCAGGATTCGCGATGGCCGAAATGGCCCTGGCTGCCAGCCGCAAGGCGCGCCTGGTCGCGCTGGCCGAGAGCGGTGACAAGGGGGCCGAGACCGCCTTGCGCCTGCTCGACAACCCGACCCAGTTCCTCTCGACGGTGCAGGTCGGCATCACCTCGATCGGCATGCTCAACGGCATTGTCGGCGAGGCCGCTTTCAGCGACGCGCTGGCCACTGTCCTGTCCGGCTGGGGCATGAGCGAAGGCAGCTCCAAGGTGTCGGCCACGGCGATCGTGGTGGTGATCATCACCTTTGTCACCATCCTGTTCGGCGAACTCGTGCCCAAGCGCATCGGCCAGATGTACCCGGAGCAGATGGCGCGCTGGGTGTCGCGTCCGATGGCTGGTCTGGCCCGTGCCGCCAAGCCCTTCGTGATGCTGCTGTCGTTTGCGACCCAGGGCATGCTCAAGCTGTTGCGCATCGATACCAATGCGGTCCAGCATGTGACCGAGGAAGAGATCAACGCCAGCCTGGAGGAGGGCGTGGGCGCCGGCATCATCGAGGAGCATGAGCACCAGATGGTGCGCAACGTCTTCCTGCTCGATGACCGCCAGCTCGGCAGCATCATGGTGCCCCGCGGTGACATCGTCTGGCTCGATGTCGCTGACAGCCTGGAGCAGGCGCTGGCCAAGGCCTGGCAGGGCGGTCATTCCTGGTACCCGGTCTGCCGTGGCGGGCTCGACGACGTGGTCGGCGTCATCCACCTGCCGCGCCTGATGGCGCTGGCCGACGAGGGCAGTGCGGACGGCTGGCAGCGCAAGGCCAGTGTCCCGGTGTTCGTGCCCGAGACGCTCAGCGGCATGGAGCTGCTTGAGCAGTTCCGCTCCCGCGCCACCCGGATGGTGTTCGTGGTCGATGAGTACGGCGTGGTGCAGGGCCTGCTGACGCCGCTCGACATGCTGGAGGCCATCACCGGCGAGCTTTCGCCCGAGGTGCCGCACGAGGCCTGGGCGACGCCGCGCGAGGACGGCAGCTGGCTGGTCGACGGCGCCATGCCGGCGCACGAGCTCAAGGCCAGGCTGGACATCGACGAGTTGCCCGACGAGGACAAGGAGCGCTACAACACCGTGGCCGGCCTGCTGCAGGCGGTTTCGGGCGAGCTGCTGGGGGTAGGCGAGGCGGTCGAGGTCGCCGGCTGGCGCTTCGAGGTGCTCAAGGTGGAGGGCCGGCGTATTGATCAGATCCTGCTGCGGCGCTTGTCGCAGCCGATTCCGGACTGAGCCTTTCCCTTGTCCTCCGCTTGCCCACTCATCCATTCCGCTGCCGGAGCCACCGAATGAGCCACTCACCCTTCGCCGCCGGCCCCCTGGGCCAGCAACCGCCGGCCGGCCTGTTGCCGCCCGACGATGCGCTGCGCATCGCGCTGCACGACGAGATCCACGCCAGGCCGCAGCCCAATATCCGCCTGCCCGCGCTGCTGACCCATGTCGCGGTGCTCAACCAGGGCGTGAGCCGCAAGGACGAGTGGTCGCACCTGTGCCTGCTGCCGGGCCAGCAGCAGTTGCCTGCCAGTGCGACCCAGGGCTATTTCCTGCACCTCGGACTGGATGGCTGCACGGTCCAGTGGGAGCGCCACAGCGAGTTCACGCGCTATACCGTGATCCAGCCGCTGCCCGAGGTCGGTGCCGACGCCGAACTGCCCCCCAATCTGTGCGCTGCGCTGGCGACGCCAGCGGGCTGGCTGGCCGGAATTCCGGGCCGCACGGTCGCTGCGATCCAGGTGGTGATGTTCAAGGCGGCGCTCGACGACCTGCCCGGCGCCATGGCCGCGGTACAGCCCTGGTTCGCGCCCGGGGCCAACCTGATCGCTTCCCAGACGGGGACCGGCCAGTCCTGCGCCGTGACCGATTTCCGGGTCAACGTCGACGGCTTCGAGCGCATGCTGCTGCTGTTGCACCCTGACAGCAGCGCATCGCGACCGGGCCGCGCCTCGGTGCGGCTGCTCGAACTCGAGACTTACCGCTTGATGGCCTTGCGCGGACTGCCGCCGGCCAAGGCGCTGACGTCGCTGCTGGCCAGCGTGGAGGCCGAACTGGCCAGCTTGACCGCACAGCTCGAATCGCGCGCGGCGGTCGAGCAGGATCTGCTCGACCATCTGATCGCGCTGGCGGCACGGGTCGAGCGCGCCACGGCGGAAAACAGCTACCGCTTCTCGGCCACGCGCGCCTATGCCGAACTGGTGATGCAGCGCATCGAGGATTTGCACGAGCACCCGATCCCGGGCTTCCAGACCTGGGGCCAGTTCATGCGCCGCCGCTTGTCGCCGGCGATCGCGACCGTCGCGTCTACCGAACGCCGGCTGACCTCGCTATCCGAGCGGGTGGCTCGCACCAGCGAGCTGCTGCGCACCCGGGTCGATATCGCGACCGAAGGCCAGAACCAGCAGCTGCTGGAAAAGCTCACGCGGGGCCAGGAACTGCAGCTCAGGCTGCAGTCCACGGTCGAGGGGTTGTCGATCGCGGCGATCTCGTATTACGTCGTGAGCCTGCTGCTGTACGGCGCCAAGGCGCTCAAGGGCCTGGGCCTGCCGGTGCAGCCCGAGCTGGCGGCCGGCGCGCTGGTCCCGGTCGTGCTGTGGGGCGTCTGGCGCACGACGCGCCGCATCCACGAGAAGCTGCACGCGGATCATTGAACGCGGCGCCCTCTGTCGGCCCGCGCGCCTGCTCAGTTCAGGGACGGTGCTGTCTGTCCTGCTGCAGCCGTCCCACCCCAGTCAGCTCAACAGCGCCTGCGCGAACTCGCTGGCGCTGAAGGTCTGCAGGTCTTCGAGCTTTTCGCCCACGCCGATGAAGTAGACCGGCACCTCGCGGCCGGTCTCCCTGGACCACATGGCGATCGCGGCCAGCACGCCGCCCTTGGCGGTGCCGTCGAGCTTGGTCACGATCAGGCCGGTCAACTGCAGCGCGGCATCGAAGGCCTTGACCTGCGCGAGCGCGTTCTGGCCGGTGTTGCCGTCGATCACCAGCAGCACCTCGTGCGGCGCGCTCGGATCGGCCTTCTGCACCACGCGCCTGATCTTCTTGAGCTCCTCCATCAGGTGCAGCTGGGTCGGCAGCCGGCCCGCGGTGTCGACGATCACGACATCGCGCCCGCGCGCGCGGCCGGCCTGTACCGCGTCGAAGCTGACCGCGGCCGGATCGCCACCTTCCTGGCTGACGATCTCGACCAGGTTGCGGTCGGCCCAGACGCCCAGCTGCTCGCGTGCGGCAGCGCGGAAGGTGTCGGCCGCGGCCAGCAGCACGCTGGCGCCCTCGTTGGCCAGGTGCTTGGTCAGCTTGCCGATGGTGGTGGTCTTGCCGGCGCCGTTGACACCCGCGACCATCATGACGGTCGGGCCTTCCTGGCTGCCGATCGCCAGCGGCTTTTCCAGCGGCTGCAGCAGCTCGGTGATGGCCTGGGCCAGCAAGGCCTTGACCTCGGCCGGGTCGGTGACCTTGGCCGCCTTGACGCGGCGCTTGAGGTCGTCGAGCAGGTATTGCGTGCCCTGGGTGCCAGTGTCGGCCATCAGCAGCGCGGTTTCGAGCTCCTCGTAGAGCTCCTCGTCGATCCTGGTGCCGGTGAAGACGGTCGACAGGCTGGAACCGGTCTTGCGCAGGCCTTGCTTGAGGCGTTCGAGCCAGCCCTGGCGCCCCGGTTCAGCCTGCGGCTTGTCCACTGGCTGCAGCTGGGCAGGCACGGCTGGGCTAGGGATGTCGACGCTGGTTTGTGCCTTGGCGGTCGGGGCTGCGGGCACGGCTGGCGCTGGCGCCGCCTCGGGCTTGGCGGAAGAGAATTTTTTCTTGAGGAAGCTGAACATGGCGCGTGTTTCTAGAATCCATGCATTCTATGAAACCTGCATCACATCGCCCTGTTATTGTCCCGGCCGCGCCGGGTTTCGTTCGCATCATCGGCGGGCTGTGGAAGCGCAGCAAGCTGGCGGTACCGGCTCGGCCTGGCTTGCGCCCCACGCCCGACCGCGTCCGCGAGACGCTTTTCAACTGGCTGGGCCAGGATCTGACCGGCCTGCGCTGCCTCGATGCCTTCGCCGGCAGCGGTGCGCTGGGCTTCGAGGCGGCCTCGCGCGGCGCGGTCCAGGTGCTGCTCTGTGAGCAGGACCCGGCCCTGGTGGCCGGCCTGCGCGCCAATGCCGAGCGCTTGAAGGCGACCCAGATCAAGATCCAGCGCGGTGACGCGATCGCGGCGCTCAAGGGCGCTACGAAAGGTGCCTGGGACCTGATCTTCCTCGATCCGCCTTTCGGCGACGGCGGCAACGAGGCGCTGTTCATGCAGGCGCTGCAGGCGGCGGTGCCGCTGCTGACGCCCCAGGGCTGCATCTACCTGGAAGCACCGCGCGTCTGGGGCGAGCAGGAGTTGCTGGCGCTGGGCCTGCGTTGCAGCAAGCACGGCAAGGCCGGCCAGGTCCATTACCACCTGCTGGAGCTGGCAGCCTCGGCTTGAGCTGACGCCGCCGGCATGTGCTGGTAGATGCCGGTTGGCCGGACTGGTGCCACAGCGCTGGCGCAGGCTTTTCTGTGCCCGCCAGTCTGGCGCTGGCTTGAAGACGGATAATTCCGGCCATGACGAAATCCACCTCCAGTGACGTTCGTGGCCGCCGCATCGCGGTCTACAGCGGCACTTTCGATCCGATCACGCTTGGTCACGAGGACGTGATCCGGCGCGCCGCCGGCCTGTTCGACGAGTTGATCGTCGCGGTCGCGGTCGCCCACCACAAGAAGACGCTGTTCACGCTGGAGCAGCGCATCGCCCAGGTGGCCGAGGTTTTTGCCGACCTGGCGTCCGTTCGCGCGCTGCCCTTCGAGGGCCTGATGGTCGACTTCTGTCGCCAGCAGGGCGCCTGTGCCGTGGTGCGCGGCATTCGCAACGTGGCCGATTTCGACTACGAGGCGCAGATGGCGGCCATGAACCAGAAGATGGCGCCCGAGGTCGAGACGCTGTTCCTGCTGCCGCAGCCGCAGCTGCAGTGCATCTCGAGCACGCTGGTGCGCGAGATTGCCAAGCTCGGCGGTGATGTGTCGCAGATGGTCAGCCCGCTGGTGGTCGAGCAGTTGCGCGTGGCCACCCTGGCCGCCTGAACGGAAGGGAGACACCATGGCACTGATGATCACCGACGAATGCATCAACTGCGACGTCTGCGAGCCCGAATGTCCGAACCAGGCGATCTCGATGGGGCCGGAGTTCTACATCATCGATCCGGCCAAGTGCACCGAGTGCGTGGGCCATTTCGGTGAACCGCAATGTGTGCAGGTCTGCCCGGTCGAGTGCATCCCGGTCAACCCGGAGCATGTCGAGACGCGCGAGCAGCTGCAGGCGAAGTACGAACAGCTGCAGAAGTCGTCTGCTGCGGCGGCCTGACGGCTGTCAGGCTGGCTCAGCGGGACAAGTCTTGCTAGGGCAGGTCCGGGGTGGGGGTGAGGCCGCCGACCTCATCTGTCCGCTGCGCGGCCAGCAAATCGGTCGTCAGCCTCACCCCCACCCCGGACCATGAATCTTGCGGCTCGCTGCGCTTTGCCGCGTGCCTTCTCCCTGTTTGATCCAGCCGCGCTCGAGCCCGGTGGGAGGTCGCGCGCATGGCCGATTTTTGGCCGCGCAGCGGACGGTATGAGGTCATGCGCATGCCCGCCCGCCGGGCACCCCAACCGTTCGCTTATTCCGCTGCCGGAGGTGCATCCGCCTTGGGCGGCCTGGGCGGCTTCGGGCGTGGTGGCTTGCTGGTGTGGATGGCGGCGGTGGCCTTGTCCATCCGGCCGGCCAGCAGGTCGGGCAGGGCGCGCACCGCACGCGCGATCGATTGTTCCAGTGCATCGCGCTGGTCCGGCGCCGGCTTCTTGAGCACCCAGTTCGCGACCTCGGACTTCACGCCCGGATGGCCCACGCCGATGCGCAGCCGCCAGTAGTCGCTGCTGCCGAGCTGGGCATGGATGTCGCGCAGACCGTTGTGCCCGGCGTGGCCGCCACCTTTCTTGAGCTTGAGCTCGCCCGGCTCCAGGTCGAGCTCGTCATGCGCGACCAGAATCTCCTCGGGCGCGATCTTGAAGAAGCGCGCCAGCGCCGCGACCGACTGGCCGGAGCGGTTCATGAAGGTCATGGGTTCGAGCAGCCAGATCGGCTGGCCTGCGAAATTGCCGCGCCCGGCGACGCCGAAGTAGCTGCGCTCCGGATTCAGCTGGACCTTGAGCTCGCGCGCGACCGCCTCCAGCCACCAGAAACCGGCGTTGTGACGGGTATCCTCGTATTCCGGGCCCGGGTTGCCCAGGCCGACCAGCAGTTTGAACATGGCAGCAGCTTGGCGCCCTCAGGCGCCCCCTTCAACGGTAGATGTGAAAAAGGCCCGCCGAAGCGGGCCTTTGCCTGACAAGCAGGGGAGAGAAGAATTACTTCTTCTTCTTCTTCTTGTCGGTAGCGGCAGCGGCCACCGGAGCGGCGATGATCTCTTCCTTCGGCTCGACCAGGGTGGCGACGCCCGGGTTCGGCTTGCCGTGGATGACCAGCTTGGCGCCAGCCGGCAGGACCAGATCGTTGGTGTGGATGGACTGGCCCTTGACGGCGTTGCCCAGATCGACGGTGATGAACTCGGGGATCTGCATCGCCAGGCAGTCGATCACGACTTCGGTCAGCGCGTGGTTGACCAGGCACTTGTCCTGCTTGACAGCCGGCGAGTTCTCGGCGTTGATGAAGTGCAGCGGCACCTTCTTGCGCACGCGGGTGTTCTCGTCAACACGCTGGAAGTCGACGTGCAGGACCAGCGGCTTGAACGGGTGGTACTGCACATTGCGCAGCACGACCTTTTCGGTGTTGCCGTTCAGTTCCATGTCCAGCAGTGCCGAGTGGAAGGATTCCTTCTTCAGGGCGAACCACAGGCTGTTGTGATCGAGTTCAACGACGGCCGGGGCAGTGGTGCCGCCGAAGACGATGGCGGGGGTGCGGCCGGTGTTGCGCAGGCGGCGGCTCGCACCCGTGCCCTGCTTGGCGCGCTCAAAAGCGGTGAATTGCATGATATCTACCTTAAAGAGGGACCATCCGCGACCAGCGGCCCCCAACAGAAAAAGCGCCCACCAGGGTGGACGCTGCTTTTTGTCGTCGAATCAGTTCGATTCGGCGAACAAATCCATCACCGAGTCGCCGTTGGCGATGCGCTGGATGACCTCGGCCATCAGCGGTGCCACGGAAACCTGGCGGATCTTGGTGCAGGCCTGGGCCGCTGCACTCAAGGGAATGGTGTTGGTCACGACCACCTCGTCGAGGGCGCTGCCCTTGGCGATGCGCTCGATGGCCGGGCCGGAGAAGACCGGGTGGGTGCAGTAGGCGTAGACGCTCTTGGCGCCGCGCTCCTTGAGCACCTCGGCTGCCTTGACCAGGGTGCCGGCGGTGTCGATCATGTCGTCCATGATCACGCAGTTGCGGCCTTCGATGTCGCCGATCACGTGCATGACTTCCGACACGTTGGCCTTGGGGCGTCGCTTGTCGATGATGGCCATGTCGCAGCCGAGCTGCTTGGCCAGCGCACGGGCGCGCACCACGCCGCCGACGTCGGGCGAGACGACCAGCAGGTCCTCGTAGTTCTTGGAGCGCAGGTCGCCTAGCAGCACCGGCGAAGCGTAGACGTTGTCGACCGGGATGTCGAAGAAGCCCTGGATCTGGTCAGCGTGCAGGTCCATGGTCATCACGCGGTGGACACCGACGGCCTGCAGCATGTTGGCCACGACCTTGGCCGTGATCGGCACCCGGCTGGAGCGCGGACGGCGGTCCTGGCGGGCGTAGCCGAAGTACGGGATGACGACGGAGATGCGCTCGGCCGAGGCGCGCTTGAGCGCATCGACCATGATGATGAGCTCCATCAGGTTGTCGTTGGTCGGCGCGCAGGTCGATTGCACCACGAAGACTTCGCGGGCACGCACGTTCTGGTTGATCTCGACCGTGACTTCGCCGTCGGAGAAACGGCCCACGTCGGCCTGGCCCAGGGTGGTACCGAGTTGCTGGGCGATCTCTGCGGCCAGCGCCGGGTTGGCGTTGCCCGTGAAAATCATGAAATCCGGCGATTGCACTGGCGTGGTGATTTGCATGGAGAACCCGGCGAGAAAATTGGTGTTCAGAAACACAATGCGGCCCTTGAAGGCCGCTTGTGTACTTGCTAACGATAAATTTGGCAGGGGAGGAAGGACTCGAACCCTCGCATGTCGGAATCAAAATCCGATGCCTTGACCAACTTGGCGACTCCCCTACACTGGTTTGCAGCTTGCGCTACACACCGAATGCAGTGCTTGCTTGTCATTGTCTCTCAACAAGCAACGAAAGAGATTGTAATCTATTTTCGCCACTGTTTGAGAGGATGCTCAAACAAATTTTTGCAGTTTTTCGCGATCCATCCGTTAGGAGGGGTAATTTTATCAACTACCCTGTTCGCTTTCGCGAATATCGCGCTGCCTGAGCCCGTCATTCTAGCAGATATTTTCTGCTGTTTCAAGATTTCTATGCCGATTTTTATCTCGGGGCACAGATCGCTTGCGACTGGCTGCAGGTCGTTGCGTCCAAATTCATAAACGCAACTGCTTGCAAAGAAGTCTCGCATTGTAGAGACAAAACTGTCGCGTTTTAGCTCAGGACTGGAAAAAATTTTCGGGGTCGAGGCGCCGGTGGGCGGCTTGAGCACGATGAAGTCGGCTGCGGGCAGCTCGATCGGGGTCAGTTGCTCGCCCACGCCTTCGACCCAGGCGTTGTCGCCGCCCAGGAAGAAGGGCACGTCGGCGCCGAGTTGCAGGCCGATCTGCATCAGCTGCGCCAGCGGCAGGTCCAGCCCCCAGAGCCGGTTGAGCGCGAGCAGGCAGGAAGCCGCATCGCTGGAACCGCCACCCAGACCGGCTTCCTGTGGAATGTTCTTTTCCAGTGCGATATGGGCGCCCCATTCGCAGCCGGTGGCCTGCTGCAGCGCGCGCGCTGCGCGCACGACCAGGTCGTTGTCGGGCAGGGCCGGCCCGCTGCCGCCGATGTCCTCGCGGCTGATCGCACCGCCGGCCCGCTTGTCGAAGTGCAGGGTGTCGCACCAGTCGATCAGCATGAAGACCGATTGCAGCAGGTGGTAGCCGTCGGCGCGGCGGCCGGTGATGTGGAGGAAGAGGTTGAGCTTGGCCGGCGCGGGCACGTCCAGCAGTTGACGCAGCGACATATAGGAAAGGTGGAAAGGGCAGGGTCAGGGGCGGTCGAGTATCAGGCGCAGCGTCGCAGGCGGGGCGGGTTCCGAGCGGCTGGCGCGTACCCGGCCGTCGTGATCGCCGAGCTCGACGCTCCAGCCCGGCGCCCGGGCCGGACGGCCTTGCAGCCATTCGAACAGCTCGGTGACTGGCAGTGCCGCGCCGGTCAAGGCGGCGGTCAGCGTCGCCAGGTCGGGGTAGGCGCGCATTTCGTCGCCGCGCAGCAGCAGGGCCGAATCCTCGTTCCAGCGCGCGCTGGCCAGCGTGGCGCCCAGGGGGGTATAGAGCTTGAGCTCGCCGGCCTGTGCGCTGCCGAGCAGCTCGAAGCCGGCGTGAAAGCCCTGCGGCGGCTCGCTGTCGACCTGCAGCGACAGCCGGCCGCTCCACGGGCCTGCGGCCGAAAGGTGGCTGGCAGGTGTCGGTGCCGCCGGTGGTGGGCTCGCGCAGCCCGAGGCCAGCAGCAGGGCAGCCGCGCAGAGCCAGGCCGGCCAGCGGCTGGGCCGGGCAGGGAACAGGCCCGTCACGGCTGAACCTGCAGGCGCTTGAGCGTCTGTTGCAGGGTCTCGTTGTCGGCTTGCAACTGCAGGCCCTGGCGCCAGACTGCGAGCGCGGCTTCCTGCTGGCCGCTGGTCCACAGCACCTCGCCCAGGTGGGCGGCGATCTCGGGGTCGGCGCGCCCCTTGAATGCGGCCTGCAGCACCCGCCTGGCCTCGGCCATGTTGCCGAGCCGGAACTCGACCCAGCCCAGGCTGTCCTGGATGAAGGGATCGTCGGGAATCAGCTCGACGGCGCGCTGTATCAGCGCGCGCGCCTCCTCCAGCTGTTCGTTGCGGTTGGCCAGCGAGTAGCCGAGCGCGTTGTAGGCATGGCCGTAGTCGGGCGAGCGTGCGATCAGCTCGCGCAGCAGGCGCTCCATCTCCTCGCGCTGGCCGGCCTTTTCGGCCAGCATGGCGCGTTCGTAAGCGAGGTCGGTGTCCTGCGGGAAGCGTTGCGCAGCCTCCGCATAGACTTCCATCGCTTCGGCATAGCGGCCGAGTTCGCGCAGCATTTGTGCCTCGGCCTGCAGCTTGCGGCGCTCTTGCGCCGGACCTGCGGCCGGGAGTCCACGCAGCAGCGCGCGGGCTTCGGCCAGCTTGCCCTGGCGCGCCATCAGCAAGGCGCGGCGGCTCTGCACGGCGGACTGGGCATCGGCGTCGTCGATCGGGTCCAGCCAGCTCAGTGCGAGGTCCAGCTGGCCCTGCTTCTCTGCGACTTGCGACAGCAGCAGCCGGGCCTGGGTGCTGCCGCGGGCTGCGGATTCGGCAGGTTGCAGCGCGAGGTAGCGTTGCAGCGCAGCGGATGCGGCGTCCAGCTGCCCCTGCTGCAGCGACAGCAGGCCATCGAGTAGCCAGGGCTCGGCCAGCTCGGGGTGTTCGCGGGTCAGGATGGCCAGTTGTTTTCGCGCCTCGGCCGGGTGGCGCTGGTCGATCAGCAGCCGGGCGTATTCGAGCCGGACCCGGCGCGCATCCTCGCTGTCGCGGCGCTCCAGCCAGTGTTGCACCAGTGCCTCGGCATCGGGCTGGCGCTGCTCGAGCAGCAACAGCGCCAGCCATGCCGGCAGCGGCGATTTGCGACCCAAGGCCATGGCCTTTTGCGCCGACTCGAGTGCCGGTGTTGGCTGTCCCGCTGCCAGCTGCAGCCGCCCCAGGCTGGTCCAGGCGGCCACTGCGAGTGCCGGGGTCTTGCCGGCTTCCTGCAGCATGGAGGTTGCGGCCTTGAGCGCCGCCGATTTGTCGCCCAGGCGCGCCAGCATCTGCGGCAACGCCAGGATCAGCTCCTGGCGCTGCCTGGCCGGGGTCAGGCGCAGCAGCGTGTTCAGCGGTACACCCATCTCCGCCGGGCGGTCGAGCGCCTGCAGGAGCTGCAGCACCAGGCGCTGCGGCTCGGCCGCGCGCGGCTGCGTTTCGGCCCAGACGCGCGCGGCCTGCAGCGCCGAGTCGCCCGAGCGCGCCTGCAGCGCGATCTCGACCGCACGGCGAAACAGCTCGGGCCGCTTGTACTTGCGCGCGGCGTCCAGCATCAGCATGTAGCCCGCCCCGGGCTGACCCTGATTGACCTGCAGCTCGCCGACCAGCAGCTGGTAGAACAGCTCACCGCCCAGACCGGAGTCCTGCGGCCGCTTCGGCGGCTGTTCGGTCTGCTGCCGGGTCTGTTGTTTGGTGGCGGCAGGCTGTCCATCGGCGGCGCTGGCCGGGCCGCCTCCTGCCAACAGGGCCACTGTCAGCGCCGCGCCCAGGGACAACCGGAACCGCCACCCTGGCGGGCCAGTGCGGGCGGGCGAGAAGGGCGCGCGTGAGCGCTTGAAGGCGAGGCTGTCCATCGGCGCATGATAATGGAAGGCCTGTCTCCCAGCTTGCCCGTTGCCATGCCCGAATTGCCCGAAGTCGAAGTCACCCGGCTGAGCTTTGCCCACCGCATCGCCGGCGCTCGCATCGAGGCCGTGCGGCTGGGCAAGCCGCTGCGCTGGCCGCTGGGCATTGCGCCCGAAGCGCTGCAGGGCCGCACCGTGCAGCAGGTGCGTCGGCGCGGCAAATACCTCTTGCTCGACCTGGACCGCGGCCTGCTGCTGATCCACCTGGGCATGTCGGGCAGCCTGGCCTATGCGGGCGCGTTGCCGCCGCCCGGGCCGCACGACCATTTCGAGCTCGCGACCAGCCGTGGTTTGCTGCGCCTGCACGATCCGCGCCGCTTTGGCGCCGTGGTCTGGGCCGAGTCCGAAGCTGACCCGATAGCGCGCAAGCTGCTTGGGCATCTGGGCGTCGAGCCGCTCGGTGACGGCTTCGATCCGCTCGCGTTCTGGCAGGCGCTGCGGGCCCGTCGCTCCGCGATCAAGCAGGTCTTGCTGGCGGGTGATATCGTGGTCGGCGTGGGTAACATCTATGCGTCCGAGGCGCTGTTCGCCGCCGGCATCCGACCCACGCTGAGTGCTGCCCGGCTGAGCAGGGCCCGCGCCGAGCGCCTGCATGGCGCGATCCGCAAGGTGCTGGCGCGCGCGCTTGAGCAGGGCGGCAGCACGCTGCGTGACTTTTCGAGCGCCGAGGGCAAGACCGGCTATTTCCAGCTCGAGGCCATGGTTTACGACCGCGTGGGCCAGCCCTGCCGGGCTTGTGGCACTACCATCCAAGCCTTGCGCCAAGGGCAGCGCTCCACCTATTTCTGCCCGCAGTGCCAGACCTTCTGAATACCGCCTTGCCTTCCATGCCTCCTGATTCCTCCGCCGGTTCGTCGCTGCTGTTTTTTCCGCGTCTGGTCGATTGGCAGCGTCGCCATGGCCGCAGCGGCCTGCCCTGGCAGGGCACGCGCGATCCCTACCGGGTCTGGCTGTCCGAGATCATGCTGCAGCAGACCCAGGTCGCGACCGTGCTGAGTTACTACCCGCGTTTCCTCGAACGCTTTCCCGACCTGCAGGCGCTGGCTGCGGCCCCGCAAGAGGATGTGCTCGCGCTCTGGAGCGGGCTGGGTTACTACAGCCGTGCGCGCAACCTGCACCGCTGCGCCCAGACCGTGGTCGAGCTTTGGGGCGGGGCTTTCCCCGCCAGCGCCGAGCAGTTGCAGACGCTACCCGGCATCGGCAAGTCGACCGCGGCAGCGATCGCGGCCTTCTGTTTCGGCGAGCGCATCTCCATCCTGGACGGCAACGTCAAGCGGGTGCTGTCGCGCCTGCTGGCCTTCGAGGGCGATCTGGCGGTGGCGGCGCAGGAACGCCGGCTCTGGGCGCTGGCGCAGGAGTTGCTGCCGGCGGCTCCCGATCATGACGAGATGATCGCCTGGACCCAGGGGTTGATGGACCTGGGCTCCAGCCTGTGCTCGCGCGGCCAGCCCGATTGCGCGGCCTGCCCGGGCGCAGCGATCTGTCTGGCCAGCCAGCAGCAGCGGACGACCGATTTCCCGGTCCGCACGCGCAAGCTCAAGCGCAGCACCATCGAGTGGTGGTGGTTGCTGCAGCGTCGCGCCGACGGCGCGGTCTGGCTGGAGCGGCGACCGGAGCAGGGCATCTGGGCCGGGCTCTACTGCCTGCCGACTCATGGCTCGCGCGTCGAGGCGCTGGCTTCGTTCGGCGGCGAGCCGGCCTTGCGGCAGGAGCACGAGACCGTGCGTCATGTGCTCACGCACCGCGACCTGGTGCTGCGTCCGCTCGAAATCGACTGGTCCGCCGCTGCGCGCGAGGACCTGGCACCGCGCCAGGCGGCGCCGGGCCTCTGGGTGGCCAGGCGGTCCGATCTGGATCTGGGCTTGCCGGCACCGTTGCGCAGCCTGCTGGAACGATTGCTGCCGGCCTGAGCCGGCTGAATTCATCGCGCCGGGGTCGGCGCGTGGCTCAATGTCCCGTGTGCTTGAGCGCGTCGAGCTCGCGGTGGCGCCGGTGTACCGTCCAGTGCCTGGAAAAATGCGCGGCCAGTTCCTCGACCAGGTAGGTCGAGCGGTGCTGGCCGCCGGTGCAGCCGATCGCGACCGTGACATAGCTGCGGTGGTCGAGCACCATCGACGGCAGCCAGCGTTCGATGAAGTTGATGATGTGGACCTGCATCGCCTGGACCTCGGGGTCCACGCACAGGAAGTCGGCCACCGGTGCGTCCAGCCCGGTCAGCGGCCTGAGTTCGGACTCGTAGTGCGGGTTCGGCAGCATGCGCACATCGAACACGAAGTCGGCGTCCATCGGCACGCCGCGCTTGAAGCCGAAGGACTCGAACACCAGCGTCAGCGAGCTTGGTTCGTGATCCAGCAGCTTGCGCACCTCGCTGCGCAGGTGTGAGGCCTTGAGCTGGCTGGTGTCGATCACCAGCGAGTACTCGCGCAGCTCCGACAGCAGTTCGCGCTCGTGTTCGATTGCCTCGATCAGCGCCCGGTGCTGGTCCTGCGTATCCCACGCCGAGAGCGGATGCAGACGGCGCGTCTCGGAGAAGCGCCGCACCAGCGTGTCGGTGCTGGCATCGAGAAAGATCACCGTCAGCGGTTGCCCCGCCTTGCGCAGCTTGTGCAGCTGTGCCGGCATGCCGGGCAGCGACTTGGCGCTGCGCACGTCGATCGCGATCGCGACCCGGTCGGTGCAGTGCCCGCGCTCGATCGCGATGAAGTCCGCCAGCAGTTCGGGCGGCAGGTTGTCGACGCAGTAGAAGCCGGCGTCTTCGAGCGCGTGCAGCGCGACCGACTTGCCCGAGCCCGACATGCCGGTGATCAGCACCAGCTGCATGGGAGATCTGCTTTTCATGAGTGCAGCATCTCGCGTGCGTGCGCCAGCGAGGCATCCGACAGCTTGTCGCCGCCCAGCATGCGCGCGAGCTCCTGCACGCGCGCCTCGTCCGCGATCACGCGCACCTCGCTCGCCGTGCCCAGCTCATCGGCTTTCTTCGAGACATGGAGGTGGTGATCGGCACTCGCGGCGACTTGCGGCAGGTGGGTCACGGCCAGCACCTGGCGATCCTGTCCCAGCTGACGCATGAGACGGCCCACGGTCTGCGCGACCGCGCCGCCAATGCCGCTGTCGACTTCGTCGAAGATCAGCGTCGGTGCCTGGCCGAGCTGGCTGGTCGTGACCGAGATCGCCAGCGCGATGCGCGACAACTCGCCACCCGACGCCACCTTGCCGACCAGCCGCGGCGTGCTGCCCCGATGGCCCGCGACCAGGAACTCGACGTTCTCCAGCCCATGCACCTGCGGTTCGGGCAGGGCGACCAGTCTGGCTTCGAAGCGCCCGCCTGCCATGCCCAGGCCCTGCATCGCGGCCGTGATCTCCTGCGACAGCTTCAGCGTGGCCTGCGCGCGCGCGGCGCTGATCTTTTTTGCCGCCCTGAGCAGGGCTTGCTGCGCGGCGGCCTCGGCCTGCTGCAGCGCATCGAGGTCACTGCTGCGGTCGAGCTCGGCGAGTTGATGCTGCCACTGGGCCAGCCGCTCGGGCAGCTCCTCGGGCTGGAGCCGGAAGCGCCGCGCCAGCGACAGCCATTGCGCCAGCCGCTGATCCAGCGCCTCCAGCGCGGCCGGGTCGAGTTCGGTCGGATCGGCGTGGTGCTGCAGGTCGTGACAGGCATCCTCGACCTGGGTCAGCGCGCCTTGCAGCACTTCGGCGATCTCGCCGTAGCGCGGCTCGATGTGCTGCTGCGCCTGCAGCGTCTGCAACGCGCGGTGCAGCAGCTGGGTGGCGCCGCCTTCCTCCTCGTCCAGTGTCTGCAGCGCGCTGCGTGCGGCATCCATCAGGCCCTGGGCATGGGCCAGCCGGCCATGCTGCAGGTTGAGCTCGTTCCATTCGCCGTCGGCCGGGGCCAGCTTGTCCAGTTCGCCGATCTGCCACTGCAGGCGCTCGCGCTCCTGCTGCAGCGTGGCCTGCTGCTGGTGGGCCTGCTCCAGCGTCCGCGCCGCCTCGCGCCAGCTAGCCCAGAGCCCGCGCAGTTCGGTGGTCGAGATGCGGCCGTAGTTGTCGAGCAACTGGCGCACCGCGTCGGGCCGGGTCAGGCTCTGCCAGGCATGCTGGCCGTGGATGTCGACCAGCTCGTCAGCCAGACTCTTGAGTTGGGTCATGGTCGCCGCGCTGCCGTTGATCCAGGCCCGGCTGCGGCCCTGGCTGTCCAGATGCCGCCTGAGCAGCAGTGGCTCGCCCGCTTCGGCGGCGAAGCCGTTCTCGTCCAGCCAGGTCTGTACCGGTTCCGACGGGTCGAATTCGGCCGCGATCTCGCAGCGCGGCGCACCCTCGCGCACCACGCCGGCGTCGGCGCGCGCGCCCAGCACGAACTGCAGTGCGTCGATCAGGATCGACTTGCCGGCGCCGGTCTCGCCGGTCAGCACGGTGAAACCCGTCTCCAGCTCCAGTTCCAGGGTCCGCACGATCACGAAATCGCGCAGGGACAGGCGGCGCAGGCTCATGTGTTCATCCCTTCGTTCCAGTGCAGTTTCTTGCGCAGGGTATCGAAATAGCTCCAGCCCTTGGGATGCAGCAGGCAGAGCTTGTAGGGTGCGCGCCGCACCGTGATGCGGTCGCCAGGCAGCAGGCTGGTGAAGGTCTGCATGTCGAAGTGGGCGCTGGCGTCGCGGCCGTTGACCAGTTCGAGCGCGATCTCGCCGCCAGCCGGCAGCACGATCGGGCGGTTCGACAGCGTGTGCGGCGCGATCGGCGCCATGATCCAGCCATCGATTGCCGGGTGCAGCAGCGAGCCGCCGACCGACAGCGTGTAGGCGGTCGAGCCGGTCGGCGAGGCGATGATCAGGCCGTCGGCGCGCTGGTTGGCGACGAAGCGGCCATCGACCTCGACCCGCAGCTCGATCATGCTCGGTGCGCCGCCGCGGTTGACCACCACGTCGTTGATCGCGACCGTGTCGAACACGCAGTCGCCGTCGCGCCAGACGCTGGCGTGGATCAGGCTGCGGTGGTCCTCCTCGTATTCGCCGCGCATGATCGGGCTCAGGTGGTTCTCGAAGTCCTTGAACGGGATGTCGGTGATGAAACCGAGCCGGCCCTGGTTGATGCCCACTACCGGCACGCCAAAGCGCGCCAGCTTGCGGCCGATGCCGATCATGGTGCCGTCGCCCCCCATCACGAGTGCGAGGTCGCATTCGGTGCCGATGCCGGACACAGACAGGTTGTTGTAATGGGTCAGGCCGGTGTTGGCGGCCGTGTCGCGCTCAATCGATACCTCGCAACCCATGGCGTGCAGAAAATGCGCCATGCGCTCGAGCGCGTCGCGCGAGCCGACGGCATGGTACTTGCCCACCAGCGCCACATGGCGGAAGCGGGACTTGCCGACCCGGCTTGTCTCGGGGGCCGGGCTTGATATGGGCAGGTTCATCTCCAAATTACATCACAAGCTTTTCTACAATGGCCGGCATGTTAGACGACCGCTCCAAACTGCTGCTCAAGACCCTGGTCGAGCGCTACATCGCCGACGGCGAGCCGGTCGGTTCGCGCACGCTTTCGCGCGCGACCGGGCTGGAGCTGTCGCCCGCGACGGTGCGCAACGTCATGAGCGACCTCGAAGAGCTCGGGCTGATCGCCAGCCCGCACACCTCGGCCGGCCGCATTCCGACCGCGCGCGGCTACCGCCTGTTCGTCGACACCATGCTGACCGTGCGGCGCGACCGCATCGCCTCGGTCGAAGGGTTGAGCCCGCCTGGCATCGCCGCCGAGCAGCCGCGCCAGGTGTTGAGCCAGGCCGCGCAGATGCTGTCTAGTCTGTCCCAGTTCGTTGGCGTCGTGATGACACCGCGCCGTCCCTCGGTATTCCGCCACATCGAGTTCCTGAGCCTGTCGGAGCGGCGCGTGCTGGTGATCCTGATCTCACCCGACGGTGACGTGCAGAACCGCATCATCCACACCCAGACCGACTACAGCCAGTCGCAGCTGCAGGAGGCCGCCAACTTTCTCAACGCGCATTACGCCGGGCTCGCGATGGACGAGGTGCGCCTGCGCCTCAAGACCGAGGTCGACGCGCTGCGCGGCGAGATCACCTCGCTGATGGTCAAGGCGGTCGACGCCGGCAGCGAGGCCATGGAGCAGGACGACGTGGTCGTCTCGGGCGAGCGCAACCTGCTGTCGGTCAGCGAGTTCTCGCACGACATGGGCCACCTGCGCAGGATGTTCGACCTGTTCGAACAGAAGACCCAGTTGATGCGTCTGCTCGAAATCTCGAACCAGGCCGAGGGCGTGCGCATCTTCATCGGCGGCGAGAGCCAGATCGTGCCCTTCGAGGAGCTCTCCGTCGTCAGCGCGCCTTATGCGGTCAACGGCGAGGTGGTCGGCACGCTGGGCGTGATCGGGCCACAGCGCATGCACTACGACCGCATGATCCAGATCGTCGACATCACGGCGAAACTGGTCAGCAACGCGCTGAGCCACGGCAAGTAGACGCTAAGACGCTACAATTTGAGGCTTGGTCCGGGGCGTTAGCTCAGTTGGTTAGAGCAGAGGACTCATAATCCTTTGGTCGTAGGTTCAAGTCCTACACGCCCTACCATTCAAATCAACGACTTGGCCCGGTTTTGCGACCGGGCTTTGTTGTTTCCGGGTAGTCATGTAGCCACCATGTAGCCACTGGTACAGGGTTTTCGTACCGTGTAGCCAGCAGGTAGCCACCTCGGCAGCAGCCCAGTGCGACCATCAGCAGCGCCAGCCCCTTGAAGTCGTCGACCATGCCGCGCATGTCCTCGGCATGGTCAGCAGCTCGACGGCCTGAAAAGTCAGGCGGTCATCGTCGGCCAGGACGGCGGCGTCCGAATTCGAGATTTCAGGTCCGAAGTTCGCGGCCAGCAGGGCTGGCTAGGGCGCGCGTTTCAAACGCGACCCTTCTGGATTCCAAATCTGATTGGGCCTGCCGTAGCTCGTGTATCTGCGGGGACCAGCTCGACCAGCGCAGAAACTACCGGGATTCCAGCAGTTTGCCAGTGCTGGATTCGTAGCAGTGGCGATGCTGGAAAAGCAGCATCAGCCAGAGGTCTGCACAGTACGCAGACCCTTCAGGCGACCAGGAGCGACAAACCCGGCACGAGGCCGGGTCTGGTGGTGATGCTGGCGCAGGGTCAGGCGGGCAGCGGCTCGACGCTCAGGCGCAGCCCCAGCGCGTGAAGCACCTTGTTCAGCGTCCCGATGGTCGGGTTTCCTTTGTCGCTCAGGACGCGGAACAGGGTCTTTTCGCCCACGTCGGCGCGGCGCGTCACCTCGGCCATGCCGTGCGCCTGGGCGACCTGTCGCAGCGCCAGCATCAGCGCGGCGGAATCCTCCATCTCCATCACGGCATCCAAGTAGGCGGCGGCCTCCTTCGGGTCGGCAAGCGCCTGCATCAGGCTGTCGTCATAGCTCGTGTCTCGCGGTGCGTTCATGGCTTTCCCCTTTGCTTCCAGTCGCTCAGATAGTCAATCGCCTGCTTGATGGTGCGGGCTTGGTCGCTCTTGTCGCTGCCACACAGCAGCAGGACCAGTACCGGCCCTTGTCGGCTCAGGTAGGCGCGATAGCCGGGACCGTAGTCGATGCGCAGCTCTTGCACACCATCGCGCAGCGGCTTGCAGTCTCCGAAGTTGCCCATCTGAACCTTGAGCAGTCGGGCGCGGATGATGGCCCTTGCTTTCACGTCCTTCAGGTCGTCAAGCCATTCATTGAACGGCTTGCGGCCTTGCCCGTCCTGGTAGATGCGTAACTCCATCGTTGGTATCTTATGTGATACCGCCCACATCAGGAAGTTCCCGGCATGAAAAACCCGGCTCGGGGCCGGGTCGGTAGGTGGTGGATGGCGCAGGTTCAGGCTGTTAGCGGTGTTGGCTGCTCTGCAAGCAGCTCTGCACGCAGCTCGCTCATCAACACCTCCTCTCGGCTGTTCTTTTTTTGCACGTATCTCTCGAATCCCAGCCTCCAGTCGTTGATGTCGCCATCAATCCAAGAATCAGGCGGGTTGAGCAGCACAGCCTCGCTTTCCTCCCTTTCGTCGTGGTACATGGCAATGTCCTGCTTCGGCACATCGGCAGCCAGCACCAATACTCTGTCGCTCTGCTCGACGTGCCTTATGGCAAACCAGCAAGCCGTATCCCTGTCTGTTGTCCAGGAGTAGCCGGCTTGCGCCTTCTTCCTGGTCAAGTGCGATGTGCCACGCCACACGCGTACCGTGTCAGGCAGATGGCTGGGTAGCTCAAACTCGGCGTATCGGAACATCCGGGTCAGTACGGCGCGGCTTCCTGCTGCCCCGATAACCCAGTGGTGGTCATGGTCCCATGCTCCCTTGAAATACTCCCGGTAAGCCTCGCGCGTCACCTGGGCCTTCCACATGGCATATGCCATGACCCCCCGTTCGCAGTTGTCGAGTGCGAACGTCAGTTTCTGGGCAGCTTCCACATCACCAGAAAAGGCTGGCAGGACAAACTCCGTAGCGTGCTTGACAACTAGACCGGAAATCGCCTCAGCAATGTCGCCGGGCTTCTTGCCTCGGGTTGCGGACAGCAGCCTTAGCGGTTGCTTGGTGTTCCATTCGGTGAGTATTCGGACGTACTCACTTGCATCTACCCGGTCCCCTGCCTTCAGCTTGTGCTGTATGGACTCCATATACTCGTGAGGTGACTGAAGATGGTTCATAGTGCTCATGTTGTTCTTGATTTTCTGAAAAGGGGTAAGGCGCAGGTCAGGCGGTGCAAAGCCGGTAGCCCCTGCCCTGCCCAGCCAGCTCGATGATGCCAGCCTGCTCCAGCGCCAGCAGATACCGCTTCGCTACAGCCTGCGATGCGCCCTCGGCGGCGTAGATGGCCCGGACGCTCGGCTTGATGCGGCCGGCCTCGATGCCCTCCCTCACGCGCAGGAAGCGCGCGCCGTCGCCCTCCCCCACCCCGGTGTCACGCACCGATGCAGCGCGGGGTGTAGCGGCACGTCGGACCTTCTTGACCTCCGACGTATCGACGGCAGCAGCGGCTGGTGTAGCGGCGGCATCAGGCTGTAGTGACGTTGATGCACCCGTGTGCAGCGAAGTTGATGCGGCAGGCGTAGCGGCCACCTGGGCAGCCCCGGCCGTGGATGGTGCCATTGCGACCAGGCCGGCGCCGGCTGCGATGGCAGAAGCTGGCAGGGCGTAGCGGCTCCAGTTCGGCACTGCGGCTGTAGCGCCCTTGGGGGTGGCCTGGACCTGGGGTGTAGCGATGCGCTGCGGCTGTGCGGGTGTAGCGACGGCAGCAGGTGTAGCAGCGCCTCGGGCGTCCCGCGCAGCACGGGCCAGCGCACCAGCGGCCCCCAGGAACAGCAGGCCGATGCCGGAAATCAGCAGCGACTGCGCAACGGCCCAGGCGATGACGCCAGACTCGCCGAACACCGCCGTGACGGTCGGTGCGCGCGCAGCCTCCAACTGCGCCAGCTCGGCAGCCATGCGGGCGGTGTCGGCTTCCATCGCAGCGGCGTCCCGGATGGAGCGCGCACCGTCAGCTCGGCTCGACGCAATGGCCGACTGGCTGCTCCGTTGGCCGGCTGCGACCAGGGCGGCGGCGCTGTGGCGGTTGGCTGCAATGCTCGCTCGCAACTGCTCGACGCGGCCTGCGCCAGCATCAGCTCGGGCATCAGCCGAATGCACCAGCGTGACGCGGGCGCCGTAGATGCTGACGGCCTCGAAGGCCAGCAAGGCAATGGCGCAGGCGGTCAACTGCCAGCGCAGCGCGCGCAGCCGGCGTACCGGCACTAGGCCAGCGATGAAGAAGGCCGCCAGCTCGGCGATGACGAACAGCGCAGCGGTCAGTGTCAGCAGCTCTCTGGCGACGCCTTCCTGCTCGGTCGTTTGGATGGCGAGCGCGAACAGTTGCACGGTCACATAGCTGGCAGACAGGCCGATGGCGCCGGCCAGCAGGGCCAGGGCGTAGTAGGCGACGGGCCGCAGGTGGCGGTCGCCGTCTTGAATGTTGGTGTTCATGGTGTCCTCGTTTTTTTCTGAAAGACCCCCGGGGGATACCCTACAAAAACTACAGAAAGTGTTTTCGTAGTTTCTGTAGGGTAGGGGCCGGGGGTGTTTACGCTTTTTTCGACAGTGCTTGCGGGTTGATGCGATAGCACTCGGACGGCCTGCCGCGTCCGCGTTCGTCGCTCGACTTCACTTCCATGCGCTCAAGCCAGTCGAAATCGACCAGCAGGCCGGCAGCCTTGCGCACCGCATCGACGGACGCCAGACCAGCCCAGCCCTTGACTGCAACGTCGCGGGGAGTGAACCCATCCGTCAGCTTGCCCGCTCGAATCTTGGCGAGCAGCGCATGGGCGCCGGCCGTCTCGGGCATCACGGCGACCGAATACAGGCGTTCCGCATGGCTGCGCAGGTAGTCCACCCAGGCCAGCGCGCGCAGCAGCTCGACCTCGTGAATCACGTTGCCGCTGTCGGGCGTGTCCACCAGGGCGAATATCAGCGCCAGCGCCGGCACCAGCTTGCGGTACTTGCTCAGGTGCGACACCAGGGCCGGGTGCAGCTCGTCGCCTCGAATCTCCGTCTCGAAGGGCACCACCCAGGATTCATAGAGCGCCTGGGCCTCGGGCGAGAAGCGCCATTCGACCGGCTCGTCATCGCTGCTGGGTTGCAGGCGGTCCAGACGGTCCAGCACCGCCAGGGCTGCGCGCTTGGCGTCGGTGTCGGGCCAGCGGTCCACATAGTTGAACTCGCGGCTCACGTCGGGCCATACGGCCAGCCCGAAGCGTTGCAGCAGGCCGTCGTCACCGGCTCCACCAGCCATGGCCTCCCGGACGTAGCTTTGCACCTTGCCCGGCTGGATACCGCCCAGCATGGACAGACAGACACGGGGGATGTAGACCTCGCCGCGACCGATGCGGTCAACGGCATGGCCCTGGTTGCCGTCGTAGGCGCTCAGGTAGAAGCCGCGCGCGCCCTCCTGCCCTTGACGGTCCATGCTGCACAGCAGGCCATGCAGCTCGTCGCGGTACACCAGCAGGCCCCAGGGGTTGACCGTCAGCAGCTCGCCCAGCTTCTCGACCGTGGCGTCATTGACTAGGTAGCGCCTTGCCACCGGCTCGGGCGGCATCTCGGCCGGGCGCAGCATCTCGCGCGCGGCGGTCGGGTCCTTGGCGGCCAGCTTCTTGGCCTCGCTGCGCTTCTTGTCGGCCACCAGCACCAGCACCTCGCAGTCAGCCGCCCATTCCTCATGCACCGCCTTCCACTTGTCACGCTCGCCGGCCTCCAGGCGAGACAGGGGTTTGAGCACTTCCCCCAGCGCGGGCGACTTCATCACGCCAGGACGACCGACGACCAGGCCCCACAGGTTGGACACCACGCGCCAGTCATCGCGCGCTTTCGGCGCCACCACGGCGCGCGCCCCTATCAGGCTGGATACCGTCGTGACGACAGCCACGGCAGAGAAGTCGGGCGGGCACTGCATCCGCTCGGCAATGTCGGCCACCCAGGCGCGCAGCTCCTGCGGCAGCAGCTCGAAGTCGAACGGTGCCACGGGCGGCAGCGCAGCGGGCAGTGGCACCGGCTCGGGCCACGGCTCGACGGCGGACAGCGCCAGCAAGCCTTCTGGCGCATCAGGCAGGGCCGGGAACACCTCGGCATCCAGTTGGGCGGCCATCGCTTCGTATCGGTCACGGGCGTTCATGCGAAGTACCCCGCGATTCGGTTGATGCGGCTGGCGCAGGTCTTCAGGCGCTCGGCATCGACCAGCGGCAGCGGCTGGCCCTTGGCGAGCATGTCGGCGGCCACGGCCACCAGCAGCGACTCGAAGCCCAACACCTCCAGCGCGGCACGAGGCGACAGTGGCGCGGGCCTGGGGCTGACGGGTGTCCTGCCGTCCTCGACCCAGGCACCCAGGTGGCGGGCAGCCTCGATGAACTCCAGCCCGTTGAGCGCCATCTCGTAGGCCAGCACGTCGCCCCCTCGGGCACCGCAGTTCATGCAGCAGAAGGCACCGCTGAAGATGTTGATGCGCATGGAGTCGGACCCGCCATGAAAGACGCATGAGGTGGTGCGCCACTTGGCGGACCTGGGGCCGGTCAGGCGCAAGCCCTGGGCCTCGTAGTAGCCCGCAGGCTCGGGCAACAGGTTGCGGTCGAAGCTCATGCTGCCCCCTTGCCGCTGCGGGTCTCTGCGGTCTCGAAGCTGCGCAGGTCGTAGCGCAGCACCTCTATCATCATCTCGACGGCGCGGAAGGTGCCTTCGAGGTCAGCTAGGCGCTTGGCCCGCTGCTGCGCCTCCTCGGCCCGCTGCTGACGCTCGGCGCGAGCGCGGCTCAAGTTGGGGATGGACGCCGGCAGCCGGCCACGACGCGGCTTGTTGACGACGGGCACGGCGCAGCCAGGGAAGGCCAGCACGACGCAGCCGCCCGGCAGAACCGACCTGGTGGCCGGCGCTTGCCAGTCGGTCGCACGGCGGCGCGGGACCACGTTGTCGGTGGTCTTGGTGGTGTCGGTCATGCTGCCACCCCTTTCACCTTGGCCGCGATGGATGCGTCAATGGCATCCAAGGCGTCCATCAGCTCGCCTGCTGCCTTCTTGGCCAGGGCGTGTATCGAGTGGGCCAGGGCTTGCGTGATGTCGTCGTGGTCCTGGTCCGCGAGCAGGTCGGCCAGGGTTGCAATCCGGCCCATTGCGGCCAGGGATTCGTTAAGGGCCTGGTCTTTGATGCTCATTGCTGGCCCCCTTCCTGGTCAGCCGTCTCGGCATGGGCCAGCAGGGCGGCTGCCAGCGCGCGGGCGCAGTCCGGGGTCAGGTCAAGCCCGAACCCCATGCTGCCGGCATCAAGCCCCAGCCACAGCAGCACGTTGCCGGGTTGCGTGCGCAGGTCGGCCACGCCGTAGGGCTGGCGCTGGTCTGGTGACTTCAGTTGGATGGTATGGGCGTTCATGCCGCACCTCCTTCGACCAGGCCGGCGCAGGCACGCTTGAGCAAGGTGGCCGAACGGATAGCGCGGCCAGTAGCTTGATGGATGGACTGGGCAGTCACGCCGGGTTGCAGCAGCGCCAGCGAGCCGGTCAGGGCGACCTGGGCTTGGGCCACCAGAGCGGCGACCTCGGACGGCAGAGCGGCAGCGGTAGGAGTGGGCGCAGCGCGACGGCCGGCCAGGGAGAGGATGGGCGCGGCAGTGCGCGCCAGGGTAGCGGTGGTGTCAGCCATGATTGGCTCCTAGTCGACAGGTTGTTGAGCCTGCCGCCCACTCCGCCAAGAATGGGAGGCAGTCCGTGCGGGTTGGCGGACCGGGACTAGGACCGGCGCACCCTTGCGGGTGCCCCACACGGACCGCCAAACTCGAACCCTACGCGCAGGGCGAAGGGTTGAAATTGGGATGCACCGTGTTGCCTCACGCAGCATGAGGACATGAAAAAAGCCGCTGTCACATAGGTGGCGCGCGGCTTGCTGCGCCTAGTCTGACCGGGCCGCCAAGCCCGTTGACGGCGCTTTACTGGGCACCGTCGAGGGGGACTGTAGCACAGCGGCAGGGTTCAGCCCTCCCTCGATTTTCTGAAAGACCCCCGGGGGATACCCTACAAAACCTACGAAACCTGCCTCAGCAGCTCATTGCGAGGGTTTTGTAGGTTTCGTAGGGTGGGGGGTTGGGGTGTTTACGCTTTTTTCTGCGGTGGTGGGCGGCTTCGATGGCCGGCTCGACAGGCAGCTCGGGCACCGTGAGCAGCGCCAGCCCGTTCTCGACGGGCTCGACCAGGAACAGGGACGTGCAGCTCCCGCTGTCCGGTCTGGCTGCCCAAGTTCCTGTTTGAAACAGGACCTTGCCATGCTGCTGCTGCGGCCTGCCTGGGTTTTTCGGTGTTTCTGAGGGGTGGGTGCCTGGGGGTTTTCCGGTTTGAAACCGAACAACCCAGGCCAGCTCCACCAAGAAGAGCTGGCGCTGGGCCGCTGAATATCCTGACCCTTGGTGGCGTTGCGCCCAAGGACACAGCGCAGCTTTTCAATGCCTGCTGTGAATCGCTTCCGATATCAGGTGATACGCCTTGCGCTTGCTGCATCCCAGCTCAGAAACAAGCCGGTCCCTGGTGGTAGGGCGGTCATTGCCAGCGTCTAGGAGCTGACGGGCGCGCTCGACCTGGTAGGGGCGCGTAAGGGTGCGGACGCTGAAGCGAATTACCTTACCGGCCTGGGATTTGATGAGCTTCAAGAACTTGGCCTTGGCAAGCTCGCAGCATTCCATGCGGTGGAACTCCAACATGAACCACTCGAAATCAGTCGTCTCGTTACGCTTCCCTGCTGCCCGTGTCATGGGGCAATAGTTCGGCGGGTGCGCGCAAATGGCTGGGGGCCTCATGCACGGATTGAGCCGGGCTGCTGCCGTGACGGTCGCCGGCCATGTCGGAAACGCCGGAAACTCGGCGCGGCCCGGTGTTGCGCTGGGTGTTGCGAAACGTGCGAAACCCTGTCCACTTTGTTGAGAAACCCGGCCCGTCCCGCTGCGGACCTGCTCCCATTCCTGGGCGACCAGCTCGACCAGGGCGGCGGGCCTGCTACACGCACCGCTCACGGGTTTGCCGTGTACGGCTGGGCCGGAAGCGGTGGGCAAGGGCTCCCGCCGGTGGGAGGGGTTGCAAAGGGTCGGATTTGAAATCCAGCCCTTGCCGCCGATGGGTTGACTTTGAAAGTCAACCCTTGCCCAGCTCGACCCGCAAAAGTTACGCCGCCCTTTTTGTACTTCCGAGCGGAAGTTCCACCGGAAGTTTTTCAGCTCGACCGATGGCCCCCAAATCAGGTGGTCAAGCCCGCCAGCAGCAACGGCGGACCGTCGCCCAAGTCCGCAAGGACGCGCGCCTGGAATGAATCAGGACTTTCGCCCTCTTGCCTGCTCCATTCGCACCCGTCGTGCCTCAATCGCACGATGTCCGCCCCTGGGGATGTCAGCACTATCAGGCGCGGTGCCGGGATAGCGTCGTGCGGGGCCTCAAGCGCCGCTATGCGCCGTTTCAGCGTCCTGGTCATGCGTTGACACCTCCCAAAGCGCCACGCGCCTCTAGCGCCTCAATCCGGGCCGTCAGTTCGTCAATCTCTGCGACTCGCGCCAGTGCGCCGATGGCGGCTATCAGCGTTGACCCCTGGCCCGGTGCCAGCTCGCCAGCAGCGACAGCAGCCAGCACGGCGCGGCCCTGCTCGGTGAGATTGCCATCGGGCAAGCCTATCGCCTGGGGCGGCTCTACGGCCTTCAGCGGGGCGATGGTGCGCTCCAGCAGCAAGCGGGCGGCTGCTACGTCGCCTTCAAGCGCCTGCGCCAGCAGTGCTTTGATGATGTCGGGCACACGGTCAGCGATGGCGGCGCGCAGCTTCTGCACTTCGCTGGTGCCGGGCTTGCGGCCCTTCGGGTTGCCAGACTGGCCGGGCTTCCAGCCATGCCCGGCAGGCGGTTTTCGTTTCTCGGTCATATCGTTGCTCTACGGTTGCAGATACAAGGTCAGAACGGCATGGAGCCGTCGTCAAGGTCCGGCTCGACCTGTCGATGCGGCTGGCGCTGCTGCTGGCCCTCCTGGTCGCGCTGCATGGCCTTGCGCTTCCTGGTGACGTGGTAGCTGGTCAGCACCTGGGATGCGGTCATGTCCAGGCTGGGGCGCGCGGTCCCGTCCCTGGCCGTCCAAGTGCCGACCTTGAGCGACCCAGCCAGCGCCACGGCCTCGCCGGGCCCCAGCGCCAGCAGTGCGGCCTGTGCTCCATCGTCAAACGCGATGACGTTGCAGAACGTGCTGTCCTCGCCGGTCGGGACTCGGACCTTGGCGGTCGTGAAAGTGTTGCCGTTCTTGCTGGTCTTCTGGCTCGGCGCTCCGTGCAGCTTGCCGGCGATGAGGGCGTCAATCATGGTCATGCTCCTGGTGTTGGTCAGAACTCGGCGGCATAGCTGCGGGCCTTCGCTGGTGCGGAAGCCAGCTTGAGGCTGGGAGGCTCGCCACCCCAGGCGCTGAACTTGGTCAGCTCGCCCTGGTAGTGCAGATGCACGTCGCCTTGCTGGCCTTGTCGGTTCTTCGCCACGCGCAGCAGGGCGTAGTGCTTGAAGTCGGCAGGCAGGTCGGGCTTGGCGACGATGGGGCGATTGATGAAGGCCACCACGTCGGCGTCCTGCTCGATGCCGCCTGAGTCGCGCAGGTCTGACAGCCCGGGTGTCTGGTCGGCACGGTCGGCCACGCTTCGGTTCACCTGCGCCAGCGCGATGATGCAGATATCCAGCTCCTTGGCGAGCGCCTTCAGGCCCTTGGTGATTTCCTCGACCTGGTAGGCGCGCGGCATCTTGGAGTCGGTGCCGGGCATCAGGCCGATGTAGTCGAGCACCAGCACGTCAAGACCGTGGCGGCGCTTGAGCGCACGGGCACGGGCGCGGACTTGCAGGATGTTCAGGCCGGCGCGGTCGCTGACGTGAAAGCGCAGGTCGCGTGATTGCTCCACGGTATGCGACACGCTCGACCAGCTCAGGTCATGCAGCTTGGGGCGCTTGAGGTGGGCCAGCGGCAGGCCGGACAGGATGGCAAGCTGACGGTCGCGCACGTCCTTGTGCGGCATCTCCAAGCTGAAGAAGCCCACGCTGTACGTCTGAGCGATGCGCAGGCCGATGGTCATCCCGATGGCGGTCTTGCCCATGCCGGGCCTCGCACCGACGACGACAAGGCTTTGCCGCTGCAATCCGCCGTCGAGCATGTCGTCGAGGTCTGGCAGGCCGGTCTGGATGCCGACGATATGGCCCTCGAAACGCTTGTCCAGCAGTTCCGTATGCTCAATCATGGCCTGATAGCTATCTACCCATTCCCCGGCGCTTTCGTGAGCCTGTAGGCCCGATACGACGGCTTGCGCGGCATCTATGCGGGCGGCGATGGGGTCGGCACCAAAAGCCAGCTCGGCAATCTGCTGGGAAGCGGCGTAGAGCTGGCGGGCCTGGGCCTTCTCGAACACCAGGCGACCCAGGGATGCGGCACGTCCGAAGCTCACGCCCTCGGCTTGGTGCGAGATGGCGACCAGCTCTTGCAGCGTCACGTCGCCTTGCAACTCATCAGCGACGGCAATCACGTCCACATCCTGGGCACCGCGCTTGAATGCGGTCATCAGGCAGGCGAACACCTTGCCGTGCAGCGGCTCGACGAAGTGCTCGGGCTTGAGGTAGTCGGCCACGGAATCCAAGCTGCGCAAGCTCAAGAAGCCAAAGCTCAACAGCGTCAGCTCGGCTTGGATGCTGGTGTCCCTGGTGGGTTGCACCGGCGCTTGGTACATCGCCATGAACTCGGCGTGTGACTCGGCACTCTGGTCAACGAAGTGCGGGTGGTCGAGGTGGGGGAAGGTGTCGTAGCTCATTCGTCGCGCTCCAGGTGTTGTTGGGCCTGCTTGCCAGTGGTGGTCAGTTGGTAGCCGTCCTGGTTGATGAACCACAGCTTCAGCCAGTTACCGCGCACGGCGTTTCGGAAGACCTGTCTCCAGTCGGTGTAGGTCTTGGCGTCTGGCTCCGAGTAGCGGGCCTTGAACTCGAACCAGCACAGGCGCAGGAAGTCGTCAGGGATGCCAGCCTGGGCGGCGTAGCGGCGCACCGGGTCGGTGTCAGGGATGGCCTTCTGGCCTACTGCTGCGACCTGCGCCAGCCAGTCGGGCAGCGACAGCGCCTTGGATGCTTTGCGAGCCTTGGGAGGGGTGGGCGCGGACTTGTTCGCGCTTTCCCCTTTGGTCTGTTCTATTGTCTGTTCTTTGCGTGTAGCGGCGGCCACTACACGCATGCGTGTAGCGGAATCCGCTACGGTAGTGGGTTCCGCTACGGTAGTGGAATCCGCTACCGTTTCGAGGTCCGGGACCGTGATGGTGTAACGGCTGGATTTCGAGAATCCGCCCGCCCCTTCCTTGGTCAACCAGCCAAGACCGACAAGCTCAGTCGTCGCTGCGCTGATGTTCGACGGGTGCATGCCGCTGCGCTCGGCAATGGCCCGGCGCGACGGAAAAACCGTATCCGTGTTCTTGTTGCGGAACGAGAACAGGGACACCAGGACGCGGACCTGCCACAGCGTCAGGCGCTTGTCCTTGATGACCTCAAGGGGCACGAGGGAGAACGTCGATTCATGCATCACGCCACCCCTTCAAGATTGAGGCGGTACCGATTGGGCACCGAAACACCGTCCAGAGAAATCTGAGCGATGGTCAGCAGTCCCTGGTCGACCAGGGCTTGCAGGTGGCGTTTCAGGGTCGAAACACCCATGCTGCACTCGGCCGCGAGCTGCTTGTGAGACAAGACGCATTGCCCGGATTCGTCGTTGCAGTGGTTTGCCAGCATCAGGAGCGCCAGCTTCTGGCCGGGGCTTGTGCATGGCTGCTCGACAGCCCATGTCATTGCTTGGAAGCTCATCAGCAGCTCCCTTTCTTCGCGGTCGCCTTCCAAGCCCAAAACATGCGGCGGCCCTTGCTGGACAGGGTGTAGACGCCTGGGCGGCATGGGCGACCGTCGCGGTCGAATGACTCGACGCGCTCGCACTCGATAGGCAGGCCACGGCGGCGCAACTCGGCGACCAGCTCGGGACTGTTCGAGCAGCCGGCCACGCTGTCCAATTCCTTCCTGGTGATGGGTCGGCGCAGTAGGACGGCCAGAGCGCGCAGATGACGGGGGTTGTCGGTGCCGGTAAACTTCGCACTGCTGTCCAGGCAGGCGCTCGGCTTTCCATCCGTGGGGGTCGGGCGCTTTTTCATGCTGCCACCTCCACGCCCAGGACGCGACGGATTTCAGCTACCGGCCATGCAAGGCGGCCATTCAGCCGAAGCGGCTTGATGACCTTTCCGGTCATAGCCCATTCGCGCAGAGTCTGCTGTGCGCGATTCAGGTAATAGGCTGCTTGCGGGGTCGGGACTGTCGGGCGGTTGACCAGTTCCAGCGGCGGGAACTCCTGGTCATTGATTGCAGCGCGGCGGGCGCTTGCGCTGTGGTGGGTTGCTGCTTGCATCGGGAACCATCCTTTGCCGTTTGGCGTTGTCGATGGTTCGCAGTCTCAAAGCCCCGAAATTTCCCGAACAACCCCCGAAGAAAACCCGAATATCCAACTAATTTCAGGGCGGCCCGCTATCTCGGTTGGTGCCTAGTGATGGGGCCGCACCATGTCGCAGGACTCATGCCCGTTCTTTGCTGGGCCAGCTTGCCCCGGCTCTTTGCCCACTCCATAGCCACATCTGGATTCCACATGCCATGCTGCTGCGCCAGCTTGGCAGCATCAAGTCCATTCCTCGACGCATCGCTCAAGTCGTTTTTGATGCTGGGCCATTCACCCTGAAGCTCGGCAATCAATGCGGCGCGCTTCAGGGCTCGCGGCTGTATGGCTGGCGCAGCTTGCACCGGCTCAGGCGGCGGCGTCTGCTCGGCTGGCGCAGGCTTCGTAGCGTCCGGCACGCGCAGTTCGTCGGGCCAAGTGCGGCCTATGTCAGATACCAGTCCTGGGGCTTCGCTGGCGGGCAGAGTGAAATATGCAGAACGGCCTCCTGATGCCTTCTTGAGTGCTGCAAGGTCTTGTCCGACTTCATCCCCAAGCATTACTTGAGGCAAACCATTTAGCTTTGCCACAAATAACTCATTGGCATTTTTTAGATAGCCTGTCGGGTCCATTTCACGCTCAAGGTCTAGAAACTCTCCCATGATTTCCTGATGGAATCGGTCCGGGTCCAGTCGATGAATGAAACACGCAATCTGGAATAGATTGAAATGACCCCATCGGCGGTAGGCAGCAAAATCAAGGTCTGTTATTCGAGCTGTCTTCATTCTTTGCACCCCTTCAAGTGCAACCTTCACATGGCTGCCCCAGCAGGCGGGTGAAGGTGTCCCGCTTTTCGGTCGGATTGCAGCCCGGCCTAGCTGGGGCGAAAACGAATCAGGCCACCACGCGCAGCTTGCCCGGCTCGGCAGCACGGTCGAACTGAATCCCGGCCTGCTCCAGAATCCACGCCTCGATGCGTTCATGGTGCAGGCGCAGCAGGTCCAACGGTCTGACGGTGTAGTGCTTCTCTGCGGTCGCTGACGGCTTGTGGCCCATGATTTGCGCGACCACGCCGGTCGGCGTCTCCAGCCACTCTGTCAGGCTCTTGAAGCTGCGGCGCAGGCCATGCAGGGTCAAGACCTCGATGCCGGCCACTTTGCAGGCGCGGTCATGCGCATGGTTCGGCTCGGTCAGGTGGGCGTCCTCCTTGGTGGGGCTGGCGAACACCCAGGCATTGCGGCGAGGCAGGGCGGTCAGTAGGTGATGGACGTAGGCGGTCAGTGGAATGACGCGCTCGCCTTCCACCTTGTCGCGGATGGTCAGGCCACGCCACTTGACGTTCACGTCCTCCCAGCGCAGTGCCAGCACTTCACCAGGGCGAGCGCCGGTCAGCAGCAGGACTTGCAGATAGGCGGCCACGGTCGCACTGCTCAAGCCCTGCACGGCGGTGAACCATGCCGATAGCTGCTCGCGCTGCAAGGCATCCTGCTTCACGCCGGGCTTGCCCAGCACCTCCTTGACCTTGCGGGCCTGGGCCGGGTTGGTCGAAGGCGCTGCGGCGGCGTAGTCAGGATGTTCTGAGCACCAGCCCAGGAAGGCCCGCAGCAGTCGCCACGCATTGCGGGTGACGGTCGGGCGGACAGCGGTTTCCTTCGCTGCCCATGCCTGCACCCGGTCAGCGGTCAGGTCACGCAGCGGTAAGGCCATCAGTGGATACAGCGGTCCCGGCTCTGTACTCCCTTTGCCGCGCTTCTTGGGTTCGCCACCGGCTTGTGCATAACGGTGATGGTCCTGGTGGTGGCTGTCTCCCCACTTGGCTTTCCGGGCTTCGATGTAGTCGGCCCATGCGGTGCCCACGGTGACGGCCTGGGCGGCTTCGGCTGCCTGGGCTGCAACCTTGTCGGCCTGCTGCTGTCGCTCCAGCTCTCGCGGGTCGGTGCCGTTGTCGAGCAGCACGGCAAGACGCCTTGCTTCGGTGCGGGCCTGCTCAATGCTCCATAGCTTCACGTCGCCGATGGTGCGCCGGATGGTCTGCCGGTTCAGCTTGGACTCATAGACGTAGCTCTTGGCTCCGGCAGCCGTGACCCGCACACGCAGGCCGGGCGCTTCGCTGTCGCGCAGGAAAGCCTGTTGCTTGCCGGCCGGACAGCCCAGGCGCTCGATTACCCCAGCCGTCAGGCTCAGGCGTTGCGCCAAGTCGGGTAGGTCGGATTTCTTCGGTCTTGCCATCGTTCACTCCGTCGGGCAGCCCATGTAGCCATCATGTAGCCACCATGTAGCCAAAAAACCCATGTTTTCCTGAATCCTGCTCAACAGTTCAGGCTTCGGATTTCATGCAAGTATCTGATTTTCATGGTGGATTCGTATGATGCCGAATATACCCGAATAGTTACATGGCGCGACTCATAATCCTTTGGTCGTAGGTTCAAGTCCTACACGCCCTACCATTCAAATCAACGACTTGGCCCGGTTTTGCGACCGGGCTTTTTCGTTTCTGGGCGAGCCTGCAGGCACTCTGTAGGCAACTTCGCCAAATACCACCCGACTGGCGACCCTCCCGACAGACTGTCGGCTCGGTTATCGAATGGTTCGATGCGCGCGCGACGTGCACCTCGCTCCACACCGTCGATCCTGGCCGCAGGAATCCGTCCGGGTCGGAATCATGACGCCTCGCACTCGCACTCTGGAAAATTCTTGCAGAATATATTCTGATCTTGACTATAATAACTGGATAGGGCAGAATGTAACTGAGCAGGATGGGAAGCTGTTTCAGGCCGGCGTGGCCGAGACAGCGTATTCATCGCTGGTTTGTGTCAAGAAAATTCCATGGGGGAGACAAATGGGAAAGCTGATCCGGCGTGCAGTCGAAGCCGATCTGCCGATGCACGAACCATTATGCTTTCCGATTTATGATGAAAATGAGCGACTGCTGCTCAGGCAGGGTTTTGTTATCACCATCCCCGGCTTTGTCGAGCGTTTGCTGCAGCGCGGGTGTTACATTGGTAGCGTAGATCATCCATCCGAAATATTGGGTAGATCAAGCGAAAGCAAGCAGCAAGAGGGGGGTGGTGCCGAGCAAGTTCTCGGCGGTGAGAATTTTTACCCAGAAAAACCACGGACTCCTGTTTTTCTGCGCACTGCAGATCTGACTATCAGTGTCCGGAGAATCCACAAACTGCTGCAGGAAGTTCCCTCGGATCGAGTCGTGCTGCAGGACTTCGTTCGTGATTGTGCAAGGAAGTTGCTGGGTTTGATCGCCGAGGACCGTGATGCGGTACTCGCCTCCGCTTATCTCACCCATGATGTTCGCGACAGCAGAGTGAATCAACAGTTGCTCGGAGCTGTCGTCGCAGCTTTGCTTGCGCCCCAATGCGAACTTTCGGAAGATCAGCAGTTGTCACTCATTTGTGCGGCATTTACTCGTGACGTGGCCTTGCATTCTATTGATAAGAGCTATGCAACTGCCTGCAAGCTTCCTGATACTGCATTGGTGATTGTGCGCGAGCATCCTGTCGCAGCCGTCAAGTTGTTGCTCCGGCACGGAGTCAACGACCGAGACTGGTTGACTTACGTGGTGGAACACCATGAGCGTCTGGATGGTGGTGGCTATCCGCACGGAAAAAAGGGTGATGCCATTCATTCGGCATCCCTGCTGCTTGGCTTGGCTGATGCCTATGCGGGCATGGTGCTGGCGAATCTTCGGCGCCCGGGAATCTTTCCTGCAAATGCGTTGAAAGAAATTTATCTCGGCAAGGGCAGCCAGCACCAGGAAAAGCAGGTCATTTTCCTGCTCACGACATTGACTCGATTCCCAGCGGGCACGCTGGTATTGCTCGTCAATGGCGAGATTGGGGTGGTCAAGCATTCTCCTTCCAGTCAAAGTCAACCCCAAGTGTACAGTCTATATGACCTCAATGGAATTCTTCGTAGTTCCCCAGTTATCCGTGATAGCGCTCAGAGTGAATTCGAGATTTCCGGCTGCGTCACGCCAGAAAAGTGCAAATCAGCTGAGTTGGTTATTCGTCGCCTCTGGCAGTAACGGCATCATTGGTTAGAAAGATGAGATCATGAGACAGAATCTGCCCGTCATTGACGAAGAAATATTGGTTTCTCCGGGTGTGTCCCTCGTTTCCAAGACTGACCTCTATGGAAACATCACCTACGCCAACGACGCATTCGTCAATATCAGCGGATACAGCCGCGAGGAGTTGATCGGCAAGCCGCATAATCTGGTTCGCCATCCAGATATGCCAGTGCAGGTCTTTTCCCATTTGTGGCTAACCCTCAAGCAGGGGAATCCTTGGAAAGGCGTTGTCAAGAACCGTGCCAAGGACGGTCGGTTCTACTGGGTCAAGGCCGTCATCGTTCCGATTCGAAAAGAAGATCAGACCATCGGTTACATGTCTGTGCGTGAGGCGGTCAATCCTGATGAGATTGAGTCGGCTACCTCGATGTATGCGCACTTGAAGCAAAGCGGCGAGCCTGTCAGGCAAAACGTGTTGCATAACTGGATGACGATCAAGACCGGGTTCACGCTCGGTTCCCTGTTCGTGATTCTCCTGATGATTGCCGGCGGAATTGTTGGCATCGGCGGTCTCAGGCAGTCCAGCACCGATGCTCAATCTCTCTATGAAGATCGAATCCAACCCATTGCCCGAGCCAATCGCCTTGATGCCGGAGTTCATGAGTTGCGTGGCAGTCTGGCCGCTTGGTACATGGTCAACAGCCAGGGGGTGAGGGATTTTCATGCCACGACTCAACAGCGGGACGATTTTCTTGAGCGTTTCAAGCAGGCTGAGCGCGAAACCAGCCTTCTGCTTGAAAAACTTCAAAGTGATCAGTTGAGCGAGGCCAACCGAGTGATCCTGAACCGTGTTCGTGACCAGTATGCGGCCTTGCTGGGCAAGATCATTCATCCCCTAGCCAGGGACATCGATAGCGACGCCCCAGTCCCAGCCATTAACTCCCAAGTGGGCTACTACCTCCCTTATTTCAAGGATCTTCAGGCCACACTCGGTGAATTGCAGCAAAGCATCAAGGCTCAAGCCGAGCAGGATTACCGCACGCTGGAGCAACGCAATGAACTGATCTGGAAATTAGCCTTGGCGGGCATTATAATTGGCACGCTGATTGTTGTTGTCGTGGGTCGATTTTTCCTGAAAAATATTGTCACGCCACTGGAGGCTGCCATTCGAAATTTTGATCGAATTGCTCAAGGAGACCTCAGTGGCGAGGTCGAAGTGTTTGGCAAGGGTGAAACCGGTGAATTGATTCGATCCAGTGCCGTCATGCAGATGCACATCAAGGTGATAGCTGATGAAATCTCGCTGGTCGCCCATGGCATTCACCAACATTGCAAGCAGCTCAATGAGGCACTTTTCGAGATCAGCGATCATTCGGAAATCCAGCATGACCAGCTCAGTGAAGCTCGCAACTATCTTTCCATGGACTTCGGGGAAGCCCTGAGTGGCAGCATCGAAGCCCTGCAAAGCCAGATCACCAGGCTCAACCAGCCGAGCAGTGGGGGGCCTGATGCTGCTGGATTGGCCGTACTGCAGGAAACCGTGGATCAGGTGGCCAACCTGGTTCGACTGCAGACCTTCGCTCAGGAGGATTTCCTCCAGAAGATCGACCAGCTTTCCGACCTTGTGATGGAAAACCGGCAGGAAACCCATGAGGCTTATGCCATGTCCGAACGTCTGCAGGAAGTCGCCAACCATATGAACGAGCTGGTCAGCTACTTCTCGGATCAGCGAGCTGGCCGACCACGAGAGTTGTCCTGAGACTCTTCAGTAATTCGGGAGTCCCATCAAGCAATTAGCCTGGCTGTCTTCAGAGCAGCCAGGGCAGAAAGCGCCGCGTGCGGGCGCGGTAGCCGGCATAGTCCGGGTGCTCGCGCGTCATCCAGGCTTCTTCCAGCGCGGCCTTGCCTGTCAGCACGGCGGCTAGCGCCAGCCATAGCGCCCAAGCCGCCGGAGTGGCGACCACCAGCGCGCAGCCAGCCGCGAGCAGCAGCAGGGCGCTGTACATCGGGTGCCTGATCCAGCGGTAGGGCCCGTGCTGCACCAGCTGGCCCCCAGCCTTGGGCGCCGGCCGGATATTGAAGTTGCCGGGCCGGTTGCTCGTGACCGCCCACAGCCCGGTGAGCAGCCCCATCAGCCACAGTGCAGCGGATGCAGTGCTCCAGGTGCCAGCCTGCCAGTGCGGCAGCGTCAGCCATCCCAGCAGCGTGAGGATGCCGAATTGCAGGGTGACGAGCGTGCCGCCCAGGATGGCCGGATTCATATGCCAGCAGGATACCGCAACAGCACGCCTGTCATGCCTCACTCCTATACTTGGCTCCCGGGTGGTGCCTCGCGGCCCAAATTCTTCCCATTCATTCCACAATTCAGGATTCAGACGCATGTCAGGCCACGGTTTTCATGTCCACGGACCCCACGACCACGAAATCGAACATGTCGCCCAGCACGGCGGCGATGCCTTCACCTCCCGGCTGGCGGTGCTTACCGCGGTGCTGTCGACCATTGGCGCCATCTTCGGCTACATGGGCGGACACTCGCAGAATGCCGCGTTGATGTACAAGAACGAGGCCGCGATCCAGAAGACCGCTGCCTCCAACCAGTGGAACTACTACCAGGCCAAGAGCAGCAAGCAGAACCTGGCCGAACTCTCGGTCACGCTGACCCAGGGCGAGGCGAAACAGAAGTTCGAGCAGTCCATCGAGCGCTACAAGCAGGAGAAGGAAGAGATCAAGGCGCAGGCCGACCAGCTCGAGGCGGCGTCCAAGGCGGCCGAGGAGCACAGCGCAGCCGAAATGCATGTGCACGGGCGCTGGGCGCTGGCGACCACGCTGCTGCAGATCGCGATCGCTCTGTCGGCCATCACGCTGCTGACGCGCAAGCGCTGGCTGCTCGGTACGGTCTACGGCTCGACCGCGCTGGGCCTGGCCACCGGCGTGCTGGGCTACCTGCACCTCTGACCTACCCATTCGATCGGTCTGTTCGGACGCTTGTGGCGAAAGCTGTCAAAAATGCCGAGTAAATAGGAGAAAAGGCTTCACACCCCTGGCCAGTGGTGCAACAATGGTCACGCAGGGCAGTTGCCTTGAACATTTTGGTTCACTCAATCCCAGGAGGACGGTATGAAGAGTCTGAAAAACCTCAAGAAGAAGACCCAGCGCGGCTTTACCCTGATCGAGCTCATGATCGTTGTGGCGATCATTGGTATTCTGGCGGCCGTGGCGCTGCCGCAATATCAGGACTATGTGACTCGATCGAAGTGGCAGGATAACGTCACCGCTTTCGAGCCGATCAAGCTTGCGATTGCGCAGTGCTTGCAAGAAAAGGCCGGAGTTTTGGCAAGCTGTGATACAGCCGCGGAGCTCGGCATAACGACGCTTCCGACTCCGAAGTACGCCACTGGAGCCATCGCGATCACCGCAACTACTGCCGCCATCAGTGTCACCGGTAGTGCTGACGTGGGTAGCTTGACCCTCACAGCCACGCCAACGGTCAACGAGACCAATGTCTCCTGGGCCTGGTCTGGTACTTGTACCAAGCAGAAGTGCGGCATCCAACCCTGATCCTGCGTGTCTGCGCTGGACAGTGACCTGTCTGGCAATGTCAACTTGTACGGCGTGACCTCTTCAAGGAGATCACGCCGTAGTCTTTTGCGCTGACGTGATCCGCTTTCAGCTGACCATGACCACCTCACCTCGCAGTGAGTGCGGGTAGGCCAGCGTGATCTTCACGTCGAGCATCTGGCCGATCAGGCGCGCGCCGTTCGGGCCGGCGTCGAAGTTGACGATGCGATTGCACTCGGTGCGGCCCATCAGTTCAGCCGGGTTCTTGCGCGACGGGCCCTCGACCAGGATGCGCTGTACGGTGCCGACGCGGCTCTGGCTGATGCGCTGGATGTTCTGCTCCAGCAGCGCCTGGACTTCCTGCAGCCGGCGCAGCTTGACCTCGTGCGGGGTGTCGTCAGGCAGGTTGGCTGCCGGGGTGCCGGGGCGCGGGCTGAAGATGAAGCTGAAGCTGTTGTCGAAGCCGACGTCGGCGATCAGCTTCATCATCTTCTGGAAGTCCTCCTCGGTCTCGCCGGGGAAGCCGACGATGAAGTCGCTGCTCATCGACAGGTCGGGGCGGATCGCGCGCAGCTTGCGGATGGTGCTCTTGTATTCCATCGCGGTGTAGCCGCGCTTCATCGCCATCAGGATCTGGTCGCTGCCATGCTGTACCGGCAGGTGCAGGTGGCTGACCAGCTTCGGAATCTTGGCGTAGGCCTCGATCAGGCGCGGCGTGAATTCATTCGGGTGGCTGGTGGTGTAGCGGATGCGCTCGATGCCGGGGATCTCGGCCACGTATTCGAGCAGCAGCGCGAAGTCGGCGATCTCATCCGTGTCGCCCATCTTGCCGCGGTAGGCATTGACGTTCTGGCCCAGCAGCGTGACTTCCTTCACGCCCTGGTCGGCCAGGCCGGCGACCTCGACCAGCACTTCCTCGAACGGGCGGCTGAACTCTTCGCCGCGCGTGTAGGGCACGACGCAGTAGCTGCAGTACTTGCTGCAGCCTTCCATGATCGAGACGAAGGCGCTGGCGCCCTCGACCTTGGCGGGCGGCAGGTGGTCGAACTTCTCGATCTCGGGGAAGCTGATATCGACCTGTGGCCGGGCCTTGGCGGCGCGCGCTTCCAGCAGCTCGGGCAGGCGGTGCAGGGTCTGCGGGCCGAACACGACGTCGACATAGGGCGCGCGCTTGATGATCTCATCGCCTTCCTGGCTCGCGACGCAGCCGCCGACGCCGATCAGCACGCCTTTTTCCTTCAGATGCTTGATGCGTCCGAGGTCGCTGAAGACCTTTTCTTGCGCCTTCTCGCGCACCGAGCAGGTGTTGAACAGGATCAGGTCGGCCTGTTCGATGTCCTGGGTTGGCTCGTAGCCCTGGGCAGCGCCGAGCACGTCGGCCATCTTGTCCGAGTCGTACTCGTTCATCTGGCAGCCGAAGGTTTTGATGAAGACTTTCTTGCTCATGGAGGCGCTTTCGAAAAAGGTAATCGCTGCAGGTACGTGTTGCGCGCTGCAGTCTGTCGATACGGGGTAAACGTGGGCATGACCGCCAGCCCCGGAAAGGGGCGGGCCAGCAGATCTTGCCGGTCAGTTGGAGGGGGTCGCGGACGCGAAGCGGAAGTTGCGCTGCACGTCCTTGCCGTCGAGCTGGATTTCGGGCTGGGCCGTCACGCGCAGCACACCGCAGCGTGTCTGTTCGGGGAACTGGCGCAGCAATTGGTCGGGCACTTGGGCGCTGGCCAGTGTGGGCCGCAGGACCAGCGCCCAGCCGCAGGCCGTCATCAAGTTGCGGCGTGCCGGCACGGGAAAAGGCAAAGGCAGCGGTTCATGGTGTAGATCCAGAGGCTGACAGGGAGTCAAGATGGGCCGGATTTTACCCGGCGGCCGGGTCCTTGTGGCGGCGTGCCGCTGCCACGCCGCGCAGGAAGTCGAGCAGGCCGCTGCCGTCGTCAGCCTGCCGTAGCAGCTCGATCGCGCGCAGCAGGTCGCGCTCGGCGCCGATGCGGGCCTGCACCCGGCTGGACTCGCGGACCCAGCGGCCGGCTTTTTTCCGGGGCAGCAGGTCGAACAGGGTTTCGAAGCTGTAGCGCACGCGCTTGGCCAGCAGCCTGGCCTGGTGCTGCTGCGGCTCCGTGGCGTCTTCGGCGCTGGCGCTTTCCATGACCTGGTGCAGGCGGCGCAGCAGGCGGGCACTGCGCTCGCGCGCCCAGTCGCGCTCGGCCTTGCGTCGACCTTCGTCCGACTGGGCCGGCAACTTGGACAGTCCGTGCAGCCACTGCGCCAGTCCGAGCAGGCCCAGTCCCGTGCCGGGCTGCGTCAGCAGGGCGCGCACGGTGTCACGCTGGGCCTGACCGGCCTGTTCGAGTTGCTCCAGCGCCCGGTCGGCTTGCTTGCTACGCCGCGAGTCGCCCTGGGCGTAGCACTCGATCCAGCCAGGCAGGGTCTCGTGGCGCGCGACGTCGAGGTCGCGCAAGGTGCCCAGCGCGTCGAGCAGCGGGCGCAAGCCGCTGCGGTCGGCCAGCCCGGGCATCCAGGGTCGGAACAGCCGCTCCGCGCTGCGCCAGCGCCGCCAGCCCACGCGTGCCTGGTGCACCAGCTCGGGGTCGTCGGCCTGCAGCAGGCCGGCCAGGTTGCGGGTGAATTGCTCCAGCATCTCGCCCATGGCCTGCTGCGCGGCGGCCCGTGGCGCGACGCCGGCTGGCAGATGGGTGGCGCGGGCGCGCGCCGGCGCATGGGTCACGCCCTGTGCCAGCGCGTAGCCGCGCTCGGCCTTGCTGGCGTCGCAGGGGAGCACCGCGACCTCGGCGGCAATCTGTTGCGCGAGTTCGAACAGGACCTGCGGCATGCCGGCCTGCAGTTCGAGTTCCAGCTCCAGCATGGGCAGCAGCTCGCCGGCGGCGGCAATCTCGCCGACGTCCAGCGCGATCTCGATCCGGCTGTCGTCTGCCTGCTGCAGCAGCCAGGTGGTGCGGCGGCAGCGGGTGTCGAAGCAGGGCTGGAGCTGGGCGAACAGCTCGCCCTCGGGGTCGAGCGCGTTCCATGGCGTCGCGGCCAGCGCCCTGCGGTCGAGTTCGCCGCTGGGGACGGCGGTTTCCCACTCGCCGCGCCGGCTCAGGCCGCCTTGCGAGACGCCGGCGGTCTTGAAGGTCTGGATCCATTCGCCCGTCGGTGGCTGGCCCGCTGCGGCCTCGGGCCAGGACTGGCTGCTCACGCAGCGCAGTCGCAGCGCGCTGCGTTGCTGGCGCAGCGCCTGCGCCGGGGTGTCGTAGTAGCGGTTCCACAGCCACTGATGCTGCGGGGTGCAGCCGGCCAGCGCCGGCAGGCGGGACAGGGTCTGCTCCACCGTCAGTGCATCGGCGCCGGGCAGCAGTAACTTGAGTTCGACTTCGGTCGGGTTCATATCAGGTCAGGCAGATGATTCAGCCCGAGTGTCGCATGTGGCCGCAGCTCGCCAGATGAAGAATTCATGACGGGCAGGCGCCAGTCTTTCCGGCACAATTTGATCCGTCTCCATTCCAAGCGAATCAAGCAACATGACCCACGTTCCCCACGACCTGTCCCACCTGCAGTCACGCGACAAGGCCGAGATCCTCGCGCAGGCGCTGCCCTATATCCGCCAGTTCCATGGCAAGACCATGGTGATCAAGTACGGCGGTAACGCCATGACCGACCCGGCGCTGCAGCAGGCCTTCGCCGAGGACGTGGTGCTGCTCAAGCTGGTCGGCATCAACCCGGTGGTGGTGCATGGCGGCGGCCCGCAGATCGAGGGCCTGCTCAAGCGCCTGGGCAAGCAGGGCCAGTTCATCCAGGGCATGCGCGTGACCGATGCCGAGACCATGGAAGTGGTCGAGTGGGTGCTGGCCGGCGAGGTGCAGCAGGACATCGTTGGCATGATCAACCGGGCCGGTGGCAAGGCGGTCGGCCTGACCGGGCGCGACGGTGGCCTGATCAAGGCCCAGAAGCTCAAGCTGCTCGACCAGCAGGACCCGACGCTCGAGCATGACGTCGGCCAGGTCGGCGACATCGTGAGCATCGATCCGAGCGTGGTCAAGTCGCTCGAGGACGCGGGCTTCATCCCGGTGGTGAGCCCGATCGGCTTTGGCGAGCAGGGCGAGAGCTACAACATCAACGCCGACGTGGTCGCCGCGCGCCTGGCCACCGTGCTGCGCGCCGAGAAGCTGCTGCTGCTGACCAATATCCGTGGCGTGCTCGACAAGGCCGGCGAGCTGCTGACCAATCTGAGCGCGGTCGAGGTCGATGCGCTGATCGCCGACGGCACCATCTCGGGCGGCATGATCCCGAAGATCGCCGGCGCGCTGGAAGCCGCGCACAGCGGCTGCAACTCTGTCCACATCATCGACGGCCGCGTGCCGCACGCGATGCTGCTCGAGATCCTGAGCGACGAGGCCTATGGCACCATGATCCGCTCGCACTGAGCATAAAAAAAGCGCCCGCTCGGGGCGCTTCATCCAGGCTCAGTGGCCGTGGCCGACGACTTCGCCCGCTTTCAGCTGGTAGACCGTGCCGCAGTAGGGGCACTTGGCCGAGCCAGTGCGCGCGACGTCGAGGAAGACGCGCGGGTGGCTGTTCCACAGTTGCATGTCGGCCTTGGGGCTGGGGCAGAAGACGCCGCCGTGGCCGTTGAGTTCGCTCGCGGAGAGTTCGACAATCTTGCTCATCGTATCGCTCCCGATCAGACCAGGGTCAGCCAGTGGGCGTACTGGGGGTTGCGGCCGTTGACGATGTCGAAGAAGGCCGACTGGATCTTCTCGGTGACGGGGCCGCGGCTGCCGCTGCCGATCTCGATGCGGTCGAGTTCGCGGATCGGCGTCACTTCGGCGGCGGTGCCGGTGAAGAAGGCCTCGTCGCAGATGTAGACCTCGTCGCGGGTGATGCGCTTTTGCACCAGCTCAAGCCCTAAGTCTTTGCAAATGTGCATGACGGTGTTGCGCGTGATGCCGTTGAGCGCGCCGGCCGACAGGTCGGGCGTGTAGATGACGCCGTTCTTGACGATGAAGATGTTCTCGCCCGCGCCTTCGGAGACGAACCCGGATGTGTCGAGCAGCAGCGCCTCGTCGTAGCCGTCGTCGGTGACCTCGGTGTTGGCCAGGATCGAGTTGGTGTAGTTGCTGACCGTCTTGGCCTGCGTCATCGTGATGTTGACGTGGTGACGGGTGTAGCTGGAGGTCTTGACGCGGATGCCGCGCTTCATGCCTTCCTCGCCGAGGTAGGCGCCCCAGGTCCAGGCCGCGACCATGGCGTGGATGGTGTTGCCCTTGGGGGACACGCCGAGCTTCTTGTCACCGATCCAGATCAGCGGGCGGATGTAGCCGCTTTCGAGCTTGTTCTCGCGGATGATGTCGAGCTGGGCTTGGTTGAGCTGTTCCTTGCTGAAGGGCACCTTCATGCGCAGGATCTTGGCGCTGTTGAGCAGGCGCTCGGTGTGCTCGTCGAGGCGGAAGATGGCCGGGCCGTTGACGGTGTTGTAGGCGCGCACGCCCTCGAATGCGCCGCAGCCATAGTGCATGGTGTGGGTCAGGACATGGACCTTGGCATCACGCCAGTCGACCATCTGGCCGTCCATCCAGATTTTGCCGTCGCGGTCGGACATCGAGGGAACTGCGCTCATCTTCTTCAACCTTTGTCGTGGGGAATGGGTTCAGGGCTTGCCAGTGACATTTGCCTGCAATCTTGCATTTTACGGCGTCCGCTCGCGCCATGACCAGCAGGACCGTGGCATGATTTCCGGCATGACCAGCTTGCGCGTCGTTACCTACAACATCCACAAGGGAGTGCAGGGCGTGGGCCCGGCCAGCCGGCTGGAGATCCACAACCTGATGCAGGCGGTGCAGGGCTTCGGCGCCGATGTCGTCTGCCTGCAGGAGGTGCGCGGCTTCAACCGCCAGATGCAGAAGCGCTTCGCCCACTGGCCGGCAGTCGGCCAGGCTGACTATCTGGCGCCACCCGGCTACCAGGCGGTCTACCGCACCAACGCCGTGACGCGCCACGGCGAGCATGGCAACGCGCTGCTGTCGCGCTGGCCGGTGCTGGGTCAGGGCCATCACGATGTGTCGGATCATCGCTTCGAGCAGCGCGGCCTGTTGCATGTGCGCCTGGACGTGAAGGGGGCGCCTTTGCACGTGGTGGTGGCGCACCTGGGGCTGATCCATGCCAGCCGCGAACGCCAGGTCCAGCAGATCGGTGCCATGCTCGAGCGCGAGGTGCCGCCGCACGAGCCGCTGGTGGTGGCGGGTGACTTCAACGACTGGGGCCAGCGTCTGCACGAGGCGATGGCGGTCTTCGGTCTGCGCACCTTCGAACATATCCGCCACGCGACCTATCCCTCGCGGCTGCCGCTGTTGCACCTGGACCGCATCTATGCGCGTGGCTTGCGCCCGCTGTCGGTGCAGGTGCCGCATGGCGGCCAGTGGGCGCGCCTGTCCGACCACCTGCCGCTGATCGCGGAGCTGGCCTTCGAATGAGAGGCGCTGCCGGGGCGCTGGCGTGAAGACACCGCTGCGCGGCGGCCACCAGTTGCGCCTGCTCGAGGGCGGCGCCGAGCTGTTTCCGGCCATGGTGCAGGCCATGGAGCGCGCTCAGCAGCTGGTTCACCTCGAAACCTACATCTTTGCATTCGCCGGCAGTGCGCTGCAGGTGGCCGAGGCGATGGAGCGCTGCGCTCAGCGTGGCGTCACGGTGCGGCTGGTGGTCGACGGCATCGGCACCTCCCGGCTGCCGCAAGCCTGGCGGGAGCGCCTGGAGCGCGCCGGCGTGCAGTTCCGGGTCTACCGGCCGCTGGGTCATCTGGGCTTGCTGATCCCGAGCCGCTGGCGCCGCCTGCACCGCAAGCTCTGCGTGGTCGACGGCGCGCTGGGCTTTTGCGGCGGCATCAACCTGATCGACGATCTCGACGATGTCTCGCTGGGCCGGCTCGAGCAGCCACGGCTGGATTTCGCCTTGCAGGTCAGCGGCCCGCTGGTGGCCGACATGCTCGAAAGCATGGAGCAGCTCTGGTGGCGCATGCAGGCGCTGAGCCGGGCCCGCCAGCACGAGTTCCGCGCCGCCTGGCAGGCGCTGCGCGCCGGTCTGCCGACGCTGCCGACCGGGCAGCTTCTGCCAGGGCACAAGGCGCAACTGGCGGCCTTGTTGCTGCGCGACAACCTGCGGCATCGTCACGACATCGAGCGCGCCTACCTCAAGGCGATCGCGCAGGCCAGGCACGAGATCGTGATCGCCAACGCCTATTTCATTCCCGGCCGCAGGCTGCGCCGCGCGCTCACGTTGGCGGCCGCGCGCGGCGTGCGGGTGCGCCTGCTGCTGCATGCCCGTTACGAGCATTTCCTGCAATATCACGCCGCGCGCACGGTCTACCAGTGGCTGTTCGATGCCGGCATCGAGATCCACGAATATGCCCCGAGCTCGCTGCACGCCAAGGTCGCGGTGGTCGATGGCGCCTGGGCGACGGTGGGTTCGACCAATCTCGACCCCTTGAGCCTGCTGCTGGCGCGCGAGGCCAATGTCGTGACCCGTGACCCGGCCTTCGCGCGCGGGCTGTGGCAGCGGCTCGACCACCTGATGCGTACCGCGGGCCAGCGCGTCGCGCCCGAACAGTTGCGCCAGCGACCCTGGCGCCAGCGCCTGTTCGACCGGATCGCGTTCGGTGTCATGCGCGGCATGCTGTTCCTGCTCGGTCAGCGCTATTAGTCTTGCGCCATGGCTGGCGCGGGGCTGGCCGTTGATTTCCCCGCGCACTCAGGGGCTGGCATCAGGTGTTAGCATGCCATCATGCTCATGAAAGTGCAAAAAGACATGACCGACGCCAACCAGGACGAAGGCACGCCCGTCTCCGTCAAGATCCGTGAACGCCTGCAAGCTGCCAAACAGCGCTTCCACTCCAACGACAACATCGCCGACTTCATCCGTCCGGGCGAGCTCGAAGCCCTGCTCGACGAGGTCACCGACAAGATGAAGGGTGTGCTCGACAGCATGGTGATCGACACCGTGAACGACCACAACACCGACAACACGGCGCGCCGCGTGGCCAAGATGTACCTGAAGGAAGTCTTTGCCGGCCGCTATGTGCAGGCGCCGACCATCACCGAATTCCCGAACGCCGAGCACCTCAACGAGCTCATGATCGTCGGCCCGATCACGGTGCGCAGCGCCTGCAGCCACCATCTGTGCCCGGTCATCGGCAAGATCTGGATCGGCGTCATGCCCAACGAGCACACCAACGTGATCGGCCTGTCCAAGTACGCACGCCTGGCCGAGTGGATCATGGGCCGGCCCCAGATCCAGGAGGAGGCCGTGGTCCAGCTGGCCGATCTGATCCAGGAAAAGACCCAGCCCGACGGCCTCGCGATCGTGATGGAAGCCAGCCACTACTGCATGGGCTGGCGCGGCGTCAAGGACATGGACAGCAAGATGATCAACTCGGTCATGCGCGGCGTCTTCCTCAAGGACAGCGACCTGCGCCGTGAATTCCTGGCCCTGATTCCCCGTAGGAGCTGAAGATGCTGGTACGTCTGTTGTATGTGAGTCGTGCGGTGCAGCCCGAGAGCACCGAGGCCGTCCACGCCATCCTGGCTTCGGCCAGGCAGCACAATCTGCACAACGGCATCACCGGCATCCTGTGCTATGGCGGTGGCGTCTTCCTGCAGGCGATCGAGGGGGGGCGACAGGCGGTCAACCGCCTGTACAACCAGATCATCGAAGATCCGCGCCACCAGGACGTCGAGCTGCTGCACTACGAGGAAATCAGCGAGCGGCGCTTCGGCGGCTGGACCATGGGCCAGGTCAACCTGAGCAAGCTCAACATCTCGATCGTGCTGAAGTATTCCGAGCGGCCCGAGTTCGATCCCTATTCGGTCTCGGGCAAGGTGTCGCTGGCGCTGCTCGAGGAGCTGATGGCGACCGCTTCCATCATCGGCCGCGCCTGAGCCGCCCTTGACTGCTTCAGGCCCCGCGCTCTGGGGCTGCGACTTCAGCAGCGCGCCCAGCCGGCGCAAGCCGATCGTGCTCGCGCGCGGCAGCCTGCGGGCCGGTCGTGTCACGCTGGAGCGAATCGACCGCTTCGAGACCCTGGCGGGCTTCGGCGCCTGTCTGGCCGAACCCGGCGCCTGGGTCGGCGGCTTCGACCTGCCGTTCGGCCTGCCGCGCGAACTGGTCGAGCAATTGGCCTGGCCGACCGGCTGGCTGGACTGCATGCGCCACTACGCGGCGCTGGATCGGCCCGAGATCCGCGACCGCTTCGCGGCCTTCTGCGACGCGCGACCGGTGGGCGGCAAGTTCGCACACCGCGCGACCGATCGCCCGGCCGGATCGAGTCCGAGCATGAAATGGGTCAATCCGCCGGTGGCCTTCATGCTGCACGCGGGTGTGCCACTGCTGCTGGACGCGGGTGTCACCTTGGCCGGTCTGCACCAGGCCGATCCGGCACGGGTCGCGCTCGAAGCCTATCCGGGCCTGCTGGCGCGCTCGGTGCTGGGTGCGCGCAGCTACAAGAGCGACGACAAGGCCAGGCAGACGCCCGAGCGCCTGATTGCACGCAAGGATTTGCTGCATGCGCTAGAAACGGGCGTCGCGCCGCTGCTGCGCGGCAGTGGCCTGCGACTGAAATTGAGCCATGCGCAGCATGACGAACTGGTGGCGGATGCCAGCGGCGACCGGCTCGATGCGCTGCTCTGCCTGCTGCAGGCGGCCTGGGCGCTGCAGCAGCACCAGGACGGCCATGTGTGCTACGGTCTGCCGGAGTTCGACCCGCTGGAAGGCTGGATCGTGACGGCCTGAGGCCGGGCCGGACTGGTCGCCAGACGCTCCTCAGTGCGTGCCGCCGCAGACCGTGCAGTCGGGGTTGCGGCCCAGGCCTATGGTGTGGAATTCCATGCTGCGGCCGTCCAGCATCATGAGCTTGCCGACCAGCCTGGAGCCCATGCCGCACAGGATTTTCAGCGCCTCGGCCGCCTGCAGCGTGCCGATGATGCCGACCAGCGGCGCGAACACGCCCATGGTGGCGCAGCGGGTTTCCTCCAGGCCGTCGGTCTCGGGGAAAACGCAGGCGTAGCAGGGACTTTTCGGTTCGCGCGGGTTGTAGACCGAGAGCTGGCCGTCGAAGCGTATCGCAGCGCCCGAGACCAGCGGCACGCCATGCCGCACGCAGGCGCGGTTGATCAGGTGGCGGGTCGCGAAGTTGTCGGTGCAGTCGAGCAGGACCTGCGCCGTCGGCAGCAGCGCGTCGAGCAGCGCGTCGTCGGCGCGCCGCACCAGCGCATCGACCTGCACCTCGGGGTTGATCGCGAGCATCGCCACCCGGGCCGATTCGGCCTTCGGTGTCCCGACGCGGTCCAGGTTGTGCGCGATCTGGCGCTGCAGGTTGGTCGCATCGACCTCGTCATGATCGACCAGCGTGATATGTCCCACGCCAGCGCTCGCGAGGTAGAGCGCCACCGGCGAGCCCAGCCCACCGGCACCGATGACCACCGCATGCGAGGCCAGCAGCTTTTCCTGGCCCTCGATGCCGAGCTCGTCGAGCAGGATGTGGCGCGAGTAGCGCAGCAGCTGTTCGTCGTTCATCTCAGGGCGGGTTGCGCCGTCATTCCTCGGGCTTGGCTTCTTCGCGCACGCTCAGCGTCTTGCTGGCCTGCACCGGCTTGCCCTTGAGGCGGTTGAGCGCCTGTTGCAGCGGGAAGTCCTTCTCGGAGCCGAACTCGGGCAGCAGGCGGCCGCCTGGGTTCTTCTTGGTTTCCTCTTCCAGACGCTGGCGTGCGGCCTCGCGCTCCTGCTCGCGCTGGCGCTCGGCTTCCTTGTCGGCCTCGCTCTGTGGCTTGGCCGCGTCCTGGCCGTTGCCGAGATGTTTCTCCAGGTCGGCTTCGCGCGTGCGCAGCGCAGCGAACAGGTTGCCGTCGGCGGTTTCGTCGATCCAGACATCGGGCACGATGCCCTTGGCCTGGATCGAGCGCCCGCTGGGCGTGTAGTAGCGCGCGGTCGTGATCTTGAGGCCGGTGTCGGGGCCGAGCGGGCGCACCGTCTGCACCGAGCCCTTGCCGAAGGTCTGGTTGCCCATGATGACGGCACGCTGGTGGTCCTGCAGCGCGCCGGCAACGATCTCGCTGGCCGAGGCCGAACCTTCGTTGACCAGCACCACCATCGGCAGCTTCCTGAGCGAGCCCTTGGTGGCTTCGCTCAGGCGGCGGATCGGGTCGGCGCCGTTGCGGCGCAGGTAGTGCTCGGGCGTGGCCTTGTAGATGGATTTGCTCTCTTCGAGCTGGCCGTTGGTCGTGACGACGGTGGCGTCCGCCGGCAGGAAGGCAGCCGAGATCGCGACCGCCGCGTCGAGCAGGCCGCCCGGGTCGTTGCGCAGGTCCAGCACCAGGCCCTTGAGTCCGGGGTTGTCCCGGTACAGCTCCTCGAGCTTGCGCGCGAAGTCCTCGACCGTGCGCTCCTGGAACTGCGAGACACGCACCCAGGCGTAGCCCGGCTCGATCAGCTTGACCTTGACGCTCTGGGTCTTGATTTCCTGGCGAGTGATCGTGACCGGGAAGCTGCGGTTCTCGTCCTTGCGGAAGACGGTCAGCACCACCTTGGTGTTGGGCTCGCCACGCATGCGCTTGACCGCATCGTTGATGGTGAGGCCCTTGACCGGGGTGTCATCGATCTTGGTGATCAGGTCATTGGTCTTGAGGCCGGCGCGGTGGGCCGGCGAGTCCTCGATCGGCGAGACGACCTTGACCAGGCCGTCCTCCATCGTGATCTCGATGCCGACGCCGACGAAGCGGCCCGAAGTGCCTTCGCGGAATTCCTTGAAGGACTTCTTGTCGAAATACTGCGAGTGCGGGTCCAGGCTGGCGACCATGCCCGAGATCGCGTCGGTGACGAGTTTCTTCTCGTCGACCGGTTCGACATAGTCGCTCTTGACCATGCCGAACACGGCCGCGAACTGCTGCAGCTCTTCGAGCGGCAGCGGCGCGAGCGATCCGCGCGCGACGGCCTGCAACTGCACCGTGGTCAATGCGCCTGCGACCGCGCCGATCGCGACCCAGCCGGCGATCTTGAGTTTCTGCCCCATCACTACACCCTTCAAATGGCGCCCCGGGCGCCTGGTTCCGGCACTATAACGCTGACGGGCCGTATCGACACGGCCCGTCAGCAAAGCCCGGCTTGAGCTCAGGCCTTGCCCTGGCCGGCCACGGCAGCGGCGGCGGCAGCGGCGGCTTCTGCATCGCCCAGATAGTAGCGGCGCAGCGGCTTCATGTCGTCGTCGAATTCGTACACCAGCGGGATGCCGTTGGGGATGTTGAGGTTGACGATGTCGGCGTCCGAGATGCCGTCGAGGTGCTTGATCAGCGCGCGGATCGAGTTGCCGTGGGCGGCGATCAGCACCCGCTGGCCCGACTGGATGCTGGGGGCAATGGTCTGTTCCCAGTAGGGCACGACGCGCGCGACGGTGTCCTTGAGGCATTCGGTCAGCGGGATCTGCTCGGGCGCCAGGTCGGCGTAGCGGCGGTCGTTGCGCTGGCCGCGCGGGTCGTCGGCTTCGAGTGCCGGCGGCGGGGTGTCGTAGCTGCGGCGCCAGATCAGCACCTGCTCGTCGCCATATTCCTTGGCCATGTCGATCTTGTTCAGGCCCTGCAGGCCGCCGTAATGGCGTTCGTTGAGGCGGTAGTTCTTCACGACCGGCAGCCAGGTGCGGTCCATCTCGTCGAGCGTGTACCACAGGGTGTGGATGGCGCGCTTGAGCACCGAGGTGTAGCAGAGGTCGAAGTCCCAGCCTTCGGCCTTGAGCAGCTTGCCGGCCGACATCGCCTGCGACACGCCGGTCGGTGTCAGGTCGACGTCGGTCCAGCCGGTGAAGCGGTTTTCCAGGTTCCAGGTGGATTCGCCGTGGCGGATCAGGACGAGTTTATACATGGCTGTTTCCAGAGCGGGGACAAAGCCGGCATTTTAGAATATGGGCCTTCAAGCGAAAGGCTGATCGTGACGTTTTTGGTAGATAACTGGTTTCTGATTCTGGCGGCTGTGGTTTCCGGGGGGCTGCTGCTGTGGCCTCTGGTCTCGGGTGGCTCGCTCGCGGGCGGGCTCAAGCCCGCCGACGCGGTGCAATTGATCAACCGCGAGAAGGCGGTGGTGATCGATGTCTGTGGCGCCGGCGAGTTCGCGGCGGGCCATGTCGTCGGTTCGCGCAACATCCCGCTCGACCAGCTCGAGTCCCAGCTGCCGGGCGCGGTCAAGAACAAGGCGCTGCCGGTGATCCTGGTCTGCGCTTCGGGCATGCGCTCGGGCCGTGCCGTGGCCATCGCGAAAAAGCTCGGCTACGAGAAGGCCACTTCGCTCGAAGGCGGCATGAAGGCCTGGCGCACCGCCAACCTGCCGGTCGAGAAGTCCTGATCGAGGAGTCGAGAATGGCACAAGTGACCCTCTACAGCAGCGACTACTGCCCCTATTGCCAGCGCGCCAAGGCGCTGCTGCGCGCGCGCGGCGTGACCGAGTGGGAAGAGATCTGTGTCGATGGCAAGCCTGACCTGCGCGCCGAGATGGCCCGGAAGGTCGGTCGCACCAGCGTGCCGCAGATCTTCATCGGCGGCCAGCATGTCGGCGGCTGCGACGACCTGCACGCGCTCGACGCCAAGGGCGGCCTGCTGCCGCTGCTGCAGGCCTGAGCCGTCGTCCGCGAGCCGGGCGCCCGGAAGCGCCACGCCTTGCTGACATAATGCTGAGTGATCGGCCCGCTGCGGCAATGCGCCGGCAGCGGGCTTTTTCTTGACCCGAAATCGAAAGCAGCCATGTCCGAGCAACAGGTTCCCGTGTTCCAGATCCAGCGCGTCTACATGAAGGAGGCTTCGCTGGAGCAGCCCAATTCGCCCGCCATCCTGCTGGTGCAGGAGCAGCCTTCGGTCGACATCCAGCTGGGCGTCGGCGCCGAGCAAGTGGCCGACAGCATCTTCGAGGTCTGCGTGACCGCGACCGTGCAGACCAAGATCCAGGACAAGACCGTGTTCCTGGCCGAGGTCAAGCAGGCCGGCATCTTCGAGATCCGCAACCTGCCCGACGAGCAGATGGGCCCGGTCATGGGCATCGCCTGCCCGCAGATCGTCTACCCCTACCTGCGCGGCAACATGGCCGACGTGATCACGCGCGCCGGCTTCCCGCCCGTGCACCTGTCCGAGATCAACTTCCAGGCCATGTACGAGCAGCAGCAGGCGCAAGCCGAGCAGGCTGCCGCCGAAGCCACCGCCACTGCCTGAGCGCTGCCGGCCTCAATGAAGATCACCGTGCTGGGCGCCGGCGCCTGGGGAACGGCGCTGGCCATTGCCGCTGCCGCCCAGGACGGCGCCAATCAGGTCCGGCTGTGGGCGCGCAACCCCGCACAGGCGGCTGACATGCGCCAGCGCGGCGAGAACGCGCGCTACCTGCCGGACGCGCCCTTCCCGCCGCAGCTGCAGGTGCTCGAAGCCGATGCGCAGGATCTGCCAGCGCTGCTTGCGACCGACGATCTGGTCGTGATCGCCACACCGATGGCCGCGCTGCGCGAGATGCTGCTGCTGCTGCGTGACGGCGCCGTGCCCGTGGTCTGGCTGTGCAAGGGTTTCGAGCGCGCCTCCGATGGCGGCCCCGGCCTGCTCGGGCACGAGATCTGCGCCGAGGTGGCGCCCGGCCTGCGGACCGGCGTGCTCAGCGGCCCGAGCTTTGCCAAGGAGGTCGCGGCCGGACGGCCGACCGCGCTGGTCGCGGCCAGCGACAGCGTCTTGCTGCGCGAGCGGCTGGTGCAGGCCTTCCACGGCCCCAGCTTGCGCGTCTACGCCAACGACGACATCGTCGGCGTCGAGGTCGGCGGTGCGGTCAAGAACGTGATGGCGATCGCCACCGGCCTGTGCGACGGCCTCGGCCTGGGGCTGAACGCGCGCGCCGCGCTGATCACGCGCGGCCTGGCCGAGATCGCGCGACTGGGCCTGGCGCTGGGTGCGCGGGCCGATACCTTCATGGGTCTGAGCGGCCTGGGTGACCTGGTGCTGACCGCTACCGGCGACCTGAGCCGCAACCGCCAGGTCGGTCTGCTGCTGGCCCGTGGCTTGAGCCTGCAGCAGGCGGTCGATTCGCTTGGCCATGTGGCAGAGGGCGTCTACAGCGCTCACACGGTGGCGCAACGCGCCCGGCTGCTCGGCATCGAGATGCCGATCACCGAGGCGATGGTCGCCCTGCTTGACGGCCGGCTGCAGCCAGCCGAGGCGGTCGCGGCCCTGATGGGGCGCGACCCGGTCGCAGAGATGCACTGAAGCACCCATGGCGCGATACAGATCGCGCCTGCTCCATGCAAAAAGGGCCTGCCCCGGTGGCAGGCCTTTGCTTTGTGCGCCCGGCGCGGGCGTGGCGGATCTTTAGAACTCGATGTTGTCGATCAGGCGCGTGGCACCTAAGCGCGCGGCGCCCAGCGCGACCAGCTCGCCGGGCTGGTACTCGTCGCCCTGCGGCGGCTGCAGGTCGACGCGGCGGCGCACCGTCAGGTAGTCGGGCTGCCAGCCGCGCGCGGTCAGCGCCTGCGTCGCGTGCTGCTCCAGCGCGGCCAGGTTGTGCTCGCCGCCCAGCACGGCGGCAATCAGGGTCTTGAGCGCGAGCGAGAGCTGCGTCGCCTCGGCGCGCTCGGTCTCGGACAGATAGCCGTTGCGCGAGCTCAAGGCCAGCCCGCTGGCGGCGCGCTCGGTGTCGACGCCATGCACGCTCACCGGCAGCGCGAACTGTTGCACCATTTGGCGGATCACCATCAGCTGTTGGTAGTCCTTCTTGCCGAACACCGCGTGGCGCGGGCCCTTGGCCTCGCTGAACACGCACTGGAACAGCTTCATCACCACGGTGCTGACGCCGGTGAAGAAGCCCGGGCGGAAATGGCCTTCCAGGATGTCGCCCAGCGCCGCCGGCGCGTGGACCTTGAAGGTCTGCGGCTGCGGATAGAGTTCCTTTTCCGACGGCGCGAACACGATGTCGCAGCCTGCTGCTTCGAGCTTGGCGCAGTCGGCTTCCAGCGTGCGCGGGTAGCTGTCGAAGTCCTCGTGCGGCAGGAACTGCAGCCGGTTGACGAAGATGCTGGCAACGGTCACATCGCCCAGTGGCTTGGCGTGGCGTATCAGCGCCAGGTGGCCGTCGTGCAGGTTGCCCATGGTGGGCACGAAGGCGGGCGAGTCGAAGCGGGCCAGTTGCTGGCGCAGTTCGGCGAGGGAGTGGACGACTTGCATGGTGGGGCGATGGAAGAGGGCGGGTGCGGCGGATAGCGGGGCTGGCGTGCGCGGTTTACCAGGCGTGCAGCCGGTCGTCGGGGAAGCTGCCGTCCTTGACGGCGGCGACATAGGCGGCCATGGCGTCGCGCACGCTGTCGTTGCCGGCCATGAAGTTGCGCACGAACTTGGGCGTCTTGCCCAGGCCCATGCCGAGCATGTCGTGCATCACCAGCACCTGGCCGGCGGTGCCCTTGCCCGAACCGATGCCGATGGTGTGGCAGCGCGGCAGCTCGGGCGTCAACTCGGCTGCGAGTGCCGCCGGCACCATTTCGAGCACCAGCATGTCGGCACCGGCATCCTGCAGCGCCAGGGCATCGCGTCGCAGGCGCTGGGCGTCGCTGGTGCTGCGGCCCTGGACGCGGTAGCCGCCCAGCGCATGCACGGTCTGTGGCGTCAGTCCGAGGTGGGCGCAGACCGGGATGCCGCGCTCGACCAGGAAGGCGACCGTCTCGGTGGTCCAGCCGCCGCCTTCGAGCTTGATCATGTGCGCGCCCGCGTGCATCAGCGCCGAGGCGCTGCGGATGGCCTGCTCCTTGGACTCCTGGTAGCTGCCGAAGGGCAGGTCGGCGACGACCCAGGCCGTGCCCTGGACCCGGCGCAGGCCGCGCGCGACGCTCTCGGTGTGATAGCACATGGTCTCCAGCGTGACCCCAACGGTGCTGGAGAGGCCCTGGCAGACCATGCCGAGCGAGTCGCCGATCAGCAGCGTCTCGACCCCGGCGCTGTCGGCCGCCGCCGCGAAGGTGGCGTCGTAGGCGGTCAGCATGGTGATTTTTTCGCCGCGCTCGCGCATTTCGTGCAGGCGCGGCAGACTGACCGGCTTGCGCTGCGGCAGCGAAGCAGCCGTGGGCAGGGAGCCGTAGGGAGTGCTGGCTAGCGTCTCGCTCATTTTTTGACTTTCTTCCGATTTTTCTCGTGAAACTGAAAGTCTAGTCTATCCGGATGGCGTTTCTGTCGCGTCGGGTTCTTGCCCATCCGGCACGGCTTCGGTCTCGATGCGGGACAATAGCGGCCCAGAGCGGTCGTCGATTCCGGTGGGCGTACCGCGTGCATGGCCGGCTCCCGCTGCCGGCAGCTACAGCCCAACAGAGAGCATAGAGACATGGACAAGGTCATCGAGGTCGATTACGAACAGCCGGCTTGCACCACGCGTCACGCCTGGGCGCGCGTGCCCGAGGAGCCGAGCCAGCAGGAGCGCGCCGCGCTCAAGGACAGGATCCGTCGCCTGCTGAAGGAAAAGAACGCGGTCCTGGTGTCGCACTACTACGTGCACCCGGACCTGCAGGATCTGGCCGAGGAAACCGGCGGCCTCGTCAGCGACAGCCTGGAGATGGCGCGCTTCGGCCGCGACCACGCGGCGCAGACCCTGGTGGTGTCGGGCGTGCGCTTCATGGGCGAGACGGCCAAGATCCTCTCGCCCGAGAAGACCATCCTGATGCCCGACCTCGACGCCAACTGTTCGCTCGACCTCGGCTGCCCGATCGATGACTTCGCCGCCTTCTGCGACCAGCACCCGGACCGCACCGTGGTGGTCTATGCCAACACCAGCGCGGCGGTCAAGGCCCGCTCCGACTGGCTGGTGACGTCGAGCTGCGCGCTCGAGATCGTCAGCGCGCTCAAGGACAAGGGCCACAAGATCCTGTGGGCGCCCGACAAGCACCTGGGCGGCTACATCCAGCGCGAGACTGGCGCCGACATGCTGATGTGGCAGGGCTCGTGCATCGTGCACGACGAGTTCAAGGCCTTCGAGCTGGAGGCGCTGATCCAGCAGCACCCGGGCGCCAAGGTGCTGGTCCACCCCGAGAGCCCGGCCGATGTGGTGGCGCTGGCCGATGCGGTCGGCTCGACCTCGGCGATCCTGAACGCGGCCAGGACCATGGACGCGAAGGAATTCATCGTCGCGACCGACAACGGCATGATGCACAAGCTGCGCACGCTGAACCCGGGCAAGACCTTCATCGAGGCGCCGACCGCCGGCAACAGCGCCACCTGCAAGAGCTGCGCGCACTGCCCCTGGATGGCGATGAACAGCCTGGCCGGCGTCGCGCACGTGCTCGAGACCGGCTTGAACGAGATCCATGTCGACCCCGAACTGATCCCGCGCGCGCGGCTGCCGATCGACCGCATGCTGGCCTTCACCGCCGCGCACAAGGCCGGTCAGGACGCTGGCGCGCTGGTGCCGAACATCGGCGCGGCATGACGACTCCGGCGCTCACGGCACTGCTCGACTTCGCGCAGCCGCAGGGCGGCCTGGGCGAGCGCCTGCGCTGTGCTTTTGGTGCGCCGCTGCGCGTGCTGCGCGCCGACGCACCGGCCCAAGTCAAGCCGCTGCTGGAGCAGGTGCAGGCCGAGGCGCAAGCCGGGCGCTGGTGCGTGGGCCATGTCGCCTACGAGGCCGCGCCGGCCTTCGACGCCGCGCTGCGCGTGCATCCGGCCGAGGGGCCGCTGGCCTGGTTTGCCGTATTCGACCAGACCTTGGACTGGCCACCTGAGTGCGAGTTGCCGCCAGGTGCTGCCGACGCGGCGCAGGAGCCGGCCAAGACCCGCTGGGGCGCCGGCCCCGAGCGAGGCGCCTTCAAGCGCGACATCGAGACGATCCAGTCCGCGATCGCCGCTGGCGACTGCTACCAGATCAACCACACGGCCCAGCTCGAAGGCGAGCTGCTGCAGGGCAGCGCGCTGGCGCTGTACGCGGCATTGCGCCGGGCGCAACCAGGCGGCTATTCGGCCTGGCTCGACACCGGCGAGCGCCAGCTGCTGTCGGTCTCGCCCGAGCTGTTCTTCGACTGGGACGGATCGCGGCTGCTGGTACGCCCGATGAAGGGCACCGCCGCGCGCGGCGACGACCCGCAGCAGGACCAGGCCCATGCCGACGCCTTGCTGGCTTCGGCCAAGGAGCGGGCCGAGAACGTGATGATCGTCGACCTGATCCGCAATGACCTGTCGCGTGTCGCGCGGCCGCATTCGGTCAAGGTGCCGCGCCTGTTTCACCTGGAAGCCTTGCCGACGGTCTGGCAGATGACCTCGGATGTCACGGCCGACAGCCGGCCCGGCACCACCCTGGCCGATGTCTTCACGGCGCTGTTTCCCTGTGGCTCGATCACGGGCGCGCCCAAGGTGCAGGCCATGCGGCTGATCCATGGACTCGAAGCGGGGCCGCGTGGCGCCTATTGCGGCGCCATCGGCGTCGTGCGCCCGGGCGGATCGGCCACGTTCAACGTCGCGATCCGCACCGTGACGGCCCAGGGCAATAAATTGAGCTGTGGCATCGGCAGCGGCATCACCTCGGGCGCGACCGCCGAGGGCGAATGGCAGGAATGGCGCCACAAGCTCGCCTTCCTGGATCGTGCCAGCGAACCGTTCGAGCTGCTCGAGACGCTGGCGCTGGCCGACGGCCTGCTGCGCCACCCCGCCGAGCATCTGGCGCGGCTGCAGCGCGCGGCGGGCCATTTTGGCTATGCGCTAGACCAGGCCGAATTGCGCGCGCAGCTGCAGGCGCTGGTGGCATCTCACATGCAAGGCCTGTGGCGGGTGCGCCTGCTGCTCGACGCGCAGGGCAGGGTCCAGGTCCAGGCCTTCGCGATGGAGGCCAGCCCGGCCGCAGTCACGCTGGCGCTGGCGTCTCAGCCCTTCGAGGCCGCGCACAGCGAGTTCGTGCGCTACAAGACCACGCGCCGCGCGCATTACGACGCGGTCGCGCCGACCCAGCCGGGGGTGTTCGATGCCATCCTGTGGAACGAGCAGGGCGAGCTGACCGAGTGTACGCGCGGCAACCTGGCGCTGCAGATCGACGGCCAATGGCTGACGCCGGCCCTGTGCTGCGGCCTGCTCGACGGCATCGGGCGTGAGATCGCGCTGCGCGAGGAGCGGCTGCAGGAAGCCGTGTTGCGGGTCGAGGACCTGCAGCGCGCCACCGGGCTGGCCTTTCTCAACAGCCTGCGCGGCTGGATTCCGGCCCGGCTGGCCTGATCACATCTGCTGCACCGCGACCTTGTCGCGCAGCTCGACCTGCTGGTTCTGGTCGTTGACGAACACCAGCTTGGGTTTGTGCGTTGCCAGTTCTTCCTCGTTCAGCTGCGCGAAGGCGGCGATGATCAGCAGGTCGCCCACGGCAGCGCGGCGCGCGGCCGAGCCGTTGACCGAGATCATGCCGGTGCCGCGCTGGCCCTTGATCGCATAGGTCACGAAACGCTCGCCGTTGTCGACGTTCCAGATATGGATCTGCTCGTTCTCGACAATGCCGGACGCATCGAGCAGGTCCTCGTCGATCGCGCAGGAGCCTTCGTAGTGCAGTTCGGCATGCGTGGTCTTGACGCGGTGGATCTTGGATTTGAGCAGGGTACGGAACATGGTGATCTCGGGCAAAAATAGTGCGCTATTTTGACAGAAGCGCAGAAACGGACCGCCTTGACGGTCCGTTTCCTTGCAAAAGCCTGACGCGGATCAGACCTGACGGTAGATCTCGGCGCCCTTCTTGACGAACTCGACCGCCTTGACTTCCATCCCCTTCTGCAAGGCCTCGCCCTCGGCCAGGCCCTGCTTGGCGGCGAAGTCGCGCACATCCTGGGTGATCTTCATCGAGCAGAAATGCGGGCCGCACATCGAGCAGAAATGCGCCACCTTGGCCGACTCCTTGGGCAGGGTCTCGTCGTGGAACTCGCGCGCCTTGTCCGGGTCCAGGCCGAGGTTGAACTGGTCGTCCCAGCGGAACTCGAAGCGGGCCTTGGACAAGGCGTTGTCGCGGATCTGCGCGCCCGGGTGGCCCTTGGCCAGGTCGGCGGCATGCGCGGCCAGCTTGTAGGTGATGATGCCGGTCTTGACATCGTCCTTGTCGGGCAGGCCCAGGTGCTCCTTGGGTGTCACGTAGCACAGCATGGCGCAGCCGTACCAGCCAATCGTCGCCGCGCCGATGCCGCTGGTGATGTGGTCGTAGCCCGGTGCGATGTCGGTGGTCAGCGGGCCCAGCGTGTAGAAGGGCGCCTCGTCGCACTGTTCGAGCTGCAGGTCCATGTTCTCCTTGATCAGGTGCAGCGGCACATGGCCTGGGCCTTCGATCATGACCTGGACATCATGCTTCCAGGCGATCTGGGTCAGTTCGCCCAGCGTCTTGAGTTCGCCGAGCTGGGCCGCGTCGTTGGCGTCGTAGATCGAGCCCGGACGCAGGCCGTCGCCCAGGCTGAAGGCCACGTCATAGGCCTTCATGATCTCGCAGATCTCCTCGAAATGGGTGTAGAGGAAGTTCTCCTGGTGATGCGCCAGGCACCACTTGGCCATGATCGAACCACCCCGGCTGACGATGCCGGTCATGCGGTCGGCGGTCAGCGGCACATAGCGCAGCAAGACGCCCGCATGAATGGTGAAGTAGTCCACGCCCTGTTCGGCCTGCTCGATCAGCGTGTCCTTGAAGATTTCCCAGGTCAGGTCCTCGGCCTTGCCGTTGACCTTCTCCAGTGCCTGGTAGATCGGCACGGTGCCGATCGGTACCGGGCTGTTGCGGATGATCCACTCGCGCGTCTCGTGGATGTTCTTGCCGGTGGACAGGTCCATCACCGTGTCGCCGCCCCAGCGGATGGCCCAGGTCATCTTGTCGACTTCCTCGTTGATCGAGCTGCCGAGCGCCGAGTTGCCGATGTTGGCGTTGATCTTGACCAGGAAGTTGCGGCCGATGATCATCGGCTCGCTTTCGGGGTGGTTGATGTTGTTCGGGATGATGGCGCGGCCGCGCGCGATCTCGCTGCGCACGAATTCGGGCGTGATCTCGGCCGGAATCGCGGCGCCGAAGTTCTGCCCCGGGTGCTGTCGCGTCAGCAGGCGCGCCATCTTCTCGCCCAGCGGGCCGGTGGCTTTCAGCGAGGCGACGTAGTCCTGACGGCGTAGGTTCTCGCGGATCGCGATGTATTCCATTTCGGGCGTGATGATGCCTTGGCGCGCGTAATGCATCTGCGTCACGTTGGCGCCGGCCTTGGCGCGGCGCGGCTGGCGCTGCAGGCCGGGGAAGCGCAGCTCGTCGAGTTTCGGGTCGGCGGCACGCTGGCGGCCGAATTCGCTGCTGAGGTCGGCCAGCAGTTCGGTGTCGCCGCGCTCCTCGATCCAGCGCTGGCGCACCGCCGCCAGGCCGGAGCGGATGTCGATCCGGGCGTCGGGGTCGGTGTAGGGACCCGAGCAGTCGTAGACGGTGACCGGCGGGTTCTGTTCGCCACCGAAGCCGGTCGGGGTGTCGGATTGCGAGATCTCGCGCATCGGCACCCGCAGGTCGGGGCGTGAGCCTTCGACGTAGATCTTGCGCGAGTTGGGCAGCGGCGCGATGGCGGCCGAATCCACCTGGGCGGCGGCGGCGAGGAACTTTTCAGCGGGGGCGTTCATGGGGCGAGTCTCCTGGGCTGTGGCTTGCTCCGAAGGTCGCCCCGGTCGGTGGTGCATCGACAGGCGCAAGGCCAGCTCGGGCATCCACGAACACAGGGTAAGACAGCTCTTCTTCCGCCGGTATGAACCGGATCAAGTTCGCGGGTTTGGCTCAAGCCATCTCAGCCCGCAACATGCGGACACCCCGGAGCAATGCGTCATTCTAGTCATTCGACAGACGGTGCGTGGGTCAGGGTTTCTCTCGGGTATTTTCTTCCGCGGGGCTCAAGGCAGACGGGGGGACGCAGGAGACAATGGTGTCGTTCGCGCTCGCATTCCATTTTTCCTCACGGCCATGAACCAATTGAAGATAGGCGTCCGTCTTGCCCTCGCCCTGGGTGTCATCCTGTTGCTGTTGACCATCACATCGGTCAATGGCATCTGGCGTCTCAGGGAATTGTCGGCATCGGCCGAGAGCCTGGGAACCCATGGCAACCAGAAGCTCAAGCTGGCACAGCAGTGGCACGCCTCGGTGGAGTTGAACTGGGTCAGGACCAAGGGGGCGCTGCTCGACTCGAATCCACAGAACATCGCCTACTGGAGCGCCGAGATGGCGCAGACATCGAAGGCTATCACCGAGACCAGCGAGAAACTCAAGAGCTTGCTTGCGACTCCCGAGGAGCTCAAGCTGCTGGAGCGGATGAACATCGCGCGCCAGGCCTATGTCAAGCCCAGGGCGCAGTTGTTGAAGCTGCGCGCCGAGGGCGCGGATGTGGCACAGACACTCAAGCAGGAACTGGCGCCGCTGGGCGAGGCCTACGTGGCATCCATCAAGAGCATGCAGGAGCAGCAGGTCGCGCAGTACGAGAGGGAGTTGTCGGAGTCGGTGGCTCAGGCGCTGCATGCCCAGCTGATGCTGCTGGTGACGGGGGGCGTGACCGTGTCGCTGGCGGTCGTGCTCGCCGTCTGGCTGACGCGCAGCATCGTCGTACCGATCCGGCAGGCGGTCGATTGCACGAACTCGATCGCCCAGGGCGATCTGACCCGGCCCATCGTGGTTCAAGGGCGTGATGAGGTGGCCGATTTGTTCGCCGCGATGAGCGCCATGCAGACCCGGTTGCGGCTCATGGTCACGCAGGTGCGCGAGGAAGCCGAGGCGGTGTCGTGCGCGAGCAGCCAGATCGCCAAGGGCAACGAGGATCTCGCACATCGTACCTCGGGTCAGGCCAGCGCGCTGGAGGAGGCGGCCGCCAGCATGGAGGAGTTTGGCAGCGCCGTGCGCAACAACGCCGAGCACGCGGGCAAGACCAATGAGTTGGTCCAGATCGCCAGCCAGGTGGCGGCCCAGGGAGGGGAGGCCGTCGGGCGCGTGGTCGGCACGATGAAGGACATCAACGCCAGCTCGAAGCGGATCGCCGACATCATCTCGGTGATCGACGGCATCGCGTTCCAGACCAACATCCTGGCGCTCAACGCCGCGGTCGAGGCCGCGCGCGCCGGTGAACAGGGGCGTGGCTTCGCGGTGGTCGCCAGCGAGGTGCGGGCGCTGGCTCAACGCAGTGCGGCGGCAGCCAAGGAAATCACCATGCTTATTTCGGAAAGTGTCACCAGGGTGGCGAACGGCACCGAGCAGGTCGATCGGGCCGGTGCCACGATGGACGAGGTGGTGACCGCCATCAACCGGGTCACTGCCCTGATGGCCGAGATCATCTCCGCCAGCCGCGAGCAGGAGTCGGTGGTCGCGCAGGTCGGCGGCATGGTCAGTCAGCTGGATCAGGTGACGCAGCAGAACGCCGACATGGTGAAGGACGTGGCGGAAGCGGCCGGGCAGCTCAGCCAGGATGCCGACAAGCTGGTCGTGCTGGTCGAGCAGTTCAAGACCTGAGGTGGATGCTCTCCCCGGGCGAACGTGCGCTGTTCCTTTGTGGAGCGTAGGATTTCATGTCACGTTCGCATCCAGATGGAAAGGGTTTTGGCGCAAGTAGAGCACTACGCCGACCCGGTCGATATGCTCGCGCAGCGCCGGGTTGTCGATCTGGGCGTAGAGCGACAGGTCGATCATGTAGGGCAGCAGCAGATCGTCGAGTTCGTCCATCAGCCGCAGCAGGTCGCGATAAGTCAGCGCGTCGCCCTTGAGGGTCAGGTCGATGTCGGAGCCCCGCTTGTAGTTGCCCTTGGCGCGCGAGCCGTACAGCAGCGCCTGCTCGACCGCCGGGCAGGCCGCAAGCACTCTGCTGTATAGCTTCGATGGCCTGTGCCGGCAGGCCGGTGCGCGCGGCCAGATCGCTCATTCGGCGCCTTGGTTGCCCGCTCAGGGCACCAGCACCGTCGGCATCGCCTCGGCCAGCAGCCCGGGGTAGTCGCGGCTGAAGTGCAAGCCACGGCTTTCCTTGCGGCTTTGCGCCGAGCGCACGATCAGGTCGGCCACCTGCAGCAGGTTGCGCAGCTCCAACAGGTCGCGCGTGACATGGTGGTGGGTGTAGAACTCGCGGATCTCGGATTGCAGCAGCGCGATCCGGTGTGCCGCGCGTTCCAGCCGTTTGTCGGTGCGCACGATGCCGACATAATCCCACATGAAGCGGCGCAGTTCGTCCCAGTTGTGCGACAGCACGACCTGCTCGTCGGCGTCGATCACGCGGCTGTCGTCCCACGGCTTGATCGCCGGAATGTCGGACACGGCCTGCGCCGCCATGTCGGCGACCGCCGCGCGCGCGAACACCATGCACTCGAGCAGCGAGTTGCTGGCCAGCCGGTTGGCGCCGTGCAGGCCGGTGCAGCTGGCCTCGCCCACCACGTAGAGGCCGGCCAGGTCGGTGCGCGCGTTGAGGTCGGTCACGACACCGCCGCAGGTGTAGTGCGCGGCCGGCACGACCGGAATCGGCTCCTTCGTGATGTCGATGCCGAGCTCGGCGCAGCGGGCCAGGATGTTGGGGAAATGCTCGTGCAGGAATTCCGGGCTCTGGTGCGAGATGTCGAGGTAGACGCAGTCCAGGCCATGCTTCTTCATCTCGAAGTCGATCGCGCGCGCCACCACGTCGCGCGGCGCGAGCTCGGCGCGTTCGTCATGCGCCGGCATGAAGCGGGTGCCGTCGGGCAGTTTCAGCAGGCCGCCCTCGCCGCGCACCGCCTCGCTGATCAGGAAGCTCTTGGCGTCCGGGTGATACAGGCAGGTCGGGTGGAACTGGATGAATTCCATGTTGCCGACCCGGCAGCCGGCACGCCAGGCCGCCGCGATGCCGTCGCCGGTCGCGGTGTCGGGGTTGGAGGTGTAGAGGTAGACCTTGCCCGCGCCGCCGGTGCACAGCACGGTGTGCGGCGCCACGAAGGCCTCGACCTCGTCGGTGTCCTCGTTGAAGGCGTAGGCGCCCAGGCAGCGGCGTTCGTCGTCCGTACCGCCCTCGGCATGCTTGTCGCTCAGGATCAGGTCGGCCAGCACATGGCTCTCGAACACCTGCACATTGGACGCCAGCCGTACCCGGTCGATCAGCGTGTGCTGGACCGCGGCGCCGGTGGCGTCGGCCGCGTGCACGATGCGGCGGTGGCTGTGGCCGCCTTCGCGCGTCAGGTGCAGCTCGCCCTCGTGCAGCGTGAACTGGGTGCCCATCTCGCGCAGCCAGGCGATCGCCTCGGGCGCGTGCTCGATCGTGAAGCGGGTCGCGGCCTCATCGCACAGGCCGGCGCCGGCGACGAAGGTGTCCTGCACATGGGCCTCGAAGCTGTCGTCCTCGGCCAGCACGGCGGCGATGCCGCCCTGGGCCCAGCCGCTGGAGCCGTCCGCGATGGTGCGCTTGGTCAGGATGGCCACCTGCAGATGGCTGGGCAGCAGCAGGGCGGTGCTCAGGCCGGCCAGGCCGCTGCCGACGATGACGACGTCGAAGCGGCGAGTGGTGGGGGCGGACGGGTGTGAGGTGGCGTTCATGGTGGCAATCTTCAGGCTGGCGTATAGGCCAGCCGGACATAGATGGGAGCGAAGGCTTCGGCCTGGGTGATCTCGATCAGGGTTTCCTTGGCCAGCTCGAGCATCGCGATGAAGGTCACGACCAGCACCGGCACGCCCTTGGCCAGCTCGAACAGCTCGGCGAACTCGACGAAGCGCCGGCCTTGCAGCCGACGCAGCACCAGGCTCATGTGCTCGCGCACCGAAAGCGCCTCGCGGCTGATCTTGTGGTGCTGCACCAGCTTGGCACGGCGCAGGATGTCGCGCCAGGCCTGCTGCAGCTCGGCCGGGGCGACATCGGGCAGTCGGATGTCGAGCGCCTGCTCGACATGGACGCAGGCCGCCAGGAAGTCGCGCCCGAGTTGCGGTGCCTCGGCCAGCTGGCGCGAGGCCAGCTTGATCTGCTCGTATTCGAGCAGCCGGCGCACCAGTTCGGCGCGCGGGTCCCCGGCTTCCTCGCCCTCGGCCGCCTGGCGCTGGGGCAGCAGCAGGCGCGACTTGATCTCGATCAGCATGGCGGCCATCAGCAGGTACTCGCCGGCCAGTTCGAGGTTGCGCGCGCGCACCTGATCGACATAGCCGAGGTACTGGCGGGTGAGCTCGGCCATCGGGATGTCGAGGATGTTGAAGTTCTGCTTGCGGATCAGGTACAGCAGCAGATCGAGCGGGCCTTCGAAGGCGTCCAGGAAGACCTCGAGCGCATCGGGCGGGATGTAGAGGTCGGTCGGCAGCGCGAACAGCGGCTCGCCGTACAGGCGCGCGAACGCCACCGGGTCGATGCGCTCGGGCAGGCCGGCCAGGCTATCCGGCAGCGCGTCGTCCAGGGTGGGCGTGTCGTTCATTCAGGCCCGCGCCGGGGTTCAGCGCAGCGTGGGTTCGGTCTGGTAGACGTAGGGTTGCTGCTGGACGCGGCCTTCGTCGGCGTCGGCGTTCCAGTCGCGGTCCACGCTCTGCTCCCACAGCAGGGCGCGGCCTTCGCGCTGCTGGGCGTCGAGTTCGGGCCGCTTGGCCTTGAGCGATTCGATGAACTGCGTGGCGTCGGAGGTGTAGTGGGGGCGTGCGAAGAGGCTCATGTCAGTATGGCACCACGGTTAAAGGTGCTGATTTTACCCAGTGGCCCGCTCAACAGGCCAGCCCGGGTTTCAAGTGCAGGTGCGCAGCTTGGCCGCCAGGCCCGATCTGACCAGCAGATCGCGCGGCTGCTGGTTGAGGTGCTTGATGTCGAGCCGGCCGCCCTTGCGCTCCAGCGCCTCGACCAGCTGCTCGAGTGCGTCGATGCCGGTGGTGTCGAGCGCGACCAGTCGGGTCGCGTCCAAGCTCACATCGAGTTGGGCCGGTCCGGCTTCGACTTCGGCCAGGATCGGGTCGATCTTGGTCACGGCGCCGAAGAACAGCGAGCCGTAGAGCTGGTAGCTCAGCAGCCGCTCGGTGCGCGACACCAGCTCGGCGCTGAACAGGCTGCCCTGGCGCCTGACGAACAGCAGGCAGGCCATCACCAGGCCGAGCTCGACCGCCAGCGTGAGGTCGAACACGACGGTGACGAGGAAGGTCGAGACCAGCATCAGCCGGTAATGCCGGCTGAACTGCCTGAGACGCGCGAACTCGCGCCACTCGCCCATGTTCCAGGCCACGAACAGCAGCACGCCGGCCAGCACTGCCAGCGGCACATGGCTGGCCAGCGGCGCGGCCAGCAGCACGACCAGCGCCAGCGAGAGCGCATGCACCATGCCGGCCACCGGCGAGGCGGCGCCGGCGCGGATGTTGGTGACGGTGCGCGCGATGGTGCCGGTCACCGGCATGCCGCCGAAGAAGGGCACGACGAAGTTGGCCACGCCCTGTGCCATCAGCTCCTGGTTCGGGTCGTGCTTGGCGCCCGGGCGCATCTGGTCGGCGACGCGCGCGCACAGCAGCGATTCGATCGCGCCCAGGGCGGCGATCGTCAGCGTCGGCGTGACGAGCTGCTTGACGCTGGTCCAGCTGAAGTCGGGCAGTTCGAACGAAGGCAGGCCCTGCGGGATGCCGCCGAAGCGCGAGCCGATGGTCTCGACCGGCAGCTTGAGCAGCCAGGCCAGCAGCGTCAGCGTCACCAGCGCGACGATGGGCGCCGGCAGGCGCGAGGTCGCGCGCAGCGCGCTGGCGCCCTGCAGTCGATCGAGTTGCTGGCGGAAGGACGATTCACTGTCCCAGAGGCGCGGCCAGACGAACAGCCCGAGCACACAGAGCGCGCCGAGCCCCAAGGCATAAGGGTTGAGGCTGTCGAGGTGGCGCCAGAGGGTGCCGATCTGGCTGAAGAAGTCGGCCGGCATCTTGTCGACCTGGAGCCCGAGCAGATCGCGCAACTGCGACAGCGCGATCAGCACCGCGATGCCATTGGTGAAGCCGATCACCAGGCTGACTGGCACATAGCGCACCAGACTGCCCAGCTTGAGCAGGCCCATCAGGAACAGCAGCACGCCGGCCGCCGAGGTGGCGATCAGCAGGCTGCCGAGGCCATGGCGCTCGACGATACCGTAGACGATGACGATGAAGGCGCCGGCCGGGCCACCGATCTGCACCGAGCTGCCGCCCAGCATCGACACCAGCAGACCGCCGATGATCGCGGTCCACAGGCCGGCCTCGGGCTTGAGGCCGCTGGCGATCGCGAACGCCATCGCCAGCGGCAAGGCGACTATGGCGACCGTCAGGCCGGCGCCAGCGTCTTGTACCAGCCGGGCGCGGTCATAGCCGCGCAGGTCATCGAGCAGTCGGGGGCGGAAGCGGGCAAGCGGCGGCAGGTTCATATCCTGCCACTTTAAACCCGGTCGCCCCAGGCTGATTTGAGCTGTGTCAGTGGATGCGCATGCCCGGCTGCGCGCCCGGCCAGGGGTGCAGCACATGGATGCCGGGCTGGGCCTTCTCGTCGGCGTGGCTGGCGGCCAGCACCATGCCCTCGCTGATGCCGAACTTCATCTTGCGCGGTGCCAGGTTGGCGACCATCACGGTCAGCTTGCCGATCAGGTCCTCGGGCCTGTACATGCTCGCGATGCCGCTGAAGACATTGCGCAGGCGGCCCTCGCCGACGTCGAGCGTCAGGCGCAGCAGCTTGGTCGAGCCCTCGACCGGCTCGCAGTTCTCGATCCGGGCGATGCGCAGGTCAACCTTGGCGAAGTCGTCGATGCTGATCGTCGGCGCGATCTCCTCGCCACCGGGGATGACTTTTTCCGGCTCGGGGGCGGCCGGCGGCTCGAACAGGGCTTCGAGCAGCTTGACGTCGACGCGCTGCATCAGGTGCTGGTAGACGCCGATCACATGGCCGGCGCCCAGCGCACGGGTCGCGTTGTCGAAGTCCAGCGGCGCGCATTGCAGGAAGGCCTCGACGTTGGCGGCCAGCGCCGGCAGCACCGGCTTGAGCAGCGCGGTCAGCACGCGGAAGGCCTCGACGCAGGTGGTGCAGACATCCTGCAGGCGGGCTTCCATGCCTGGCTGCTTGGCCAGCTCCCAGGGCTTGTTGGCATCGACATACTCGTTGACGCGGTCGGCCAGCGCCATCACCTCGCGGATCGCCTTGCCGTACTCGCGTTCGGCGTAGAGTTCGACGATGCCCGGCACTGCGGTCTGCAGCTGATCCAGCAGCGCCTCGCCGTCGGGCGAGACAGCCGCGAGCTGGCCACCGAAGCGCTTGGACAGGAAGCCGGCTGCGCGCGAGGCGATGTTGATGTACTTGCCGACCAGGTCCGAGTTGACGCGGGCCGCGAAGTCGTCCGGGTTGAAATCGACGTCCTCGTTGCGGCTGTTGAGCTTGGCCGCCAGGTAGTAGCGCAGCCACTCGGGGTTCATGCCGAGCTTGAGGTATTTCAGCGGGTCGATGCCGGTGCCGCGGCTCTTGCTCATCTTCTCGCCGCCGTTGACGGTGATGAAGCCATGCACGTTGATCTGGCTCGGCGTCTTGCGGCCGCTGAAATGCAGCATCGCGGGCCAGAACAGGGTGTGGAAGTAGGTGATGTCCTTGCCGATGAAGTGCACCTGCTCGACCGCCGGGTCGGCGATGTAGCGGTCGTAATCGACGCCGATCCGGCCCAGATAGCTCTTGAGCGAGGCCAGGTAGCCGATCGGCGCGTCGAGCCAGACGTAGAAATACTTGCGCGGCGAACCCTCGGGCAGGTCGGGGATCTCGATGCCGAAGTAGGGCGCATCGCGGCTGATGTCCCAGTCGCCCAGGCCGCCGACCAGGTTGCCGTGCTCGTCCTCTTCCTTGCGGAACCATTCCTTGATCTTGTTGAGCACCTCGGGCTGTAGGTGGCCGGCCTCGGCGGTCCAGTTCTCCAGGAACTCGATGCAGCGCGGGTCGCTCAGCTTGAAGAAGTAGTGTTCCGAAGTGCGCAGCACCGGCGTCGCGCCCGACAGCGCCGAGTAGGGGTTCTTGAGCTCGGTCGGCGCATAGACGGCGCCGCAGCTCTCGCAGCTGTCACCGTACTGGTCCTTGGCGCCGCACTTGGGGCATTCGCCCTTGATGAAGCGGTCGGGCAGGAACATGCTCTTCTCGGGGTCGAAGAACTGCTCGATGGTCTTGCTGCTGATCAGGCCGTTGGCCTTCAGGTCGCGGTAGATCGCCTGGGCCAGTTCATGGTTCTCGGGGCTGTCGGTCGAGCTCCAGTGGTCGAACCTGACGTTGAAGCCGTCGAGGTACTGCGCGCGGCCGGCCGCGATGTTGGCGACGAACTGTTGCGGCGTGATGCCGGCCTTCTCGGCCGCGATCATGATTGGCGCACCATGCGCGTCGTCGGCGCCGACGAAATGCACCTCGTGACCCTGCAGGCGGCGCAGGCGGACCCAGATATCGGCCTGGATGTATTCCATGATGTGGCCGATGTGGAAGTTGCCGTTGGCGTAGGGCAGGGCGGTGGTGACGAAGAAGCGGCGGTTCGGGCTGGGCATGCGGTTTGGACCTGTCGGCGTTGACTGAACCCCTGATTTTATCGGTGCCCGCGCCGCCATGGCCCGGGTCCCCGCTGGGGGCATGGGTATCGGGCCGATGCGGGATGCGGGCACAATCAGCCCCATGTTCAGCTGGAGAAAAAAATTGGCCATTGACCAACAGGCGCTGCTGGCAGCGCTGCAAACCGTCACCGACCCCAACACCGGCCTGGACTTCGTGTCCACCAAGGCGCTCAAGCACCTGAAAATCCAGGGCGACAACGTTTCCTTCGAGGTCGAGCTGGGCTATCCGGCCCAGAGCCAGATCCCGGCCCTGCGCGAGGCATTGATCCAGGCCGCGCGCAGCGTCGCCGGTGTCGGCAATGTCTCGGTCGCGATCCGGACCTTGGTCACCGCGCACCAGGTCCAGCGCGGCGTGCCGCTGCTGCCCGGGGTCAAGAACATCATCGCCGTTGCCTCCGGCAAGGGTGGCGTGGGCAAGAGCACCACCACCGTCAACCTGGCGCTGGCGCTGGCCGCCGAGGGTGCGCGTGTCGGCATCCTCGACGCCGACATCTACGGCCCGAGCCAGCCCACCATGATGGGCCTCAGCGGCCGTCCCGAGAGCCTGGACGGCAAGCTGATGGAGCCGCTGCAGAATTACGGCGTGCAGGTCAACTCGATCGGCTTCCTGGTCGACAAGGACGAGGCCATGATCTGGCGCGGTCCGATGGCGACCCAGGCGCTCGACCAGCTGCTGCGCCAGACGAACTGGAACGATCTGGACTATCTGATCGTCGACATGCCGCCCGGCACCGGCGACATCCAGCTCAGCTTGAGCCAGCGGGTGCCGATCACCGGCGCCGTGATCGTCACCACGCCGCAGGACATCGCGCTGCTCGACGCGCGCAAGGGCGTCAGGATGTTCGAGAAGGTCGGCGTGCCGATCCTGGGCGTGGTCGAGAACATGGCGGTCCATGTCTGCTCCAACTGCGGCCATGTCGAGCACCTGTTCGGCGCTGATGGCGGCAAGCGCATGGCGGCCGAGTTCGGCCTCGACTACCTGGGCGCGCTGCCGCTCAAGCTGCAGATCCGCGAGCAGGCCGACAGCGGTCGTCCGACCGTGGTCGCCGACCCGGATGGCGAGGTCGCCGGCCTCTACAAGTCGGTCGCGCGTCAGGTAGCGATCAAGGTCGCGCAGCGCGCCAAGGACTTCTCGTCCAAGTTCCCGACCATCACGATCTCCAAGGACAGCTGAACCATGCAGACCGGCGCGCCGAACCGGGTCGATGTCTCCGTGGTGATGCGGCGCGAGCCCGTCAGCGGCCCGATGAGCCGCTGGCAGAGCTGGCGCTGGGTGCTGGCCGATGTGCTGGCTGGCGAGACACTCGCATCGCTGGCGCTGCCCTGGTCGGCCGGCCCCCTGCCACTCGAACCCGCTGCGGGCGAGCAGGGTGAGGGCAGTCACTGGCTCTACCCTGGCCTGACAATCGAGCTGCATCCCGACGATCTCGAAGGCTACTACCTCAACCTGAGTTCACCCCAGCCCTGCTGCTGGGTCATGTGGCGTCCCGACGAGGCGGTCCTGCCCGATGGTTCGCTCGCTCCTCTGCCTCAGATCGCGACCCTGAGCTACCACGATGCCGGCCGCTGGCTCGACGCGCAGGAACGGGTCGATCAGGTGCCGGCGCCGGCACCGGTCGTCGCCTGGCTGGCGGCCTATGTCGAGTCCCGTTACCGGCCCGAGCCCAAGCGCCGCCAGCGGCCCGCCAGCTTCCAGTCGCTGGCCGACCGCTTCGGCAATCCGGTCAGCATCAGCACCGGGGATCGCCGCCGCCGTGGCGGTGACGCCTCATGACGGCTGACTCCGACGGCTTCCTGGGCCGCTGGGCCAGGCGCAAGTCGCAGGCGCGCGTTGGCGCGTTCCTGCCGCCCGAGCCTGAGTCCTTGTCGTCTGCACAGCACGCGTCTGCGCCCAGACCTGTGCTCCAGCCTTCGATCCAGAGTCGTGCAGCACCGGCCCCAAGCGGCCTTGTCGCTGATCCCGCAGCGTTGCCCGGATCTGCCGGGCCGAGCGAACCGGCCGCGCCAGCTGTGCCGCCGCCCACGCTGCAGGATGCGCAGCAGCTCACGCCGGCCTCCGACTTCCGGCCCTTCGTCGCGCGCGCGGTCGCACCCGAGGTCCGCAACACCGCCTTCAAGCAGCTGTTCAGCGACCCGCATTTCAACCTGATGGACGGTCTCGACATCTACATCGACGACTACTCCAAGCCCGACCCGCTGCCGCTGGCGCTCGCGCGCGAGCTGCTCAAGGCGCATTTCCCGATCCAGCCGGCGGTCACCGGCAGCGCCAGTGCTGCTGCAGCAGCGCCTAATGCCGCCACAGCGCCGGCTTCCGGTGCCGCAGTCGCCAGCGCCTCCGTCCGGCCCGAGCCCGAGACACCCGTTGGCGTTCTCGAGTCCGGACCCGAAGTTCCCGCAAGGGCTCAGCCGCCTTCCGATCCCGCACCATGACCACCCTGATCTGCAACTGCAACCGCACCCTCCCGCTCGACGCGCCGGCACTGGGTCGCGCCTTGGGCGAAACGCTGGTCGAGCACAGCACCCTGTGCCGCCGGGAGGCGACGGCCTTCCAGCGCGCAGCGAAGAACAATGGTCCGCTGGTGGTCGCCTGCACCCAGGAGCGCCGCCTGTTCGCCGAGCTGGCGGCGCAGACCGAGGGCGCCGCATGGCCCGAAGCGCGTCCGATCCGCTTCGTCAATCTGCGCGAGACTGGCGGCTGGGGCCGCGAGGGCAGGCAGGCCACCCCCAAGATGGCGGCACTGCTCGCGCTGGCCCAGCTGCCCGACCCCGATCCGGTGCCGACCGTGAGCTTTCGCAGCGAGGGCCGGCTGCTGGTCATCGGGCCGCTCGAGCGTGCCGAAGTGCTGGCAGAACGGCTCGACGATGCGCTGGAGCTGACCCTGTTCGCCACTGGCGGCGCCGGGCGCCAGGAGCGGCGTCATCCGGTGCTGGCCGGCCAGCTGCAGCGCCTGAGCGGTCGGCTCGGCGCCTTCGAGCTCGAATGGAGCGCCGACAATCCCATCGACCTCGACCTCTGCACCCGCTGCAACGCCTGCGTCGATGCCTGTCCCGAGGGCGCGATCGGCCTCGACTACCAAGTCGACCTGCAGGCCTGCAGCGGCCATCGCGACTGCGTGCGAGTCTGCGAGGCGGCCGGCGCGATCGACTTCCAGCGCGTGCCTCAGTCTCAGAGCGAGCGCTTTGACCTGGTGCTGGACCTGCGTGAAACCCCGGCCTTCAGCCAGCACCAGAAGCCGCAGGGCTATTTCCACCTGCCGCCCCGGGCCGATGCGCCAACGCAGCTGGTTGCGCTGCTGAACCTGCGCGATCAGGTCGGCGAGTTCGAGCAGCCGCGCTTCGTCCAGTACCAGTCGCGTCTGTGCGCCCATGGCCGCAACGGCAAGACCGGCTGCAGCGCCTGCATCGACATCTGTTCGGCCTCCGCCATCTCCAGCCGCAGCAGCGGCGCCGACAAGGCACGGGCCCAGATCCATGTCGACCCGCATCTGTGCGCCGGCTGTGGTGCCTGCAGCACGGTGTGCCCGAGCGGTGCGCTGTCCTATGCCTACCCCAGCCTGGGTCATCAGGGCGACAAGCTGCGCCGCCTGCTGTCCACCTATGCCCGAGCCGGCGGCCGCGACGCCGTCCTGCTGCTGCACAGCGACGAGGCCGGCAGCCGGCTGATCGACGACTGGGGCCGCGCGGCCCGACTCGACCGCAGCCTCAACGGCGTGCCGGCGCGCGTGCTGCCCTGGCCGCTGCGCCATGTCGCCAGCCTCGGCATCGAGTTCTGGCTGGCGGCGGTGGCGCAGGGCGCCAGCCAGGTCTGGCTGCTGACGACCGGGGCCGAGGCGCCCGACTACCTGCGCGCGCTGCGCGAGCAGATCGAAGTCGCCCAGTCGCTGCTGACCGGACTGGGTTATGCCGGTGAGCATTTCCGCCTGCTGCAGGCGCGCGATGCGCGCGACCTCGCCGCGCTCGACACCGAGGCTCGGGTCGCACCGGCGCAGGGCGTGCGTGAGCCGGCCGGCTTCGCGCTGCAGGCCGACAAGCGCGCCACGCTTGAACTGGCGCTGGAACACCTGCAGCGTCAGGCGCCGCGTTCGCCGCTGCCGATGGCGATCACGCTGCCGGCAGCAGCGCCACTCGGCTCGGTGCGCGTCGATGCCGATGCCTGCACGCTGTGCCTGAGCTGCGTCGGAGCCTGCCCGGCTGGCGCGCTGCAGGACAACCCCGGTCAGCCACAGCTGCGCTTCATCGAGAAGAACTGCCTGCAGTGCGGCCTGTGCGTGCGCACCTGCCCCGAGCAGGCGATCAAGATCGAACCACGCCTGCTGCTCGACGCCAGCCGGCGCGAGCCGCGCGTGGTCGCCGAGCAGGCGGCCTTCCACTGCATCCGCTGCAGCACCCCCTTCGGCACCGAGCGCGGCATCGCGGCCATGATCGCGCGGCTTGGCGCGCACCCGATGTTCCAGGGTGCGGCCGCCGAGCGGCTCAAGATGTGCGGCGACTGCCGCGTCATCGACCTGCACACCAGCGCCGAAACCCGCATCACCGACCTGTGAGCCCCGCGATGAACGAACTGCCCCTCTCCTCCGCACTCGACGAGGAAACCGCCCGCGCCGAGCTCTACGGGCTGCTGGCTGTGCTCTATTACGCGCCACCCGCCCCCGCGCTGCTGGCACAACTGCGCTTTGCCCCGACCGATGCGCCCAGCGCCGACGCCTACCTCGAAGAGCCCTGGCGCGCCCTGGTTGCCGCCGCCCGTGCCATGGACGATGTAGCGATCCAGGACGAGTTCGATGCGCTGTTCGGTGGTGTCGGCAAGCCGGCCGTCAGCGTCTACGGTTCGCAGTACCTGACCGGCTTCCTGAACGAGAAACCGCTCGTCGCGTTGCGCGCCGATCTGGCCCGACTCGGGCTCGAGCGCGAGGCAGGCATGCCTGAAGCCGAGGACCATTTCGCCTGCCTGTGCGAGGTGATGCGCTACCTGATCGCGGGCGAGGATGTCGAGGTAGCCAATCTGGCACAGCAGCAAGCCTTCTTCACGCGCCACCTGCAGCCCTGGGTCGAGCGCTTCTGCGATGCGGTCGCGGCCCGGCCACAGCGGCCGTTCTATGCCGCGCTGGCGGGCTTCACGCGCGCCTTCATGGCTGTCGAGGTGCAGGGCTTCGACCTGCTCGACTGAGGCCGCTGCACTGCGGCCTGGCTTGTTGCAGCGCAGGATTGCGGTCATGTCCTAGTAGGCGTTACAGTCATGCGTATAGGCGCCGTGCATATGTGCGGCCGTCGTCGCTGGAGCTGCGACATGCTGTCGGAGAAAAAACATGAAGAACAATTCCTCCCAACCCGGCCTGAGCCGGCGTCGCTGGTTTGCCGGCGCCGGCACGGTCGGTGCCGTCGCGGCGGTGGCTGCCGCCTTGCCCGCTACCGGGCTGGTCGCCAAGGGTGAGCCCAGCACCGAGCCGGCCTCGTCCGAGCCAGGCAGCGGCTATCGGCTGACCGAGCATGTGCGCCGCTACTACCAGACCACCCGCATCTGACAGTCCCTGCATCTGGGCCGCCCTGCGGCCTGTCCCATCGGGCGAGGTAATGCCATGAACCTGACCAGAAAAACCACACGCGGCGCCAACGGTGCCGCTTCTTCGACCGGCGGCCTGGTGCAGCGCCTGCAGCATGGCCTCGCACAGGCCTTGCCGACGATGGACCGGCGCGGCTTCCTGCGCCGCTCCGGCTTGGGGCTAGGGGTCGGCCTGGCGGCCGGCCAGCTCAGCCTGGTGCGCAAGGCCGAGGCCGCTGCAGGCGGCAAGACCGACGGTCAGCGCAAGATCGAGGTCCGTCGCACCGTCTGCAGCCACTGCTCGGTCGGCTGTGCCGTCGACGCAGTGGTCGAGAACGGCGTCTGGGTGCGCCAGGAGCCGGTGTTCGATTCGCCGATCAACCTCGGCGCGCATTGCGCCAAGGGTGCCTCGCTGCGCGAGCATGGCCACGGCGAATACCGGCTGCGCCATCCGATGAAGCTGGTCAAGGGCAAGTACCAGCGCATCTCCTGGGACCAGGCGCTGAGCGAGATCGCGGACAAGATGAAGGCCTTGCGCGCCGCCAGCGGTCCCGACAGCGTCTACTTCATCGGCTCGTCCAAGCACAGCAACGAGCAGGCCTACCTGCTGCGCAAGTTCGTCAGCTTCTGGGGCACCAACAACTGCGACCATCAGGCGCGCATCTGCCACTCCACCACGGTCGCTGGCGTCGCCAACACCTGGGGCTACGGCGCGATGACCAATTCGTACAACGACATGCAGAACAGCAAGGTCGCTCTGTACATCGGCTCCAACGCCGCCGAGGCGCACCCGGTCTCGATGCTGCACATGCTGCACGCCAAGGAAAACGGCTGCAAGATGATCGTAGTCGATCCGCGTTTCACCCGCACCGCGGCCAAGGCCGACGAGTATGTGCGGATCCGCTCCGGCTCGGATATCCCCTTCCTGTTCGGCATCCTGCACCACATCTTCAAGAACGGCTGGGAGGACCAGGCCTACATCAAGGACCGGGTCTGGGGCATGGACAAGGTGCGCGAGGAAGTGCTGGCCAAGTGGACGCCCGACAAGGTCGAGGAGGCCTGCGGCGTCAAGGAGGAGCAGGTGCTGCGCGTCGCCACCCTGCTGCACGAGCACCGTCCTGGCACCGTCGTCTGGTGCATGGGCCAGACCCAGCACAGCATCGGCAACGCGATCGTGCGCGCCTCCTGCATCCTGCAGCTGGCGCTGGGCAACATCGGCAAGAGCGGCGGCGGCACCAACATCTTCCGCGGCCACGACAACGTGCAGGGCGCGACCGATGTCGGCCCCAATCCCGACTCGCTGCCCGGCTACTACGGCCTGGCCGAAGGTTCCTGGAAGCATTTCGCGGCGGCCTGGGGCGTCGACTACGAGTGGATCAAGGCCCAGTATGCCGAGGGCCAGATGACCAAGCCCGGCATCACGGTCTCGCGCTGGATCGATGGCGTGCTCGAGAAGAACGAGCTGATCGACCAGGGCCCGAACCTGCGCGGCGTGTTCTACTGGGGCCACGCCCCGAACTCGCAGATGCGCGGCCTGGAGATGAAGCGCGCGATGGACAAGCTCGACCTGCTCGTCGTCGTTGATCCCTATCCGTCCGCCACCGCCGCGATGGCGGCCATGCCGGGCGCCGCTGCCGACCTCAACCCGGAGCGTGCGGTCTACCTGCTGCCGGCGGCGACCCAGTTCGAGACCAGCGGCTCCTGCACCGCGTCCAACCGCTCGGTCCAGTGGCGCGAGAAGGTCATCGACCCGCTCTGGGAGAGCCGCAGCGACCACATGATCATGTACCAGCTGGCGCAGAAGCTCGGCTTCGACAAGGAACTGGTCAAGAACGTCAAGCTGCAGCAGGTGAAGGGCCAGGACGAGCCGGTGATCGAGGACATCCTGCGCGAGATCAACCGCTGCGTCTGGACCATCGGCTACACCGGCCACAGCCCCGAGCGTCTCAAGGCGCACATGCGCAACATGCACGCCTTCGACGTCAAGACGCTCAGGTGCAAGGGCAAGGTGGTCGATGCCGAGACCGGCTACGACCTGACGGGCGACTATTTCGGCCTGCCCTGGCCCTGCTACGGCACGCCCGAGCTCAAGCACCCCGGCTCGCCCAACCTGTACGACACCTCGGTGCATGTGATGGACGGCGGCGGCAACTTCCGCGCCAATTTCGGCGTCGAGAAGGACGGCGTCAGCCTGCTGGCCGAGGACGGCTCGCATTCGAAGGGCGCCGACATCACGACCGGCTACCCCGAGCTCGATCATGTGCTGCTCAAGAAGCTGGGCTGGTGGGACGAGCTCACCGATGCCGAGCAGGCCAAGGCCGAGGGCAAGAACTGGAAGACCGATTCCAGCGGCGGCATGATCCGCGTCTTCATGCAGAACCATGGCTGCCACCCCTTCGGCAACGCCAAGGCGCGCGCCGTGGTCTGGAACTTCCCCGACGCGATTCCGCAGCACCGCGAACCGATCTTCGGCATCCGGCCCGACCTGGTCGCAAAATACCCGACCCACGACGACCAGAAGAACCGCTGGCGCCTGCCCGTCCTCTACAAGTCGCTGCAGCAGAAGAACGTCGAGGAGAAGCTGCACGAGAAGTTCCCGCTCATCATGACCTCGGGCCGGCTGGTCGAATACGAGGGCGGCGGCGAGGAAACCCGTTCCAACCCCTGGCTGGCCGAGCTGCAGCAGGAGATGTTCGTCGAGATCAATCCGGCGACGGCGGCCGCGCGCGGCATCCGCAACGGCGGCCGGGCCTGGGTCACGAGCCCGACCGGCGCCCGGCTCAATGTGCAGGCGCTGGTGACCGAGCGCGTCGCGCCCGATACCGTGTTCCTGCCCTTTCATTTCTCGGGTCGCTGGCAGGGCAAGGACCTGCTCGAGCATTACCCCAAGGGCGCGCATCCGATCGTGCGCGGCGAGGCGGTCAACACCGCGACCGGCTATGGTTATGACATCGTGACCATGATGCAGGAAACCAAGACGCAGATCTGCAACGTCGAAAGGGCTTGAGATGGCACGCATGAAATTCATTTGTGACGCGGAGCGCTGCATCGAGTGCAACGGTTGCGTCACCGCCTGCAAGAACGAGCACGAGGTCCCCTGGGGCGTGAACCGTCGCCGCGTCGTCACGCTCAACGACGGCGTCCCGGGCGAGAAGTCGATCTCGGTCGCCTGCATGCACTGCAGCGATGCGCCCTGCATGGCGGTCTGCCCGGTGCAATGCTTCTACCGCACCGACGAGGGCGTGGTCTTGCACGACAAGGATGTCTGCATCGGCTGCGGCTACTGCAGCTATGCCTGTCCCTTCGGCGCGCCGCAGTTCCCGTCCAACGGCACCTTCGGCGTGCGCGGCAAGATGGACAAATGCACCTTCTGCTCTGGTGGCCCGGAGGAGAACGGCAGCCAGGCCGAATTCGAGAAATACGGCCGCAACCGCCTGGCCGAGGGCAAGCTGCCGGCCTGCGCCGAGATGTGCTCGACCAAGGCGCTGCTCGCGGGGGACGGCGACGTGGTGGCCGACATCTTCCGCACCCGCGTCGTGCAGCGTGGCAAGGGCGCCGAGGTCTGGGGTTGGGGCACGGCCTATGGCAGCAAGCCAGCCAAGCCGCAGGGAGGTGCATCGTGAAGCCGCGCCTTCTCATGCTGGGCGGACTGCTTGGTGCCGCGCTCGCGCTGGCCGGCTGCGGCGAGAAACCGCAGCAGCTCGGTGGCGGCGTCAAGTCCGACCGGCCGGCCCACCAGGGCGTGGGCCAGAGTCCCTACGCGCAGCCGGGCTGGCAGGCCGGTGACGCCAATGCCTGGACCCAGCAGCTGCGCGCGCGCGCCCAGTACGGCCAGAACGAGTACAGCCGCTCGACCCAGCCTTGAACCGGAGCGAGCCATGAACCGGATTTCCTCTCCTGCCATCCCGCCGCTGCGCGCGGGCCTGCTCGCCGCCTTGCTGCTGGCTGGCGGGTCAGCGCTTGCTGTCGAGACCGGGCCAGCCGCTGCGCCCGTTGCCGAGCCCGCCCCGCTGGTGGCAGCGCCCGCCATCCGCAGCGCCAACATCCTGACCCTGCAGGATGCCAGCGCCGAGCCCGGCTATGCCGAGCAGAGCAATGCCCAGCGCGCCCAGGTCCAGCCCGGCAACAACGCGCCGGTCTGGCGCCAGGTCGGGCAGGGCGTCAGTGGCACGGTCAACATGCCCTATGCCGAATATGGCACCCTGATCCAGCCCACGGTGCAGTATCCGGGGACGCGTGCGGCCAGCGCCGGCGAAGCCTGGCGCCAGCTGCGCAACCGGGTGCTGCTGCCTTATGGCGCCGCCTTGCTGCTGATCGTCGCACTCGCGCTCGGCCTGTTCTACTTCGCCAAGGGGCCGCTAGGGGAGGAGCACAAGCCGGGGCAGGACGAGCCGATCGAGCGCTTCACGCCTTTCGAGCGCGCCGCCCACTGGAGCAATGCCGCCGCCTTCCTGACGCTGGCGCTGTCGGGACTGGTGATGGCGTTCGGCAAGTTCTTCCTGCTGCCGGTGCTGGGCAGCACGCTGTTCGGCTGGCTGGCCTACGCGCTCAAGAACCTGCACAACTTCGTCGGACCACTGTTTGCGGTCTCGCTGCTGGTGATGATCGCGACTTTCATCAAGGACAACATCGCCAACCGGGCCGATTTCCAGTGGCTGCTGCGCGCCGGCGGCATGCTGGGGCAGGGCCAGCTGCCCTCGCATCGTTTCAATGCGGGCGAGAAGGGCATCTTCTGGTGGGCGGTCACCATTCCCGGACTGCTGCTGGTCGCCTCCGGCCTGGTGCTCGACAAGCTGGTGCCGGGGCTGGACTATTTCCGCGCCGACATGCAGCTCGCGCATCTCGTCCACGCCACGCTGGCGCTGCTGTCCTGCGCGATGATCGTCGGCCATATCTACATGGGCACGGTCGGCGTGCGCGGGGCCTATCGTGCGATGAAGACCGGCTATGTCGAGCCGGGCTGGGCGCGCGAGCACCATCAGCTCTGGCATGACGACATCCAGGCCGGCAAGATTCCGGCGCGGCGCAGCCAGCCGGCGCCTGCCAGGCGTCGCGTGCCAGTCACCGCGAACCCCGTCTCCAGGAGTCACCCATGACCGCGAAACCTGCGCCACTTCTCGTCCTGCTCGTCTGGCTGCCGATCGCCACTCTGGCCAAGTTGCCAGTGCCCGAGCTCAGCCCCGAGAACCAGGCCAAGGCGGCCGAGACCAAGGCCCGGGCCGCGCACCAGACCCAGGTCGATGGCTACCAGACCTGCCTGGCCTCCGGGAAGGCAGCCGCGCATTATTTCAAGACCCATCCCGAGGCGATCAAGCCGGCTGCAGCGCCGGCCTGTGCCGACCCCGGGCCTTTCGTCGCCGCGGCGCCGGTGCCTGCCGCGCCAGCGGCTAATGCTGGCGCGACCGCAGCGACCGTACCCGCACCCAAGAACAGTGACAGAAAACCTTGAGGCCGGCGGTGCGTCGGCCGCCGAAAGCACGGCCCTTGCCGCCGCTATTGCCACTGCGACCTCAACCCCCTCACTCCCGCCGCGTCAGCCTCGCCTGACCCAGGCCCGCGCCCCGCAGACTTGCCAGGTCACGGTGCATGACGAATTTGGCCAGCCGCGCGAGATCGCCATTCCCGCCGAGCGCGACCTGACGATCTATGTCGATAGGCGCGAGCTCGTCACGCTGATGACGCTGGGCGCCCATCCCGAGTGGCTGGTGCTGGGCTATCTGCGCAACCAGCGGCTGATCGGCTCGGTCGATGAGATCGAGTCGATCACGGTCGATTGGGAGGTCGGTGCCGCTGCGGTCAGGACCCGCCATGGCATCGCGGCGATCGAGGACCGTACCGCGCGCCGCGTGGTCACGACCGGCTGCGGCCAGGGCAGCGTGTTCGGCGGCCTGATGGACATGGTGGACCGGATCGAGCTGCCGCCCGAGGCGCGCCTGCGTCAATCCGATCTTTATCAGATCGTGCGCCAGATCCGGCAGCAGGACTCGGTCTACAAGCAGGCCGGCTCGGTGCATGGCTGCGCGTTGTTTCGCGGGCCTGAGCTGCTGCTGTTCGTCGAGGATGTCGGCCGCCACAACGCGGTCGATACGATCGCCGGCTGGATGTGGCTGCAGGATGCCACCGCCATGCGCGGCGATGACAAGGCGTTCTACACCACGGGCCGGCTGACCAGCGAGATGGTGATCAAGTCGGCCCAGATGGGCATTGCGGTCGTGGTCTCGCGCAGCGGCACGACGCAGATGGGGCTGGCCGTGGCCGAACAGGTCGGGCTCTGCGCCATCGGCCGCGCGACCAATGAGCGTTTCCTGTGCTTTTCGCATCCGCAACGACTGCTGCGCGATGTCGAGCCTGCCGTCGGAGCGCCTGCAGCGCTGGGGGCGGGTCACGTCGTCCGCACGGCCTAGCGGCCGGCCTCACTGCCGCGCTTCGAGCAGTTCGCGCAGCGCAAGAGGCAAGCGCTCGCGCAGGCTGGTACCGATTGCCTGTTCATGTCGCTGCCAGAGCAGCCCGAGCCAGATCACGCCCAGCCCGATCGCGCTCAGGGCAAAGGGAAACAGCAGGCTGGCGCCGAATACCTGCCGGGCCTGGTAGCCGAGATAGCCGGCCGCACCCAGTCCGCCAAAGACGACAAAGACGCGTCGGCCCAGCAGGGCGGCCAGCGCGATCAGCACGAGGTTGATGCAGAAGTAGCCGAACTTGCCGAGCTCGCTGTCCGACTCCAGCAGTGACAGTCCGCACCAGAAATTCAGCATGCCGAACAGGTAGAGCCAGAACGCGTAGTCCTGATCGTGGCGTGTCCTGAGATCGACCCAGAAGGCCAGCAGCAGCATCGCGGCACCGAAGACGAACGAGACGAATTTCAGCTGCTCCCAGTTCAGCGCCGAGTCTGCGCTGTCGAGCAGCAAGGGGCTGAGGTCCATGCCCAGGTACCAGAGCGTGACCGCCACCGGCATCACCATGAAGGGCAGGCGGTAGCGCCACAGCATCAGCGTGCCGGTGACCAGCGTGGCGAGCTCCATCATCAGCCAGCGCCAGTCGATCAACTGGTGGTAGTCGCGATAGACCCGGCCTTCGACCGGGCCGCCGAGGGCGACCTGCAGGCCGTAGACCGCCAGCGGCGTGAGCGAGACGACGAAGGCCCCGGCGATGCCAGCCGGTATCTTCAGCCCGCGCCCCAGCCAGTAGTGCGTGAGCCAGAGTCCGCCGCCGGCGTAGGCGATCGCGATGAAGAACAGGCCCCAGCCGCCGAAGCGCTCCCAGCCCAGGTTCATGAACAGCGTCATGGCGCCGATCGCGATCAGGCCGCCCAGGTAGTAGAGCACATGGGTCAGGCGCAGGCCTGGCCGCTCCTGTGCCTGCTCGGACAGGAAGGCCCACAGGCGGTCGGCTTGCTCGGCGTTGATCAGGCCGCGCGCGACGGCCTTTCCGAGCCGCTGGCGGTCGACTTCCATGCCGCTGTCAACGGGCTTGAGCGAGCCGGCGCGTCATCGCCATGATGGCCTTGAGCTGCGGGCCGGATTTCTGCGCGTAGTCGCCACCGGTGTAGCCCCACCAGTCCCAGCAGCCCTTGGGGTTGTAAGGCTTGAAGGCGGACTTGTTGACCTGCGGATAGAGCACCAGCATCCGGTTGCCGTCGGCCCAGCGGTTGTAACCGGTTTCGGTGTAGAACTTGTCGCCGACCGATTCGGTCGATTGCACGCAGCCGTGCAGCGCGACATGCACCTTGCAGTTCGAACCCTTCTCGGTGCAGCTCTGTGGCACGTAGAGGTAGCCGGTATCGGCCATGCTCGTGCTGCTGGTGGCGTAGGCGCGCTGGTCGAAGGCGATGACCTGGCCTCCAGACTGATCGGTGGGGGGGCTGAGGGGACCGTAGATATGCTGCAGGATGGCACCGGCCTGGTCGTAGCCCTGCTGGCCGATCTCGCAGTGGCTGATGTAGGGGCTCTCGTTGGCCGCGCAGTCGTTGCCCTGTTTCGGCGTGATCACGGCGTGACCCGCCGGCAGGTCGTTCACGTACTTGAGCTGCTCGGGCTTGACCCCCACCTGCTGGAAGAACGAGACCGTGGCGTCCACCGCCGGCTGGCGCTGCACCGTGTCCTGGGTACCGCTGAACACATAGATGCGGTCACCCGCGAGATGGCTGAGCGGATCGATCTTGCGCGCGCGCGCAAAGTCCTTGGCAAAGCCCGCCATGATGGCCGGGTTGGGCGGGAAGAAGGGCACCTGGCCCATGCAGATGCCGGCATAGGCGACGTTGTTGGCCGCGCAGTAGTAAGGCCCGCCAGCGATCACGCCGGCACCGATGATGTCCTTCGAGTAGGCCACCTGCAACTGCACCGCCATGTAGGCGCCGGAGGACAGGCCCGAAACCGAGGTCTGGGTCGGGTCGGCACCGTAGGCCTGCAGCGCGGGGGCCTGGGCCAGCGCGCCGACGCACAGCAACGAGAGGCTGACGGCAGCGAAAATCTTGGTCCGTCCTCCTTTCTTGTCGCTGTCGCTCGGGGTTCGGGTCTTGTGTAGTGCGTGCATCGATGCTTCTCCATGGTCCTGTGATCCGATGGCCGGCCTATGCGGCAAACCATCGAGTTCTGATGAAAATGAAATGTCTTCGGTGCATCCTAATGGGATGGGGTGAATTTGACAATATTTTCTGGAGCGAAGTGCGAGGCGCCGCATTCATCGCCTGCAGGACCCCGACCACCGGATAATCGAGACCGTGAACAAGTCCCATGTCCCTCTGGCCGAGCAGCTGCGCCCGCACAGCCTCGGCGAAGTCATCGGCCAGCAGCATTTGCTGGGTCCCGGCATGCCGCTGCGCATCGCCTTCGAATCGGGCCGCCCGCACAGCTGCATCCTCTGGGGGCCGCCCGGGGTCGGCAAGACCACGATCGCGCGCCTGATGGCGCAGGCCTTCGACGCGCAGTTCATCGCCATCAGCGCGGTGCTCGGCGGCGTCAAGGACATCCGCGAGGCGGTCGAGCGGGCCGAACATGCCAGGGACGGCCTGCAGCCGCAGGCGACCATCGTCTTCGTTGACGAGGTGCACCGCTTCAACAAGAGCCAGCAGGACGCCTTCCTGCCGCATGTCGAAAGCGGCCTGTTCACCTTCGTCGGCGCGACGACCGAGAACCCGAGCTTCGAGGTCAATTCGGCGCTGCTGTCGCGCGCGGCGGTCTATGTGTTGCAGCCGCTGTCCGAGGACGATCTGGCGCAATTGGTGCAGCGGGCGCAGGCGATCGGCGCGGTGCCGACGATAGAGGCGGCCGCGTTGCAGCGGCTGCTGGCCTATGCCGACGGCGACGCGCGCCGGCTGCTCAACACGCTGGAGACGCTGTCAGTCACCGCGCAGGCGCAGCAGCTCGGTGAAATCACTGATGCCTGGCTGCTCAAGGTGCTGGGCGAGCGCATGCGCCGCTATGACAAGGGTGGCGAGCAGTTCTACGATCAGATGTCGGCGCTGCACAAGAGCGTGCGCGGCTCCGACCCCGATGCGGCGCTGTACTGGTTCGCGCGCATGCTTGACGGCGGCGCCGATCCGCGCTACCTGGCGCGGCGCATGGTCCGGATGGCGAGCGAGGACATCGGCCTGGCCGACCCGCGCGCGCTGCGCCTCTGCCTGGACGCGGCCGAGGTCTACCAGCGCCTCGGATCGCCCGAGGGCGAGCTCGCGCTGGCCGAGGCACTGGTCTACCTGGCGGTGGCGGCCAAGAGCAACGCGGTTTACCAAGCGTTCAACGCGGCCAAGGCCTTCGTGAAGCAGGACGGCACGCGGGCGGTGCCGCTGCACCTGCGCAATGCGCCGACGAAGCTGGTGAAGCAGCTCGACTACGGCCGCGGCTACCGCTACGCGCACGACGAGGCGGGTGGCTTCGCTGCGGGCGAGAGCTACCTGCCCGACGGCATGGTCAGTCCCGGCTTCTACCGTCCGGTCGAGCGCGGGCTGGAGATCAAGATCGCCGTCAAGCTGCGCGAGCTCGAAGAACTGAACCGTCAGGCGCGCGAAAAATTAGAATAGGGGGTTTGTGCGCAGGCCGCGCACCCCGCAACCCACCCTAGCCCCATGACGCAAGAACACCACGCCCACCCGGCCGAAGACCACAACCAGCTGATCACCGAGCGCCGCGAGAAGCTCAAAGGCCTGCGCGAGGCGCAAGCCGCCGGCCAGGGCACGGCCTTCCCGAACGACTTCAAGCCGCAGCATCGCGCCGAGCAGTTGCTGGCCGAATATGGCCACATGAGCAACGAGATGCTCGAACCGATGAAGGTACGCGTCTCGGTCGCCGGCCGCATGATGCTCAAGCGCGTGATGGGCAAGGCCAGCTTCGCGGCGGTGCAGGATTCGTCCTTCGGCCCGACCGGCGGCCGCATCCAGGCCTACATCAACAACGAGGGCGTGGGCGAAGCCGTCCACGCCGCCTTCAAGCACTGGGACCTGGGCGACATCATCGCGATCGAGGGCGAGCTGTTCAAGACCCGCACCGGCGAGCTCACCATCAAGGCCAGCCGCGTCCGCATGCTGACCAAGAGCCTGCGCCCGATGCCCGACAAGTTCCACGGCATACAGGACCAGGAGATGAAGTACCGCCAGCGCTACGTCGACCTGATGATGGATGAGCAGGCACGCAAGCGCTTCATGGCGCGCAGCCTGGCTGTCACCAGCATCCGCGAGTTCATGGTGCAGCACGAATTCCTGGAAGTCGAGACGCCGATGCTGCACCCGATTCCCGGTGGTGCCAACGCACGTCCCTTCACCACCCACCACAACGCGCTGGAGCAGGACATGTTCCTGCGCATCGCGCCCGAGCTGTACCTCAAGCGGCTGCTGGTCGGCGGTTTCGAGCGCGTGTTCGAGATCAACCGCAACTTCCGCAACGAAGGCATCAGCGTCCGTCACAACCCCGAGTTCACCATGATGGAGTTCTACGCGGGCTACTGGAACTACCTCGACCTGATGGTGTTCACCGAGCAACTGATCCGCCATGCCGCGAACCGCGTCTGCGGCACCGGCAAGCTCAGCTACCAGGGCCAGGATGTGGATCTGGAGGCGCCGTTCGAGCGCCTGACGATCCGCGAGGCCATTCTCAAGCACACCGAGGCTGGCGACAGCGTGGACGACCGTGACTGGCTGATCGCGCAGTTGCGCAAGCTCGGCATGGACCCGGTCAAGAACCGTCTGGACAGCCGCAGCCTGGCTGGTCTGCAGGTGATGTACTTCGAGGAGACGGTCGAGGACAAGCTCTGGAACCCGACCTTCATCTGCAACCACCCGACCGAGATCTCGCCGCTGGCGCGCGCCAGCGATAATGATCCGAGCGTGACCGAGCGCTTCGAGCTCTACATCACCGGGCGCGAGGTCGGTAACGGCTTCTCCGAGCTCAACGACGCCGAGGACCAGGCCGCCCGCTTCCACGCCCAGGTCTCGAACAAGGACGCCGGCGACGACGAGGCGATGTTCTTCGACCACGACTTCGTGCGCGCGCTGGAACACGGCATGCCGCCGGCCGGCGGCTGCGGCATCGGCATCGACCGCCTGATCATGCTGCTGACCGACAGCCCGAGCATTCGCGACGTGGTGCTGTTCCCGGCGCTGCGTCGCGAGAGCTGACAAAAAAAGGCAGGCCCGCCAGAATTTCTTAGAATGACCATTTGGTCTCTAGGAAATAAGAAATGCGCGGGGCAAAATACAGAATCTGGGTGCAGTTGCTGCTGACGATCGCGGCAGCTCTGGTTGTTGTCTGGTCGGGAGTGGTTGCCTGGCAAGGCTATGCCTACCGCGAGGCCGCCCTCAAGCAGGCCGAGGACTATTCGTTGAGCATGCACAGCGCCACCATGGCTGGCCTGACCGGCATGATGGTGACCGGCACGGTGGCGCAGCGCGATGTGTTCCTCGACCAGATCAAGCAGCTTGGCACCATCCGCGATGTGCGGGTGCTGCGCGGCGACAGCGTGATCCAGGCCTTCGGTCCTGGCAACGACAAGGATGACCACCAGCCCGATGCCGCCGAGCAATGGGTGCTGAAGAACGGTCAGCCGCTGGTCCAGGTCGAGACCGATGCCCAGGGCGAGTACCTGCGAGCGATCCGTCCCGCCTTGGCCAAGCCCAACTACCTGGGCAAGAACTGCATGCAATGCCACCAGGTGCCGGAGAACACGGTGCTGGGTGTGGTTGGCATGAAGGTGTCGCTGGAAAAGGTCAATGCCGAACTGGCCGACCAGCGCTTCAAGTCCATCCTGATGGCCATCATCACGAGCATTCCGGTGCTGATGCTGATCTATCCTTTCATCCAGCGGGTCGTGACGCGGCCGCTGGCACAGGGGGTCGAGGTCGCCAAGGGCATCGCCGGCGGCGATCTGACGCAATCGATCACGGTCGATTCGCAGAACGAGATCGGCGAGCTGCAGCAGTCGCTCAAGGACATGAACGACAGCCTGGTCAGGGTCGTGGGGCAGGTGCGCACCGGCACCGACACGATTTACCAGGCCGCCAGCGAGATCGCCAGCGGCAATGCCGATCTGTCTGAACGCACCGAGGCGCAGGCCGGCGCGCTCGATCAGACCGCCGTTTCCATGCGGGAGCTGACCTCGATGGTCAACCAGAACGCCGACAGCGCCCGCCAGGCCAACCAGCTCGTGCAGGCGGCTTCCGAGGTGGCGCTCAGGGGCGGTGCGGTGGTGTCGGAGGCGGTGGACAAGATGGAGGCGATCAATGTCGCTTCGAGCCGCATTGTCGACATCATCGGGGTGATCGACTCGATCGCCTTCCAGACCAACATCCTGGCGCTGAATGCCGCGGTGGAGGCGGCCCGCGCCGGCGAGCAGGGGCGTGGCTTTGCCGTCGTCGCCTCCGAGGTGCGTAGCCTGGCGCAGCGCTCGGCCACCGCCGCCAAGGAGATCAAGCAGCTGATCGACGCCTCGGTCGATCAGGTGGGCGCGGGTCGCACCCTGGTGCATCAGGCGGGCAGCACGATGAACGACATCGTGGCGAGCATCCATCAGGTCACCGACATCATGGGCAGCATCGTCACGGCCAGTGCGGAGCAGACCACCGGCATCGAGCGCATCAATGGCGTGATGTCCGAGCTCAACGATGTGACCCACCAGAACGCCGCGATGGTCGAGCAGGCCTCGGCGGCGGCGCAGTCGCTGCAGGACCAGGCCGCGCATCTGGAGGAGCTGGTCGATGTGTTCAAGCTGGCCCATTCGGGCGGCACCGCGCAGCGCGCCTGATACATTCCTCAACCCCGCCCTTTTCGGAGACCGTTCATGAAATCCCGTGCCGCCGTGGCCTTCAAGGCTGGAGAACCCCTGCAGATCGTCGAGATCGACGTGGCGCCACCCCGGAAGGGCGAAGTGCTGGTCAGGATCACGCATACCGGCGTCTGTCACACCGACGCCTTCACGCTCTCGGGCGACGATCCCGAAGGCATCTTCCCGGCCGTGCTGGGGCATGAAGGCGCGGGCATCGTGGTCGAAGTGGGCGAAGGCGTCACCAGCGTCAAGCCGGGCGACCATGTGATCCCGCTCTACACCGCCGAGTGCGGCGAGTGCCTGTTCTGCAAGAGCGGCAAGACCAATCTGTGCGTGGCCGTGCGCGCCACCCAGGGCAAGGGCGTGATGCCCGACGGCACCACGCGCTTCTCGTATAACGGCCAGCCGATCTACCACTACATGGGTTGCTCGACCTTCAGCGAGTACACCGTGGTGGCCGAGGTGTCGCTGGCCAAGGTCAATCCCGACGCCAACCCGGAGCAGGTCTGCCTGCTGGGCTGCGGCGTGACCACCGGCCTGGGCGCGGTCAAGAACACCGCCAAGGTGCAGGAGGGCGACACGGTGGCCGTGTTCGGCCTGGGTGGCATCGGCCTGGCCGTGATCCAGGGCGCCCAGTTGGCCAAGGCCGGGCGCATCATCGCGATCGACACCAACCCGGGCAAGTTCGATCTGGCGCGCACCTTCGGGGCCACCGACTGCGTCAACCCCAAGGACTTTGACCAGCCGATCCAGCAGGTCATTGTCGAGATGACGGGCTGGGGCGTGGACCACAGCTTCGAGTGCATCGGCAACGTGGATGTGATGCGCGCCGCGCTGGAATGCGCGCACCGCGGCTGGGGCCAGTCGGTCATCATCGGCGTGGCCGGTGCCGGCAAGGAAATCTCCACCCGTCCGTTCCAGCTCGTGACCGGCCGCAAGTGGCTGGGCTCGGCCTTTGGCGGCGTCAAGGGCCGCACGCAACTGCCCGGCATGGTGGAGGACGCGATGGCCGGCCGCATCCAGCTTGAGCCCTTCGTCACCCATACCATGCCGCTGACCGACATCAACCAGGCGTTCGAGCTGATGCACGAGGGCAAGTCGATCCGCTCGGTGGTCCACTACGGGTGAACGCCGCCATGGAGCGCATCGAACAGCACGCCAGCTTCGGCGGGCGTCAGGAGGTGTGGCAGCATGCCTCAGCCACCCTGGGCTGCGCGATGCGGTTGGCGGTCTACCTGCCGCCCGCCGCGCTCGCCGGCCAGCCCTGTCCGGTGCTGTACTGGCTCTCGGGCCTGACCTGCAGCGAGCAGAACTTCATCACCAAGGCCGGCGCGCAGCAGCACGCGGCGCGGCACCAGCTGATCGTCGTCGCCCCCGACACCAGCCCGCGCGGCGAAGCGGTCGCCAACGACCCGGCCTACGACCTGGGCCAGGGTGCGGGCTTCTACGTCAATGCCACGCAAGCGCCCTGGGCGTCGCATTTCAGGATGCAGGACTATGTGGCCGACGAGTTGCCCGCGCTGATCGAGTCGCATTTCCCCGCGAGCGATGCACGCGGCATCTCCGGCCATTCGATGGGCGGACATGGCGCGCTGGTCACGGCGCTGCGGCATCCGGGCCGCTACCGCAGCGTCTCGGCCTTCTCGCCCATCGTGGCGCCCAGTCAGGTGCCCTGGGGCCAGAAGGCGCTGGCCGCCTATCTGGGTGAAGACCGCAGCAGCTGGCAGGACTGGGACACGGTGGCGCTGATCGCCAACGCGCCGGAGCGTTTGCCGCTGCTGGTGGACCAGGGCGAGGCAGACGAATTCCTGGCCAGCCAGTTGCGCCCTGAACTGCTCGAAGCCGCCTGCCAGCGCGCCGGCCATCCGCTGACGCTGCGGCGCCAGCCGGGCTACGACCACAGCTACTACTTCATCGCCAGCTTTCTGGCCGACCACTTCAGCCACCACGCGGACGCGCTGCGCGCCTGAGCAGAACGTGCCGGATCAGTGCCAGCATTGCGGTCGGTTTCGGTCGCAATCTGATGACTGGGCCCGTGAAGCAGACGAACAGGTCAGGGCTGTCTGCGCGCTGGCGTTGCGGCCAGCCTCAGGCGTAGGCTTCGAGCGTCTTGCGCATCTTCTTCATCGCCGCGACCTCGATCTGGCGGATGCGCTCGGCGCTGACGCCGTATTCGGCTGCCAGCTCATGCAGCGTCATGCCGCCCGAGCCGTCGTCGTTGACCTTGAGCCAGCGCTCGGCGACGATGCGGCGCGAGCGTGGGTCGAGCGCCTCCAGCGCCTCGCTGATGCCTTCGCTGGCCAGCAGGTCGCGCTGGGTCGCCTCGATCACCGCGGTCGGCTCGTGGCGGGCATCGGCCAGCCAGGCAATCGGGCCGTAGGCTTCTTCGCCGTCCTGGCCCGGGCTCGGGTCGAGCAGCATGTCGCCGCCGGCCATCCGGGTCTCCATCTCGATGACTTCCTCGCGCTTGACCTTGAGTTCCTGTGCGACGATGTCGATCTCGTGCTCGCTCAGGCGTTCGCGGTGGGTGTCGGCATCGACCGCATCGGCCTTGAAGCCCTGCTTCATCGAGCGCAGGTTGAAGAACAGCTTGCGCTGCGCCTTGGTCGTGGCGACCTTGACCATGCGCCAGTTCTTCAGGATGTATTCGTGGATCTCGGCCTTGATCCAGTGCAGCGCGTAGCTGACCAGGCGCACGCCTTGCTCGGGGTCGTAGCGCTTGACCGCCTTCATCAGGCCGACGTTGCCTTCCTGGATCAGGTCGCCATGCGGCAGGCCGTAGCCCAGATACTGGCGCGAGACCGACACCACCAGCCGCAGGTGCGACATCACCAGCTTGCCCGCGGCTTCGAGGTCGTTGTCTTGGCGCAGGCGGCGCGCGTAGTCGCGTTCCTCGTCGGCCGACAGCAGGGGAAGCCGGTTGACCGCGCTGATGTACGCATCCAGATTGCCCAGCGGTGGCAGGGTCAGGGAACTCTTGCCCCAGCTGCTTGCGGGTTGGGCCAGGGCGTGGGTGGTGGCGATGGCGGTCATGTAATGGCTTCCTCCTTCCCTTGTGGGGATGTCCCAATGTTAGCACTCTGTTGGATCGAGTGCTAACAGGAAAGTTCCAATCCCGCGTTGCAGATGGGGCTTGTGCCTGGCTTTTGCAAGCGCCACGTGCTGAGCAGCACCGCTTCGACTGCGGCCATTTCTTTTCAGGTCGTGGGCGGCGGTGGCTTGGCGACCTTGCCCGCGCCGGGCCGTTGCGCCTTGTAGATGCCCAGCGGGCCCGAGCAGAGGTAGCTCGCTGCGCAGCCCAGCGCGGCCGGCATGCCGAGCGCGGCGCCGAACAGCTCGACCGCCATCAGCGTGCAGGCCAGCGGCGTGTTGGCTGCGCCCGCGAACACCGCCACCAGGCCGACCGCGGCCAGCAGGTCGAAGGGCAGTTGCAGCAGCGGCGCCAGCGCGTTGCCCAGCGTCGCGCCGATGAAGAACAGCGGCGTGACCTCGCCGCCCTTGAAGCCCGAGCCTATCGACGCCACCGTGAACGCGAGCTTGCCCGCGAAGTCCCAGGCTGGCAGCGGCTGCTCGAAGGCCTGCTGGATCACCGGCAGGCCCAGGCCGAGGTAGCGCTCGCCGCCCAGGCCCCAGGCCAGCGCAGCGATCACGCCGCCGCCCAGCAGCGGGCGCAGCGGCGGCCAGGCGATGCGGCGCTTGAACTGGTCGGCCAGCGCGTGGCTGGCGCCCGCGAACAGTCGCGCCACCAGACCGAACAGCACACCGGCCAGCAGCAGCGCAGCGAGCTGAAGCAGCGACAGCGATCCGAACGGCGCGACCGCGTAGTGCGAATGCGTCACCCCCCAGGACAGCGCGACCCGATCGGCCAGCAGGGCCGCGACCAGGCAGGGCAGCAGCACCGCATGATGCAGGCGACCGACCGCGAGCACCTCGAGCGCGAACACCGCACCGGCCAGCGGGGTGCCGAACACCGAGCCGAAGCCGGCCGCGATGCCGCACATCAGCAGCACGGGGCGGTCCTCGCGCGCCAGCCGCAAGGCGCGCGCAATCTGGTCGGCCAGCGCGCCGCCCATCTGCACCGCGGTGCCCTCGCGCCCGACCGAGGCGCCGAACAGGTGTGAGACGACGGTGGCGGCGAGTACCAGCGGCGCCATGCGCAGCGGCAAGGCCTGGCGCGGCTGGTGGATCTCGTCGATCAGCAGGTTGTTGCCGCCATCCGATCTGCCGCCCAGCTTGAGGTAGACCCAGCCGACCGCGAAACCCGCCAGCGGCAGGCCGGCCAGCAGCCAGGGGCTGGCCAGGCGCGTCGCTGTGGCCCAGTCGAGCGCGTGCAGGAACAAGGCGGATGCGCTGCCGGCCAGCAGCGCGACGCCAGCGGCCAGCAGCAGCCCGCGTCCGAGTGCGGCCAGGCTGGAAAAAGGCAGGGTGGAATGGGGTTTGGGCTTCATCGACAGACACCGATGTTATCGGCACGCGAGGCCTTGCCCCGGCCTAGAATGAGCTTGAGCCTTATCCGGGAGGAGGTCATGTCCTGCTTCAACAGCACAGCGCAACCGCATCGAGCAGGAACATCTGCGCGCTGGGGTGTCGGCATGCCTCTGAGGCTGGCCGCCTGCCTGCCGGTTCTGCTCGCGCTGGCCTTGGCGGTAACGGGCTTGAGCCAGCCAGCCCGGGCACAGGATGCCGCCGCCCTGCGCGCCCGCCAGTCAGAGCTCCGAGCGGCGCTGGCCAACAACGCTTTCGGCCGACCCATGGTGCTCGAATCGGTGCAGCAAGGGGACCGACTGAGTGGCGAAATCCATGCCGTCATCGCGCAGCCGTTCGCGGTCGCGGCGGCGGCGCTGCAATCGCACCAGGCCTGGTGCGACATCCTGATGCTGCACCTCAACGTCAAGCATTGCCTGGCGCTGGGGACGGGCGCGGACCGGCGCCTGGAGATCGCCATCGGGCGCAAGCATGACCAGCCGGTGGCCGACGCCTTTGCCCTGGGTCTGAGCTATCGCATCCTGGTCAGCCAGCCCGACTACCTGGCCTTGCGGCTCGATGCCGCCGAAGGGCCGCTGGGCACGCGCGACTTCCGGATCGCGCTTGAGCTGGCGGCGCTGCCCGCGGGTGGCAGCTTCCTGCGCCTGAACTATTCCTACCGCTACGGGCTGACGGCGCGGCTGGCGCTGCAGGGCTATCTGGCGACGCTGGGCCGCGACAAGGTGGGTTTCAGCATTGTCGGTCGCGCCGCCGACGGCAGCCCGATTCATGTCGAAGGCCTGCGCGGCGCGGTCGAGCGCAACACGGTGCGCTACTACCTGGCGGTCATGGCCTATCTCGATGCACTGGACTTGCCGGCGGCGCAGCGGCCCGAGCGACGCCTGCAGGCCTGGTTCGATGCGACCGAGCGCCACCCACGGCAGTTGCACGAACTCGACCGCGACGACTACCTGGCGATGAAGCGGCGCGAGCTCGCGCGCCTGCCGGCCGGCAGCGCGGCGGTGAACTGAAGCGCGCCGCCCATGCCGCAGCCTGGCCCGCGCCTGTTTCTGGCCCTCTGGCCCGATGCCGCCGTGCGCGCCGCCTTGCACGAGCAAGCCCTGCGCTGGGGCTGGCCCGACGTCGCCCGCCGCTATGACGAAGCCGACTGGCACCTGACCCTGCATTTCCTGGGCAGCTTGCCATCCGAACGGCTGGCCGAGCTGCGCGCCGGCCTGGCGGTCGATTTCGAGCCCTTCGAACTGACGCTGGGCCGGGCTGAACTCTGGCGCGGCATCGCGGTGCTGACCTGCGACCCGGTTCCGCCCCCGCTGCTGCGGCTGCACGTGGCGCTCGGGCAGGCCTTGCAGCGCCTGGGCCTGGTGCCCGATGCCAGACCCTATCGGCCGCACCTGACCCTGGCGCGTTCGGCCGTCGGTGCCTGGATGCCGCCCGAGCCACCGGCAATTGCCTGGCCGGTGCGGGGCTACGCCCTGGTCCGCTCCACGGGCGATGCGCGCTGGCGTTACGATGCAGTGCAGCAATATCCTGATCATCGATGCAAACCCGAACTCCCCTTGATCCGATGACAGCGTCGGTCCGCCAGTTCCGCCCGACGGGTCATGCCGGCCGGGCACTGGTCGGAGTCGCGATCGCACTGGCAGTTGGATGGGCCAGCGCCGAGCCGGTACTGGCCGCGCGGGGCGATACCGATGCTGCCACTGCGTCTGCGGTCTTGCTGCCGCTGCAGTGGTCGCAAGCGTTGGCGGAAATGCTGGCGCTCGATGCCGGCCGGTCCAGGCCCGAGCCAGGCCCGACCGAGCTCGCGCTCTGGTGGCGCGGCTTTGGCGACAGCGAGCTGATGGCCCAGGTCGAGCAGGCCCTGCAGGCCGGCACCAGCGTGCGCAGCGCGCTGGCCGCCGTCGAGCAGGCGCGCGCGTTGCGCGATGTGGCGCAGGCCGGGCGCTGGCCCGAAGTCGGTGCGAGTGCTGCGGTGCAGCGCCGCCGCGTGGGTGAGGGGCAGGCGGGCAACGGCTGGAGCGCCGGCCTCGACGCGGCCTGGGACCCCGACCTGGCAGGGCGCCAGCGCGGCGTGGTCGCTGCTGGCGAAGCCGAGCTGCAGGCCGCGCGCTACAGTCTGGAACAGGCGCGGGTGGACCTGGCGGCCGAGGTCGCGTTGAGCTATATCGACTTGCGCGGCCTGCAGGCGCGGCTCGCGATCGCGCGCGCCAACCTGGCGGCCCAGCAAGACACCTTGCAGATCACCGACTGGCGGGTGCAGGCCGGGCTGGCGTCCTCGCTCGACCTGGAGCAGGCGCGCGCCGCGGCCGAGCAGACCCGGGCCCAGATTCCGGCGCTGCGCACCAGCCTGAGCCAGACCGCGCATGCGCTGGCCCTGCTCGGCGGTCGCCCGCCGACGGCCACGCAGCCGCTGCTCGATTCCGCCCAGCCGGTGCCGCTGCCCCCGGTGGAGCTGGTCCTGTCCTTCCCGGCCGAGACGCTGCGCCAGCGTGCCGATCTGCGCGTGGCCGAACAGCGCGTGCTGGCGGCGCTGGCGCGGGTCGAGCAGGCCGATGCGGCGCGCTGGCCCAGCTTCCGGCTTGCCGGCTCGCTCGGGCTAGCCGCGTCCCGGCCGTCCGATCTGTTCGAGCTGACCTCGCTCACGCGCACTCTGCTGGCGAGCCTGAGCGCCTCGCTGTTCGACGGCGGCGCGGCGCGGGCGCAGCTACGCGCCCAGCAGGCGGCGCTGGAGCAGTCGCGCATCGGCTACGAGGCCGCCGTGCTGGGCGCCTTGCAGCAGGTCGAGGACGCGCTCGCCGCGCTGGCGGGCGACCGCGAGCGGCTGGCTCGCCTGCAGGCTGCCGCCGAGGCCGCGGCCAACGCCGAACTGCTGGCACGCCAGCGCTACGCCAGCGGTCTGATCGACTTCCGCACCGTGCTCGATACCCAGCGCACCCTGCTGTCGGCGCAGAGCGAGCTCGAAGTCACCCGCGCCGCGCTCAGCGCCGACCATGTGCGCCTGTACCTGGCGCTGGGCGGCGGCTGGACGCCCGATGTCGCCCCCAATCCCTGATCCCTCATGACCAAAACCGACGCCACCGTTCAACCTGCCTCTGACGCCGTCGCGCAACTGCTGGGGGCCGACCGCCCGAAGCGCGGCTGGCGCCGTCCGCTCTGGTGGGGGCTCGCGCTGGTCCTGCTCGCGCTGGCGGCGGGCTTCTATTACTGGTCGGGGCGCCAGGCGCGACAGGCGCAGCCGGCCTATGTGACCGAGCCGGTCGGGCGCGGCGACCTCACGCTGACGGTTTCGGCCAACGGCACGGTGCAGCCGACGCGTTCGGTCAACATCGGCAGCGAGCTGTCGGGCACCGTGCGGCGCGTCTCGGTCGATGTCAACGACAAGGTGAAGCAAGGCCAGCTGCTGGTCGAGCTCGACACCGCCAAGCTGTCGGATCAGGTCAGCCGCTCGCGCGCCGCGCTGGCGGCGGCCCAGGCCCAGCTCGCGCTGGCCACCGCCACGCTCAAGGAATCGCAGGCCAGCCTGGCCCGGCTGGAGGAGGTCGCGCGCCTGTCGGGCGGCAAGGTGCCGTCGGCGGCCGAGCTCGATGCCGGCCGCGCCGCGCTGGAGCGGGCGCGCGCCAGCGAGGACAGCGCGCGCGCCGGCATCGTGCAGGCCCGCGCCACCCTGGCGACCGACGAGACCAACCTCTCGAAAGCCTCGATCCGCTCGCCGATCGACGGCGTGGTGCTGTCACGCTCGGTCGAGCCTGGCAACGCGGTGGCGGCTTCGCTGCAGGCGGTCACGCTGATGACGATCGCCGAGGACCTGCGCCGCATGCGGGTCGAGGTCAGCGTGGACGAGGCCGATGTCGGCGCGGTCCAGATCGGCCAGAAGGCGCGCTTCAGCGTCGGTGCCTACCCCACGCGCCAGTACCCAGCCGAAGTCACCCGGGTGGCCTTCGGTCCGACCAAGACCGACAACGTCGTGACCTACACCACCTACCTCGAGGTCGATAACCAGGACCTGAGCCTGCGCCCGGGCATGACCGCCAGCGCCAACATCGTCGCAACCGAGCGCCGGGGCGTGCTGCTGGTGCCCAACCCCGCGCTGCGCTTCACGCCGGTCAACGGCCAGGCCCAGGGCGGCAGCGTGCTGTCCATGATGATGCCGCGCCCGCCCGCTGGCGCGCGCAAGACCGCGCGCGCCGACAGCAAGGCCGGCGCCAAGAAGGTCTGGGTATTGCGCGAGGGCCAGCTGGTCGCGGTGGCGGTCAGCACCGGCATCAGCGACGGGCGCATGACCGAGGTCGTCGAGGGTGAAATCAAGGAAGGCGATCGGGTCATCACCGACCAGCGCAGCGCCGGGAGCAAGCCTTGACCCCGACAGCTGAAATAGCTGACGCGGGCGTGCCGCTGATCCGCCTGCGTGGCATCGGCAAGACCTACGGCTCGGGCGAGACGGCATTCCAGGCCCTGAAGGGGGTCGATCTCGACATCCAGGCCGGTGAATTCGTCGCCATCATGGGCCCCAGTGGATCGGGCAAGTCGACCACGATGAACATCCTGGGCGGGCTGGACCAGCCCGGCAGCGGCCGCTACTGGTTCCGCGGCGTCGAGGTCCAGTCGCTGGCGCGTGACGAACGCGCGCGGCTGCGGCGGCGCTACTTCGGCTTCGTGTTCCAGGGCTTCAACCTGCTGGCGCGCACTTCCGCGCTGGAAAACGTCGAGCTGCCGCTGGTCTACCGTGGCGAGCCGGCCGTTGCCCGCCGTGCCGCCGCGCAGCGGGCGCTGGAGCAGGTCGGCCTGCTGCCCTGGGCCCACCACACGCCAGCCGAGCTCTCGGGCGGCCAGCAGCAGCGGGTCGCGATCGCGCGCGCCATCGTCACGCAGCCGCAGGTGCTGCTGGCCGACGAGCCGACCGGCAACCTCGACAGCCAGCGCGGCCACGAGATCATGGAGCTGATCCAGCGCCTCAACCTGGAGCAAGGCATCACGGTGCTGATGGTCACGCATGAGGCCGACATCGCGGCCTACGCCGGGCGGATCGTGCGCTTTGTCGATGGCCGGGTCGAAAGCGATCGTCCGAACCCGGATCGGGTCGGCCTGCCGCCAGCGCGGGTCGCAGCGGCCGCCACGGGGGCGCACTGATGTTCTTCACCACGCTCGTGCTGGCCTGGCGCTCGATCCGGCGCAACCTGCTGCGCAGCTTCCTGACCGTGCTCGGCATCGTGATCGGCGTCGCCGCCGTCATCACCATGGTCACGCTGGGCCAGGGCGCCACGCTGTCGATCCAGAACCAGATCGCCGGCCTGGGCAGCAACCTGCTGCAGGTGCGCCCGGGCCAGCGCCTGATGGGCGGTCCCGGCGCCGGTGGCGCCTTCGCGCCGTCCTTCCGAGAGGCCGACGCCGAGGCCATCGCGACCCAGATCGGCGGCGTGCGCGCGGTCGCGCCCGAGGCGCGCACCAGCACCACGGTGGTCGCCAACGGCCGCAACTGGAGCAGCAGCGTGATCGGCAGCCACAACGGTTGGCTGAGCACGGGCAACTGGCAGCTGCGCGACGGGCGCGAGTTCAGCGCTGACGAGCTGCGCGCGGGCGCCGCCGTCTGCCTGATCGGCGAGACGGTGCGGCGCGAGCTCTACGGCAGCCGCAGCGGCGTCGGCGAGGCGCTGCGCGTCAAGCAGATGTCCTGCGAGGTGGTCGGTCTGCTGCAGTCGAAGGGGCAGGGCGCCTTCGGCAACGACCAGGACGACCTGGTGCTGCTGCCGATCAGGACGCTGCAGCGGCGCGTGACCGGCAACACCCGGGTCCAGACCCTGCTGGTCTCGATGCAGGAGGCCAGCGACCCGGCCCGCGTCAGCGCCGGCATCACCCAGCTGCTGCGCGAGCGGCGCAAGCTGGCGGACGGCGAGGACAACAACTTCAATGTGCTCGACACCAAGCAGCTGGCCGACACCCTGTCGGGCACGACCCGGATCATGACCACGCTGCTCGGCGCGGTCGCTGCGGTCAGCCTGCTGGTCGGTGGCATCGGCATCATGAACATCATGCTGGTCAGCGTGACCGAGCGCACGCGCGAGATCGGGCTGCGGCTGGCGATCGGCGCGCTCGAGCGCGAGGTGCTGCTGCAGTTCCTGGTCGAGGCGGTGGTGCTGTCGAGCCTGGGCGGCCTGATCGGCATGGCGCTGGCCGGCCTGGCCAGCTTCGGCCTGGCGCGGGTGATGGACATGCCCTATGTGTTCCAGCCCGCCATCAACCTGCTGGCTTTCGCGTTCTCGGCCGGCATCGGCGTGCTGTTCGGCTACTTCCCGGCCCGGCGCGCGGCGCGGCTGGACCCGATCGAGGCACTGCGCCACGAATGAGGCGCCGGGCGCTGGGGGCCAGGGGTCAGCCGGCGGCGCTTGCTCTCATGTATCCCAGGATGCTACAGGGATAACCCTGGGATATGTCTTGGGACACGGGCGCGCCGGCTCGAATCCATAATGGACAATAGTGGCAATCCGCGCATGACGATCTTGCGCCCGAAGCCGACCGAGTCCCCAGACAGAAGTCCATCGCATGAGTCCGATCCCTGCATTTACCCGAACTGCACGCAAGGTCTGGCTGGCGGTCGCGCTGTCGGGGCTTTCGTGCGCCCCACTGGCTGCGCGCGAGGTTCGTATCGGGGTCTACGAGAACGACCCCAAGATCTTTTCCGATGCGAACGGCCGGCCCTCGGGCATCTTCGGCGAGCTGATCAACGAGATTGCCCGGCGCGAGGACTGGACCCTGGTCCCGGTGCGCTGCGCCTGGGACGACTGCCTGCAGGCCCTGCAGGAAGGCGGCCTCGACCTGATGCCCGATGTCGCCTACAACGAGGCTCGCGCCCGCCTCTACGACTTCCACCGCGTGCCGGCCTTGAACAGCTGGTCGCAGCTGTACCGGCACGAGGGCACCGGCATCGTCTCGATGATGGACCTGCAGGGCAAGCGGGTGGCGGTGCTCGACGGCTCGGTGCAGCAGGAGTACCTGAAATCCCTGCTCGATGGCTTCGGGCTGCGAACCGAGCTGGTGGCGGTGCCTTCGCTGCGCGAGGGCTTCGCCCGCGTCCAGTCCCGCGAGCTCGATGCCGTCGCGGCCAACCACCATTTCGGTGACCGCAACGCCCGAGCCTACCAGTTGCAGGAAACGCCGCTCATGTTCCTGCCTTCGCGCCTGTTCTTCGCGACCGGACGGGGGCGCAACGCCGAGCTGCTGGCGGCGATAGACCAGTACCTGGAGCCCTGGCAGAGCGATCCGTCCTCGCCCTATTTTGAGGTGCTCAAGCGCTGGGGACTGCCGCCGCCACCGGCACAGGTTCCGCCCTACCTCTGGTGGAGCCTGGCCGGCAGCGCCGGCTTGCTGGTGCTGGCGCTGGGCGCGATGGCCTGGCTGCGGCGCGCGGTGGCGCGCCAGACCGGCAAGCTGCGCGCCAGCGAGGACAGGCTCGCCACCATACTCAACAGCGTCGATGGCTACATCTTCATCAAGGATACGCAGCTGCGCTATCGCTATGTCAACCAGAAGGTGGCCAACCTGTTCGGGCGCCCGGCCGACGCGATCATCGGCTGTGGCGACGAGGCCTTCTTCGATGCGGTGACTGCGCAGGCCTTGCGCGCGACCGACCGTCGCGTGATCGAGGGCGGCGAGCGCGTGGCCGACGAGGAGTTCACCGTCACCCTGGACGGAGCCAGCCGGCTCTACTACTCGGTCAAGCTGCCGCTGCGCGATGCCGAGGGCCGCATCTACGCGCTGTGCGGCATCTCGACCGATATCACCGAGCTCAAGCAGGCCCAGGCCGAGCTCGAACGCTACCGCGCGCACTTGCAGCAGCTGGTCGATGAGCGCACCGCCGAGCTCGGGGCCACGACCGCCGCCTTGCGCGAGGCCCTCGACGAGATGCGCCGCGCCAAGGAGCTCGCCGAGCAGGCCACCCATGCCAAGGCCGATTTCCTGGCCAACATGAGCCACGAGATCCGCACGCCGATGAATGCCGTGATCGGCATGACCTACCTGCTGCAGAAGACGCCGCTGACGCCGCAGCAGCTCGACCATCTGCACAAGATCCAGTCCTCCAGCCAGCACCTGCTCGGCGTGATCAACGACATCCTCGACTTCTCCAAGATCGAGGCCGACCGCCTGAGCCTGGAGCAGGTCGAGTTCGAGCTCGAACCCGTGCTTGCCAACGTCGTCAACCTGCAGGCCGAACGCGCCGCGAAAAAATCGCTCGAACTGGTGCTGGAACTCGCCCCCGAGGTGCCGAGCTGTCTGGTCGGCGACCCGCTGCGACTCGGTCAGGTGATGATCAACCTGGTCAACAATGCGGTCAAGTTCACCGAGCGCGGCACGGTCAGTCTGCGCATCCTGCAGCAGCAGCGCGACGATGCCGATGTGGTGCTACGCTTCGAGGTCCGCGACACCGGTATCGGCATCTCGTCCGAGCAGCAAGCCCGGCTGTTCCAGAGCTTCGGGCAGGCCGACAGCTCGGTCACGCGCAAGTACGGTGGCACCGGCCTGGGGCTGGCGATTTCCAAGCGCCTGGTCGAGCTCATGGGCGGCGAGATCGGTGTCGACAGCGTGCCGGGCCGGGGTTCGACATTCTGGTTCACAGCCCGGCTCGGACTGGGCAGTGGCGCGTCAGTGCGGACTGTGGTGCAGCCCTGCCTGCGCGACCGGCGCATGCTGGTGGTCGATGACAACGAGCCGGCGCGCGAGGTGCAGGCCGGCATGCTGCGTTCGATGGGCTTCGACGTCAGCGCTGTGGAGTCCGGGCTGCTCGCGCTGGCCGAACTGGAGCGCTGCGAGCAGGCGGGGCAGCCTTACGACATCGTTTTCCTGGACTGGAAGATGCCCGACATGGACGGGCTGGCCGTGGCGCGCGAGATGGCCCGGCTGCCCTTGCGTCAGCAGCCGATGGTGCTGATGGTCACGGCCTATGATCGTGACGAGCTCGTGCAGGCCGCCAGCGATGTCCGGATCAGCGATGTGCTGGTCAAGCCCGTGACGCCCTCGACCCTGCTCGACGCCGTCATGCGTCTGCTCGGTGCCGGGCAGGCGGCTCCTCCCAGCCTACCCGAGGGTGGCGCTGCCGCTCTGGATGTCTCCGCCCTGCGTGGCGCCAGCGCCTTGCTGGTCGAGGACAACGAGGTCAACCAGGAGGTTGGCCAGGCGCTGCTCAAGGAACTCGGCTTGCGAGTCGAGATCGCGCCCGATGGCGCGGTCGCGCTCGAGCGGGTGCAGCGGCAGGCCTACGATGTCGTGCTGATGGACATGCAGATGCCGGTGATGGACGGGCTGACCGCGACGCGCGGGATCCGCCAGCTCGGTGCGCTCGACGACCTGCCCATCCTGGCGATGACGGCCAACGCGATGGCGGGCGACCGCGAGCGCTGCCTCGAGGCTGGCATGCAGGACTATATCGCCAAGCCGATTGATCCGAATGACCTCATGGCCAAGCTGCTCAAGTGGGTCAAGCCGCGCCGAGCGCCGCCGGCCGTCGAACCTGCCGAGACGGCCGGGATCAGCGTCGGCCTGCCGGCCACGGCGCCAGGTTCCGCTGCGCTGTCGCTCGAAGGCATCGCCGGGCTCGACGCCGCGCAAGGCTTGCGCCAGTTGCAGGGCCGCGAGGCGCTCTACCTCCGGCTGCTGCGCAAGTTCGTTGCCGACCAGGCCGACATGCCGGCACGCCTCGCGGCCGCGACCGATGCGGGCGACTGGGCGCTGGCCGAGCGCCTGGCGCACACCGTCAAGGGCGTCGCGGCGCAGGTCGGCGCCATGCCGTTGCGCGATGCGGCCGAGCTGCTGGAACTGGCGCTGCGCGAGCGCCAATCGTCAGTCCGGATTGAGCCGCTGCGGCAGGCGATCGAGCTGAGCCTGCCAGCGCTGATCGCCGCCATCGCCGCTCGCCTGTCGCCGCCCGTGGCGGCAGCGCCGGTCCGGTTCGATCCGCTGCGCTGGCAGCAACTGCGCGAGCGGCTGACCGGCCTGCTGGAGCAGGACGACAGCGAATGCGAGGCGCTGCTCGAAACCGAGGAGGCCTGGCTGCGGGCCGGGCTCGGCGATCGTTTCGAGGTCGTGGCGCGGGCCATCCGCGACTTCGATTTTCCGGCTGCGCTCGCGGTCATGCGGGGCCGCGACACGACCAGTTAGACTTCGGGAACGTGGCCGTCAGCCGGTCCGGCAAGCCCCATCAGGGCGGTTTTCGAGGCAGCTTTCCGGATCTGGGGCTGTACTCTCTGGTCAATCAAGTGGATAGGCGGGTTTTTGCATGAGCATCAAGAGCGACAAATGGATCAGGCGCATGGCCGAGCAGCATGGCATGATCGAGCCCTTCGAGCCGCGCCAGGTGCGCCAGGTCGACGGCAAGAAGGTCATCAGCTACGGCACCAGCAGCTACGGCTACGACATCCGCTGCGCGCCCGAGTTCAAGGTCTTCACCAACATCCACAGCACGGTGGTGGACCCGAAGAACTTCGACGAGAAAAGCTTCGTCGATTTCCATGGCGACTCCTGCATCATTCCGCCCAACAGCTTCGCGCTGGCGCGCACGGTCGAGTATTTCCGCATCCCGCGCAACGTGCTGACGATCTGCCTGGGCAAGAGCACCTATGCCCGCTGCGGCATCATCGTCAACGTCACGCCCTTCGAGCCCGAGTGGGAAGGCTATGTGACGTTGGAATTTTCCAACACCACGCCGCTGCCGGCCAAGATCTACGCAGGCGAAGGCTGCGCGCAGGTGCTGTTCTTCGAGAGCGACGCCGACGACGTCTGCGAAACCAGCTACAAGGACCGCGGCGGCAAGTACCAGGGCCAGCAGGGCGTCACGCTGCCGCGCGCCTGATCGTGCGTCGCCCTTTGCGTACTGTTCCGGACATGACGTAGAATGAAATCAGCTGATTGCCGTTATTAAATGTTTTCCTGGTAAAAAGATGATTGAAATAGCGGTAACCTAGCCTGTGCTGCCTGTTACGGCTACAAAAATATGATTTAAATGAAATATCGTCTAGCTGCAGTCATTGCCCGTCAGTACCGAGATTCGGTCGGTCAGCTGTTCGCAGCGTCTGGCTTGGCTGCCACCGCCATCGATTTGCCTATGTTGCAACCGATAGCCCGCCCGATATTTCAAATTTAAGCATTCAGCGTTCGTTCGTCCGACTGCATTGGCAGGGAAAACGGACCACCGAACAGGACATTGACCTTTCAATCATTTTCGCTTCATGCGTCGCTGGCAGAACTGCGGCCCATGAGACAAGTCATCTTCAGGAGAAAACACCATGGCAAACAGAACCCCTACCGGTACCGTGAAGATCAGTGGCACGGCCAAGCAAGGCCAGAAGCTGACCGCGACCAACACTTTGGCTGATGCCGACGGCTTGGGTACGGTGGCGTACCAGTGGCTGGCTGACGGTGTCGCCATCAAGGGTGCGACCGGCGCGAGCTTCACGCTGGCGCAGGCGCAGGTTGGCAAAGCCATCACCGTCAAGGCCAGCTACACCGACAAGAAGGGCACGGCCGAGAGCGTGTCCAGCGCCGCGACGACCAAGGTGGCCAACGTCAACGACGCCGCCGTGGTGACGGTGTCTGGCACGGCGCAACAGGGCCAGACCTTGAAGGCCGTGGTGTCGGATGCCGACGGCGTGCCTGCCAAGGGCGTGAGCTACCAGTGGCTGGCCAACGGTGTTGCCATCACCGGCGCCACCGGCGCGAACTTCACGCTGACGCAGGCTCAGGTCGGCAAGGCGATCACCGTCAAGACCAGCTTCAAGGACAACCTGGGCACTGCCGAGAGCAAGACCAGTGCCGCGACGGTCAAGGTGGCCAACGTCAACGATGCGGCCGTGGTGACGGTGTCTGGCACGGCGCAACAAGGCAAGACCTTGACGGCCGTGGTATCGGATGCCGACGGCGTGCCTGCCAAGGGCGTGAGCTACCAGTGGCTGGCCAACGGTGTGGCCATCACCGGCGCCACCGGTGCGAACTTCACGCTGACGCAGGCGCAGGTCGGCAAGGCGATCACCGTCAAGACCAGCTTCAAGGACAACCTGGGCACTGCCGAGAGCAAGACCAGCGCCGCGACGGT